>JAYSBF010000119.1:0-1501 GCA_041915545.1 Magnetospirillum sp. | reverse complement strand
GGTGTTGGAGCGCGGCTCCAACACGGCAAGAATGCGCTGCTGCCCCACCCGTCGGCGCAGCCCGGCAACGGTGGTGGCAATGGCTGTCGGATGGTGGGCGAAATCGTCGTACACCGTCACCCCCTTCACCGTACCCCGCACCTCCAGGCGCCGTTTCACACTTTCAAATCGAGCCAGGGAGTCCAGGCCCTGGGCCAGGGGCACGCCCACATGACGGGCTGCCAGCAGGGCAGCACAGGCATTGGCTCTATTATGGTCACCGGTTAGTGACCAGCGGGTCCGGCCCAATTCGCCCTCGGGGCCGTAAAGGATCGCCTCACCACTGGCATCATCCCCTTCCACTCGATAACCGCCGGGAGCGTTAAACCACTCCACCGGGGTCCAACAACCTCGACTGACCACCCGTTGCAGGCTGGCCTCGGCGCCATTGGCCACAACCAGACCTGCGCGCGGCAATGTACGCACCAAATGATGGAATTGCGTCTCGATCGCCGCCAGATCGGCAAAAATATCGGCATGATCATACTCAAGGTTATTCAACACCACCGTTCGCGGATGGTAATGAACAAACTTGGAGCGCTTGTCGCAGAAGGCGGTGTCGTATTCGTCCGCCTCGATCACAAAAAACGGGGTATCGCCCAGACGGGCCGACACGCCAAAATTCATCGGCACACCGCCAATTAGGAACCCCGGCGCCATTCCCGCGTCCTCCAGCAACCAGGCCAGCATGGAAGCTGTCGTGGTTTTGCCGTGGGTACCAGCCACCCCCAAGACCCAGCGCCCCTGCAATACGTGTTCGGCCAGCCACTGGGGACCTGAAACATAAGCCAGGCCACGGTCCAGAATGGCTTCCAGCAAGGGATTTCCCCGGGAAATGGCATTGCCGATCACAAAAATATCGGGTGCCAGGCTCAGTTGCTCTTCGCCATAACCTTCGATCAGTTCAATGCCGGCGGCCCGCAACTGATCGCTCATGGGCGGATAGACGTTGGCGTCACATCCGGTCACCCGATGCCCGGCCGCTCTCGCCAATTGGGCCACGCCCCCCATAAACGTCCCGCAGACGCCCAGAATATGAATGTGCATGTCACAAAGACCCGTTAGAATGGGGCCATTGTACCCGACGGAGCCCGCCATGCCCCGCCACGACAGGCAGCAACGCCACACGGCCAATCTTCGCGCCAGTATCGCCAGCGTCGCCGCCCGGCTCATCGCCGAAGACGGCATTTCCGACTACCAGCAAGCCAAACTCAAGGCTGCCCGACAACTTGGTGCCCCCGCTCATACGCCCTTCCCGGACAACGCCGAAGTTGATTCAGAGCTACGCGCCTACCAATCCCTCTATCTGGGCGACGAACACCTAGAGCTTCTACAGCAGATGCGTGAAACAGCTATCGAACTCCTGGAAATGTTCGCCGATTTTTCACCCTACCTGACGGGATCGGTACTAGAAGGCACCGCCGGCGAACATAGCACCATCGACATCCTGCTTTTTCCCGAT
>JAYSBF010000118.1:0-2417 GCA_041915545.1 Magnetospirillum sp. | reverse complement strand
TTTTCGCTCTGACCGGCCAGGATGCCTGGGCCGGTCTGGCCGATTTCCGCCGCCAGACCATGGACCGCATCGACCAAGCGGCGCAAACCCTGACCAACCGGATCGCCCAGGACACCTATCGCGCCATCGCCGACGGCGCCGCCAACTGGCAGGACCAACGCCTGTACGCCCGCCATTACGGCGCCGGGGCGGCAGAGGTGGAGGATCAGGCCCGCCGCCAAGGCTGGGACCAGGCCCGCACCCAACAGGCCAAACAGGATTATGCCCGCGACTTCACCAAGGCCATGGTGGAACAGGCCGCCACGGCAGACCCCCAGGCCGCCCGCGCCCTGCTGGATCGTTACCACATCGACCTTGCCGGTGACCGCGACCAACTGATCACCCAAATCGACCGCCATGCCCTGTTCGCCACCGCCCGCCAGACCGCCGATGCGGTGCTGGCCCAAGCGGCCAGCCCGGACACTCCCGCCCTTCAGGCGGAAACCGAACGGATGATCAAGGCCGGGTTCCGCACCCGTGAACAAGCCCGGCAACGGGCCGATGAGGAAACCTTGAAACAGGCCTGGGCCGGGGTGAAATCAGGCCAAACCCCCGACCAACTGCCCATTACCTTACGCGATCACCCGGCGGTGATCGGCCAGTGGGATGCGCTGTGGGCGCATGCTTTGGGGGAAAATAGTGTAGGCGATGCGCCCGCTGCCCGAATACCTTTGGCTCAAATGGGAACCGTCATCATGCAGCCCGGTACAGCCCAGCCATCAGCCCCTGCACCGACGGTTAAATCGGGACTTTTGGTTGGGACGGTATCGCCACCGGACAATGGCAATGCGGAGCGCGTTTCCAATAATGTCTCCTCCCACGATCGTTCGGGACTGGCGGGCACCGGAGGGCAACCTGCCAAAAAACCTTGGGAGGGCAAAACGAACCAGAGTTTCCGCGAGAAAATATCCGAAGACGAAAGCAGCACCGGGAAGCCAAATAATGGCTATAAAGAGCATAATAAAAAAGGAACAGGCGCTCTGGGGCGCTACCAGCTCAAGAATGCGGCACTTCAGGACGGTGGTTGGAAAGATTCTCACGGAAACTGGACTGCAAAAGCCCGCGAATACGGTGTCAACTCGGACACAGATTTCCTAAACCATCCAGAAGCGCAGGAAACAGCGTTGGAAGACGTCATGCGTGGTGTGGAACGGCAACTCAGCAGCAATGGCAGCACCAAGCATGTCGGAAAGACTTATATGGGGCCGGACGGCCTTTCCGTGACAGTAACAGATGGGGGCCTGATCGCAGCCGGCCATCGGGAAGGCGCAGGCAGAACACATCGCGTACTGACCAAATTAGAACAAAATACCAAAAAATTTACCCTTGAAGAGAAGCGTGTGATCCGCCGATTGCACGTATTCAAGGGCATCACGTACACTCCTGGTGGTTGGTAAGATGGAGAAATTGTTATGATCGGCCTGCGGGTGTTGGTCGTCGGACTTCTGGTGTGGGCGGGGGGCGCAGCCGCACAAGATGCAAAGGGGCGTCTGCTGCGTTTTCACAATCACCTCAGCAACGCGGAAAAGCACTTCATCCAAACCTCGCCGCTGTTCCATGAGTACCGCCGCGACTGGATCGCGGGACTCAAATACAACAAGGTATTCTGGGTCGAGGCCGATTTGAATGACGACGGGCAGCCAGAGCGCTTGATATTGCTCAGGCTGTCAGAGTGGTGTGGGAATTCCTCCGGATGCTGGCTTCGTATTTTTACACAGCAGGGTAAAAAAGGGTGGCGTGAACTTGCAGATATCTCCGCTGAACCGGAAGCACTCAGCCTTCTGCCAGAGACGGATGGTGGTTGGCATCGCCTGGACTATGGGCAGGAACCCTATTACTGGAACGGCTGCGAATATTCGACAGCCAGCGACGCAGAGGCCGACCAGCGGGATGGATACCCGCCCTGTCGCCCCTAAATTCTGCATTGGGCTTGCCAACTGTGGCGATCACCGATACACAAGTGGTCATCTCCATACCTTCGAAACTGGATCGGAGTTACGCCAGAGACTGGCCCGCTGGATCGGCTTCGACAACACCGACAGGCCCCATACGGCATTGGCTGGACGCCCCCGACGAGGTGTATCATCAAATCGCGCCGCATCCATGTGGACTTGCCCTGAAAGAGTGGAGAGCGTTTTTCCTATTATGCGGCTTCGGTCTCGAAGCGGCATGGGCTTTTATAGCCCAAGGCGGAATGTCGCCTGATTGGATTATAGAAGCCATCGATATAGCGGCCAATGGCGATCTCGGCCTGTGCGCGTGATTGCCATAGGGTTCGCCAGATTAATTCGGATTTGATGGTCTTGAAGACGGTTTCGACCATGGCATTGTCGTAACAATTCCCCTTCCCGCTCATGGAGGGAAGGATGCCGTGGTCC
>JAYSBF010000117.1:0-3837 GCA_041915545.1 Magnetospirillum sp. | reverse complement strand
CGGATCACATCATGGCCAGCGGTCAAGTGGCCGCGCAAACAGGCCGGACACATGACTGCACCCGACCGGGGCGTGATCACGTCGGATTCTCCTTGCAACGCAGGGGCCGTCCACACATGACCGGTTGGTTCTCCCTCGCCGCGCGGGCTGATCGGTCGCCCAAAAACGGCCCAGACCGAATGTCAGTCAATTCCTTCCGCCTGTTTCCATTCTTTCAGTAATATTCCCCGATGGCGGGGGTAACGTGTTTCACTGATTTGGGCGGACAGGATACGGTCGGTACGGAAATGGCGGAAACCCTGGCGTAATTCGCACCAAGCCAACAAAACCCGCACCGAATCGAAAAAGGCCAAAGCAAACGGCCAGATGATGCGCTCCGATTGCGCCCCTACAGCATCGCGGTAGCACAGGATCAGCTTGCGTTCCATCCGAATGGAGCGGCGAAGCATGGACAGGTCAGCCCCATCCGGTGGAATGTCCTGTCCAGGGCCGATCAAGAGTGACGAGGCATCCAAATGATCGCGCAATTCGGCGGGTAAAACCGCACCGATCCGGGCCAGGGCGCTGCGCGCCGCATCACGCAAGGGATTGTCCGTGCGGTCGGCCACCCAGCGCGACCCTAAAACCAGCGCTTCGATTTCTTCTGCGGTGAACATCAAGGGGGGCAACAAAAAGCCGGGTTTCAGCACATAGCCCACGCCCGGCTCGCCCTCTATTTCCGCCCCCAGCGCTTGAAGCGTGGCGATATCCCGATACAGGGTGCGGATGCTGACGCCAACCTGCTCAGCCAGGGTTTTTCCGCTGATGGGATGGCGATGACCGCGTAATGCGTGCAAAAGGTCAAAAAGACGTTCGGACCGTGACATGGCGGACGGCTCAGCTGAAAGCGGCCTCGGCTTCGTTTTCGCGGGCGATGTCCAATAACCGCAGCAAGATATCCGGTTCCTGGGCACCGGCCAGGGCATACAGCCCATTCAGCACGACGCACGGCACGCCATTGACCCCCAGACGATGGGACCGGGCATTTTCATTCATCACCTGGGCAACATCGGTGTCTGATAACAGGTAATCGGTCAATTCTGTCTGGGGCAAACCACAGACGGCCCCAATGGCCGATAGCACCCAAATATCGCCGATATCCCTGCCCTCGTAGAAATAGGCGCGATACAGGGCCTCTACTACCTGGCTTTCCCGCCCCAGACTGGCGGCAAAACGGATAAGCCGATGCGAATCAACCGTGTTGGGGGCGCGGTGAATGGCATCGAAATTAAAGATGATGCCTTCGCTTTGCGCGGCTTGGGACACCGCGCTTTGCACCCGCTGGACCCGGCTGGGACTGCCGAATTTGCGGTCCAGATAAAGCTGGCGGTCAATGCCGCCCGGCGGAATATCAGGGTTCAGGATGAAGGGTCGCCAAATGATCTCGACCCGCGCGCCCTGTCGTCCAGCCAAGGCGCGTTCCAGCCGACGCTTGCCCACATAGCACCACGGGCAAACCGTGTCGAAGATGAATTCCAACCTCATGACCGGCGACCCGTCATGTTGTGCATTCCTTTAAGGACAGCAAACCCACGAGGCGGGCAAATGCCCGCGCCCGGCAAAGGGCGATCAGAAAAGATCAGCCCTTTGCGCACCACAGATCACTCAGCTTCCTGGCGGGCGCGGAACAGCAGGGTTTCGGGGGTGTCGCCATCGGTGATGGTGGCGGCACCGGCAGAAATCCACACTTTCACCGGCTGGAATACGTCGTGAAGCGCGAAATCCGTATGGGACAATACACCAGAAATCCGATGCATGGCCACTTCCGCTTCATGCGGGGGGGTGTCGGGCAGGATGGCGCAGAATTCCGTGGAATCCAGTTGCGCGGTCAAATCCTCGGCCCGCAGCAGACCGCAAATCCATTGCGCCAATTGCTGGCGCAGATGCAAGGCGGCGGGAGTACCGAACTGATCGGCGATACCGTCGATTTGTGGAATGTTGAACACCAGCAAGGACAGATGATGATCCAGCCGCTTGGCTGTGTTCAGACGATCTTCCAGATAGGCATCCAGAAAAGCCCGACCATAGACCCCGCAGACCGGGTCCTGGGTCGAAGGAGCCAGGCTGTCGGCCAAGGCCGAGCGGATGGCCCAGCGCAATTGCTGGCGCCGGACCAATCCCAGCAAAATCAGCCCCAGAATGCCGCTATCGCTGCTTTGGGGTAAAACGCGGGAAGCCCCGTGGGCATAAAGATCACTGGTGTCCAATGGCGGCACCGCCATCACCACCACGGGAAGATTGAACAGACGGGGATTGTTGCGCAATTGCGCGCAAAAGCCGGGCAAGGATGTGGGCGGCACCTTGAACGACAAGATGGCGACGTCATAATTGCGCCGCCCCAGCATTTCCTCGGCTTCGAACAAATTGGCGGTAGCCTGAACCTCGCCAATGGCTTCCAAACTGGACCGGATGCCCGACGGATCGTCACCGATCAGAATCAGGGCCGGGCGGCTGGCGCTGAATTCAGCGCGGTCACGAGTGGTCAGACCAAATTTTCCAGCGATGCGCGCTCGCTGCCGCAATTCCGCATGCATGACCGACAGACGAGCCAATGGCCGCAGCCGCGCCTGCAATTCCACGTCGTTCAGATCCGCCGAAATCACATCGTCAATGCCCGCATCCAGGGCCTGAGCCAGATAAGCGGCGGATTCTTCCGTGCCCACCAGGACCAGGGGAATGTCCGAACTGGCCGGATTTGCCCGGATTTCCCGCGCCAGATGCAGGGCGTCGGCACCTGACGGGGTGCCAATCAGCACCAGATCAGGATGATCCTTGGTAGCACGTTCCAAGGCGGTGGCGGCATCGGCGACCACTTCCGCCAAATAACCGCTTTTGCCGAGACGATCGGCCAAGGTGCCGCCGTGCGCGTGATCCACCAGTAAAATATTGGCGAGACGGGCCATGTGTTCTTCCCTGCTCCGGTTAACTCCCACTTTCCCCAGGATATAACGGATGCAGGCTTTCTCATAAGGGTGAAGTGGTTTTTATCGGGCAAAGCCCGCATGCCAAAAGGTTGGAACAACCAGGGATAGAGGTGTTGCCAAAGCGCGGAAAAGGCCGGTTTGCCCCTATACCCATATTATTTTTGATGATACTTATGAGGTCACAAATTCGTCCCGGCACGTTTTATTAGGTATGGAGAGTTGATCATGGCCGTTAATCCCCAGTCCGCGAAGGCCCAGGAAACCATCGCCGGTCTTCGGCAGGCTTTGGAAAAGGCGATCGACACCGCCGCCGGCCTGTTGGTCGAAGGCGGTGCCAGCGAAGCCAACGCCACCGCCCAGATTTCCGCCCAATTGGTCAGCCTGCTGTCCCAGATCATGGCGCAATCCGCCGATCAGGGCCGGGCGGCGGATTCCCGCACGTTCGAAGCCATGTTCGACGTGAACGCCGCCACCAGCCATTTTCAGGATTCCCTGGTCCAAGGTCTGCGCCATGCCGCCGACGCAATCACCAAGGATGGCTATGATCCCGCGATTGCCCTGACCCTGGCGTCCAGCCGCGCGCTGGATTCCGTGTCGGATGTGCTGAAGAGCCGCTGATACGCCATTACGGCGGGAATCTGGTTCCGCACATTGGCCGATGAAAAGAGCGCGGATGATTCCGCGCTCTTTTTTATGGCGCAAGGGTCACTGAAGCGGTGTGCGGTCATTGAGACGCAGCCGACCAGGCGGATGCCTGCGCTTGGTGAGGGGCTAACAGGGTGCGGAAAAACTCCGCTTCGCGGCTGGGCGACCGCCCAGACCCGTTTGGAGGCGCAGCCTCCAAGCCTCCAGTTTCTTTTTCTTTCAAAGAGTT
>JAYSBF010000116.1:0-4595 GCA_041915545.1 Magnetospirillum sp. | reverse complement strand
CGCGCAAACAGGCCGGACACATGACTGCACCCGACCGGGGCGTGATCACGTCGGATTCTCCTTGCAACGCAGGGGCCGTCCACACATGACTGGTTGGCCAGTCACCAGCCGCCATTGCGACGGCGCCCGCCCGGCGAGGGACAATACAACCGCTCAAACCATTGGCCGACTGGTATAGAGCGTATTTCGACCGCATCGGGTCGGGAAATACGCGACTAATACCATATCCCGGTGATCGGAACCGATCACCGGCGCCCGTGACGGCCGGGCGGGTTTCTCCGAAACCCTTGCCTTCCGCGGCATAAGCCGCGCGGCCCCGGCACGGGGCGGCCACAGGCAAGAATAAGAGCTGATTTCGATTGGTCGAAATCAGCTCTAAGGGCTGGTCGCCGTTTGGCGAGAGAAGATGCTATCTCCTCTATTGCGGGTGATGATGCGTGTCCTCGTGGGGATGACTATACAATCATCATAGTATAGCATTGGATGAATTGTTCCGATGTGCGCAGTTTTTGCACGAAATTTCTATAATAATCCGTCTTATTTAAGACACTATCCTTTGTGGTAAGTTCTGGGCATCTTGACCGCATGGGCGTATACGCGCATGATTTTCGCTTGATTAAATCAGGCGAATGGACCCCATCATGCAATTAGCCGATGGCATCGACGTGGAATTTCTGCAAGAACTCAGCACCATGTTCTCGCAGGAATTGGGCTACACCTGCAATTTCATTGCCCAGGACGGTGTCATTATCGCGTCCAGCGCCCGCGACCGCATCGGCAATCGCCATGATACCGGCGCCCGGATCATGGCGGGCGAAATCGACGAACGTGAAGTCACCCAGGCCGAAGCCCGCAAATCGTCGGGCATGCGGGAAGGCTATAATCAGAAAATCGAAATCGACGGAAAACGGGTCCTGGTCATCGGCATGGCTGGTCCGATCGCGTCGGTCAAGCCGCTGTGCCGGATCATGCGCTATTGCACCGAAGCCTTCATCAAGGCCCGCCGTGCCGAACATGATAAGGAACAGCAACGGGCTTTCACCGAACATCTGTCCGTTCTGACCAGGGATTTGGAACGGGAAATCCAGTCGGGCCTGAGCGCGGTGCTGGATGACACGGCCAATCTGTTGACCGTGGCCAGCAGTGTTGAAGAAGGGGCCGGGCGGATCACCGCCGTGGTGGATCAGGCGGTGGCCACATCGGCGGAAACATCGCGGATCGTCGCCAATATGGCGGCATCGGGGGAAGAGCTTTCCGTTTCCATCGAAGAAATCCAACGTCAGATCGGCCATGCCAGCGGCATGACCGGCGAAGCGGTCAGTCAGGGGTGCCGGACCGGCGAAGTGGTGCACCAACTATCGGATCAGGCGCAAAAGATCGGCGATGTGGTGCGCATGATCAGCACCATCGCCCGCCAAACCAATTTGCTGGCGTTGAATGCCACCATCGAAGCGGCCCGCGCCGGTGAGGCCGGAAAGGGCTTTGCCGTGGTCGCCAGCGAAGTGAAAACCCTGTCGCGCCAGACCGCCGGGGCGACCAGCGACATTACCCAGCAGATCGGGGCCATCCAAACCGCCATCGCCAATGTCAATCAGGCCACCCAACAGATTGTCGATGCGGTGGAGGGGCTTAGCGCCATCACTCAGACCATCAAGGAATCGGTGGAACAGCAAACCGCCGCCACCCGCGAAATCAGCCAGAATGTGGGGGTGGCCGCAGGTGGGGCCGACAGTCTGGCCGATGCCATTTCATCCCTGGCACGGGAAATGACCCATAACCGCGATGCCGCCGCCCAGGTGGCCGCGTCGTCCAGCCGGGTCAAGACCACCATGGAAGACATGCACCGCCGCTTGCTGTCCATCCTGCACGA
This sequence comes from Magnetospirillum sp., assembly GCA_041915545.1. Lineage (GTDB taxonomy): Bacteria > Pseudomonadota > Alphaproteobacteria > Rhodospirillales > Magnetospirillaceae > Magnetospirillum. The sequence goes on along the minus strand of JAYSBF010000116.1, from coordinate 2,725 downwards.
CGCCCGGACCCAGATGGCGGGGTGACAGGGTATGTGTGATACCAAATCCCTGTGAGTGAACCTCATGGGGATTTGGTTAGGCCCAAGGGGCCGCGCGGGCTGGCCGGCCGCCGAACGGATCATTTGAAAGGGCGACCGGTATTATACGGGTTCCATGAATTTCCGACGCCCGGAACCGGTATGCGGCCATCGCGGTCGCAGCCACGCAGGCGGGTGTGCATCTCTGCTTGCTAATACCGGGCGTCCTTGGGTTTGCCGCCTTTGGGCCAATCATTGACCTTGGCCGGGAAATCGGGGCGGGGCTGGTGGGTGAAGTATTCCGACACGTCCACCGCATCCTGATCCGACAGGGCGCCGCCTTGGCCCAGCGGCCAATTCAGACCGTGGCCCACCGGCATGTTGTGTTTGACGAAGGCTGCCGCCGTATAGGTTCGGGCCATGCCGGCACCAATATTAAAGGATTCATCGCCCCAAAGCGGTGGAAACACATATTCGCCGTGGACATCCTTCAGCCCGGCCCCGTCCAGTCCATGGCAGGATGCGCATTGGTCGGCATAGATGGTTTTTCCCCGCACCGGGTCGGGGGTCAGGCTTTTGTCGATCTGGCCGATACCGCGACCGGCAACCTTGGCGTCCTTGGGAATGCCTGCCGACAGCCAATCCATATAGGCCAGCATGGCCTTTATCTCGGCGGAATCCGGCGGCAATGGCTTTCCATTCATGGACCGCATCATGCAGCCATTGATGCGTTCGGTCAGGGTGACCACCCGACCGGCGCGGGGATTGGGTTGGGGGAAGCTGGGGGCGACGCCGTAAAAGGGCGATCCCAGCGGGGTCTTGCCTTCGCCCAGATGGCATGACGTACAATTCATGGACGCCCCCACATTGGCAGGCAATAGCCGTTTGGTGTCGGTGAACAGGCGTTTGCCTTGGCGAATTTGGTCACCTTCGGTCCCGGCGGGGATGGCGCTGTCGCGAGGGGGGGAAAAGGGCAGGGGCGTCGGCTGCTGATCCGCTGCCCTGATCGCGGTGGTCGGAATGGCTGCGCCCAGCAGGGCCGCGCTGAAAGCGATGGTGAACACGCGCATGATCATCTCCAAATCTTCCGTGATGGCCAACCAGACCAACCGGCCCATGATTTGACCGATTGTCCGGTCCCTTGCCGGGCGGTATCAGGGATTGGCGGGCAGTTTCAGGGATTGGCGGACCTTGGCGACCTGATCGGGGTTGACCTGGGCGGCGTGGTTGCCCCAGCTGCTGCGGATAAAGCTGATCACCTGGGCGGTTTCCCGGTCGGTCAGGGCCGCGAAGCCTGGCATGGCGAAGGGCAAGGGCTCGTGGGTGGTTGCTGGCATCTTGCCGCCTTCCAGGACCAGGCGGATCAGCGACGTGGTGTCATCGGTGACAACGGTGGAATTGGCGGCCAGGGCCGGGAATACCTTGGGGAAGCCGTCGCCGTCAGCGCGATGGCAGGAAATGCAGAATTCCGCATATTCACTGGTTCCCGGCTTGGCCACCCGACCATCGCGCAAATCCTGGCGGGTGGTGTCGTTCTGGCGGGCGGCATAGGCGTTGCCCCCCTTGGGCGTCAATGATTTCAAATAGGCGGCGATGGCGGCCAGATCGCGGTCATCCATGTGCTGGCTGCTGTGGGAAATCACCTCGGCCATACCGCCAAAGGCGGCGGTGCGGGAATTGCGGCCGGTTTTCAGGAATTGAGCAATATCAGCTTCGCTCCAATCGCCCAGACCGTTGCCCAATTCACCGCGCAGGCTTTTGGCGTGCCAGCCGTCGATGGTCGATCCCGACAGGAATAGCGGACCATCGGACCAACCCATGGATTTTTCCTGATAGGCCAGACCGCGCGGTGTGTGGCATGACCCGCAATGGCCCAGGGATTCGATCAGATAGGCGCCACGGTTCCATTGATCGTCATGATTGGTGTCTGGCTGAAACCGCACATCGGTGACGAACATGGATGTCCACAATCCCATGGGCCAGCGGATGGAAAGCGGCCAGGGAATATCGCTTTTGCGATTGGGCTGTTCCACCGGCTGAACCCGTTCCATGAAATAGGCATAGATCGCCCGCATATCCGCATCGGTGACTTTGGCATAGGACGGATAGGGCATGGCCGGATAAAGCCGGTGACCATCCTTGGCCACGCCACCACGAACCGCATGCACGAATTCATCATAGGAATAGGTGCCGATGCCGGTCTTGGCATCGGGGGTGATGTTGGTGGAATAAATGGTTCCCGCCGGTGTCTTCATGGGCAACCCGCCGGCAAAGGCCACACCACCCGGCGCGGTGTGGCAGGCGATGCAGTCACCAGCCTGGGCCAGATATTGCCCCCGGTCCAGCAGCGCAAGAGTGTCATCGGCCTGAGGGGCTGCCTGGGCTTGGGCCAGGGCTGGAACTGTCGCCAGAACCAGCGAAAGGGTCAGAAATCCGGTACGCATGGCGGCCTCTTTCAGCGGGAAGAGGTCGCGAGCTTAGGTCAGAAGACATAATCGGGAAATTTGGGGGAACCCGCCAATGGATTAGGGGTTTTCCCTGAGTTCATACCAAGACGTAATACCATATCCCGGTGATCGGAACCGATCACCGGCGCCCGTGACGGCCGGGCGGGTTTCTCCGAAACCCTTGCCTTCCGCGGCGTAAGCCGCGCGGCCCCTTGGGCCTAACCAAATCCCTATGAGTTTCACTCACCGGGATTTGGTAT
>JAYSBF010000115.1:0-4727 GCA_041915545.1 Magnetospirillum sp. | reverse complement strand
TTTCGCGGATCACATCATGGCCAGCGGTCAAGTGGCCGCGCAAACAGGCCGGACACATGACTGCACCCGACCGGGGCGTGATCACGTCGGATTCTCCTTGCAACGCAGGGGCCGTCCACACATGACTGGTTGGCAGGTCACCAGCCGCCATTGCGGCGCCCGCCCTGCTAGGGACCATACAACCACTCAATTCATCGGCCGGTTGGTATGATACACCGTCACGGAAGCTTCAAAACTCCAAGACGCGAAGCCCGTTAGAATGCGGGCTTCGCATCGCCTTGGGGGTTTCCATGTCTTTGTTCCGCTATGCTCTTTTTCCTGCTGCGGCCTTGTTGGTCAGCGGCCTGTCCGCGCAGGCCCAGACCATCTATCCGCTGACCCGTGCGGAAATCCTGGCCGGGTCGAAATTCGACTTCAAGGTTGAGTTTCCCGGCGCCCCCGCCGGTTCGGCTGTGTCGGTGACCATCAATGGCAAGGACCCGGCGCAAGTCTTCGGCGCTCAGCCCCAATTCATTGAAAAAGAAGATGGCGGCCCCCTATCCGCTTATTGGGTCCGTGGGGCGGCCCTGCCCAAGGCCGGGGCTTATGTGGTCGAGGCCACGGCCGGCGGCAAGACCTCGACGGTCACCTGGGAAGTGTTCGATACCCCCAAGCGCAAGGCCAAGAACGTCATCTTGTTCGTGGGTGATGGTATGTCGGTGGCCCATCGCGTCGCCGCCCGGATCTTGTCGAAAGGCATCCAGGAAGGCCGGTATGGCGGTGAATTGTCGTTCGATGACATGCCCCATATGGCCTTGGTGTCCACCTCGGGCACCGATTCCATCGTGACCGACAGCGCCAATTCCATGTCCGCTTATGCCACCGGCCATAAATCCTGCGTCAATGCGCTGGGCGTTTATTGCGCCGCCAACAAATCCAGCCTGGACCATCCCAAGGTGGAAACCATCGCCGAATTGGTCAAGCGGCGTCAGGGCATGTCCGTGGGCGTGGTCACCACCACGGAAATCGAGGATGCGACCCCCGCCGGCATGGTCGCCCATACCCGCAAGCGGTCGGATTACAACGATATCGTCGATATGTTCTATCAAGTGCAGCCCGAGGTGATTCTGGGCGGCGGTTCACCCAATTTCCTGGCCAAGTCCACCGCCGGGTCCAAGCGCGGCGACGAAGTGGATTATCTGAAGAAATTCGAACAGGCCGGTTATGCGGTGGCCACCACCAAGACCGAAATGTTGAATGCCGCCGATCAGCCCCAGGCCAGCCGCATGCTGGGCCTGTTCAACACCGGCAATGTGGATGGCGCCTTGGACCGCCGCCTGTTGAAAAAGGGCAGCGTCGATAAATTCCCCGATCAGCCAGATCTGACCGATCAGGTGCGTACCGCCCTGAAATTGCTGTCCAAGAACGACAAGGGCTTTGTCCTGATGGTGGAATCGGGACGGATCGACAAATACACCCATTCCCTGGATTGGGAACGCGCGGCCTTTGAAACCATCATGCTCAGCAATGCGGTGCAGGTGGCCAAGGATTTCGCCTCGCGCAAGGATGACACCTTGATCGTGGTGGTGGCGGATCACGCGCATCCGGTGTCGGTGGTCGGCACTTATGATGATGACCGTCCGGGAACCACGCCCCGTGAAAAGCTGGGGGTCTATCAGGATGCCAAATTCCCCAATTATCCCAAGGCTGACGCCGACGGTTATCCCACCAGCGTCGATGTGTCGCGCCGTCTGGCCTTTACCTACGGGGTGTATCCTGATTATTGCGAAACCACCCGCCCCCATCTGGACGGGGAAAATGTCCCGGCTGTCGCCAAGGCCGGTGACAAGAACGTGTATGTGGCCAATGAAAAATACTGCGCCGAAGCGGGCGCCGTCCGCCGCGAGGGGACCTTGCCGGTCAGCCAGCCCCAAGGTGTTCACGCCGCCGATGACGTGGTGTTGACGGCCATGGGACCGGGGGCCGAGCAGTTTCATGGCCGCATCGACAACACCCGTGTCTTCCGGTACATGGCGACTGCCCTGGGTCTGGGCGGAAAGTAAGCATGATCCGGGCTGATATGGCCCTGGGGCGGCGCCGGTTTCTGCTGGGCGCCGCCTTGCTGCCCGTTCTTTCCTGCCCGGTCCGGGCAGAGGAAGAACGGTTGGGCTTTGACCAATTGTACAAAAGCTTTGGCATCCGGGGGCTGGTCTATTCTGATCGGCTGCTGGCGCTGAAGGATCGGCGCGTGGTGATGAAGGGCTATTTGGCCCCGCCGCTGAAGCCGGAAAGCAATTTCTTTGTCATGACTCGCGAACCGGTATCGGTCTGCCCGTTCTGCCAATCCGATGCCGATTGGCCCGATGATATCGTGGTGGTCTATCTGCGCGAAGCAGCGGCCATGGGATCGGGGGGGGAAGCCATCAGCGTCACCGGCATGCTGAATGTGGGGCCGTGGACTGATCCGGTTACCGGTTTTGTCAGTCAAATTCGGATCGTCGATGCCAGCCAACGCCGCGCCTGACCCCGTTTTGCTGGGCCTGGATGACATCCGGGTCACGGTTCCCGATGCCCGCGATGGCACCCGGACCATCCTGACCGTGCCGGGGCTGGATTTGGCCCCCGGCGACAGTATGGGGATCGCGGGGCCGTCTGGGGCGGGGAAAAGCACCCTGCTGAAAGTGATCGCCGGTCTGATCATTCCCGCCATGGGAACCGTTCGCTGGAACGGCGTTTCCTTGCCCCAGGGGCGCGCACGCGACCAGTGGCGGCGGAGGTCGGTGGGATTGGTCTTTCAGGATTTCGCCTTGCTGCCGGAATTGGATGCCCTGGACAATGTGCTGTTGCCCGCCGATTTCGATCATTGGCGCCGTCCTGCCGCCCTGGTGCGGCGGGCGGGGCATCTGCTGACCCGGCTGGGGATTTCCGACCATCATGGCCGGGCGGGATCGTTAAGCCGGGGGGAACAGCAGCGTGTGGCGGTGGCCCGAGCCTTGCTGTCTGCCCCGGCCTTGTTGCTGGCCGATGAACCCACCGCCAGCCTGGATGCCGATAACGGCCAGTTCATCGCGTCCTTATTGCTGGATGCGGTGCGGGAAACCGGGGCGGCGCTGGTGGTGGTGTCCCATGATCAGCGGGTTCTGGATCGTTGCGGGCGGGTGGTGCGGTTGGACCGGGGCCGTTTGGTGGAGAGCGGGTCATGAATCCCGTGCGTGTCGTTCTGGCGGATTTGCGGGCCTTGCGCTGGGTTGCCTGGGCGGTTCCGCTGGTGGTGGCCCTGGCGGTGGCGGTGGGGATTGCGGTTCAGGCCCAAGAACGGGGCTTGCGGACCGCATCGGCCCGTGCCGCCGATGATTTCGATCTGCTGATCGGGGCGCCGGGCAGTCCCACTCAATTGGTGCTGACCAGCATCTATCTTCAGCCGCAGGCATTGCCGCTGATGGATGGGGCGGTGATCAACGCCCTGGCCGCCGATCCCCGTGTCGCTGCCGTGGCGCCCATTGCCTTTGGCGATGTGGTGCGGGGTTATCCGGTGGTGGGCACCACCCTGGCCTTCGCCAGCCGGTGGGGACGCCTGACCGCCAGCGAAGGGCGGCTGTTCCAGGCCGAGGGCGAGGCGGTCATCGGGTCGGATGTGCGCTTGACCCTGGGGGACAGCATCGTTCCATCCCACGGACAGGGCGTTCACGATGCCCCCTTGGGGGAAGAAAGCGAAAGCGAGGCACAGCACCATCACGATGGTGAACATTATCGGGTGGTGGGGCGGTTGCCCGCCTTGGGCACACCCTGGGACCGGGCCATCCTGGTCCCGGTGGAAACCGTCTGGGAAACCCACAATCTGGGCAACGGCCACCGGGCCGATCCGGCACCCAATGGTCTGGGGCCGCCTTTCGATGCCGATCCCGTTCCCGGATTGCCGGCCATCGTCGTCAAGCCCAAGGGCGTGGCCGATGCCTATGCCCTGCGCCAAGCCTATTTGCGCCAGGGATTGGCCGCGTTATTTCCGGCCGAGGTTCTGGTCAGCCTGTACCGCACCATGGGCGACGTCAAACAGGGATTGATGGTGGTCACCGCCTTGAACGATCTGATCGTCTTCGTATCGACCCTGTTCCTGTTCATCGCCTTGGTGGGGCTGCGCCGCAGGCGTTATGCGGTGTTGCGGGCCTTGGGGGCGCCGCCATCCTTTGTACTGCTGACGGTCTGGGCCGGGTCCAGCCTGTTATTGGCCATTGGCTGCGCCTTGGGGGTGGGATTGGCCTGGGGAACAACCTGGGTGGCCGGTCAGATCATCACGGCCCGGACCGGTTTGGCCTTGCCCTCGGCGTTGGGATGGTCGGAATTGGGGTTCGCGGCGATATTGTTGGCGGCGGGCAGCCTGTTATCCCTGGTGCCTGCCGTGCTGATCTATCGCACCCCGCCGGATGAAGCCATGACCGGAACGTGATCCGGGATTTTATGTATATATAGCAGTTGGTTATGTCCATCGTCGGGCGCGATTCTTCGGATCGCTTGGCCGCTGGGATGTGTTTGTCCCTTGCCGGGCGCCGCCTGTGATACCGGCCACCAGCCGCCATTGCGGCGGCGGCCAAGGGCGCCAAGGCGCCCGCCCGGCGAGGGACAAACAACGAGTCATGTGTGGACGGCCCCTGCGTTGCAAGGAGAATCCGACGTGATCACGCCCCGGTCGGGTGCAGTCATGTGTCCGGCCTGTTTGCGCGGCCACTTGACCGCTGGCCATGATGTGATCC
>JAYSBF010000114.1:0-4968 GCA_041915545.1 Magnetospirillum sp. | reverse complement strand
GCTGTTTGAGGTCGGCGATTTTCGTGTGCGCCAGCTTGATCGCCCCGGCCTTGTCACCGATGGCGCGGTCCAATTGAAATTCCTCGGCGACGGCCCCGTAATCGTGGGGCGGCTGGGTCGCGGCGTGTTCCCTGGATGGGCCGCATGATGCGCACAAAATCTCCCCCCCCCCCCTGCGGACGCTCTATCCGCAGGCCGATCATAGCAATTTCTCCATCTCACCAACCACCAATAGTATAGACTGTGCTATTAAATGCGCGTAATCGGCGTATCGCACGCTTCTCTTCACGGGTAAATTCTTTGGCATTTTGTTCTAGAGCCTTTTCCACTCGAATGAGGTCGGGATGGGAAAGGCGATCAGCCTGCGCGGGCGGTTGAGCGGCCACGGGACTTGGCGTGTCACGCAAAGCTGGGGCCGGTTCCATTTGAATGGAACCGGCTCTAATTTAGTCAGTACGTCATGTGTTCTGCCTGCGTCTTCCCGATGGCCGGCTGCGATCAGGCCCCCATTTGTTACTGTCACGGAAAGGCCGTCCGGCCCCATATAAGTCTTTCCGACGTGCTTGGTGCTGCCATTGTGGCTGAGTTGCCGTTCCACACCACGCATGACGTCTTCCAACGCTGTTTCCTGCGCTTCTGGATGGTTCAGGAAATCTGTGTCTGAGCTGACACCGTATTCGCGGGCTTTTGCCGTCCAGTTTCCGTGGGCATCTTTTCAACCACCGTCCTGAAGCGCCGCATTCTTGAGCTGGTAGCGCCCCAGAGCGCCTGTTCCTTCGGTGTTATGTTCCTTATAGCCATCATTTGGCTTCCCGGCGCTGCTTTCGTCTTCGGATATTTTCTCGCGGAAACTCTGGTTCGTTTTGCCCTCCCAAGGTTTTTTGGCAGGTTGCCCTCTGCTGCCCGCCGGTCCCGAACGACCGTGAAAGGAGACATTATTGGAAACGCGCTCCGCATTGCCATTGTCCGGTGGCGATACCATCCCAACCAAAAATCCCGATTTAACCGTCGGTGCAGGGGCTGGTGGCTGGGTTGTTCCGGGCTGCATGATGTCGGTTCCCATTTGAGCCAAAGGTATTCGGGCAGCGGGCGCATCGCCTACACTATTTTCCCCCAAGGCATGCGCCCACAGTGCGTCCCACTGGCCGATCATCGCCGGGTGATCGCGTAAGGTAATGGGCAGTTGGTCGGGGGGGGGGGCCGATTTCACCCCGGCCCAGGCTTGCCGAAAAATGTTGGCATCGGCCTGTTGTTGGGCCCGCTGCCGGGTGTGAAACCCGGCCTTGATCATCCTTTCGGTTTCCGCCTGAAGGACGGAATTATCCGGGGTGGCGGCTTGGGCCAGCAGGGTGTCCAGGGGATGGTCGCCCGCCTGGGCCAGCACCGCATCGGCGGTTTTACGGGCATCGACGAACAGGGCATGGCGGTCGATTTGGGTGATCAGTTGGTCGCGGTCACCGGCAAGGGCATTGCCATGGCGGCGGGCCTGATCCTCCACCTCTGCCGCCCCGACGCCCAAATGGCGGTAATAGAGGCGTTGGTCCTGCCAATTGGCGGCGCCGTCGGCGATGGCGTTGGCCCGGCGGGTTTGGCTGATTTCGTCCCATGCCTGATCGCGCTGGGCTTCCGCATGGGCCTGGGCTTAGGCCAGCACCGGTTCGGCCCGCTTGGCGGCGATGGCGCGATAAGTGTCCTGGGTGATCCGGTTGGTCAGGGTTTGCGCCGCCTTCGGCGAGCGGCCGAACGGCATGCTCGCCGACAGCCTTAAGGCGACGTGTTGCTACTTGTCAGCCCGTCCGGCAGGGGGCGGTGCATAATGGCGTCTACCTGCGCCGCCACGGGCATGGCGGAAAAGAGCAGGATCGTGGTGCCGATGATCAGAGGAATACGCATGCTTTCTCCGAATCCTTTGGCAATCCGGTCCCCAATGAAGCCCATGATCCGCCGGTCATTCATTCGGCATTCTCATCAGAGTGATGAAATCGGCCTCATAACGAGGGACGTCAGCAAGATGCATTCGGACGGCGATGGCTTGGTCGCGTGAATACCAGGAGAGGTACTCGAAAGTCGTTTTACCTCTAGGGGGCTTTTGGGCAAGATCAAACCTGTGTTCCAACCCGAAACGCCGGGATAATTCCCGCAGAAGATCCTCGTATTTGCTGTCTGGAACCGGCACGGTCACTTGGCGGGAATGTCCCGATGGACCGAAACCGATGGTCAGGGTCTTGCCGTTCCGTGTCAGGGCCATATCCCCATTATCGGATATGGCCACGGTGTAATCCGCCGCCATGGCGGTTTCGCTGACCTCGCCCCGGGTCATGCCCAGGTGGAATCCGTGCAGATTGGTGCGTTCACTGATGTTTTCGACCACATAAATCACCGGCGGCTTGGCGGCCAAATCCTTGGTCACCCGAACCCCGGTGACCCGGCCCTGGGCGGTCTGGTGCCAGCCCCATTGGATCATCGGGCCGGGGACTTCGACAATCTGGCGATAATCGGGGTATTCCGCTTCGCTGCCATATTGGCACATCATTTGCCCACCTTCGGGATAGAGATCCAGTAATCTGCGATATACATTCGGCTCTCTTTCGTCGTATCGGTAATACAGCTCTCCATATCGCAGTTTCTTGACCCCGCCCTTGCGGTCGAACCACTGGGCAGGGCAGTCAACCCAGCCCAGCGTCTCGGCGGCGGGACAGGCGGGATGATCCCGCCCGGTATAGGTGCCTGGGCAAACCTTGATAGGATCTTCTAGCTGTGCCGCCACCGGCATGGCGGAAAAGAGCAGGATCACGGCGCTGATGATCAAATGGATACGCATGCCTTCTCCGAATCCTTTGGCAATCCGGTCCCCAATGAAGCCCATGATCCGCCGATCATTCATTCGGCATTCTCGTCAGAGTGATATATGCGATATAGCCGCGTGTTGTTGAATAGCGTGCTCGGATGGCAATGGTCTGGTCGCGCGAATACCAAGTGATGTAGGTCCCGCCGGGACGGTCACTGGGATAGTTCGGAACACGTTCAGACTTATGTTCCAACCCGAAGCGCCGGGACAGTTCCCGCTGGATATCCTCGTATCTGCGGTCCGATATGGGCACGGTCACTTGGCGGGAATGTCCCGAAGGATCGAAACCGATGGTCAGGGTCTTGCCGTTCCGTGTCAGGGCCATGTCCCCATTATCGGATATGGCCACGGTGTAATCCGCCGCCATGGCGGTTTCGCTGACCTCGCCCCGGGTCATGCCCAGGTGGAATCCGTGCAGATTGGTGCGTTCACTGATGTTTTCGACCACATAAATCACCGGCGGCTTGGCGGCCAAATCCTTGGTCACCCGAACCCCGGTGACCCGGCCCTGGGCGGTCTGGTGCCAGCCCCATTGGACCATCGGGCCGGGGACTTCGACAATCTGGCGATAATCGGGATATTCCGCGTCGCTGCCATATTGGCACATTATCTGCCCGCCTTCGGGAGAGATATCCAGCAATCTGCGATATACATCCGGTTCTTTCGTATTGTATTGGTAATATAAATCCCCGTATCGCAGTTTCTTAGTCCCGCCCTTGCGGTCGAACCACTGGGCAGGGCAGTCGACCCAGCCCAGCGTATCCGCGGCGGGACAGGTGGGATAGTGTCGGCCCTCATAGGTCCCAGGGCAAACCTTGAGGGGGTCGTCTACCTGCGCCGCCACCGGCATGGCGGAAAAGAGCAGGATCACGGCGCTGATGATCAAATGGATACGCATGCTTTCTCCGGGGTTGGGGGATAGTTACGCGCGATTCTATTGAAGATTGATAACACTATAATTCGCAAGACTTTCAATGGTCACCTTGCGATTCTCAACCCCTCGCCCGACCCGTTCATTGGGCCGTGGGCCATATTGGTCGATCACCTGCACCATGTCCGGGTTTTCTTCGTCACGCCCGACGTAGATCAACGCGTGATTGCCGGTGGATTTGCTGGGGTAACGTCCATTGACCCAACCCGTGGCCAAAGCGGTGCCATTTCTGAGCGGCGGATCGTCCAGCCCCCGGATTTGTTCGCCTTGCCGCCATTCCTTGGTGGAATGTTCCCGTAAACCCGGAACCACCGCCTTGACCAGGGCAACACATTCCGTCCCGTTATTGATCGCCTTATCTGCCCCGGATGCCAGCCACCCGCCATTTTCCTTGGCCGTCTGTAAAATATCACTGACGCTTTGATCTGTTTGGTATCCATCGGCGTAAAGGCCGACGGTAAGGCCCGCCTCCTTCCATTGACTGACCATATCTTTGGCGAGGTTGGGATCGTCCCGGAAGATGGCACGGCTGACCGCCTTGGCGTGACCTGCGGCCCAGCGTGGGTCTGCTGTCGCGGCGTCGATCACTGTGGCGACATAGTCGGGAATACGGTCTGGATCGGTTCGCAACAGGTCGGCATTCCGCTGAATTAAAGCACGCGAATTCGCGCCATCGGTGATGGTGGGCAGGATGGTGCCCAATCCCGCCTGTCGGCCTTGGCGGACCAATTGTTCGGCGGCCCAGGGATTGGTGGTGAAAAGTTCCCGCACAACCTCGCCCGCGTTGTTTTCGGTCCATTCTGGGTCGGTTTGGGTTATTTCGGCCAGCCGTTGGAGGTAACCCGGAATGTTGTCCCGGTCGGTCAGCAAAGTGACATCGCGCTGAACGCTTGATCCATCATCGGCATTTTCCCGCAATATCGGCGGCGGGTCTGATGCATCCGGCGCAGCCACATCGCCACCGGTATCGTTCATGACGGACGGGTCGGTATTCTGGACGAATTGAGTCAAGGGGGCGCGTCCCGTGGTGTCGCCGTCGGATTGTCCCGGCCCGGCCACTGGCCCTTCTTCCCCCAAGGCACGCGCCCACAGCGCATCCCACTGGCCGATCACCGCCGGGTGATCGCGTAAGGCGGTGGGCAGTTGATCGGGGGTTTGGCCTGATTTCACCTCGGCCCAGGCTTGTTTC
>JAYSBF010000113.1:0-5131 GCA_041915545.1 Magnetospirillum sp. | reverse complement strand
GTTGTGCTCTGCAGCGCCCTAGGGGCGGCTTGGCCGCGCCCGCAATGGGCGCTGGGTGTGTTTTTGGGTGTCCCTCGCCGGGCGCCGCTTTGACGGCCAGGGATAGGGGGTCAGTTCTTGTTTTTGGGCAGTTGCAGGACTTGGCCCGGATAAATCAGGTCGGGATCGCGGATCAGGTCTTTATTGGCCTGATAGATGATGGTGAAAGCCGGACCGTCGCCATACAGGCGATGGGCGATGCGCCACAGGGAATTTCCTTTTTCCACCACCACATGCCCTTCCTCGGCCTGGGCGCCGGCACGGGCCAAGGTCACTTCGACACGGGCGATGACCTTGCTGCTGCCATCCACCAGATCGGCACGCAGCACATTACCCCCGTCATCCTTCAGGTGCAGCCGCCACGATCCTTCGGCATCGGCTTGGGTCCGGCCCACGAATTTGCCATCCAGGTAAAGCTGAACGGTGCCGCCGGGGCGGGCGTTTCCGCCCACGATCAACTGACCCTTGGCATCGCGGTCAACCAAGGCGATACCGATCGGGCCATCTGCTCCCTTGGGGCCGCTTAACAACGTCACCCCATCCTGTCCCGCTGATTTCAACGCCAAGGCCGGGCCGTTTCCCCGTTCAGGCACCACCAGGATGACCGGGTCGTTCGACCGGGCGATAGTGCCATCGGGGGCATGGGATTCCACGGTCAGGGTCCGGGCGCCGGGGGGAAGCGGTCCGGTCGGCACAAACACCCATTCGCCCCGCGCATCGGCGGTGACGCGGCCCACTTCGCGACCGTCATCCAGGATATGCACGTCGGATTTGGGTGGGGCATGCCCGGCCATGACGGCGTTGCCATCCTCGCCAATGCGAACGACGTCAAAGCCGGGAAGGCGTGGGGCCATGGCGGCAGGCGGTGGCGGCTGGACCGGGGCGGGGGTCACAGGTGGTGCGGGCGGGGCGACGCTGTCGCCGGTGTCCAGCGTAAGAGCCAGGACAATAGCGATGACGGCGATGGCCAGGCCCGATAGGGCGATCAGGGTGGGGCGGGTCAAAAGGGTTCCAGCAGTTTGGATCACGGTGGCACAAGGCCTAGGGGCAACACCCTAATCTCTTGCGGGGAAACGGGCAACAGGCGATGGTTGCATAGCGCGATGCATGGGGTAAAACTTGCCCATGCCGGAATCTTGCCGACATTGACGGCCATGATCACCATAGTCAAGCAGTCCGCAATCAAGGAGACGGCGGCATGAGCGAAAAAAACACGTCCCAAATCACTCTTTGGGATTTACCCACCCGGTTATTTCATTGGCTTTTGGTGGGGATGATGGTCGCCTTGTGGATCACGGGCGAGTTGGGGCGTCTGGGGGTGCACATGATCCTGGGGCAATGCGTCCTGGCCTTGGTGCTGTTCCGTCTGATCTGGGGGGTGGTGGGGTCGCGTAGTTCGCGCTTTGCCCATTTCGTCAAGGGGCCGGGGGCCATTTTGGCCTATGTACGGCAGGCGCGGGCCGGCACCGCCCATGTTCTTGGGCATAATCCGCTTGGCGCCCTCAGTGTTCTGGCGCTTTTGGCTCTGGCGGCGGTCCAGGCCGGAACTGGGCTGTTCACCACCGATGATGTGCTGACCGAGGGGCCGTTGGCGGCACTGGTGTCGTCCAAGATATCGGCTTTGCTGTCATCCCTTCACCGCAACGGCTTTGTCCTGTTGTTGGTTTTTGTCGGCCTGCATGTGGCGGCGGTTCTGTTTTATCGGTTCGTCAAAAAAGATGATCTGGTTACCCCCATGATCACCGGACGCAAGGAGGTACCCCGCTCCCAAGCGGGTGAGGGGGTGACATTCGCCGGATTGGGATTGGCGGCGGCGGTGGCGGTTTTCAGTGCCGCCGTGGTCTTTGGCGGGCTGAAGCTGGTCGTTAGCTGATCTGTCCATCATTAAGGAGACTTGCCTCGGCCCCGCTTTTGGCGGCATGGTAACGGGGTAGACAGTGCGATGATGCTTGTTCTCAGGGCAGGGTGAAAATCCCGACCGGCGGTAAGTCACCCCCTTCATGGGATGGCAAGCCCGCGAGCGCCCGCCAGTGCGTGGTCACAGGCGGGGTCAGCAGATCCGGTGAGAAACCGGAGCCGACGGTAACAGTCCGGATGGAAGAGAACGGGCCTGTACGGTGCTCCCTGCCGGGGGTGCCGTTTTTTGGTTCGATCATGGCGTGCCCGGTGGATGTGCCGGGCGCGTGCTTCTTGTTCGCCCTGATTCAAGGCTCGCCCATTATGGAGTGAGAACCATGAATCGGATAGTTGCTGACCAAAAACATTCCTCTCTCTTGCCCGGCGATGCGCGTAGCCGCATGGATCGGGCCATCGCCCAGTTGCGTGCTGGTGGCGGTGTGCTGGTGGTGGATGATGAAGACCGGGAAAACGAAGGCGATCTTATTTTTCCCGCCGCCACCATCACCGATGCTCAAATGGCCCAGATGATCCGGGATGGTTCGGGGATTGTCTGCCTGATCCTGACCGAAGAAAAATTGCGGCGGCTGGACCTGCCTTTGATGGTGGGAGACAACACGTCGCGTTACGGCACGGGCTTCACCATTTCCATCGAAGCCCGCGAGGGGGTGACCACCGGCGTTTCCGCCGCCGACCGGGTGACCACCATTCGCACCGCCATTGATGACGGATGCCGACCGGAAGACTTGGCGCGGCCCGGCCATATGTTTCCCATCCGCGCCCATCCCGGCGGCTTGACTGCCCGGCGGGGTCACAGTGAAGCCACTATCGCCCTGATGGAGTTGTCCGGCCATCCATCGGCGGGGATTTTGTGTGAAGTGATGAATCCCGATGGCACCATGGCCCGGTTGCCGCAATTACGGGATTATGCCGACCGGCATGGCCTGCCGCTGATCACCATTGATGATATCGTGGCGGTCATGAACGGCTGATCCTGGCGGCGCCCTGCACAAGCAGGGCCTCCTCCTGGCGCCCCCCCCCACCCGCCGGCCCCCCGGCGAGGGACATATCTAATCCCAGCGCCCATTGCGGGCGCGGCCAAGCCGCCCCTGGGGCGGCGCCCGGCGAGGGATACCCATAATCCCGGCCCAGCGGCAATGCCGCTGGGCCGGTTCACGTTCAGGATTATTCCTTGAAGTTCTCGTGGCAGCCTTTGCAGGTCTTGCCCAGACCGGCAGCGGCAGCCTTGATGGCGTCGGCGTTGCCACCCTTGGCGGCTTCGGCCAATTTGGCGGCTTCTTCAGCCATATTTTCCCAGCCCTTGGTGAAATCGGCGGAGGTGAAGGCCGCAGCCTTGGTTTCCGAACCCTTGATGTTTTCGCCGCCCTTGCTCCAGGCGATGGGGGAAATGCGGGCCAGGGCCACCAGATTTTCCGCGCGTTGGGCGGCGTCGGTCGGCAAATCACCCTTGCCCTGGGCAAAGGCACCGATGGCACCGAACTGCACCTTGACTGCTTGCATCAGGCCCTGACGCATTTTCAGCACATCTTCGGGCTTTTGCTGCTGGGCCGACGCGCCAACCGCGGTCAGGCCGACAGCCAGGGCCACCGCGGCGCCAGCCAGAATCTTGCCATTCATCAGGGATTTAACGCTTAACCGCATGCTTTCTCTCCTAAGACCGAACTGAAATCGACGTATTTAAATTGTGATTAATCGCTACCTCGCAAGAGGCATAGGGAACTATATCACGATTTTCTAACGCCATGGAGTGCAAGTGGATTGCAACCTATTTCCTTATCCGTCGTGTTGGTGGATATACCTATATTTCACTGTCTGTATGTGTGGTTACGCAGTGAAGCAGCGGTTATGATTTATGAGATGTTCGATGTGTTCGATTTATTTTGCATGTATCTGTCAGATATTAATTTATGACTATGGGTATAATTTTGGATCTTTTGGCGGAGAATGCTGCCATGGCTGGGAAAAAAATGCCTATCATTTACATGCTGTTTAATTCATTGAGGTTGTATTCTCTTTTGCATTTTTCCATGGATTGGCGCAGTTAAGGGGTGAGATTGATTCTGTATTTGTTGTATGTCATATTTTTTTAGAAGAGTTTGAGGAGGAGGGGGGAATGCACGTCAAATCATTCTTTTTCGCATCTGTGGCCGTGCCGACAGTGGTGGCATTGCTTGCCGGGTTGTTCATCTTTGGGATGCTTTGGGGAAACTACAGCGGAAATGGCCAGGCGAAAGAAGAAGTCTTGATCATGCAATCCATGGCCAAGGGAATGGAAGCCATGGCCATCCAGCGCGGCAGCGCCAATCTGGCCCTGATGTCAGAGGCGCCTGCTTCGGACGCGCTGAAGGCGAAGGTGATCGCTGAAAATCAAAAGACGCAAGATGCCCTGACCGCCGCCGTGGCCGCGCTTGATGTCGGCCCGCGGGCCCAGCGTCCTTTGTCGGCGAAAGTGAAGGAGGTCAGTGTCAAGCTTGACACGTTGACCAAGCAGGTGTCGGACGCCATCGCCAAGCCGAAATCGGCGCGGGACAGCGCGTTGATCCAAAATTTTGGGACGACGGTGACCGGGCTTATCGAATCCTTGGCGCCCATGATGGATCAGGTGGAACGTGCGGTGTCCGATTCTGATTCTGACGTGGGGGATTTGGCTGATCTGGCCCGGCTGGGGATTGATCTGCGGACTTCGGCGGGGGTGCGCAGCTTGGTTCTAGTGGCGGTTCTGGTGGGCGGCAAGCCGGCGACCGATGATCAGGTGGTGGCCCTGTCCGAAGCCCGTGGTCGGGTGCTGGAAAACTGGTCGCGTATCCGTTTCCAGGTTGGTCTACAGGGCAATCCGCCCCGGTTGCGCGATGCCGTGACCGTGGTGGAAGACGAATTTTTCAAAAAGGCCGAGGATTTGTATG
Organism: Magnetospirillum sp.; assembly: GCA_041915545.1. Taxonomy (GTDB): domain Bacteria; phylum Pseudomonadota; class Alphaproteobacteria; order Rhodospirillales; family Magnetospirillaceae; genus Magnetospirillum. The sequence goes on along the minus strand of JAYSBF010000113.1, from coordinate 272 downwards.
CCCCCGTCTTCAAGGAAATGCGGGGGGGCGGCAATTACGCCGTGGACGTGCCTGATTTCCGCGCCCGCAATTCGGCCCTGCTGGTGAAAAGCCTGACCTTGCGTGATGCGGCCTTTGCCGAAGCGGTGGCTGTGGCGGAAGAGGCGCAGTCCGCTGCCCTGCTGCGTCTGATCCTGGTATCCGCCGGATTGGTGGCGGTCCTGGTGGCCAGTGTGGTGGTGGGCATGACCTTTTCCCGCCGGGTGGTGGATGCCCTGGTCGAACTGACCGGC
>JAYSBF010000112.1:0-5445 GCA_041915545.1 Magnetospirillum sp. | reverse complement strand
CTCATGGGGATTTGATTAGGCCCAAGGGGCCGCGCGGCTTATGCCGCGGAAGGCACGGGTTTCGGAGAAACCCGCCCGCCGCTGAGGGCGCCGGTGATCGGTTCCGATCACCGGGATATGGTATAACACCAAACCCCGATGAGCAGGACTCATCGGGGTTTGGCCGGACCGCAAGGGACCTTCTGCGTTCGCTGAAACGCAAGACGTGCTGATATCAGCCGCCTTCGATTTCGCCCATGGCCGATTGCAGGTAATTGGGCAGGCCGGTGCTGTCGATCAGCCCCAATTGGGTTTCGGCCCAATCCAGGAACTCTTCGGCTTCTTCCAGGATTTCGGTCAGCTCGTCACGGGAAATATAGTCTTCCTTGGCTTCACACAAGGTGATGGCCTTGACCAGTTCTTCCCGTTCCAAGGTGATCATCTTCAGATCATTGGCCAATTGTTCCGGCACATCCTCGCCGATGAACAGCTTTCCCAGGTCCTGAAGATTGGGCAGACCTTCCAGGAACAAGATACGCTCGATCACTTCATCGGCGTGCTTCATTTCCTCGATGGACTGCTTGTAGATCGCTTTGCCCAAATCCTTCAGGCCCCAATTCTTCAGCATGCGGGCATGCAGGAAATATTGGTTGATGGCGGTCAGTTGGATTTTCAGCACGCTATTCAGCGCGGCGATGACGTCCTTATCACCCTTCATGATCGCCCCCCTGATCAGCCGATTTCGCCGGCGGCGGATTGCAGATAATTGTTCAGGCCCATGCGGTTGATCAGGCCGATCTGCTGTTCCAGCCAATAGGTATGATCTTCTTCGGTGTCTTTCAGCAATTCGCGCAGCAGATTACGGGTTTCGTAATCCTGGGCCTTTTCGCAATGGGCGATGGCCTGCTTCAGTTCCGACACCACGCTGAGTTCATAATCCAGGTCGTTTTGCAGCATGGACGGCACGTCCTTGCCCACATTCAAAGGCGACCGGGACGCCACGTCGGGGATGCCTTCCAGGAACAAGATGCGATGGATCAGCTTGGCCGCATGGTCCAATTCCTCGACCCGTTCATGTTCCACGCGGGTGTACAAACGCTTGAAACCCCAATTTTCGTACATGCGCGAATGGATGAAATATTGATCGGCAGCGGTCAGCTCCCCGGTCAGCAACCGGTTCAGCCACGCGATGACACTAACGTCGCCTTTCATTTCATAATTCCCTTAAGCAATGGTGGTCGGCGAAGTGTGTCCTATTCGGCGTCAATGAATCAAGTCATCAGACAAATGAAACGGCAGATTTTAATTATCTAAGAGACATTCTCAAATTATCACTACCTAAACCTTGACCCGGCGAAAGCGAATAACGATATCGGTTCTTATTATCTCTGCGTCCTCGGGTAATTCCGGCATTCCCGTTACGGTTATTTGTTCAGAAGGAATATCAGTCAGACGGCATTCTGTTTCATCATACAAATGATGATGATCTGCCCGGTTGGTGCAAAACCATGTCCGTTCCGCCACGTCGATACGGCGCAACAGCCCGGCCTGAGTGAATAAATTCAGGGTGTTATAAACCGTGGCCAGGGACAGGCGCAGCCCCAAGATGGCGGATTCGCGGAAAACCTGTTCCGCCGACAGATGGCGATGGCCGCCGCCACGGATCAGTCTGAGCAAGGCCACGCGCTGGCGGGTGGGGCGAATTTGTACGCCGCGCAATTCATCATCGGGACTGACAGGACAGGACATGAGGGGGAGGCACCCATAGGATTCGATTAAGAGTCATTCTCAATCTATCCCCCTCTTCCCTTCCTGACAATCAGGCAGGCGGGTTCGACAACCCGGAAATGCTGACCGCCACATCCATCGGCGGCGCCTGATAGGGGGCAGACGTCACCAAAAGATGCACACCCGCGGCCACATACTCGGCAGCATTGCCAGCCTTGACCCCACCGGCAGCGGCCACCACCACCTGGGGGGCCTCTTGCGTCATCCGCGGCATCAAATCGGCCACCTGGGCCGGGGTGAATTTTTCCAGCTGCACCACCTGGGCGCCTGCCAGAGCAGCCTCGATGGCCTCGGCGGCGGTTTTCACCTCGACCACGATTTTCTTTTCCGGGCAGCGGGCCTTCAGCCGGGCCAAACTGGCCGCCAGAGTTTCATCACCCATGAAGACGCGGTGTTCGGGAAAGACCAGAATGGTTTCCGACAATCCCAAACGGTGCGGCACTGCGCCACCGGCCAGGATCGCCTTGACCGCCAGGGCGCGGGTGCCGGGAAAAGCCTTGCGGGTGCAGGCCACGGTGACATCGGGGCGGACAGCGCGGGCGGCGGAGACGATGGCATGGGCGCCCGTGGCGATGCCCGATGCGGATTCCACCAGCAATTGGGCCACTTTCCAGGCGGACAGCAATGCCTGGGCGCTGCCCTCCGCCTCCAGGATGACCGCCCCCTGATCCGCCCATTGGCCGCTGGGCATCACCGGCCCCACCCGGCCGCCACATTTTTCGATGATGCGGGCCGCTTCTTCCGAACAGGCCACCGCCATGGGTTGGCGGGCGCGGAAGACCATGGCGCCGGAACGCCCGCCGATCCCCAGGGAATAGGTGGTCAGATCGCCATAGGGCACATCTTCGGCCAACAGGCGATCCAATTCAGCGTCGGACAGCATCATTCTTCAGGTCCATAACAGAAATTGAAATCGGAACATTGTTCACAGACCGGGGATTTGCACACCACGATCCCTTCGTCTTCGCACATTTTGCGGTACAGGAACTTTTTCCACTTCATGTTCCGCACGTTCAGCGACGCCAAAGGCTGGAAATGGCGCACCATCAAGCCGCTCAGGTCAGGGCGCGATGTCAGGCCCAGATCGTGCCACAGATGATCGGGCCGCAGGGACCGGCGGGCGATGATCGCCGACAGCCAGCGCGCCTCGTCACTGCCGGGAACGGTCGCATGGTCCAGCAGCAGGCGGCGCAAATCGGGTTCTTCGATGGAATCATCGCCGCAGCCCTGATCCGCATCCGCCACCAGGGCTTCGGCACCGGGAAAATAACGCCCCACCAAACGGGTTAGATCGCCCTGCCCCAACCCCAATGCCTGGGACAAGGATTGGCCGTCCGTCAGGCCCTGGGCCAAAAGACAGGCGAAAACATGCCGATCCTCGGCGGTGCCCTGACCGGCCAGGGATATCAATCGGTCATAATAGTCGGACATTCAGCCAACCTCCGCCCCCCAGCCTAAGCGCACGCGCACGCCTTCGCCAGATGAAAAGCCGGATTGGCGATGCGGAGTCCATTTCCAACAACAACCAACCGTATCAAACATGTGCATATTTTCCCTCAGCCTTGTGCACCACCCGAAAGCAAGGTGGTTACCGCATTGTTTCATCGGAAAATTTGGTCTAAGGTCCCCCAGCCGATGGAGGGGTAGTAAGGCATGTCCAAGATCAGTGAGAGCACCGAGGAAAATGGCGACACCGTGCGCCGATCATTCGCGGCCCACATTTTTTCGCCCATCAAAATCACCGGCGAACAGTTCTTTGACCTGCTGGTCCCGTTCCGGCATTCCACCCATATCCGCCGCCACGCCGCCACGGTCACCATTTCGCGGGTGCAATTGGTGGCCGCCTTGTTCGCCGTGCTGGTTCCGGCCTGCTCCATCCTGGACTGGTTCGTTTTCCCCTGGCCGGAATGGGCGATGATGACCGGGATGCGCATTGCCTCGGGCCTGATTTTCCTGGCCCTGGCTTGGCCGTGGCAGACACAGAAATCCCGGTTCCAGGCCACCACCATGCTGGTGCTGCTGCTGCTGGTGCCGCCGCTTTTTTATCTTTTGTCCATCGGCGTGGTCAGCAATGTGGACACCTCGACCCAGGGTGCCCTGGTCACCCGGCTTTACGCGCTGATGCCCAATATCGTGCTGGCCGGTCTGGCCATTTTCCCGCTGACCGCCTTTGAAGTCGCCGTGCTTTCCATTCCCGCCTTTGCCTTTGCCCTGACCGGGCATCTGATGAATGGCGAGGTGCTGAGCTTGCAACAGCACGGCCCTGAATTGTGGCTGATGGTGCTGGTCATGGGGGTGGCCATGTTCTCGGGCATGAGCCAATTGCATTACATGGCGGCCCTGGTCAACCGGGCGATGATCGACCCCCTGACCGGGGCCTACACCCGCCGGTCGGGCGGCGAAACGCTGGATTTGCTGTTCCGGCTGTCGGCCTTGCAGAATTCCCCCCTGTCCATCGCCTTCTTCGATTTGGACAAGTTCAAATCCATCAATGACAATTACGGCCATGACGAAGGCGACAAAGCCTTGAAGGCATTGGCGGAAAATCTGCGCCATGGATTGCGCAAGGGCGATGTCCTGGTCCGCTGGGGCGGCGAGGAATTCGTGGCCATCCTGAACAACACCGATGCCGAAGGCGCCCGCATCGTCATTGAACGCCTGCGCCAGACCGGCTTTGGCCCCCGCCCCGACGGATTGCCGCTGACCGCATCCATCGGCGTGTCGGAACGTGTCAGCGACGAAGCCAAGGATTGGCCGCAACTGATCGAACTGGCCGATCAGCGCATGTATCAGGCCAAAAAGACCGGTCGCGACCGCGCCGTACTGCCGGATGACCGGGTTCTGGTGTTCGGGCCGCCGATCGGATGACATCACCAAAGGTCGATGATATCGGGATTTCCCGCCAAAGCCTGGAAAATGGTGAATTGCGCGCCCTGGTCCGTCAATCGGGCTGGGGCCATTTGCTTTTGGATGATGCCCAACTGGCCCAATCCCTGGCCAAGATCCGTCCCCCCGATCGGGAATGCTGGGTTTTCGCCTATGGATCGCTGATGTGGAACCCGGTTTTCCAGCCGGTCGAAAGCCGCCCGGCCACTTTGGCCGGTTTTCACCGGCGGTTCAGCTTTTGGATTCATGCGGGCCGGGCCACCGCCCAGCATCCGGGCCTGATGATGGGCCTGTGTCCGGGCGGAACGTGCCGCGGTCTGGTTCTGCGCATGGCCCCCGATGATGCGGCCCGCGAACTACCCCTGCTTTGGCAGCGGGAAATGCTGACCAACGCCTATGATCCCCGCCTGCTGCCAGTCAGAACCCCGGCGGGGATTGTCCGCGCCATTGTTTTCATCGCCAATCCCCACCACCCCATGTACACCCGCTCCCTGACCCTGGAGCAGCAGGCCGCCACCATCGCCACCGCCCACGGGCCGTTGGGCCGTAACCGGGATTATCTGACCCAGACGGTGGAATGCCTGCGCGGTATGGATATTCCTGATCAGGGGCTGGAACGGCTGCACGCCCGGATCAAGGCTCTTCCCGCTTAGCAGGGTGCGGAGAAACCCTCTTTCGGGGGCATTTGCCCCCGATCCCCCAATCGAGAGGCACAGCCTCCCGAACCCTCCAGATTTCTAACTCTTTGAAAGAAAAAGAAACTGGAGGCTTGGAGGCTGCGCCTCCAAACGG
>JAYSBF010000111.1:0-5747 GCA_041915545.1 Magnetospirillum sp. | reverse complement strand
GGCGCCGCCTGACGGCGGCGTGGCCGCGCCCGCAATGGGCGCTGAAGTTATGTGTGACCCTCGCCGGGCGCCGCCTGGGGGCGGCTTGGCCGCGCCCGCAATGGGCGCTGGGTTATGGCCGGGCGCCCTGCGAATGCGGAGCTTGATGAGCGCCGGGGACGTTATCACAGCTTGGCCTGGATGCCCCTATAACCCACGCGCCCATTGCGGGCGCAACCCCACCGATCCAATGCGGGCATCCTTGATACGGGCCAGCAGCCGGTCCCGGTCGCGGGGCAATGTTCCGGCCAGGGACAGGGCGTTGCTGGAATGATTGCTGCGGAAGATTACCGGACGCGGCGGGGTCAACCGTTCCAGCAGGCGCTCAAGCTCATCCAGCACCCCGTCATCATCCTGGGGATCGAAATCGCCGCCGAAACGGTCCAGGAACCGGCCTTGGATGGCCGGGTCCAATCCCAATTGCAAGGTGGACAGAAATGCCACCGGCACCCGGCTTAGCATCAGGGCAGTGCCATCCACATGCTCGCGCCAATGGGTGCGGCCACCCAAGCCGTTGATCACCGTGGCCGATACCTTGACCCCGCCCAGGGCTGCCCGTTCCAACCCTTGTTCCATCACCCGCGCCGATCCCTTGGCGATCTTGCCCAGGATCAGATCGGACCCGCTTTCCACCCCCACATAGATCAGCGACAGCTTGCGTTCTTTCAATTCGGCGATTTCTGCCGCGCTTTTTTTCAAGATATTGAATGGGGTAGCATAAGCAGATACACGGGCCAAAGCGGGCAGGCGGCCATGCAGATGATCCAGGATCGCCATCAGATCGGCGGTCGCCAGACCATAGGCATCCCCATCGGCCAGGAAAACCCGATGGGCATCGGGCCAAGTCCGGGCGGCCTGGTCGATATCCGCCATGATCTCGGGCAAGGGCCGGGGGCGATAGACCTTTTCCTTATACATGGAACAAAAGGTACAGCCGTTGAAACCGCATCCCAACGCGGCCTGGATGATCAGGTTGTCGCCCTCGCTGGGGGGGCGCCACAGGGGATAGTCATAGTCCAGCATGGTATCCTTAGGGCCAAAGCACGCTTGCACCAGCGCGGCTGTTTCCTATAATCCGCTTTTTTTCGCCGTACCCCCCGATGACCGGGGAAGGAAAGCCATCATGACACATCCCCAGCCGCTGGTCGGCATTATCATGGGCAGCCAATCCGATTGGGAAACCATGCGCCACGCGGCGCAGGTCCTGACCGATCTGGGCGTGGCCTATGAAACCCGCGTGGTTTCCGCCCATCGCACCCCCGCCCGTCTGGTGGAATATGCCACCACCGCCCGCAGCCGTGGACTGAAGGTGGTCATCGCCGGGGCGGGTGGCGCAGCTCATCTGCCCGGTATGACCGCCGCCATGACCCCCCTGCCCGTCTTGGGGGTTCCGGTGGAAAGTCGGACCATGAAGGGCATCGATTCCCTTTATTCCATCGTCCAGATGCCCGGCGGCGTCCCGGTAGGCACCTTGGCCATCGGCAAGGCCGGGGCCACCAATGCCGGTCTGATGGCGGTATCCATCCTGGCCCTGTCCGATCCCGCCCTGGCCGAACGGCTGGATCAATGGCGGGACCGTCAGACCCAGTCAGTGGCGGACAAACCCACCGATCCCGACAATCCCCACCTGACCGTCTGATCCGCCATGCCCCAAAGCCCAGCCCAGCCCCACACCACACCCCTGCCGCCCGGCAGCACCATCGGCATCATCGGCAGCGGCCAGTTGGGCCGCATGACCGCCCTGGCCGCCGCCCGTCTGGGGTATCGGGTCCACGTCTACAGCCCCGAGGCCGACAGCCCGGCGGAACAGGTGGCCGACCGGGCCACGGTGGCGTCTTATACCGATCTGGCGGCGCTGGAGGCGTTTGCCCGCGCCGTGGATGTGGTCACATTTGAGTTCGAAAACATTCCCGCCGACAGTGTTCGACTGCTCGAGGGATTGGTGCCGGTCCGCCCCGGCTGGCGGGTTCTGGACGTGGCCCAGGACCGGATCAGCGAAAAGACCTTTTTCAACGATCTGGGTATCGCCACCGCCCCCTGGGCCAAGGTGGACAGCCCCCAAGCCCTGGCAGATGCCATCGCCGCCATCGGTACCCCGGCGGTCCTGAAGACCACCCGCCTGGGCTATGACGGCAAGGGCCAGGCCAAGATCGCCGCCGATACCGACCCGCTGACCGCGTGGGACAGTCTGGGCCGGGCCGAAGCCGTGCTGGAAGGGTTCATCGACTTCGTTGGCGAAATTTCCGTGATCGTCGCCCGTGGTCCCGATGGCACCGCCCGCGCCTTTGAACCCGCCTGGAACGTGCATAAGAACCATATCCTGGATATCAGCACCGTTCCCGCCCCCATTGATGCCGCCCTGGCCGCCCTGGCTGTCGATGCCACATGCCGCGTCGCCACCGCCCTGGATCTGGCCGGGCTGCTGGCGGTCGAGTTTTTCGTGACCCGCGACAACCGCTTGCTGGCCAATGAAATGGCTCCACGCCCCCATAATTCCGGGCATTGGACCATGGATGCCTGCGTGACCGACCAGTTCGAACAATTCGTCCGCGCCGTTTGCGGCCTGCCCCTGGGCAACCCGGATCGTCATTCCGACGCCACCATGAAAAATCTGATCGGTGACGATGCCGATCACTGGCTGGCCATCCTGTCCGATCCCGATGCCCGCCTGCACCTATATGGCAAGCATCAGGCCAGGCCGGGCCGCAAGATGGGCCATGTCAATCACATCCGGCCCCGCCGCTAATCCCCCCTTATGGCCATGGCGGTCGGGGTCAGCTTCATGACGAAATGGAAAAGCATGCATTTCGTCATTGACGCCCCCCGCGCCAATGCCCGATTTTTGCCACAGGTCTTGCCTGCGCCGGAACAACCCGTTCAGGGGTGAAACGGGGGATGGGCTGGATATTTCAATGCTTTGCCTTATGTTCACAATCGAACATGCTGGCGCGGCACTGTGAACAGGGCAGGTCTTGGAAGATATCCTTCACACCGTCGTGACCCAATACAGCTACCTGCTGTATCCGGTCATCCTTTTGTGGACCTTCATCGAAGGGGAAACCGTCGTCATCCTGGCCGGTGCCCTGGCGTCGGAAGGCCGCTACAATATCGTGGTGGAATGGCTGGCCCTGGCTGCCTTTACCGGCAGTTTCCTCGGTGACCAATTGTATTTTTACATCGGGCGCCGTTATGGCTCGCCGCTGCTGGCCCGCTGGCCCACTTTGGGCAAGAAAATCGACTGGGCCTTTCAACTGGTCAAAACCCACCCCACCTTATTCATCCTGTCCTTCCGCTTCATCTATGGCATCCGCAACATCGCCCCCTTCGTCATCGGTATTTCCGGGGTGTCGCGGTTGCGATATTTCATTCTGAACGCCATCGCCGCCATGATCTGGGCCCACAGCTTCGCCTGGGGCGGCTATTGGCTGGGGCGCGCCCTGGAAAACTGGCTGGGCGATAACAAATGGTACATGCTGGGCGCCTTCGTCGCCCTGGCCGCCCTGGTGGCCATCTATGGCTATGCCAGCCAGAAACGCAAATTGCGGCGGCTGGAACAGGACGAACGCACCATCGTCGAAAGCGAAAACGACACCCCCACCACCGATTGCCCGGCCAAGGATTAGCCGGTTACGAAACACGCCGCGGGGCGCACGGCCAGGCAATCCAGCCGCCCCCCCGGTCAACGCAAATCGGCAGGGACGCCAGGCCCGGACACATGGCCCGCCTGTGCCCGGTCGCGCCAGTACATCAATACCCTGACACGAATCGCCGATGACAGATTCCCCTGGCGGTCGGCGTCGATCGCGGTCACCGCATGGTTGACCGACTGCCCCATATCATCGGCCATAGCCTTCAACGCGTCCCAAAATTCCTGTTCCAGAGACACGCTACTGGCGTGACCAGCGATCAGGATTGACCGTTTTTTCAGCACAAAATCAGCCCCTTCAACACAATGATTAGAAAGATAGCAAAAGAATACCACAACCCATCGTCATATATCAAATGGTCATAAACACCACCTCTCTATCTTTCGCCCATGTTATCACGGTCAAAACCAATGACCTTTTCATTAAATACATCCGATATAATGGACTAACCATTTTCATTTCGAGAAATAAATAAAAATATCCTTATATTTTCTTGCACCGTTTTGCCTCTTTTGCATACCATAAAACAAACATATACCGCGACAAGCGGCAAACCACCCGACGGGAGGAAGCGATGCCCCATCATGCTCACCACCTGACCCCGGCGGAAAGCGGCGCCCTGGCCCTGGACGGCGCCGCCCGCGCCCTGGATCATGCCCACGATCCCCAGCAATTCATTGCCGCCTTGGAACACAATCGCCAAGTCTGGCAAATCCTGGGAAAACTGGCCCAGCGCAAGAATTGGCAAGTCCCCGATGCCCGTATGGCCGCCTATGCCCTGGACACCGCCAACAAAATGGGCCGGGGGGTCAGTGACGAACAACTGAATACCCTGATCGACATCAACCGTCAGGTATCCGCCCATCTGGCCGGCGGTGATTTGGACCATCTTAATCACCGCGCCCAATCCCTGTGGGCCGCACAAAATCACCAGCCCGATCAGGACATGGATCATTGGCTGATCCAATCGCTGAAAGGCGATGAGGGGTGAACCAACCTTCCGGTCTATTGAGATGTGCACAACCGAAGCGGTATCATCGACGCCACGCCACGGGTTCAGAAAAGCAATAAATTCAACCGGACGATCCCATGGCGTGCCCAGGTCAATCTGTGGAGGAACACGCCATGGGATTTACCACCACCATCCCCATTTGCATGAGCCTGAATGAAAGCAGCGCCCTGGCGCTGGACTTGGCCGCCGAGGATTTGGCCACCGCCCAGGGTGACGGCCAATTGATTGACGCCCTGAACGCCAATCATCGTTTGTGGCTGCGCCTTAGCGCCATCGCCCATCAATGCGGCTGGCGCTTTCCTGACCGCAAACAGGCCGAATTCGTCATGACCACCATTCATCTGGCCTGCCGCTCCGGCAGTGGTGATCATGCCCTGATCCTGGCCGACATCAACCGTGACCTGTCGTCCAAGCTGACCCACGGACGCGACCTGACCAGCATCCGCAACCGCGCCACCTTGGCATGGCGGGAAATGGGTCGCCCGCTCTCCCTGGAAAGCTGGCTGATGCTGGAAATGGAACGCAAGGCTAAGTTCCAGCTTCATTGATGGCAACACGAACCGGACAGGGATTATACCAAATCCCGGTGAGTGAAACTCATGGGGATTTGATTAGGCCCAAGGGGCCGCGCGGCTTATGCCGCGGAAGGCAAGGGTTTCGGAGAAACCCGCCCGCCGCTGAGGGCGCCGGTGATCGGACTTCGCGTAGGGCTTGGCATAGGCCCATTCGCGTAAAGAAGTCTGGACGAAGCGTTCGGCCTTGCCGTTGGTTTTTGGGGTATAGAGCGTATTTCGACCGCATCGGGTCGGGAAATACGCGACTAAGCCCGCGCGGCGCTTGAGCGGCCCCGGCACGGGGCGGCCACAGGCAAGAATAAGAGCTGATTTCGATTGGTCGAAATCCGCTCTAGGGTCTTGTCCGCATATGCTTGATTTTGAGCATTCGCAATGCCTTGGCATAGCGATGAGAACGGAAGCTGACGCCGTTGTCGGTCATGACGCGATGGACCTTGACGCCATGCCGTCGAAAGAACCGCAGGGCGTTGAAGA
>JAYSBF010000110.1:0-6109 GCA_041915545.1 Magnetospirillum sp. | reverse complement strand
TAAACGGTAGCTGGTGAGACCCCCAGCAGCACGGCGTTCGACGATCAAAGCTCGACCGCTCGGGGTGAGTTTGGCATTCTTATGGACGTTCATGGGATCTCCTTGATGGGGTGTGGCTTTTCGCAAAACTCACATACCTCAAGGGGCTCCCATGAACAACCTATTGAGAGGCGACACCTAGATCGTCGCGCGTCAAACTGGCCGCCGCCGCAATGGCGGCAGAACCAACGACCGCAAGTCAGAACTTACGGTCGTTGGTATAACAGAGTGCTGAAAAATTCGTCCATCCTTCCGTTTTGGGGCTTGAGCCCCCAAACCCTGCAATGGGCGCTGGGATTATGATTGCCCTTCGCCGAATTCAATGCTCGCAAAAGCGGCGCAGCCACACCGCCGTATCATGAAACACGGCCCCGCCCGCCGGGGCTGCGGGTTGGGCGCTGGTCAGGGTATTGATCCCCTGCCCGCCGATAAAGGCATGATTGGGCCAGATTCCTTCGACGATCAGCGTTTGGCAATCCTGCCCGGCGGATGCCCGCACATGCACCCGCACCACTCCCTGATCATTGCCGATTTCCACCACGTCGCCATCCTGCACGGCCAGACCGGTACAGATATCCGGGTGGATCAGCACGGTGGGCCGTTGCTCGGCCCGCTGCGATGACGGTGTTTCATTGAACGTGCTGTTCAGATAATTGCGCGACGGCGCCGCCACCAGCCGGAACGGGCGATCATCGGCGGGGGCATCCATCACCGGCATGTGATCGGGCAGGCGGGGCAAATCCTGGTGATTATCGCCCAGACGCGACCAATCGGGGGCGAAATGAAATTTTCCGTCGGCATGGGGGAAACCATCCAGGAAGTGAGCGGTTTCAAAGGAGGGCGCACAATCCAGCCACCGCATGGATGCCAGATCATCGGCGCCGGGTTTGCCGGAATCCCGTAAAACCCGGTCGATCAAATCCCATTCATCCAGTTCAAAGCCGGGATGGCTGGCGCCCAATCGGCGGGCCAGATCGCGGATGACCGCATGATTGGAGCGGGCTTTCCCTATCGGGGGAATGGCCGCGCGAGCCACTTGCAAAAAGGTATGGGCCGATGCCCGGTAAATATCGTTATGTTCCAAGAACGTGGTGGCAGGCAGCACCACATCGGCCATACGGGCCGTTTCAGTCATGAATTGTTCGTGCACACAGACGAACAGATCTTCACGCAGGAAACCCCGCCGCACCCGCCCGCTATCCGGGGCCACGGCCATGGGATTGGTGTTTTGGATCAGCATGGCGGTCACCGGCGGCCCGCCTTGCAAATCCGCCGGATCGTTGGTCAGCACGGCCCCGATGCGGGATTGATCCATGATGCGGGTGGTGGGATCGCGCAGGCTGCCCCCATCCAATAATTCACTTTTCAGGCGGAATATCTGCCCCTGGCCGAACAGGGCGCCGCCGCCGGGATGGCGCCACGCCCCGGTGATTGCGGGCAGACAGGTGACCGCATGCATGCTGGCGGCACCGTTGCGATGCCGGGTGAACCCATATCCCACCCGGATAAAACTGCGCTGGACCGATCCATACAGGCGGGCAAAGGCAATGATGTCGGCGGCGGCGATACCGGTGATGGCCGCCGCCCATTGGGGATCGCGGCTGGCCAGATGCGCTTCCAGATCGGCGGGAAAGTCGGTGTAACGGGCCAAATAATCCCGGTCGGCCAAACCTTCGGCGAACAGAACATGCATGACCGCACAGGCCAGCGCCCCATCGGTGCCGGGGCGCGGGGCCAGATGCAGATCGGCCTTATCCGCCGTGGCGGTGCGATAGGGATCAACCACCACCAGCTTGGCCCCCCGGTCGCGCCGGGCCTTTTGCACCCAATTCATCACATTGACCTGGGTGTGCACCGGATTTCCGCCCCAAATGACGATCAAATCCGACTGGGCCATCTCGCGGGCATCCACCCCCCGCTTACCGCCAACCCCCGCACTCCACCCCGCATCGGCAATGGCGACGCAAAAGGTTTCCTTCATGCCGGAATAGCCCATTGCATGGCGCAACCGCTTAATTCCCTCGCGCTGGATCAAGCCCATGGTGCCGGCATAATGATAGGGCCACACAGCCTGAGCCCCCAACCATTCCGTATCGGCTGCGAACCGATCCGCCACACGGTCCAACGCCTCGTCCCAACCGATAGGGGTGAATTGGCCACTGCCCTTTGGTCCGGTCCGCCGTAACGGGGTGGTCAGGCGGTCGGGATGGTGCACCCGTTCGGCATAACGGGCGACCTTGGCGCAGATCACCCCGTCGGTATAGGGCTGATCCGCCCCACGAACCCGCCCGATGCGGTCCGGCGCCTCCAGGCTGACATCCAGGGCGCAAACGCTGGGGCAATCATGGGGGCAGACAGATGGATGGGTCATGGCGGCACCAAATAATGACGGTGATATCGCCGTTATGCATAGCGGGATCAGCCGGACATTTTCCAGCGAAATCGCAGCGCACCGCACGACACACTTGCGGGCGAATCGTCCTGACCACATACTTCATTTGGTGGAGTGTGGGCAATGTCATCGCTAAATATCTTATCGGCCAGATTGGCGCTTTACGGCATCACCGCCGTGGGGCTTGGGGTTTTGGGTGCGTCCACCGGCGGCTTGGCCGGGTTGGGACTGGCGGCGGCGGCGGCTGGCAATTCATTACTGGTCAATCTGACCCCCGACCTGCTGCACCGATGGTGGCAGAAATGGAAAGATACCCCGGCCAATGCCACATCGGCGGATGACACGCTTTTATGCGCCCTGCGTCAGGCGCAATTGCAGGCATTAGGGCAAAAGATCACCATCTGGCACGATGCCCGCAAAAACCGGTCGGATCAGGCGGAAGAAAACTTCCACTTCCAAGCGACGCGCATCATTGCCGAACAAAGACGGGATGAATCCATCAAGGATTGGGCCAAGACGGTCAGAACCGCCCCGGACAGCGCCACCCTGCCCCACGCCACGACCGGGAATATAAGCTTTCGCCACGGGTTTTCGCCGTTCGACAGTCCATGGCGCGAACCGGCGGAACAGGCGATGCTGGCTGAATTCGACCAGGCGATCCAGGCTTGGCAACAGGAAAAGACCGGAATACCGCCATCGTTCCGGGCGGAATTTTCCGGCGATGCCGGTGGTAATGATGGATGGTTTTCCCTGTTTGTGCGGGCGGTATCGTCACACCTGCGCAGCAATCCGGCTTTCGCCACCATCTGGACCGTCGAACAGGCGGCGTTGCTACAGGATTTGCTGACTGATCAGGGTGATCGGATTGATGCGCTTTCGAAAAATATCACCACCGGAATCGGCGATCTTGGCACAGCCTTGGATGCCCTGGCCGGGGTGACGACCGCATCATCCAGGTTAATGGACCGCATTGTCAGCGCCATTGATAATGAAACAAGCTGGCTGCGATTCGAACGCAGCGGCGATTTCACCTCGTGGCGGCGGTTTTCACCGCGCAACCCAGCCATTCCCTTTGTCGGCCGCACCGTTGAGTTAACCCGGCTATGGGCGTTTTTGCGGGATGATGCCCCATTCCGGTGGTGGATGATCACCGGCCCCGGCGGCATGGGAAAAACCCGCCTGGCGCGCCAATTGTGCCAACAGGCAGCCACGGCCGGATGGACAGTCGGGTTCCTGCGGAAAGGGCAAGTACCGGCGCCGGGATGGGCACCATCCCGCCCCACCTTGATTATCGCCGATTACGCCAGTGAAAACGGCCCAAAAGTCCGCGAATTGGCTGGGACCTTTCTGCACCACACCGACCAAAATGCCCCGGTGATCCGCCTGTTGCTGGTGGATCGCCAGGAAAGCGATGCATTCCGTCAGGAATTCTTGCGCGATGACGAAGAAGCATTGATCGAGCGATGCTTTGCCCCCGCCCCCTTCCCCGTCCCGGCCCCATCCCGTGACCAATTATGGACGATGGTGCAATCCCGCCCCTGGACCGATGATCACCAGCCCTTACAGTTGACGCCGGCGGATTTTTTCGACCGCCTGACCCGGCTGGACCGGGCAGAACGGCCATTGGTGGCAATGATCCTGGCGGATCAGCCGGATTTATCGGGCGATCTGGATCAGGTCTTGAGAAAATTTCTGCACCGTTATCGTAACCATTTCCGCCCATCGACCCATATGCAAGATGATTCCGACGCGGTCATCGCCATCGCCACCATGCTGGGCAAGACCACTGAAACGCTCTTGATCGAATTCGCCATAAAATTAAAGCGGGAAATCACTGGCAGGGAATTATCGGCCTGCGCCCAGGCCATTGGCTCCCCCCCGCCGCGGGGAAGAGAATTGGACGGAATTCAACCTGATCTGATCGGTGAATTCTTTGCCCTGGAAACCCTGGCCGGTCACCCCAACGACCCGCAACCGCCGCCCCTGGCCTGGATCGCCCAAACCGCGTGGCAACACCATCCCGGCGCGATGGCGGCCTTTGCCCTGCGCGCCATCCAAAACTTTCCCCGCCATCCCGCCATTTTCTTGCTGACTAATCCCACCCTTCCCGACCAAAAGACCGCTGCCTTTTTCGCGGATTTTCTCTGGTCGGTCAGCGCCACATCCCCCATCCCGCTGCCTTGGCCGCACTTTTCCCGGCTTTGTGACCATTTTCACCCGATGACGGCATCATGGGGGCACACTCCCATCATCCGCACCGCCCTGGCCTCGGCAATGTTCAACACCCTGAACCATGCCAAGGCGGAAAATGATCTGAAACGCTGCGACCAATTGTTGGACCAATTGCAACGCTTGACCACGGACTGGCCAGACGATGTGGCGGTGCGGGAACGACTGGCCAAGGCGGTGGTCAACACCCTGAACCATGCCAAGGCGGAAAATGATCTGGACCGCCGCGACCAATTGTTGGACCAATTGCAACGCTTGGCCACGGACTGGCCAAACGATGCGGCGATGCGGGAAGCACTGGCCAAGGCGTTGTTCAACACCCTGAACCATGCCAAGGCGGAAAATGATCTGGACCGCCGCGACCAATTATTGGACCAATTGCAACGCTTGGCCACGGACTGGCCAGACCATGCGGCGGTGCGGGAACAACTGGCCAAGGCAGTGGTCAACACCCTGGTCTACGCCAAGGCGGAAAATGATCTGGACCGCCGCGACCAATTGTTGGACCAATTGCAACGCTTGGCCACGGACTGGCCAGATGATGCGGCGGTGCGGGAAGCACTGGCCAAGGCGGTGGTCAACACCCAGATCGACGCCAAGGCGGAAAACGATCTGGACCGCCGCGACCAATTATTGGACCAATTGCAACGCTTGGCCACGGACTGGCCAAACGATGCGGCGGTACGGGAAGCACTGGCCAGGGCGGTGATCAACACCCTGAACCATGCCAAGGCGGAAAATGATCTGGACCGCCGCGACCGATTGTTGGACCAATTGCAACGCTTGGCCACGGACTGGCCAGATGATGCGGCGGTGCGGGAACAACTGGCCTCTGCGTTGTTCAACACCCAGATCGACGCCAAGGCGGAAAACGATCTGGACCGCCGCGACCAATTGTTGAACCAATTGCAACGCTTGGCCACGGA
The DNA here is from genome assembly GCA_041915545.1 of Magnetospirillum sp. Taxonomy (GTDB): domain Bacteria; phylum Pseudomonadota; class Alphaproteobacteria; order Rhodospirillales; family Magnetospirillaceae; genus Magnetospirillum. The sequence goes on along the minus strand of JAYSBF010000110.1, from coordinate 523 downwards.
CTGGCCAGACGATGCGGCGGTGCAGGCGATGTTGGCCCGCTTTGCAGGCGAATAGGCCGCCGCATCCGGGATGCGATCCATCCGCCGCGCCAGGAAAGCGTTAAAAGACAAAAGGGGGCATCGCGCCCCTGGCGGGTGCGGGCAGTCACCTGCCCCTGGCGGCCCGTCGTGGAGCGGCCCGGAAAGATGGCCACGGATTGCCTTACCCATGGGTTGGGCTAATCCGATGGATTTCTTATCTGACGCGATGATTTTTCGAGATAAATGGTGGGCGGTACAAGGATCGAACTTGTGACCCCTTCCATGTCAACGTAGTGAACCCGTGTAAAATCAAGGGGATGGTGTCACGATTGCCTTCCAGGCGTTCACGCTGTCCTGCGGGTTTCAGGGCATATCGACACAAGTGCGCAGTTTTCCGCCCTGTGTGCCAATGATCCTTGCAACACACTCCCAGTGTGGAGTTGAGTGAGCACGGATCAGAGGAAAGCGACCATGTCAGCGGAAAAGCCTTCGATTGCAGTTG
>JAYSBF010000109.1:0-6157 GCA_041915545.1 Magnetospirillum sp. | reverse complement strand
CGCACCACCCGTTTCGGCCAGAACCTTGGTGATCGCCGCGGTCAGCGAGGTCTTGCCATGGTCAACGTGACCGATGGTGCCGATGTTGCAGTGCGGCTTGTTGCGCTCGAATTTCGCCTTGGCCATTGTCCTGATTACTCCATCACGAATTGGTTTAGCATACGCGGTGTGGCGATTGGGCAAGCAGGCGTTCCCCCCTGCTTGCCCAATCGCCCCACACAGTGGAACATTCTTGTGGCCATCTCCTACCCCAGCCTGGGCGGCAGGGCAAGGGCTGACCGGCTACCCAGCCAACCGAAGACGGATTCCCTCGGCCACATGGGCCGGGACATCCGCATAATGGTCGAAGACCATGGCGTACTGGGCACGTCCCTGCGACAATGATCGCAGGGAATTCACATAACCAAACATATTCGCCAGCGGCACCAGGGCTGACACCACCCGGACATTGCCGCGATGGTCCATTCCGCCCACTTGCCCCCGGCGGGCATTCAAATCACCGATGATGCCGCCCATGAATTCCTCGGGCACCAGCACTTCGACTTTCATCACCGGTTCCAGCAATTTGGGCCGCGCCTGCAAGGCGGCGTCGCGGAACGCGGACCGGGCCGCTTGTTCAAACACGCCCTGGGTGGAATCGGTGTCATGAAAACCGCCATCCACCAGGATAACCCGCAGATCGGTCATGGGGAACCCGGCGACCACCCCGCTGTCACGGGCCGCCATCACCCCATGTTCGGCCCCGGCGGCGAATTCCTTGGGCAAGCTGCTGGCTTGCACCTTGTTTTCGAACACGATTCCCGATCCGGCGACACCGGGTTCCACCCGCAGACGCAGGCGGGCGAACTGTCCCACACCGGCGGCTTGACGGTTGATCACCTGTTCGGCTTCGGCGGCGGCGGAAATGGTTTCGCGATAGGCCACCTGCGGTTTGCCCGCATTGGTTTCAACCTTGAATTCCCGCTTCACCCGTTCAAGGATGATTTCCAGATGCAATTCACCCATGCCGCGCACCAGGGTCCGACCGGTTTCCACATCATGGCCAATGCGGCAGGACGGGTCTTCGGCGGCCAGACGGGACAGGGCATGGGCCAAGCGGTCATGATCATCGGGGCTTTTGGGTTCGACCGCCACCTCGATCACCGGATCGGGAACGTCCACCCGTTCCAGCACCAGATGGGATGCGGCATCGCCGCCGCATAAGGTGTCGCCCGTCGCCGTATCGTCAAACCCGGCAAAGGCGACGATGTCGCCCGCATGGGCTTCGTGAATATCTTCGCGGCTGTTGGCGTGCATCAACACCATGCGGCCCACATGCTCGGCCCCGCCACGGGTGGTGTTGGTCAGACGCATATCGGCCCGCGCTGTCCCGGAATAGACGCGCACGAATGTCAGCGCCCCCACCACCGGGTCATTCATGATCTTGAAGGCAAGACCGGTGAACGGCGCGCCATCGCTGGCATCGCGGGTCATGGCGGCCCCATCGGCCAGGGCCACGCCGCTGACCGGGGGAATGTCCAGGGGCGACGGCAGATAATCCACCACCGCGTCCAGCAGGGGCTGAACACCCTTGTTACGGAAGGCAGATCCGCACAAAACCGGGACGAAATCGCGGTTGATGGTGCCCCGGCGCAGGGCGGCGCGGACGGCCCCCAGATCGGGATCGCGGCCCGCGACGAAATCTTCCATGACGGAATCGTCGATTTCCGCCGCCGCCTCAATCAGGCGCGAGCGGTAAAAGGCGGCTTTTTCCGTCAGTTCGGCGGGAATGGGCTGATCTTCGAACTTGGCTCCCAGGCCCTCTTCCTTCCACACCACGGCGGTGGAACGAAGCAGATCGACGACGCCACGGAAATCCGGCCCTTGCCCCAAGGGCAAGGTCATGACCAGTGGGCGGTCACCCAGCCGGTCGGTGATCATCTCGACCGTGCGGAAGAAATCAGCCCCGGCGCGGTCAAGTTTGTTGATGAAACAGATGCGCGGCACGCCGTACCTGTCGGCCTGCCGCCACACCGTTTCCGTCTGCGGCTCCACCCCGGCCACCGCATCAAAAATAGCCACCGCGCCATCCAGGACACGCAAGGACCGTTCCACCTCGATGGTGAAGTCCACGTGACCGGGAGTGTCGATGATATTGATGCGGTGATCACGCCAAAAGGCTGTGGTCGCGGCCGAAGTGATGGTGATGCCCCGTTCCTGCTCCTGCTCCATCCAATCCATGGTGGCGGTGCCGTGATCGACCTCGCCAATGCGATAGGACTTTCCGGTGTAGTACAGGATTCGCTCGGTCGTCGTCGTTTTACCGGCATCAATGTGAGCCATGATGCCGATATTACGATAACGATCAAGTGGCGTGGAACGGGCCATCGGTAATTACCGCAAGATCGCGACTACCAACGATAGTGCGAGAACGCCTTGTTGGCATCAGCCATACGATGGGTGTCTTCGCGCTTTTTCACGGCGGCACCGCGATTGTTGGCGGCATCCAGCAATTCGCCGGACAGCCGATCAACCATGGTGGTTTCCGACCGCTTGCGCGAATAGTCGATCAGCCAACGGATGGCCAAGGCCTGACGGCGATCCGTGCGCACTTCGACGGGCACCTGATAGGTGGCACCACCGACGCGGCGGGAACGCACTTCCACGGCCGGCTTCACATTGTCCAAGGCTTCGTGGAACACGGCCAGGGGGTCCTGACCAGTCTTGGACTGAATCTTGTCCAGAGCGCCGTAGACGATGGCTTCGGCGGCAGACTTCTTGCCATCCAACATCAGGCAGTTCATGAACTTGGCAACCACCAGATCGCCATACTTGGCATCGGGGTTGATTTCGCGCTTCTCGGCGGCATGACGACGGGACATGTCTCAGTACCTCACTTCGGACGCTTCGCGCCGTATTTGGAACGGCGTTGCTTACGGTCCTTGACACCCTGGGTATCCAGAGTACCGCGAATGATGTGATAACGCACACCGGGCAAGTCCTTCACACGACCGCCGCGGATCATCACCACCGAGTGTTCCTGAAGGTTATGGCCTTCGCCCGGAATGTAGCTGGTGACTTCGAAGCCGTTGGTCAGGCGCACACGGGCAACTTTACGCAGCGCCGAGTTGGGCTTCTTCGGAGTGGTGGTATAAACGCGGGTGCACACACCACGCTTTTGCGGGCAGGCTTCCAGCGCCGGCACCTTGTTGCGCGCCGTCAAAGGCTGGCGCGACTTACGGATCAATTGGTTGATCGTGGGCATCAGTCATTCCCTTCGCACGAACCGGCGGTTATCACGAAAAAAACACCCCTGGGCATGCCATTGGGGCTTCCTTCGGGATAATGCGCCGACCCGTCCGGCGTTTCGACAATTTGGTTCATACCCGTGAATAAACGGCGCGCTAGCAGATAAGCCAGCCCGCCGCATTTCCGGGAGGGCCGCATCCTATGTGCCAGACCCACCCCCGTCAAGAAAAAGAGTCTTGGAAAAATCCTGAAGCGGGAAGACTCCGGTAACTTTTTAAATGCTATGCTACGTCGCTTTTTCAGAGAAGCCGGAGCCTTGGCCCATGCAATCCTCCGCGACGCAAACCGCGGTCCCGACCATCCAGCCCACCGAACACCCGGTGGCCGGGCATATCCGTGACGCAGCCGAAGCGACCGGCGTGTCTTTCGAATTCCTGTTGGCCCAGGCCAATCAGGAAAGTCGGCTGAACCCGGATGCGCGCAATCGCCGCTCAACCGCCATGGGTCTGTACCAGTTCACCACTGGCACCTGGCTGGAAATGGTCAAGCGCCACGGTGCCGAGCATGGGCTGGGCAAATATGCCGACGCCATCACCGCCGATAAGGACGGGCGGTGGACCATCGGCGATGCCGGATTGAAAAAAGAAATCCTGGATTTGCGCCGTGATCCCAAGCTGTCGGCGTTGATGGCGGGTGAATACGCCAAGGATAATACCGAGATTCTGGAAGGCCGTCTGGGCCGCAAGGTCAGCAGCCACGATCTTTATCTGGCCCACTTCCTGGGGCCGGGCGGTGCCATCAAGGTCCTGCAAAGCCGTCATCAGCCCGAAGACCAACAAGCGCAATTGCCCAGCGCCGCCCGCGCCAATCCCGAATATTTCCGCGATCCGCAATCCGGCGAAACCCGCCCGCTTTCCGATGTTTACACCACGGTGGAACGCCGGTTTCAGCAAGCCATGAACGGCGCCAATGACGTGGTCGACGGCATGCGGCCCCAGGTGGATCTGGCCGCGCTGCAACCGGTGGAGCGGCCGACCAGCACCGGCAGCAACATCATGATCGCCGCCATCCCGCCATCGCCCATCCCCTTGCCCGATCGCGGCACCACCGTTAAATCCATGATCGCCGAATCCCAGGATTTGGCGTTCCTGCGCCCAGAGGCGCGCCCGGATACCGGCCCGTTGGATGTTGACGACACGTCCGGCGCCGATACCCAAATCGCCAGTCAGCCGCCCACATCGGCGCAGCAATCGCCGTCGGCCCTGCAATTCGCCGCTGTCGCGCCACGTCCCCCCGCTGATTTGGGCGTGTTGCGCGCCCTGCTGCCCCAGACCGCCACCCCTTCGCCAGAGGCACCGCAAATCGCGGCGGCGCCCCCGGCTGCCGCCCCGGCCCAAAGCGTGGTGATGGCCCAGGCGGTCCTGGCGGCGGCCCTCGCCCAGCCGGAGGCGGGCAAATCTATACACCCCCCCCAGCCGGAGGCGGGCAAATCCATACAACCCCCCCAGCCGGAGGCGGGTAAATCTATACAAACCCTCCAGCCGGAGACGGCGAAGCCTGTGCAAGTCGCCCAGGCCGAGGTGGCCAAACCCGCCCAGCCGGAGACGGCGAAGCCTGCCCAGGTCGCCCAGGCCGAGGTGGTCAAACCCGCCCAGCCGGAGACGGCGAAGCCTGTGCAGGTCGCCCAGGTCGAGGTGGCCAAGCCCGCTCAGCCGGAAGCGGGCAAGCCGCAGCCGCTCAGCCAGCCGCCTCAAACCGCCTATCAGCCTACCCGCAGTCAAGCCGTGGCCGCGCTGATGGAACGCAGCGCCACGGCGCCGGAACGGTCCAGCCAGCAAATCACCGATACGATCTTGGCCATGGGCGCAGTCGCACCGTCGCGGCAGCAGCCGCTTTTGGTGGGCACACCGACCCAGCGGCGAGCGCAGCAGATCGCCAACGCCATGTTGGGGCAATCCGCCTCGGCCGCGGCCCAGCGGCTTAGTCAGGCCAACGCCAATCAGCAAATGGCGGCTTTGGTGCAAAATGCCCGCTCTGCCGCCGTACAAGTGGCGGCTGTCCCACCGCCGCAGGAACCGGAAAGTGTTGCCGCTCCGGTGGTGGTCGCCCAGGCAGAGCCTGCCGCCGTCCCGGCCCCCTCTCCGGCGGCGCCTGCCGCCGTCTCGCCCCCGGAACAGGTCGCACAATTGGCAGAACCCGCCCCACTGTCGGCGCAACCGCCGCAGCAATTGGCGGCGGCGGTCGCCCCCGTGCCCGTTGCTGCCCCCGCGCAGCCCCCCGCCCCCGTGGCGGCATCAGCATTCGTGGCGTCAATTCCACCGGCGCTCCGGCCCGATTTGCCGCAACTTGCCTTGTCCCGCCCGGACAGTGTCTTCAGCCGACAGGCTGATCTGGCCCGCGTCGATGGCGACCCGGCCCAATTGCGGCTGGGCCGGGCCGAGCCTGAGTTCCGCCTGGCTCCCGACAATCCTGCCCTTGCCACTCCAACCGTCATTGCTTCGGCAGCCGGATTGGGTCAATCCTCGGCGCGGATTGCATCCACGCCGGATGAACTGCAATTGGCCAGCGATGACCCGGCCACGGTCACGTTGTCCATGGCCGATGTCCCTGAAGAGGGCATTTTGGACCGCGCCCGACAGAATGACGGTGGCGAGGGGCAATTGTTCCCCGTTCCGCTGCCGCCGCCCATCAAGGTTCAGCAACGGGCCGATGTGGCGATTCCGGCCAGTCTGGGCAGCCTGATCGCCGCCATGGAACCGGAACCGCCGCAGGGCTGATCCTAAACCATCCTGTGTGCAGGATGGTTTAGCAGGATGCGGAAAAACCCTCTTTCGGGGGCATTTGCCCCCGATCCCCCAATCGAGAGGCACAGCCTCCCGAACCCTCCAGATTTCTAACTCTTTGAAAGAAAAAGAAACAGGAGGTTTGG
>JAYSBF010000108.1:0-6182 GCA_041915545.1 Magnetospirillum sp. | reverse complement strand
GCAGTCCGCTGCCCTGCTGCGTCTGATCCTGGTATCCGCCGGATTGGTGGCGGTCCTGGTGGCCAGTGTGGTGGTGGGCATGACCTTTTCCCGCCGGGTGGTGGATGCCCTGGTCGAACTGACCGGCGGTATCGGCCAATTGGCGGGCGGGCGGAATGATTTGCAGGTGGCTTACCAGAACCGCAAGGACGAGGTGGGGCAATTGGCAGCGGCCATCGAGGTCTTGCGCCGGAATGCCCTGGCTGCCGCCCAATTGGCAGCCGACAGCGAAACCCAGCACCGCGAGCGCGAGGTGCGGGCCAGCAAGGTGAACAGTTTGTGCGGTGATTTCGACCGTCAAAGCGGTCAGCAGATCGAAAGCATGAGCGGTGCCGCCACCCAGGCCATGGACCGGGCGCGGTCGGCCGAGGAAATGGCGGCCCAGGTGTTGAATGCCACCAATGAAGCGGCTGGAGCAGCCCGCGATGCATCGTCCAGCGTTCAGACCGTGGCGGCGGCGGCGGAAGAATTGTCGGCATCCATCACCGAGATCAGTTCCCGCATGACCCACGCTGCCGATGTGACCGGAAAGGCCGTGGTCGAAGCGGAAAAGGCCGCAGGCCAGATTTCCGGTTTGGCCGAGGCGTCGGCCCGGATCGGCGATATCATTCGTCTGATCGAAGCCATTGCCAGCCAAACCAATCTGCTGGCCCTGAACGCGACCATCGAGGCGGCCCGTGCCGGCGATGCCGGCAAGGGCTTTGCCGTGGTCGCCAACGAAGTGAAGTCGCTGGCCAATCAAACGTCCAAGGCCACCGATGAAATCAGTTCGCAGATTGGAAGTATCCAGTCCATGACCACCGATGTGGTGTCCATGATCCAGGGCATCAGCCGGACCATTGTGGAAATGAACGAAATTTCCACCGCCATCGCTGCCGCCGTGGAAGAGCAGGGGGCCGCCACCGCCGAGATTTCCCGCAACGTGCAATCGGCGGCGGCCAACACTCAGGCGGTTTCCGGCGCGGTGGACAGTGTCAACGCCATCATGGTGGAAACCGAAAAAGCATCCACCGCCATGATGCAGGCCATGGAGGAATTGCGAGGGCAGGCCGATCACCTGACCGGTAATGTGAGCCGGTTCCTGGGGGATGTGCGGGCGGCATGATTGCCGGATGCCCGCATGGTGACGGGCGGTTGGCATGAAAAGGAAAAGGACGCGCCGGTCTGGACCGCCGCGTCCTTTTTCATTTCTGGTGCCGGGTGTCAGACTCGAACTGACGACCTACCGCTTACAAGGCGGTTGCTCTACCAACTGAGCTAACCCGGCACGGGGGGAAAACTAGCGTCGTTGTGACGGGGATGCAAGGGGCGGGCGCATTCGATGGCAAGATGCGGTGACCGGCCACGGTTCAGGCCGCCACATTGTGCTCGGCGTTTTTCCGTAAAAGCCGGGAAATTCACGGTCTTGTCCTTGCCCCGCCGGGGTCAGGCGATTATCTTTGACGTTCCAATCACCGTGGGACTGTAAGAACCCGTGTCCACCAAACCCGCCTGGCTGAAGCCGGCAGTCGATTTCGGCCCCCTGGCCGCCTTCATGGCAACCTATTATCTGGCCGGCATGGCCGCTGCCACCATGGCGCTGATGGGGGTGACCGCTTTGGCCCTGGCGGTGTCCTGGATTGTGACCCGCAAGGTGGCGATGATGCCGCTGGTGACGGCGGTGATTGTCGGGGTGTTTGGCGGGCTGACCCTGTGGCTGCATGATGACAGTTTCATCCAGATGAAGCCCACCATTGTCTATGCCATGTTCGCCGTGGTGCTGGCCTTTGGGGTGATCAGCGGTCGGCCTTTGTTGAAATCCGTGTTGGGCGAGGCGCTGGATCTGGACGATGTGGGATGGCGCCGCTTGAGTATCCGTTTTTTGCTGTTTTTCGCGGCCATGGCGGTTGCCAATGAAATTGTCCGCCGGGTCGCAAGTATGGATATGTGGGTGCTGTGGAAAGTTCCCGGCGCCATCACCATCACCTTGGTCTTCATGCTGGCCCAGGCCCCGCTGATTCAGCGGCACCGCCAGATTTCCGGTCAGGAAGGTTAGGCGGCCATGGCGCGTGCCGCCTTTTTGACCACACCGCCCAAGCTGACCGGGGAAATCCGCCGTTTTTGCCAAACCATCACCCCCCAGGCCCAGCCCATGCAGGTCAAGGTGGTGCCGTTTCCCGGATGCGATGGCGATGCCTTTGCCAATCTGCCGGTGCAGATGGCCGGATTTGGCGGTCAGGCGGTGGCGGGGTGGCGTCTGGCCATCTGGCCCCGTGTGCTGATCCATGCCGAGCCGCATCTGATCTGGCATTCCCCCAAGGATGAATTGATCGACGTGACCGCCGCCACCGATGGCGCGGCCAGGTCCATTTTTCTGCCCGACATTCAGGCCGCTTCCCGTCCCCATCCGGTACGGGCTGCCCTGGTGGCCGATGGCGCCCTGGCGCAATGGTTGGCTTTGGCCGATGCCGGTCAGGAAGGCAGTGATGCGGCGCTGGATCTGTTTTTAAAGGTGGTGCGCAAATTCGCCCGCCCCAATGATCCCTGCCCCTGCGGCAGCGGACGGCAGATGCGAAAATGTCATCCTTCACTATGAACCGGGGGGCGGGATTGTCCCGCCATTCCCATAGCTTTTCCCAATGACGGAGATAATACGCCCATGTGGGCCGAAATCGTGGTGGTGATCGCCCTGGTGCTGATCAATGGTGTGTTCGCCATGTCGGAACTGGCCTTGGTGTCCAGTCGTCCGGGTGAGTTGCGCCGCCGCGCGGATAAGGGCAGCAAGGGCGCGCGCGTTGCGTTGGAAATGATTGCCGATCCGTCGCAAATGCTGTCCACCATTCAGATCGGCATTACCTTGGTGGGGATTGTCGCCGGGGCGTATTCAGGCGCCACCTTGGGCAATTCCTTTGCCCAATGGCTGTATGTCCATGTCCCGGCCTTGGGTGAATGGACCGAAGAAATCGCCATGGTCGTGGTGGTGGGGCTGATCACCTATTTGTCTTTGGTGGCGGGGGAATTGGTGCCCAAGCGTCTGGCTATGCACCATGCCGAAGTCATTGCCGTGCGGGTGGCGCCGATGATGCGGGCACTGGCTGTGGCGGGCGGGCCGCTGGTGGCCTTGCTGCGCTGGTCGACCAATGCCTTGTTGCGGCTGCTGGGCCAACGTCCGGACGACATCCGCTCCATGACGGAAGACGAATTGCGGTCGGTGATTGCCGAAGGTGCTCTGGCCGGGGTGATCGATTCGGCGGAACGGGACATGATGGACCGGGTGATGCGTCTGGCCGACCGCCCGGCGGGGTCGCTGATGACGCCTCGGCCCGATGTGACATGGCTGGATGCGGATATGCCGGCCGAAGAATGGCGAGGCCGGATCATTTCGTCCCCCCATTCCCGTTTTCCGGTGGCGCGGGGATCGCTGGATAATTATTTGGGCGTTCTGGATACCCGTACTTTGATGAATCATCTGCTGGAAGGGCGGGATTTCGATCCGTTGGCGGCAGTGGCCCAGGTGCCTGCCGTGCATGAGGGCACCCGCGCCCCCCGCATCATGGAAATGTTCAAACAGACCGGCGCCCCGGTGGCGGTGGTTCTGGACGAATATGGCGGGTTCGAGGGTCTGGTGACCCTGAACGACATTTTGGAGGCGATTGCCGGGGAATTGACAGTCCAAGGCGATGATGGAACCGAATCGTCGGCCGTGCGGCGCGAGGATGGGTCGTGGCTGATCGACGGCCTGGTCGCGGTGGAGGAGGTGGAATCCCTGACCGGTCTGTCCGGTATGGGGGATGTGGGGGATTTCCATACATTGGCGGGCTTTGTTCTGTCCCAGACCGCCCATCTGCCCCAGGTGGGCGAATATTTCCGCTGGAATGGCTGGCGGTTCGAAGTGGTGGATATGGATGGCCGCCGTATCGACCGGGTCTTGCTGTCACCGGTCGGCGCCGATGATGAAACCAGCGGCAGCGGGGTATAAGAGCTGTTCCCCAAATATCCAGCGGGTGGAATGAAACCGCGCCCGGCGAGGGCCATCAACAAATCCCAAGCCGCCGTTAGGCGGCACCCTGATCTTCCCCCTATGTGCTTCGAGGATAGTAATGAACCGCAAAATCAATGTTGTGGTCACCCGGCGTATGCCTGCCGATGTGGAAAGCCGGTTGGCAGAGGAATTCAACCCGCTGTTCAATCCAGATGATCATCTGTTAGGTGCCGATGAATTGGTGGAACGGTGCATCAGCCATCAGGCTGATGCCTTGCTGGTCAGTCTGACGGATCGGGTGGATGCCGCCACCATGGCCCGTCTGCCCGCCAGCCTGCGGGCCATCACCACTTATTCGGTGGGGTTCAACCATATCGACATTGACGCGGCCAAGGCACGGGGCATCACCGTCACCTATGCTCCCGAGGCGGTGACTGAAGCGACTGCCGACGTGGCGTTGCTGCTGCTTTTGGCGGTGGCCCGGCGCGCCCATGAATATCAGGCCCAATTGCGCGAAGGGCGGTGGGGTGCCTGGTCTGCCTGGGATGGTCTGGGCACTGATCCGGCGGGCAAGGTCCTGGGGATTGTCGGCATGGGCCGGATCGGCCAGGCGGTGGCCCGGCGTGCCCGTGCCTTTGGCATGAGCATTCATTATCACCAGCGCCGCCGGTTGGACGCGGCCCAGGAAGAGGGTGCGGTTTTTCACGACAGTCTGGAAAGCCTGTTCCGGGTGTCGCAGGTGGTGTCGCTGCATGCGCCGTCAACTCCGCAGACTCAAGGAATGATCAATGCCACCAGCCTGTCCTGGTTGCCGCCGGGGGCTATTCTGATCAATACCGCCCGTGGCGATCTGGTGAATGACGACGCCTTGATCGCCGCCTTGGCGTCTCATCAGGTGCGTGGTGCTGGGTTGGACGTTTTTTCTGGAGAGCCTAACTTTGACAAGCGCTATCTTGGGTTGAAAAATGTATACCTTCTCCCTCACATAGGGACGTCTACTGATGAGACACGACGTCGGATGGGTGACGATATGATCTTGAATTTGCAGAAAGTTTTCGCTGGCACCGAACCGCCGTGGAAGATTGTCTAAGTAAATGTTTGGGGGCGGTATTTGTATATTGTCAGTAAAAATATCGCCCCGTTTTCTTTCTGTTTAATATGTTCATATGTTGTGTAGTAAATTAGGGTTCTAACCCTATTGAGTATCCCTCCTCTTTGATGATAGCTTGCTCATATTATGGGTGGTTGAGAAGGAGGGGGAAATGGATACCCTGTACGTTGATATGGAACGCACTCGGCGCCGCCTGCCTCGGCGTGAGCGGGAACGTCGCATCGTTGACGAGGCTATTCAATTCTTTGCCGAAGTTGGATTTGAAGGGCAAACACGGGCTTTGGCTCAACGTCTGGGCGTGACCCAGCCTTTACTGTATCGTTACTTTCCCGATAAGAATGCCCTGATCGAACGGGTCTACCAGGAAGTCTTCATGGGCGGCTGGGATGATCAGTGGCCTGGCATTCTGTCCGACCGCAATCGTCCATTGCAGGAGCGGATTATTGATGTGTATCGGGCTTATGCTCGGCTGAACTTCAGCTTTGCCCGTGTTCGGCTGTTTCTTTATGCCAGCCTGAAGGATCAGGCCACGGCGGCGCAGTATCTTGGGTTCCTGCGCGATCAGTTGTTCGTGCCCATGGCACGGGAAATCCGTGCGGATATGGGATTGGACCCTGATCGTGAGCCATCGGCGGCGGAAGTGGAATGCGTGGCCAATTTCCACGGCGCCATCGGGTATCTGGGATTGCGGCAATTTGTTTACCAGGAACCCGTAACCGATGATTTGGACAAGCTGTTGGTGACGTTGGTGACGTCTTTTCTTGATGGTGCTCCCGCCGCCTATCGGGGGCTGCCGGAAAACCAATAAAGCGGACCAAGCCCCTTGAGTGGCCCCGGTACGGGGCGGCTACAGGCAAGAATAGAGCGGATTTCGATTGCTCGAAATCCGCTCTAGATGTTTATCCCATATCCCGGTGATCGGTTCCGATCACCGGGATATGGGATTAGCAGGGTGCGGAAAAACCCTCTTTCGGGGGCATTTGCCCCCGATCCCCCAATCGAGAGGCACAGCCTCCCGAACCCTCCAGATTTCTAACTCTTTGAAAGAAAAAGAAACTGGAGGCTTGGAGG
>JAYSBF010000107.1:0-6273 GCA_041915545.1 Magnetospirillum sp. | reverse complement strand
TCGCGTAGGTCCTGGGAAAGAGATCTCGGCATACAGGCTGGCCTCCGTCTCCAGCCTGTATCTTGAATCAGATTTCACACCTCATGGGAATCCCTAACCGATTCCGGCAGAGCGAAAAGTGCTCTAACCAAATCCCTATGAGTTTCACTCACCGGGATTTGGTATGAACCAGATTTGGATATTTAACCCGTCTGATACCGGCCACTCTTTGAATTGATGGGGTGGACGGTCCCCTCGAATGGTGTGTTTCGACAACCACCATCTTGGCGCATTGCGACGCCGATGAGCAGGGGCCGTCCACCCTATCAATTCATTGGCCGCTTGGTCTGAAACGAGTATCAGCTTTCGCAGGTCAGCCGAAGCAAGGTGATTTCCGACGGTGCGCCGAACCGTTTCGGCGGCCCCCAATAGCCGGTGCCGCGGCTGGTATAAACCCACAGATGCCGCAGGCGGTGAAGGCCGGCGGTGAAGGGTTGCTGCAACGGTACGAACAGGCCCCATGGCCAGAATTGCCCGCCATGGGTATGACCGGACAATTGCACATCATATCCGGCCTGTTCCGCTGCTGCCGCGCTGCGGGGCTGATGGGCCAGCAGGATCTTGGGCGCGATGTCGGCGGGCGCGCCTGCCAAAGCTTTCCGGGGGTCGCTGCGATGGCGGGCATCAAAGGTGCCGGCGCTGAAATCGGTGACCCCGGCCACCAGCAGATCGGCCCCGTCATGATGGACGATCCGGTGTTCGTTCAATAAAACCTGCAACCCCAAACGGCGAAATTCAGCAATCCAGTCATCGGCACCGGAATAATATTCGTGATTCCCGGTGATGGCATAAATGCCGTGGCGCGCCCGCATGTCCCGCAACGGTGCCACATGGGGGGCAAGGTGCTGGACGCTGCCATCCACCACATCGCCGGTGATCGCGATCAGGTCGGGCCGCAGCGCGTTCACCCGTGCGACCACGCCATCCACATAAGGTTGCTTGATGGTGGGGCCAACATGTAGATCGCTGATCTGAACCATGGTGAAGCCTTCCAGCGGTTTGGGCAGGCCCGCGACCGGCACGTCGACTTCGACCACCTTTGGAATGCGTCTGGCATTGACAAAGCCGACCAGGGTGACCAGGACGGCGCCGCCAATCACCGCCAGGGCGCTGTCACCCCGCCAGCCTTGCGGCAGGACGATCAATAAAAGATCGCGGATGACGGTCAGCACCAGCAGGGACGAAAATAATCCCATCAGCAGCGCACCGACCCAGGTGATCCGGTCCGACCACTCGGAGGGGGACAACAAGAAGCGTGCCGCCATCCCCAGCGGGATCAGGACGGCGGATGTGCAAAAAAATACAGTTCCCGCTATCTCGGCCCAGGGCGGCAGGTCCAAGGCGGGCAGCAGCCGCCAGCCGATGTAAGTGTGCAAAACGGCCATCAGCGCAAAGACCGTCCCCAGGAAACGGCCCACTGGGCGCCCGGAGCCGCCTTGTTCATGCTTGGTATCACTCATCTGTCGAAATCACCCGGTTCGCGGCGGTCTTGGCGGGGGGGCGCGGAGCGTCTTATCGCCGAATTATCTCTAAAGATAGGGGCGAACATCCGTCGGTAAAGCCGGTGTCCAGCTGATTTTTACGCTGCGGCGTCCGGGGTGGACACTATTGATCCTCCGCCTCAGATGAGGTTTGTTAGGGAAAATGGATCATGAATGTCGGGCAGAGATGATGCTGAACAAGCGGATCAAGCGGTTTTACAAGCAGGCCGGGGTGGCGGCCCAGGATCAGGGCGGTTTCGCGGTACAGTTGGATGGGCGGGGGATCAAGACTCCGCTGGCCCGGCCCTTGGTGGTGCCAACCCAAGCCCTGGCTCAGGCGGTGGCCGATGAATGGCACGGGCAGGGAGAGGAGGTGGACCCCCAATCCATGCCCATGATGCAATTATCCAGTACCGCTTTGGACCGGGCAGAAGGTGACCGCGCCACCATTCAGGCCGAGGTGATGAAATTCGCCGGAACCGATTTGCTGTGTTACCGGGCTGATTTTCCCGCCGATCTGGTGGACCGCCAGACCAATCAATGGCAACCCCTGCTGGATTGGGCCGCCACGGCCCTGGATGCCCAATTGGTGGTGACGCATGGGGTGATGGCGGTGGATCAGCCGGTCCAGGCGCTCAAGGCATTGAATGCGGTGCTGGACGGGTATGATTGCTGGCGGCTGGCGGGGGTGCAATTGGCGTGCGGGGCGGCCGGATCGCTGATCCTGGCCTTGGCCCTGGCCGAAGGGCGGTTGGATGCTGGACAAGTGTATGTCTTGTCGCAACTGGATGAAACCTATCAAATCCAGCAATGGGGTGAGGATGCCGAAGCCGCTGCCCGCCGAAAGTTATTGTATGATGATATTTTGGCGGCAGGGCGGTTTCTTCAGCTTCTCAAGTAATGGAATAACAAAGTTTTCATTTTACATCAGGGGGGATGGGCGTGCATAACCGTGGGGCACTAAATCCTGCGGTTGGAGGGGTTCCCCAATGGATGATATTGATTGCGCCGCCGAACGTGTCGACGCGTTTACCGAAGTTGCGTTAAAGGCGGTGTTAAGCCGCATGGATGGTCCCGTTTCCAGCGGGATTTGCCATTCCTGCGGATGTGATATCGAGGTTGAACGGCTGCGTGCCAATCCCCGTGCCCGTCATTGCCGGGAATGTGCCGCCGAGATCGAGGCGGAAAGCCGCCGGACCAGCCGTTGCGGTCCTCGCTGACCGTCATCCCTGGGCCATAGGGTTTTGTGGGGGCTGGACTTGTCAGGCCCAGCCCTCATATAACCCCCTTATGATGACCACCGATGCACCCGAATTTCTGAAGATGCACGGGCTGGGGAATGACTTCGTCATCCTGGATGCCCGTACCGCCGATCTTGGCCTGACCCCTGGCCGTATCCAGGGGATCGCCGACCGCCGCCGTGGGGTTGGCTGTGACCAATTGATCGTGCTTGAACCACCGCGCAGCCGGGACAGCCAAGTCTGGATGACCATCTATAATCCCGATGGATCGGAATCGGGCGCCTGCGGCAATGCCACGCGCTGTGTGGCATGGGTGCTGATGGGGGAAAACGGCGATAGCAGCGTGACCATTGAAACCCGTGCGGGCCTGTTGGACGCGGAAAAGCGCGGCGACCGGATGATACAGGTGGATATGGGGGCGGCTCAATTGGATTGGCGTGATCTGCCGCTGTCCCGGCCCATGGATACGCTGCATCTGGACCTGTCCGCCGGGCCTTTGACCGATGCGGTGGGGGTCAGCATGGGTAATCCCCATGCGGTGTTCTTTGTTCCCGATGTGGGGGCGGTGGATTTGGCCGCCTTGGGGCCGGGGCTGGAACATGACGCCCTGTTCCCGGAACGCTGCAACATCGAAGTGGCGCAAATCCTGTCGCCAGACCGTATCCGCATGCGGGTCTGGGAACGCGGGGCCGGGATCACCCAGGCCTGCGGGACCGGGGCGTGCGCAACCTTGGTGGCGGCGGCCCGGCGTGGTTTGACCGGACGGCGGGCGGTGATCATGCTGGATGGCGGCGAATTGGATATTGAATGGCTGCCCGATGACCATGTGCTGATGACCGGGCCTGTGGCTTTGTCCTTCCGTGGCCGGTTGTCGCCCGAGGTGCTGGCATGACCGATGGCGGGGGCGGCCCTGTCCGGGTGGTCACCTTTGGCTGCCGTTTGAACGCCTATGAATCCGAAGTCATGCGCGAACAGGCCAGGGCGGTGGAAAGCGGGATCGAAACCGTCATCATCAACACCTGTGCCGTCACTGCCGAAGCCGAACGTCAGGCGCGGCAGGCCATCCGCAAGTTGCGCCGGGAAAATCCCCAGGCCCGCATCGTGGTGACCGGCTGCGCCGCCCAGGTGGACCCGGACAAATATGCCGGCATGGATGAAGTGGATCAGGTGCTGGGCAATGCCGACAAGATGAAGCCCGGCATTTTCACCGACATCCCCGCCGATCGCGTGGTGGTCAGCGATATCATGGGGGTGCGGGAAACCGCCGAACATCTGGTATCGGGATTTGAAGGCCGGGCGCGGGCATTTTTGGAAGTTCAGCAAGGCTGCGATCATCGCTGCACTTTTTGCATCATTCCCTTTGGCCGGGGGCCGAACCGGTCGGTCCCCATGGGGCGGATCGCCGAACAGGCCCGCTTGCTGGTGGAACAGGGTTTTGGTGAAATCGTTCTGACCGGGGTGGACATCACCGCCTATGGCGGCGATCTGCCGGGGCGCCCGTCTCTGGGGCAGATGGCCCGGCGGTTGTTGGACAGCGTGCCGGATCTGCCCCGGTTGCGCCTGTCATCCCTGGACCCGGTGGAGGTGGATGACGATTTGCTGCGGCTGGTGGCCGAAGAACCCCGGCTGATGCCCCATTTCCATCTTTCGGTTCAGGCCGGGCATGACATGATCCTGAAACGGATGAAACGGCGGCACGAACGCGCCCATGTGATTGCCCTGGCCCGGCGGCTGCGCGATTTGCGCGGTGATGTGGCCTTGGGCGCCGATATCATCGCGGGCTTCCCCACCGAAGACGAGGCCATGTTCCAGGCGTCGCTGGATCTGGTGGATGAAGCGGGGTTAAGCCATCTGCATGTTTTCCCCTTTTCCTCCCGCCCGGGAACCCCGGCTGACCGTATGCCGAAATTGGCCGGGCCGGTGGTGAAAGAACGCGCCGCCCGTCTGCGGGCCAAGGGCGATGCCGCCATGGCCGCCTTCATGGCCGACCGGGTCGGGCGCCCGGTGCGGGTGCTGGTGGAAAAGGAAAATGAAGGTTTTTGCGAGCATTATCTGCCCGTGCGTCTGATCGCGCCGCCAGGGGGCGGCATTCCCCCAGTGGGGCAGGTGGCACAGGCGGTAGTCCAGGGTGTGGACGGTCCCCATTTGCGGGCGCTGTGTTCCTGATCCTGTTCCAACTGGGGAAATCAAGGCATGAGCAAGACGGGTTTTTTTGGCCGCCTGTTGGGGCGCAGGGACGCAAAGCCCGAGGACGAGGCAAACCCCACGGTTCCGGCGGATGCTGCGCCCAAAGGGGTGGACGGCGCGCCAGAAGTCTTGCTTAGTCCAGAAGCCTCGGTCAGCCCGGAACTGCCCGCCAGTCCAGACGCTCCGATTGCGCAAGATCCGGCTTCCGAACCGGCGCCAAAGGCCGAGCCTGTCCCCGAACCCGTTTCCGAATCCGGGGCCGCCGCGGAAACGCGCCAGGGCTGGTTCGGGCGGTTGAAACAGGGATTGTCCAAAACCTCGTCGCGTCTGACCCAGGGGTTGGGCGATCTGTTCACCAAGCGCAAGCTGGATGACGACGCGCTGGAGGATTTGCAGGATCTTTTGATCACCGCCGATCTGGGGGTGGCCACGGCTCAGCGCGTGACCAAGATTCTGGCCAAGACAAAATTCGGCCAGGATGTCAGCAGCGAGGACATCCGCACGGTGCTGATGACGGAAGTGGCCACCATTCTGGACCCGGTGGCCCGTCCGCTGGCCCCCGATTTCAGCCGCAAGCCCCATGTGGTGCTGATGGTGGGGGTGAACGGGTCGGGCAAGACCACCACCATCGGCAAACTGGCCAGTCATTACCGGGCGGAAGGGCGCAAGGTGGTGTTGGCCGCTGGTGATACCTTCCGCGCGGCGGCGGTGGAACAGTTGAAAGTCTGGGGGGAACGGACCGGTTGTCCGGTGATCGCCCGCGATACCGGCGCCGATGCCGCCGGCCTGGCCTTTGATGCCATGGACGAAGCCGCCCGCCAGGATGCGGATCTGCTGTTCATCGACACGGCCGGGCGGTTGCAGAACAAGACGGATCTGATGGCCGAATTGGAAAAAATCGTCCGGGTCATCAAGAAACGCGACCCCAGCGCCCCCCATGACGTGGTGCTGGTGCTGGATGCCACCGTGGGGCAAAACGCCCATTCGCAGGTGGAGATTTTCCGCGAAATGGTGGGGGTGACCGGTCTGGTGCTGACCAAGCTGGACGGTACCGCCCGTGGCGGCGTCCTGGTGGCGCTGGCGGAAAAATTCGCCCTGCCGGTTCACGCGGTGGGGGTGGGGGAAAAGGCATCCGACCTGCGCCCCTTCGACGCCAAGGTCTTTGCCCGCTCCCTGGTCGGCCTGGACTGAGTTTTGTTTATGCCCCTCGCCGGGCGCCGCCTGGGGCGGCTTGGCCGCGCCCGCAATGGGCTTGGTGTTTATGTCCCTCGCCGGGCGCCGCCTGGGGCGGCTTGGCCGCGCCCGCAATGGGCTTGTTGTTTATG
>JAYSBF010000106.1:0-6446 GCA_041915545.1 Magnetospirillum sp. | reverse complement strand
GGACCACGGCATCCTTCCCTCCATGAGCGGGAAGGGGAATTGTTACGACAATGCCATGGTCGAAACCGTCTTCAAGACCATCAAATCCGAATTAATCTGGCGAACCCTATGGCAATCACGCGCACAGACCGAGATCGCCATTGGCCGCTATATCGATGGCTTCTATAATCCAATCAGGCGACATTCCGCCTTGGGCTATAAAAGCCCATGCGGCTTCGAAACCGAAGCCGCATAATAGGAAAAACGCTCTCCACTCTTTCAGGGCAAGTCCAATAACGCCATGGTCGAAACGGTCTATGATTTAACCTGATCGCAAGGTCTTGACCGCCGCATCGCGGTCGAACAGATAAAGCAGCACCCGCAACGCCTCGCCGCGTGGGGTTTGCAAATTGGGGTCGCGGTTCAAGATCAGGCGGGCGTCATCTCGGGCGATGGTCAACAGATCGTCGTGATGGGCCAGATCAGCTACCAGAAACTCAGGCAGCCCGCTTTGCCTGGTGCCCAGGACCTCGCCCCCGCCGCGCAGGTGCAGATCACGTTCGGCGATGACAAAGCCGTCTTCGGTTTCCCGCATGGTTTCCAGCCGGGCCTTGGCGGTTTCTGACAGGGGATGTCCGTAAAGCAGCAGGCAGCGTGATGCCCCCGCGCCGCGACCGACGCGGCCGCGCAACTGGTGCAACTGGGCCAAGCCAAATCGTTCCGCGTGTTCAATGACCATGATAGTGGCTTCGGGGACGTTGACGCCCACTTCGATCACCGTGGTGGCGACCAGGATATCCAAGTCACCGGCGGCGAAAGCGGCCATGACCCGATCCTTATCGGCCCCTTTCATTTTGCCGTGCACCAGTCCGACCCGCTCGCCGAAACTGTCGCTCAGGTCGCGGTGTCGGGCTTCGGCTGCCGCCAAATCCGATAGCTCGGATTCCTCGACCAAGGGGCACACCCAATAGACCCGGTTGCCGGCGGCGATGGCCCGGTGCAGCCCATGGGCCACCTCTTCTTGCCGGGACAGTGGCAGGATACGGGTGTCAACAGGTTGACGCCCTGGGGGCTTTTCATCCAGCCGTGACGAATCCATATCGCCAAAGGCGGTCAGCATCAGGGTCCGGGGGATGGGGGTGGCGGTCATGGCCAGCACATCCACGGCCCGACCCTTGCCGGTCAGGTCCAGGCGCTGCTGTACGCCGAAGCGATGTTGTTCGTCGATGACCGCCAGTGCCAGATCGCGATACACCACATCGTCCTGAAACAGGGCGTGGGTGCCCACCAGCATGTGGATTTGTCCATCGGCAAGACCGGCCAGGATACGTTGCCGCGCCTTACCCTTGTCCCGCCCTGTCAGCAAGCCGATCCGCAATCCCAGGGATTGGGCCAGTGGTTCCAGCGTGGCCAGATGTTGGCGGGCCAGGATTTCGGTTGGGGCCATCAGGGCGGCCTGGGCGCCGCTTTCCACCGCGTTCAGCATGGACAGGAAGGCCACCACGGTCTTGCCGCTGCCCACATCGCCTTGCAGCAGGCGCAACATGCGCTGGGGCTGGGCCATGTCGGCGTCGATATCGGCCAGGGCGCGGGTTTGGGCGTTGGTCAGGGAAAAGGGCAGGGCGGCCAGGGCACGGGCGCGCAATTGCCCGTCCCCCTTCAGCACTCGTCCGGTCAAGGTGCGGTTATGTTCGCGCACCATGGCCAGGGCAAGCTGATTGGCCAGCAATTCATCATAGGCCAGCCGCCGCCGGGCCGGATGATCGGCAAAAATATCGGCATCATTGTCGGGATGGTGCATGCGTTCCAGGGCCTGGCGCCAATTTGGCCAGTTCTGGCGACCGATCCAGGCAGGATCTTGCCATTCCGGCAGATCCACCGCCAAATCCAGCGCGGCCCGCACGGTCTTGGTGACCATCTTGGCACTGAGCCCGGCGGTCAGCGGGTAAAGCGGCTCGACCACCGTAACCTGATCCAATTTATCGGTGGTGGTGATGTGGTCGGGGTGGTTCATCTGGATTTCATTATTAAAATGTTCCACCAGCCCGCTGATCACCCGTTCCTCGCCTTCGGGCATTTGTCTGCGCAACCAATCTTCCCGGCCATGAAAGAACACCAGATGGAGAAAGCCGGTTTCATCGGAACAGCGGACGCGATAGGGCCGCCGAGGGGAATCCGATGGCAAATGGGCGTCGATGTGAACTGTCAGGGTGGAGATGCGGCCTGACGGAGCATCCATTACCTTTGGGGTGAAACGGCGGTCAATGACCCCGCTGGGCAAGTGCCATAACAAATCCACCACTCGCCCCCCGGCCAGCTTTTCATAAAGCGGTGCCAGCCTGGGACCGATACCGGCCAAGGTGGTGATAGAGGCGAAGAGCGGGTTCAACAAGGATGGACGCATGGAAATGATAGCTTGGTGGCTGACAGATGGGGCGGAACCCTCTATATCCTAGGGCCGGTTATTTCCCAAGCGATGCTGTGGACATGGACGCAAGACTGAAGCGATTGGTGTTCCGGGCCCATCATATGGGGTCCAACGAAAACGATATCTTGTTTGGCGGTTTCGCCGAAAAATATCTGGCATCCCTGACATCCGAACAGGTGGACAGGTTTGAAACCCTGATCGCCCAGCCCGATACGGATCTGTTCGACTGGGTCACCTGCAAACAGCCGGTTCCGGCGGAATTCGATCACGACGTCATGGCCTTGATCCAGGCTTTCGTTCAGTCCGAGGCTGCGCCCATCTGATGGACCTTTCCCCCCACATGGATGCCCCTGGCCTGACCATTTTGTCGGGCGCCATGGATGGGGTGGATGCGCTGGTCCTGGCCAATCTGGCCCATGCCGCCGCTGGCCGTCCCGTTTTATACGTGGCCCGCGACGAAGGACGGATGGCCCGCATGGCCGAATCCTTGGGGTTTTTCGCCCCAGACGTAGACGCTCTGGAATTTCCCGGCTGGGATTGCGTGCCCTATGACCGGGTATCCCCCCATGTGGATGTGGTTGCCCGACGGATTGACACACTGATCCGGCTGGCTGCCGGAAACACGGCGGCAAAGGCGGGCAGGGTGGTGCTGACCACCGCATCCGCCCTGGTGCAACGCCTGCCCCCGCGGGAAACGCTGGCCGGGGCCAGTCTGGTGGCGGCGGTGGGCAGTCGGCTGGATTTGGACGGCGCAGTATCGTTTCTGAACCGCAATGGCTATGTCCGGTCGGATACGGTGATGGAACCTGGGGAATATGCCGTGCGTGGCGGCATCCTGGATCTGTTTCCCCCCGGAACGGTCGAACCGGTGCGGCTGGATTTCTTCGGCGACGAACTGGAAAGCATCCGCAGCTTTGACCCCATGAGCCAACGGACCACCGGGCGGCTGGATCAATTCACCCTGGCCCCGGTCAGCGAAGTGATGCTGGATGACGCATCCATCGCCCGGTTCCGGTCTCATTACCGGGAAATGTTCGGCATTCCGTCCGGTTCCGATCCGTTATACGAAGCCATTTCGTCCGGGGTGAAGTTCGCCGGTATGGAACATTGGCTGCCTTTGTTCCATGACGGGTTGGATACGCTGTTCGCCTATGTGCCCGATGCGGTGGTGGTGCTGGACTATCAGGCCGAGGAGGCGCGGACCGCCCGCGAATCCTTGATCTTGGAATATTTTGACGCCCGCCGCAGCATCAGCGGGGCAGGATTAGGCGAATCCGGGATGATCTATCACCCGGTGCCGCCGCCCAGGATGTATCTGGACAAGAGCGAATGGGACCGTCTGATCGCAGCCTGTCCGACATTTTCCCTGACCCCCTTCGCGGTGGATGGTGGTGTCAACCGGGTGGTTGACGTAGGGGGGCATTCCGGTCGCGATTTCGCTGATATCCGCGCCATGCCCGGTGCCAATGTCTATGAAGCCGTGCACACCCATGCCCAGGCGGAACAGGCCGCCGGGCGGCGGGTGATGGTGGCGGCCTGGACCAACGGATCGCGGGACCGCTTGGGGCACATGCTGCGCGATTACGGCATGAAGACTGTCACCCCGGTTGACAGTTGGGCCGAAGCCCAGGATTTGCCAAAGGGAAAAATCCCGCTGGCCGTCTTGGGGCTGGATCACGGCTTTGTCCTGGACGGACTGTCGGTGGTCACGGAACAGGATGTTTTGGGCGACCGTCTGGCCCGTCCGGCCCGCAAAAAGAAAAAGGGCAGCCAGTTCATCGCCGAAGCATCGGCTCTGTCGGAAGGTGATCTGGTGGTCCATGCCGAACATGGCATTGGGCGGTATGACGGTTTGGTGGCTCTGGAGGTGGCGGGCGCCCCCCATGATTGCTTGCGGGTCATCTATGATGGCGGCGACAAGCTGTTTGTTCCGGTGGAAAACATCGACGTTCTAACCCGTTTCGGGTCCGAACAGGCCGGTGTGCAACTGGACAAGCTGGGCGGCGTTGCCTGGCAGAACCGCAAGGCCAGGCTGAAGCAGCGCATCCGCGACATGGCCGATCAACTGATCGCCGTGGCCGCCAAGCGGCAGGTACGCAAGGCGCACAGCATGATCCCACCCGAGGGGTTGTGGGACGAATTTTGCGCCCGCTTCCCCTATGCGGAGACGGATGACCAATCCCGTGCCATCGACGATACCATCGCTGATATGGGGTCGGGCCGTCCCATGGACAGGCTGATTTGCGGCGATGTGGGCTTTGGCAAGACCGAGGTGGCCATGCGCGCCGCCTTTGTCGCCGCCATGAGCGGGATGCAGGTGGCCGTGGTGGTGCCCACCACATTGCTGGCCCGGCAGCATTACCGCAATTTCACCGAACGCTTCCGCAATCTGCCCCTGCGGATCGAACAGCTTTCCCGGCTGGTCACCGCCAAGCGCGCAAGCGAGGTCAAGGCCGGATTGGCTGACGGGTCGGTGGATATTATCGTCGGCACCCATGCGGTTCTGGCCAAAAGCATCCAGATGAAGCGTCTGGGGCTGCTGATCATCGACGAGGAACAACATTTCGGTGTTGCCCATAAGGAACGGCTGAAGCAGTTGAAGGCCGACGTCCATGTGCTGACCCTGACCGCCACCCCCATTCCCCGCACCCTGCAACTGGCCCTGACCGGGGTAAAGGAAATGAGCGTCATCGCCACGCCCCCCGTGGATCGGCTGGCGGTGCGGACCTTTGTTCTGCCCTATGATCCGGTGGTCCTGCGCGAAGCGATTTTGCGCGAACGCTATCGCGGCGGTCAGGTCTTTTATGTCTGTCCGCGTCTGGCCGATATCGACCGGGTGGCCGACCGTCTGGCCAAGCTGGTGCCCGAGGTCAAGACCGCCATTGCCCATGGTCGTTTGACACCGACCGAGTTGGAAGAGGTGATGAACGCCTTTGGCGAGAAAAAATACGATGTGCTGCTCTCCACCAATATCGTTGAATCCGGTCTGGACATTCCCAGCGTCAACACCCTGATCATTCATCGCGCTGACATGTTTGGCCTGGGGCAGCTTTATCAGCTGCGCGGTCGGGTGGGGCGCGGCAAGATCCGGGGATATGCCTATTTCACCTTGCCCGCCGACCGGGTGTTGTCCAAGGCGGCGGAAAAGCGGCTTCAGGTCATGCAAGCCCTGGATACGCTGGGGGCCGGGTTCCAATTGGCCACCCATGATCTGGACATCCGTGGGGCTGGCAATCTGCTGGGCGAGGAACAATCCGGCCATATCCGCGAAGTCGGTATCGAACTTTATCAGCAGATGATCGAGGAAGCGGTGGCCGCCGCCAAGGGAAGTGACGGTGACGAACCCGCCGAGGATTGGTCGCCGCAGATCACCGCCGGAACCCCGGTGCTGATCCCCGAAGAGTATGTGCGTGATCTGTCTGTGCGGCTGTCGCTGTATCGGCGTATTGGAGCGCTTTCCACCCGCGAGGACATCGACGCCCTGGCCGCCGAATTGGTGGATCGGTTCGGGAAATTGCCGGCCGAAGTGGAAAACCTGCTGGAATTGGTGGCTTTAAAGGCCTTGTGCCGTCAGGCCGGGATCGAAAAAGTGGATTGCGGCCCCAAGGGGGCGGTGGTCACCTTCCGCAACAATACCTTTGCCAATCCTGCCGGGCTGATCCGGTACATCAGCCAACAGGCTGGGGCCGCCAAGCTGCGCCCGGATCACAAATTGGTGTTCATCCGCAATTGGGATGATCCGGCCCGCCGGGTGGTATCCATGCAAAAGCTGATGGATAAGCTGGTGGAGATCGCCAAGGGCTGATCCGGCCCTTGGTGGTGGAAAAAGATTATCACGCCTCATATCAGGCCGACCGCCCTTTGCAGTGATCTGTTTGGCGGCCTGCCAGCCCGCGCTGCGAGGGACAATATAACCGGTCATGTGTGGACGGCCCCTGCGTTGCAAGGAGAATCCGACGTGATCACGCCCCGGTCGGGTGCAGTCATGTGTCCGGCCTGTTTGCGCGGCCACTTGACCGCTGGCCATGATGTGATCCGC
>JAYSBF010000105.1:0-6614 GCA_041915545.1 Magnetospirillum sp. | reverse complement strand
CTCATAGGGATTTGGTTAGGCCCAAGGGGCCGCGCGGCTTATGCCGCGGAAGGCAAGGGTTTCGGAGAAACCCGCCCGCCGCTGAGGGCGCCGGTGATCGGTTCCGATCACCGGGATATGGTATTACGCCTGCTCTTCGGTCATGGCGTAGACTCTCAGCCGGTGGCCGTCCGGGTCCAAGGCGACAAAGCTGCGTCCGAATTCCAGATCAATGGGCGGCTGGGCGATGGTGACATTCTTGTCTCGCCAATTGGCGTATGCGGCGTCCACATCCGCCGTCTTGCGGACTTTCAGCCCCAGTTCACACCCGCCGCCAGCTTCTATCGGTGGCGGTTGGACTTGATCTTTGTTCCACAGCCCCAGGGCCAATCCTGGCGGCAGGATGAACATGGCGAAACCGGGGCTGCTTTCAATCGGCAAGGCGTCCAATAAAACCGTGTAAAACCGGACACTTGCCGGGACATCCGCAACATAGAAAAGCAGGCAGTTGCTTTCGGGGGTCATCGTCGTGCTCTGTTATGGTTGTGAACACGGCGGATGCTAAAGGACCATGCTGTCAGAAAATGGCAGCATGGAAAGGGATGCGAACAAGCCCATAAAAAAATTCCCAGCCATCGGCCGGGAATTTCTGAAAATGGTGCGATACCGGTCGGCCCCTGGTGCTTTCGCCGAAGCCGACCGGCTGCGTTTACTGTTGTTATACCAACCGGCCAATGAATTGACCGGTTGATTGTCCCTCGCCGGGCGGGCGCCTTGGCGCCCTTGGCCGCCGCCGCAATGGCGGCTGGTGACCGGCCAACCAGTCAAGTCAAAGGGTGGCCGGTATTACTGAGCCGCCTGGCGCATGTCCCGGATCAGTGCCCGGGTGTGCTTGGCGATCATCATTTCTTCGTCGGTGGGAATGACGAAGACCGGCACCTTGCTGTCGGCGGTGCTGATCACCGGAGCATGGGCCTTATTGGCGACAACATCCACGTCAACGCCCAACCATTTGGCGCCGGCGCATGCCCGTTCCCGCACCGGGGCGGAATGTTCGCCGATGCCAGCGGTGAACACCAAGGCATCCAGCCCGCCCATGGCGGCGGCCAGCGACCCGATTTCCCGGCAAATGCGGTAACAGAACAAATCCACGGCTTCGGCCGCATGGGGATCGTCGCTTTCCAACAGCACGCGCATGTCGTTCGAGATGCCGGAAACCCCCAAAAGACCGGACCGCTTGTACAGCAAGGTTTCGATCTCCTTGGCGTTCATGCCCTTTTCTTCCAGCAAGTACAAGATGACGCCGGGGTCCAAAACGCCGGTCCGGGTCCCCATGGGCAGGCCGTCCACGGCGGTGAAGCCCAAGGTGGAAGCCACGGATTGGCCGTTCTTGATGGCGCACATGGAGGCGCCGGACCCCAGATGGCAGACGATCACATTGCCCTTGGCCAGATCGGGATATTGTTCCCGCATGCGCCGGGCGATGAATTCGTAAGACAGCCCGTGGAAGCCATAGCGACGCACGCCTTCTTCGGTCAGATCGCGCGGCAGGGCAAAGGTGGTGGCCACCTTGGGGTTGGTGGCATGGAAGGCGGTATCGAAACAGGCCACCTGCACCAGCGACGGGTGAACCTTGGCCAGGGCCTTCATGGGGGCGACGTTGTGCGGCTGATGCAAAGGCGCCAGCGGCACAAAGCTTTCCAATTCGCTGATCAGCGCGTCATCCACCAGAACCGGGGTGGAATAACGCGGTCCGCCATGAACCACGCGATGGCCCGCGGCCCGCAATTCGGCCCCGTCCAAATGGTCTTCCACCCAATCAATCAGGTGCTTCAACAAATCTTCGTGATGCAAATTGGCTTCGGCCGGCCAGCGTTGTTCCGACAAAACCTCGCCCGTGGCGCTTTGGGCGATGAAATGAGGGGCGACGTTGATCCCTTCCACTTGCCCTTTATATTTCAGCAGCGGCTTGGAATCGCCATTGCTGAGAAACAGAGAGAACTTGATAGAGGACGAACCGGCATTGATGACAAGAATTCCGTCGTTCATGGCGGGACCCTTCTTTATTGGGCGGCAACGGACACGCCGGCGCTACGGCGGGCATGGGCGAACATAACAGCGACGGCGCACGAGGCCAAACGGGCCTTGGCACTGTCGGCGCGGCTGGTCAGGATGATCGGCACACGGGCACCCAGCACGATGCCTGCGGCATCGGCATCGGCCAGATAGCTAAGTTGCTTGGCCAACATATTCCCGGCTTCCAAATCGGGCACGATCAGGATATCGGCCTGGCCAGCCACGGGAGAAGAAATTTTCTTGATCTTTGCCGCTTCGGGGGAAATGGCATTGTCGAAAGCCAGCGGTCCATCCAGTTCCGCCCCGGTGATCTGTCCACGGTCGGACATCTTGCACAAGGCGGCAGCTTCGATGGTGGAGTTGATCTTGGGATAAACGGTTTCCACCGCCGACAGGATCGCCACCTTGGGCTTGGCCACGCCCAGGCAATGGGACAGGTCGATGGCGTTTTGGGTGATATCCACCTTGTCTTCCAAGGTCGGGTAGATGTTGATGGCCGCGTCGGAAATCACCAGCATCTTGGGATAGGTGGGGACGTCCATGACGAACACATGGCTGATCCGCCGTCCGGTTCGCAGGCCGGTATCGCGGCGGGCCACCTCGTGCATCATTTCGTCGGTGTGCAACGATCCCTTCATCAGCGCCTCGGCTTCGCCGCTACGGCACAGGGACACCGACTTTTCAGCGGATTCGTGGCTGTGCGGGGTGTCGATGATGCGGATACCGGTCAAATCCAGACCGAATTCCTGGGCCACCGAGCGGATTTTCGCTTCCGGTCCCACCAAGATGGGATTGATCAGGCCGCGCTTGAACGCCTCGACCGGGCCTTCCAACGATACCTGATCGCATGGATGGCACACCGCCACTGAAATGGGGGTCAGGCTGCCGCAACGGTCAATGATGTCCTCGAACACCTTGTGGGGCCGACGCAGGGAAACTTCGTGCAATTCCACACGGGGATGAACCGATTTGACCGTGGGCGCGGCCACCCGGGCCTGGCCGGTGAACACGGTTTCGCCGGTCTGATTTTGCCCCAGACAATCGAACACCACTTCGTTGGGGCTGGTTTTTTCCACCACGGTGATGGTCAGGCTGACGGTATCCCCCACCTCGACCGGGTGCAGGAATTCCAGATTCTGGGCCTTGTAAACGGTTCCCGGGCCGGGCAGATCATTGCCCAAAATCGCGGAAACTAGCGCGCCACCCCACATGCTGTGGGCCAGGACCTTGCGATGATGGAGCAATTGCTGGGTATCGTCGGCGCTGAAATGGGTGGGGTTCAGGTCACCGGTGGCGACACCGAACAATTCCACATCTTCCACCCGGCAAGTACGGCTCAGCGTTGCCTTGTCGCCAATCTTGATCTCGTCCCAGGTCCGGTTCTCCATCATCTCGACCATTGGCGTCTCCTTGCTGTTTGGGCCGATCACTCTGGTTCATGTTGACCGGCCATATTGCGCTGCACAATATACGTAGGGTCATAGGGGGGACACAACGACCGTGTTACAGTCTTCACCAATTGGTCATCCCTGGACAAAAGGCATGCCTTTCCCGAAAGGGCGGCTGCCTTGCCATGGTGACAAAAAACGATGTGATGCCAAAGCCTATCCTTTCGGTAATATTCAATTGATGCGTGAAATCACCCAACGCCCGAGGACCATATGAGCGTTCGCAACCTGAAGGCCCTCTTTCGTCCGCAATCCGTCGCCGTGATCGGAGCGACCACCAAGCCCGCAGCCCATGGCTGGATGGTGATGAAAAATCTGCTGCAAGCCAATTTCGCCGGGCCGATCATGCCGGTGACCGCCGATCATGCTTCGGTGGCCGGGGTTCTGGCCTATCGGGATGTGGCTTCGCTGCCCACCATTCCCGATCTGGCCATTATCTGCTCGCCCGCGCAGCAAGTGGTGGCCGATGTGATCGCCCTGGGGGAAAAGGGCGCGCGCGCCGCCTGTATCATGACCGCCGGTCTGGGGGTTCCCCCGGATGATCAGGGCCGCAGCCTGCAAGAACAGGTCCGCGCCGCCGCCAAATCCTTTGGCATGCGCATTCTGGGCCCCAATTCCATGGGTATGCTGGTTCCCGGCATCGGGTTGAATGCCTCCATCGCCCCGGAAAACGCCTTGCCCGGCAAGATCGCCTTTTTGTCGCAATCAGGTGCGTTGTGTACTGCCGTATTGGATTGGGCGTGCACCAAGGGGATCGGGTTTTCCCACTTCATCCACATCGGTGATGGCACGGATGTGGAATTTGGTGATGCGCTGGATTATCTGGGGTCAGACCCCTATACCCGCGCCATCTTGCTGTATCTGGAAACCGTGCAGGAACGGCGCAATTTCATGTCCGCCGCCCGTGCCGCCGCCCGCAACAAACCGATCCTGGTGATCAAGGCCGGGCGGTCGGCGGAAGGTGCCTTGGCCGCCACCTCGCATACCGGCACCCTGGCCGGGTCCGATCTGGTCTTTGACGCCGCCATCCGCCGCGCTGGTATGTTGCGGGTGCAGGATATCGACGAATTGTTCGGCGCGGTGGAAACCCTGGCCCGGTCCCGGCCGATCAAGGGGAAGCGGCTGGCCATTCTGACCAATGGCGGCGGCATCGGCGTCATCGCTGCCGACGATCTGGCCGATGGCGGCGGCGTGCTGGCCGAATTGCCGGCGGAATTGGTGGACAAGCTGAACGCCTTTCTGCCCAGCAATTGGTCGCGGGGCAACCCCATCGACATTGTTGGCGATGCCGACGGCGCCCGTTATGCCAAGGTGCTGAATCTTTTGTTGGAATACAAAGAGATAGACGCGGTTTTGGTGATGTATGCCCCCACGGCGGTTTCCCTGCCCGAGGATGTGGCGGAAGCCGTGATCAAGGTGTTCAAGGAAAAGCCCCGAGCCAACATCATGACCTGCTGGGTTGGTAGTGAAAAGGTGGCCAAGGCACGGAAATTGTTCTCGGAAGCGGCGGTTCCAACCTTTGACACCCCCTATGCCGCCATTCAAGGTTTCCTGCATTTGCTGGAATACAAGCGGAACCAGGAAATGCTGATGGAAGTGCCGGCATCGGCGGCATCGGACTTCATTCCCGACATTGCCTTGGCCCGCGATGTCATTGAAACTGTTTTG
Organism: Magnetospirillum sp.; assembly: GCA_041915545.1. Classification (GTDB taxonomy): domain Bacteria; phylum Pseudomonadota; class Alphaproteobacteria; order Rhodospirillales; family Magnetospirillaceae; genus Magnetospirillum. The sequence goes on along the minus strand of JAYSBF010000105.1, from coordinate 1,443 downwards.
AATCGCGGGGATGATACCCTGACCGAGGCCGAGGCCAAAATGGTGCTGGGCGCTTACGGCATTCCCACCATTGAAACCCGCACCGCCCGCAATCCGGCGGAAGCCAGCCGGATCGCCAAGGAATTCGGCAGTCCTGTCGCTTTGAAAATTCTCTCGCCCGACATCATCCACAAATCGGATGTGGGCGGGGTAAGCCTGAACTTGAACGATCCGTTCCAAGTGGAAAAGACCGCTAATGCCATGCTGGAGCGGGTGAAATCCGTCGATCCCAATGCCCGGATCGAAGGCTTTACCGTCCAGCGCATGGCCACCCGTCGGCCGGGAACCCAGGAACTGATCGTGGGCGTGGCCACCGACCCGATTTTCGGCCCGGTTATTTTGTTCGGCCAAGGCGGCGTGGCGGTGGAAGTCATCGCCGATCGGGCCGTGGCCTTGCCGCCCCTGAACATGACCTTGGCCGCCGAACTGGTTCAGCGCACACGGGTTTCCAGCTTGCTAAAGGGGTATCGCGGCCGCCCGCCGGCCAATCTGGATGCCTTGCACGCCACCTTGATTCAGGTTTCCCAGATGATTGTCGATCTGCCGGAAATCCTGGAACTGGATATCAATCCGCTCCGCTGCGATTCCGAAGGCGTTCTGGCCTTGGATGCCACCATCAAGGTCCGCAGCCACCAGCGGGGAACCCCCCGTTTGGCCATCCGTCCCTATCCGGCGGAACAAGAAGAAATCTTCACCATGAAGGATGGCAGCGGACGTAAGGTTCTGCTGCGTCCCATCCGTCCCGAAGACGAACCCAATCACCATGTGTTGGTGTCCAAGGTCACGCCGGAAGATATCCGCTTCCGGTTCTTCGGTTTGGTGCATGAATTGCCCCATTCGGAAATGGCCCGGCTGACCCAGATTGATTATGACCGGGAAATGGCCTTTATCGGTGAATACACCCATGAAGATGGAACCAAGGAAACATTGGGCGTGGTGCGGACTGTTACCGACCCCGATAATGAAAAGGCCGAATTCGCCGTGCTGGTCCGGTCGGATTTGAAAGGCAGCGGGCTGGGTAAACGATTGCTGAGCAAGATGATCGAGTATTGCGGCGGCCGGAATACCGAAGCCATCGTCGGGCAGGTCTTGAAAGACAACACCCGGATGCTGAAATTCGTTGAACACCTGGGTTTCGTTCAGACGAAAACCATTGATGGTGACATTGTCGAGGTGGAATACGACCTGAAGAAACGGCGCGAAGCCGAATGATCCAGAGCGGCGTGGGGTATACTTGTTTCAGAAGGTTCCGACCCGAGGTCGGAACTTTTCTTTAGCAGGATGCGGAAAAACCCTCTTTCGGGGGCATTTGCCCCCGATCCCCCAATCGAGAGGCACAGCCTCCCGAACCCTCCAGATTTCTAACTCTTTGAAAGAAAAAGAAACTGGAGGCTTGGAGGCTGC
>JAYSBF010000104.1:0-6615 GCA_041915545.1 Magnetospirillum sp. | reverse complement strand
AGTTTCACTCACCGGGATCTGGTATTATACCGCCCGGCCAATTAACTGACCCGTTGGGTCAGTTCATTGGCCGAGACGATGACGCTCAGACGCCGGGCGGGGCTGGTCTGTTTTTTTCAGATCGTGCTTTCGGTCAGGCTTTGCCGTGCCTTGCGGGTTTGTCCACGGATGCCACCATCCACCCAGGCGGGTGCCAGCCGTTGCAGCAGCAGGAACAGCCGTTCCGGCCCGCGGGGGTAAATGTCGCGGGCATCGTTGGCGATGCCATCCACCATGCGGGCGGCCACCACGTCGGGCGGGTCCAGGATCATCTTGAACGCCTTGGCATAGACGCCAAAGCCGTCGGATGCCGGGGTGCGGGTTCCGCGCGGGGCGCAATAGGTGACCCCCACGCCCTGATCAGCCAATTCGCGGCGCAGCGCTTCGGACCAGCCGCGCAGGCCGAATTTCGCGGCGGAATAGGCGGCGAAATAGGGAAAGGCGATGTCGCCAAACATGGACCCCACATTGACCACCCGGCCCTGGCCCGATGCCCGCAGCAACGGCAGAAGTTGGCGGGTGATGCTCATGGGGGCCAGCAAATTCACCTCCAGCATCCGCCGCCAGACGGCATCATCCTGGGTGCACAAGGCCCCCGCAGCCACCAGCCCGGCATTGTTGATCAGCAAATCCAGCCGTCCGGTCATGTCCATGACACGGGCGAAAATGCCTTGGCGTTGGCTGTCATCGGCTAGATCCAGGGGCAGGATATACCCCTGATCGGGATTGGCCAGCGCGGCACGGGTTTCTTCCAGCGATGCGGTGGTGCGGCCCAGCAAGACAGGCTGGGCGCCACGCTGTGACAATTGGATGGCCATGGCCCGGCCAATGCCCGATCCTGCCCCGGTGACCAGGGCGATACAACCGTCAAGCCGCATGAGTCACCTGCTGGTTTGGGGTCAGTGCCCGGAAAACATTGCCATAAAGTTCATAGAATTCATGGGCGGCGGCAATGACGGTCCGGCGGCGGTCGGGGGTGTCAACGGCGTCCAGCAAATGGGCGAAACTGTCCACATGATCCACGTCCAGGGCGCCGTGGGACGTCAGGTAGCTGAACCCCGCCCCATCGGATTGGGCCAGACGGGAGCGGATGGATTGGGCGGCATTGATGGCCAGGGCGACCGACATGCCTTCAAGCACATGGACCATGCCCAGCAGGGCATAGGGGCCTTCTTCGGCGATCAGGTGAAAGGCGTGGGCGACCAGGACCCGCACCGGCAGAGGCGGACGGCCCTGGCGGGTGGCCTGGGCGTCGCCGCCCAAAGCGGCGATATCGTCCAAAATCCATTCTTCATGGCCGGTTTCTTCGGCGATATAGGCCCGCAAGCCGGCAGCCATGGCCTGATCATCGGGACCGCAGGCGGCCAGGGCGGTTTGCAGCAACGGCACGGTATAGCGCACATGGTGATAGGCGCTGTTCAGGAAAGACAGATAAAGATCGCGGCCCACGCCATGGACCACCGCTTCGGTGATGACCGGAATGGACTGAAAACGCTGGCGGTCCTGATGGGTGGCGGCCAGCAGGGATTGGAAAAATCCGGGGTGGGAAGTGGTCACGCTTACCTCGTCTATGATGGCGGCGATGCGCCGGCGGCGGGGCCGGCCATCCAGGGTGAACAGGGCATGGCGATCAGCCAGCGGCGCGGGCAAAATCACCACATCGGCAGGGCGGGCATAGGCCGGGGCATCGGCGCACAGCCGTTCCAGCCGGGGAAGCCAATGGTCGGGGGATGACGGGGCGTCGGCCAGGGCCGGCACCAGAACAGCGCGCAAGACCCCGGATGGGGCCGCCACCACTGCCGCACGGGCGATGGACGGGTCGGCCAGGATCATGGGTTCGATCCATTCAGGGTGGATATTGCGGCCATTGGCGGTGACAACCAGATCGTCCTTGCGCCCCAGGATGACCAGATTTCCATCATCATCCAGCCGTCCCAGATCGCCGGTGCGCCAATGTCCAGCCACGGGATCGCGGTTCAGATAGCCGCGCATGACCGTGGGGCCGGATACCACGATTTCCCCGTCATCAATGGTGATGCTGACCCCATCCAGGGGGCGCCCGGCGGTGCCGGGGCGATTGTGCCCGGCCCGGTTGACAGCCACCACCGAACAGCATTCGGACAGGCCGTATCCTTCATGGACCGGCAGACCCAATTCCCAGGCGCGGCTGGTCAGGGCCAGACCCAGCGGTGCGCCGCCCGCCGCCACATAACGCAGCGAATCCGGCCCCCGCAATCCCATCTGTTCCAATCCGGCGACCCATCCCCGCAACAAGGCGGGCACCACGATCGAGGTGGTGGCTCCCACTGCCTGGGCTTCCAGCGGGCTTTGGCCGATATGCAGCCGCGCCCCCACCAGCAACGGCACCAAGATACCGGCCAATTGTTCCAGCAACAGGGAAAATGGCAGCAGCGACAGATGCACGTCATCGGCGTTGGCACCGGAAGCCGCGCATAGGCCGTGCAGGCTGGCGGCCATATTGGCTTCGTCCAGCACCACCCCCTTGGGGGCGCCGGTAGTGCCGGATGTATAAATCACCCTTTGGGACGGTTGGTTGTCGATCCGTTTGTGGCTGGATGGAATGGCGTGGATGACGGGCAGATCCAGCCCGTTCAACCGGTCTTGCCATTCGGGGGGGGTGACCACCGCATCCAGCCCGGCATCGGCGGCCATGTGCTGCCATTGGCCCAGGGAAAAGAAATCCGGCAGGGGAACAATGGTCCGTCCCAGCGAGGCCAAGGCCAGATCAGCCGCCACATGGCGATGATCGCGGGGCATCAACAGCCCCAGGCGTTGGGGAGTCCGGGCAAAGGCGGCGGCATAAGCCCCGATCAGTCCGGCCAGACCGGCATAATCCAGATGGGTGCTGGTATCGCTGATGGCGATGCGGTCGGGATGGCGGGCCGCCGTGGAGCGGATGGCGGACAGCACGTCACGCATGCAGCACCTCGGCGGCGGAAATAGCCCGGTTCGGCGCCACGATCAGGGCGGGCAGGGGGGTGGATACCAGCGGATGGATGGCGGTCAGGGCGTGGGCGGATACCGCCACAACCCGTGGATCGTGCAGGTAATAACTGCCCCATGATCCGGCATCGGCCAGTCTTTCGGGCCGGGCCGGCCCCAGATCGGCGAAACTGAACCCGGCGCGGCGCAGCAAGGCGCGCAAGGTGGCGGTGGCGGTGAACAGCCCATGGGTCATACCCGATGCCAGACACAGGCGGATGGCCACCCCCACCAGGGCCAGGGCGGCACCGGGGCGCAGGGATGCCATGCTGGAAAATTCCACCAGACAGGTGCGGGCGACCGTTTGGCCAAAGGCCGCCGATACCGCCTGTTCCGCCGGTAAATCCAGATAGGTTTCGGAAAACAGCCCGTCTTCGGCAAAGCGCAGCCCGGTCACCGCCAAAGGCTGGCCCAAGGCATCCAGGCTGGCCAGAAGCCGGGTGGGAAATGCCGGGACATGGGCGCCGTATTCAGCCAGGAAGACTTGGCGCACAGCGCGTTCCAGCATGGCTCGGCTGGGGTGGTCGGGGTCGGCCAGGATCAGGGTTTGGGGCATGGGTGTTACCTCCGTGGGCGGGTGGAACGGTGGTGTTCCAACCGCTTCAGACCACGGCGATGGTGCCTGTCTTGGCTGACGGCAACCTTACAACTGGGGGGAAGTTTCGGGCGGATTGGGAAAAGTCAGGGTGAACAGGGCACCGCCGCCCGGTGCGTCATCGACACAGACACGGCCGCCATGGGCACGCATGGTCCGCTGGACGATGGCCAGACCCAGGCCGGTGCCGCTGCCCTGGCGTTCCCCTCGCCAGAAGCGTTGAAAAATCTGTCCCCGCCACGGCAGCGGCACCCCCGGCCCGTGGTCGCGGACCATGAGGCGCGGCGGTTGGTTCTGCACCGTGATGGTGATGGTGGTGTCTGGCGGGGTATGGCGCAGGGCATTGTCTAAAAGATTGCGCAGGGCGTGGAACAAGGCATCGCGCTGACCGTGGATGATGACGGGATCATCCGGGGCGTCGATTTCGATCATCCGTTTGGCGGCAATGGCCATGGGGGCCAGCCAGGCGGCGGCATCCTGGGCCAGTTCAGTCAGATCGGTGTGTTCATCCGGGGCAAGCACCAAGGTTTCGGTGCGGGCGATGCGCAACAATTGTTCCACCAGATGGGTCATGCCCTGGAGATCGCGGCGCAAGGATGCGGCCACCTGGCGGTCGGTCAGAATGTCGATATGGGCACTCAGCACCGCCAGCGGGGTCCGCAATTCATGGGCGGCATCGGCAGTGAATTCCTTTTGCTGGCGATAGCCGTCTTCCAGCCGGTCCAACGCCTGATTGACGGCCCGGACCAGGGGCGTCACCTCACGCGGGATGTTCTTCAGGGGGAGGCGGATGGTGGTGTTCTGCGGCCCGATGGTGCCCGCCAGAGCGGACAGATCGCGCAACGGCTTCAGTGTTCCGCGCACGGTCAGGATGGATACCACCAACAGCAACAACAGGAACGGCCCGGCCAGCCAACCGCCATCTTCGAAGAAATCCGCCACCACCGTTTCGATCAATGCCTGATCGTCGGTGGCCCGGCGTACCACCTGGACCAGCAGGTGGCGGCCATTCAGCAAAAAGGGAAAGGCGTCGCCGAAATAAGTGTAGGGACCGGGACCATCGGGGTCATAGCGGTACAGGATTCCGTCATCCTCGTCCCCGTCCTCGATCTTCCAGACGGCACGGGGGATGGGGCCGGTGGGGACGCCAGCGGCGTATAAAATCGTGCCGCTGTCCCGGTCGCGGATGGCAAAGCCGTGGCTGGGATCGGAACCGGCAAAAGATGTTCCCCAGTCGTGGGGCAAGGCGACGGTGATGCCGCCTTGGCCGTCATCGCCCACCACGCCGGCGATGGTGCGGGCGGTTTCGATCAGCGACGAATCGCGCAAGGCGGCGGCGGTGGTCTGGAACTGGAACCATAACCAGCCATAGGCGCAGGCGATCGCAACCAATGTCGCCAGACTGAGGCGCAGGATGATGCGGGCCAACAGGGATGGGGGGGACAACCGGATGGGCATCATTCTGTTTCGCCCAGCATATAGCCGACGCCGCGCAAGGTATGGACCGTCACCCCCGATGGGGCGGATATCAGCCGTTTGCGCAGGCGCGAAATCAGGACTTCCACCGTATTGGATGAAATATCATCCTCGAAACTGTAAAGCCCTTCCTCCAGCGCCCGTTTGGGCACCACCCGTCCGGCCCGGCGCAACAATTGTTCCAGCACATCGGTTTCCCGCCGGGGCATGGACAGCACCTCACCGGCGATCCGCACTTCCCGCGATACGGTGTCCAGAACCACTTGGCCGCAACAAAGGCTGACCCCCAAACTACCACCAGGACGGCGCATCAGCGCCCGGATACGGGCCAGCAATTCTTCCATGGCAAAGGGTTTCAGCACGTAATCATCGGCCCCGGCATCCAGGCCGCGCACCCGGTCCTCGACCCCGTCGCGGGCGGTCAGGACCAGGACCGGCACACCGTTGCCGTGACTGCGCGCCTGTTTCAGCACCGTTAATCCGTCGCCATCGGGCAATCCCAAATCCAGGATCACCGCCTGATAAGCGACGGAGCGCAGGGCCGCCGACGCATCTTCCACGGTGCCAAAGGCATCGACGGCAAAGCCGCCATCCCGCAAACCCTGGCCGACCAGTTCAGCCAGTCTTTGGTTGTCTTCCACCAGCAAGATGCGCATGGGCGTGTGTCACCAGATCATTTCAGCACGTAGCGGATGTCTGAATCGTCCTTGGCCTTGAACCGGACCTGGACCAGCGTGCCGCTGTCATCGTACCAAAGTTCGCGGGCCAGATCGCCGGTCATGGCAAAATGATGGGCCGGTTGGGTTTGGCCATGGACGCTGACATTATCCTGCCCCAGATCCGCAAAGGAAACGTGCATGGCTCGGCCATCCAGGGTGTTCAGCAAGGTGCCTTGGCTGATGGTGGACTGATTCCACAAGCTGGCGGGCAAGGTGGGGGCGGGCATCATGCCATGATTGCCGTCACCGGACACATCCAGCCCCATGGCGTTGGCGGCTACCGTCAGCGAATGGTGGGTGCCGTCATCATTGGTCGTAGATTTCAGCGAAACCAGATGCCCCTGGCGCCAGATTTCCTGGCCATGATGTTCGAACCGGTAAACCGGGATCATCGCCATCTTCACCACCACATTGGTGTCGATGCTGACGCCCACCCCATCCACCTGTTCTTGAAATTTCAGCACATGGCTGCCCACCACCTGACCATCGCGCAACACCGTGAAGCTAAGGGCCTGGGGGGTATCCGCGGCCAGGGCCGACGGAGTGGACTGGACAAAAGCGGACAGGGTCACGGCGGACAAAAAGGCAAAAGCGATGGGCCGCATGGTGGAATCTCCGATGCAAGGAAGCCCACACCATGAAGCCTTTGCCTGACGGCAACCTGAACGGGGGGGTATTTAGAGCGGATTTCGACCACACCGGGTCGAAATCCGCGACCAAGCCCGCGCGGCGCTTGAGCGGCCCCGGCACGGGGCGGCCACAGGCAAGAATAAGAGCGGATTT
>JAYSBF010000103.1:0-6733 GCA_041915545.1 Magnetospirillum sp. | reverse complement strand
TGAGTGAAACTCATAGGGATTTGGTTAGGCCCAAGGGGCCGCGCGGCTTACGCCGCGGAAGGCAAGGGTTTCGGAGAAACCCGCCCGCCGCTGAGGGCGCCGGTGATCGGTTCCGATCACCGGGATAGGGTATAAGGACTACGGTGATCGGTTTCGATCACCGGGATGTGATCCAAATCATGATGTCAGGGGGAATTGTGACGCAATCTGGACAGAGTGTGGTGCGTATCGGGGCCATCGTCGCCGGAATCGGTCTGGTGGCCGGTGGGGTCTGGCTGGGGGCCGGGATCATGGTCGGCAAACGGACGGCCCAGGCATTGAATGATTTCGCGGCGGCTGACCGCCAGCTCCGTGTGTACAATCTTCAGCATCAGACTGGATTGCTGGTATCCACCGGTCAGGCCGATATCTGCGCCAAAGAAGCTTGCGACAGCAAGGCCGGGCGCGTCCATGTGACATATGTGGTGGACCACCTGCCACTGCCGTCCAGCCTGCTGCGCTTTTCCATCAAGGCTCAGGTCCAGGATGAAAATGGGCAACCCAGCCACGACATATTCACTGGCGACGACCATCTGAGTGGCATTGGTCGGCTGTCCCTGGGGGGCAGTACGGTGACCGCAGATCTTTCGGTCGCCGCGATCAAGGCCGCGACCACCTATTCATCCTATCCGATTACCGTCCAGCCCAGCCAAATTCATCTGGTATCCTCCCTGGAGGGGATGAAGTGGACGGCCCGTTGGCAAGCCCCCGAAATGACCACCGCATTCTTGGGCACCGAGATCAAACGGAGCGGGGTCACTCTGGATGCCGATTACGATTCCAAGCCAAGCGGGGATATGACCTGTAGCGTCGTCTTGAGTGAAAAGACCCAGACTTTCGCCTATGGCAGCCTGAACAGCATGACCACATCGCTCATGGTGGCGCGCCAGGGGGAAAGGGGCCGGATGACCCTGCAACAAAAGGTGGCTGACGGGCTGATCGCCAATAACAAGCTGAAGGACCTGGGGATCAGCCTGACTGTTGACGATATCCTGATCACGCCATGGGTGCCGCTGGCAGAAAACCAGGGGGGAAGCGACAAGGAAAAGCTGGACTTGGCGCGCAAGGCGCTGGTGTCCTCGCTGGATGGCGGCCTGTCCATCGGCATTCCCCAACTGACGCTGACCATGACCGGCCCGGATGGTAAAGCCAACAGCGCCAACGGATCTTTTTCGCTGAAGGTTTCGCCCCGCCCCGCCGCAAGCGATCCCAACACAGTCCCCCTGGTATCCCTGGTGTCGTCCAAGGGAATGATGGCCCTGACGGGCGAGGCGGCCCAGGCCCAATTGGCCCCCTTTGTCATGAAGTCCGGGATGGTCCGCAAAACGGCGGATGGCTTGGCCAGCGATTTCGAATTCGCCAACAACCATTTGACCATCAATGGCAAGCCTACGGATGCGGCCATGATCGTGGCCGGATTGACTGAATTCGATAAAAAGCTGCGCTCGCCCGATTCGTCCGCCTCGGACCATGAGCCGGACGAAGAAGACATGAACCAAAGCCCTGAGGAAGAGTAACCGCCAGCCCTTTGACGTGGTCCGACGGATCACGTCAAAGGGCAACCAGTATGAAATGCCCAAAAATTCGGGGAGAGAGACGATGCGGTCCTGGATGATGGCGGCCATGATAGCTCTGCTGCCCGGCATGGCTGTCGCGGCGGACAATTGGGCGGACGAACCCAATTATGCTGATATGGCGGCATCCAAGACGGTTTGCCGCCAATTGCGATCTGTCCACATCCCTGCGCCCGACCGGACCGATCAGCGCCAGGCCCAAGGGGTGGGAGGCTGTGATTCCGAAGCACTTTATTACGGCATCGGCCACAAGGCTGATCCCGCACGGGCATTCGCCTGCGCCATGGCCGAAGCTGGCGATGGGGACGGGCCGTTTTCGGGCAACGCCCTGTTGATGGTCATGTATGCCAATGGCATCGGCACCAAACGGGATTTGGACAAAGCCATCGCCATCGCCTGCACATTGGGTGGCGCGCCGGCGGAAATTGACGGGCGGGTTCTGAATTTGGCCGAAGCCAAGAAAAATGGCCCCCCGCCCACGGATTTTTCCTGGTGCCAGGACATCACCAGCGGGTATGCCGCCGGTGTCTGCGCCGCCCATGAATCCCGGATCGCCCAAGCGAAACGGGATGGGCGCAAAGCCCGTTTTCCCGCCCAGTGGCGGGGGGCCGCCTTGACCAAGCTGGAAAACGCCCACGCGGCTTTCGCCGAATCCCATGCCAATACCGAACAGGATATGAGCGGGACCCTGCGGGGCGCCCTGGCCACCGATGCATCCGAGCAATTGGCCGAAGAATTGATGACCGATCTGGATCAGGTGGCGGCGGGAAATACCCCATGGGCGGGGGACGAGCAAAATACCAGCGCCGATGCCGAATTGAACGCGGTCTATCGTCAGGTCATGGCGGTGAAACGGGACGATCAGGGGGGCACCGTCACCAACGCCAATATCCGCGCCACCCAACGCCTGTGGATCACATTCCGCGATGCCTGGGTCAGCTTTGCCATGCAGATCAAGCCCGACACCAACCGTCAGGCGGTGATCAACTGGCTGACCGCCCGGCGGACAGCCCAATTGAAGGAATTGCAAGAGTAATGCCAACGGCCGTAAGTTCTGACTTACGGTCGTTGGTTCTGCCGCCATTGCGGCGGCGGCCAAGCGGCCGGATGGCCGCGCCCGGCGAGGGGCCAAAGGAAAGTTCCGACCTCGGGTCGGAACCTCCTGAAACGAGTCTCAGGAATACCCAGAGGGAACAGGCTGCGGGAAAAACCGGGCCTGAACCAGATTGCGGGGCTTTTGCCCCCCAATTCGTTGGTTGGCGACAGTCAGAGTTGGTATAAGCAGTTTCGGGGGCATGACCCCACCCAAGGGTATGCTATGATCCGTCGGGAAAGACAAAAGCCCAAGTGAGTCCGCGTGCCCGTTCCGCCTGTTGCCCCCCTGCCACTTTATGCCGCCCTTGATCTCGGCACCAATAATTGCCGAATGCTGGTGGCCAAGCCGGTGGGACCGGGATTTCAGGTGGTCGATGCGTTTTCCCGCATTACCCGTCTGGGCGAAGGGTTGGCGGGAAGCGGGCGGCTGTCGGATGTGGCTATGTTGCGCACCATCGGCGCCTTGAAAAGCTGCGCGGGAAAAATCGCCCGCAACCGGGTGACCCGTGCCCGGCTGGTCGCCACCGAAGCCTGCCGCCGGGCCAGCAACCATGCGGATTTCGCCGCCAGGGTCGCCGAGGAAACCGGCCTGACCCTGGACATCATCACCGCCGATGAAGAAGCCCGGCTGGCTTTGGCCGGCTGTGCCCCGCTGATGGAGCCAGGCCAGCCTTGGGTGCTGGTCTTTGATATTGGCGGGGGGTCCACGGAAATCATTTGGGTGCGCAACCGCCATGGCCGCCCGGATATCCGTGGCATTCAATCCCTGCCCCTGGGCGTGGTCACCCTGACCGAGGAAATGGGGACGCAATTGCAGACCCCCCAAGGTTATGACCAGGCCGTCCGCACCATCATGGACCGTGTCGTCCCATTCGAAACCACCCATGGCATCGCCCGGTTATTGGCTCGCGGGCAGGTCCAGATGTTGGGCACGTCGGGCACGGTCACCACCTTGGCGGCGTTGCATCTGGATTTGGACCGCTATGAACGGTCGGCGGTGGATGGCCATGATCTGGCCATGACCGATATCGTCACTGTCACCCGCCGCCTGGGCGGAATGAGCGCCGAAGACCGCGCCCGCCATCCCTGCATCGGGGTGGAACGGGCCGATCTGGTCATTGCCGGCTGCGCCATCTTGGAAGCCATGTGCCGTTTATGGTCGGCACGGCACATTCGGGTCGCTGATCGGGGGGTGCGCGAAGGGGTCTTGCTGTCCATGATGCGGCAGGACCGGGCTTTAGTTGGAGAATAGGAATGACGAAATCGGGTAAGACGGGCGGATCGGGAAGCCGCATGCTGGCCGAGCGGGTGAAGACCGCCCGTGGGCGCAAGCCGTCTTCCACCCGCTGGCTGCAACGCCAGTTGAATGATCCCTATGTGCACGAAGCGCGCAAATTGGGATATCGGTCACGGGCGGCATTCAAGTTGATCGAATTGGATGACCGCTTCCATTTCATCAAACCCGGATCACGGGTGGTGGATTTGGGCGCCGCCCCCGGCGGATGGACCCAGGTGGCGGTGGCCCGCGCCGGCAAGACCGGCAAAGTGGTGGGTATGGACATTCTGGAATATGATCCCGTGCCCGGCGCCATCTGCATGCAAGGCGATTTTCTGGCCGATGATTCCCCCGACCGGCTGAAAGACGCCTTGGGCGGGCTGGCCGATATCGTGATTTCCGATATGGCCGCTCCCACCACCGGCCACCCCCCCACCGACCACTTGCGCATCATCGGCTTGGTGGAAGTGGCCTTGCATTTCGCCATGGAAGTGCTGGCCCCCGGCGGGGTATTCCTGGCCAAGGTGTTCCAAGGTGGAACGGAAAAGACCTTACTGGACCAATTGAAACGCAATTTCACCTCGGTCCGCCATGCCAAGCCGCCAGCCAGCCGCAAGGAATCGGCGGAAACCTATGTGGTGGCGGTGGGGTTCCGGGGGCAAGCGGCCCAGGCGGATGGCGAAGAGTGATCTTGCGACTTTTCCAATCAGATGCTTGAGACGGCGCCCATAGTGTGTATGATAGTGCGCCACTAAGGTCCCGCCCCCGGCTCTACCCCCTCTTTGCCGTCGGTTGGACCCTGGATCCTATTCGGGCAATGGCGGTGATCGGAACGGTTGCGTAAGGCGCCGGGTTCTTTCGCCCCCATCGTCATTCGCGGAGGTGGCATGGAAATCAAAGAAGCGCTGACGTTCGACGATGTTCTGCTGGTACCGGCGGAATCGGACGTGTTACCCGCGCAAGTCGACACCCGCACTCAGCTGACCCGGACCATCCAATTGGGTATCCCGCTGATGTCGGCGGCCATGGATACGGTGACTGAATCCGGTCTGGCCATCGCCCTGGCCCAAGTGGGCGGCATTGGCGTGCTGCATAAGAATATGGACATCGCCGCCCAGGCCGCTGAAGTCCGCAAGGTCAAGAAATTCGAATCCGGCATGGTGGTCGATCCCCTGACCATCCATCCCGACCAGCCCTTGGCCGACGCCTTGCGCCTGATGGCCGATCACCGCATTTCCGGCATTCCGGTGGTGGAAAGCAGTGGCCGTCTGGTGGGCATCCTGACCAATCGCGATGTGCGCTTTGCCTCGGACGTCAATCAGCCGGTGGCGGAATTGATGACCCGCGACAATCTGGTCACCGTGCGCGAAGGCGTGAACAAGGATGAAGCCAAGCGGCTGCTGCACCAGAACCGCATTGAGAAACTGCTGGTGGTGGATGCGGATTACCGCTGCACCGGGCTGATCACCGTCAAGGACATCGAAAAAGCCCAAACCCACCCCAATGCCTGCAAGGACGAACAAGGGCGCCTGCGGGTCGCCGCCGCCACCGGTGTTGGCCATGACGGTTTTGATCGTGCCTTGGCCCTGATCGAAGCCGGTGCGGATCTGGTGGTGGTGGATACCGCCCACGGCCATTCCCGTGGGGTGATCGACGCCGTGCGCCAGATCAAAAAGGCCGCCCCTAATGCCCAGGTGATCGGCGGCAACATCGCCACCCCCGAAGCCGCCCGCGCCCTGATCGACGCTGGCGCCGATGCGGTGAAAGTGGGGATCGGGCCGGGAACCATCTGCACCACCCGCATGGTGGCCGGTGTGGGCGTGCCCCAATTGTCCGCCGTGATGGAAGTGGCGGAAATCACCCATAAGGCCGGTGTGGGCCTGATTGCCGATGGCGGCATCAAATTTTCGGGCGACATCGCCAAAGCGGTTGCCGCCGGTGCTGATTGCGTCATGGTCGGGTCATTGCTGGCCGGGACCGAGGAAAGCCCCGGCGAGGTCTTTTTGTTCCAGGGCCGCTCGTACAAATCCTATCGTGGCATGGGGTCCATCGGCGCCATGGCCCGTGGTTCCGCCGACCGCTATTTCCAGCAGGACGTAAACGACAACCTGAAGCTGGTGCCCGAAGGGGTGGAAGGCCGCGTGCCCTATAAAGGCCCTGCCTCCACCGTGGTGCATCAGTTGATTGGTGGCCTGCGCGCTGGCATGGGCTATACCGGCAATCAGACCATCGGTGAAATGCAGACCCGCTGCACCTTCCGCCGCATCACCTCTGCCGGTCTGCGTGAAAGCCATGTCCACGACATCGCCATCACCAAGGAAGCGCCCAATTACAAATCGGAATAACTGTCCCCGGCCTTTCCGATTCGCACAGAACGGCGGGCCGACTTATTGAATTATGATGGCAGTCTGACGGATAGCATGGGTGCTATCCGTCAGACTGGACTTGCCCTGAAAGAGTGGAGAGCGTGCCGTGATAAGACTGCATGAAGGACACCGCCATGACAGGCTCAGGACTGAAGACATTCACGGACGAGTTCAAGCGGGAGGCGGTTCGACTGGTGCAAACCGGCGGTCGCACGGTTGGTGAGGTTGCTGGCGATCTTGGGATTGGCAAATCGACGTTGGGAAAATGGCTGACCCGGTATCGCGAGGCAGATTTGCTCTCCGGCCCGCACGATGACATGGCCAAGGAACTGGCCCGGCTGCGCAAGGAAAATGACATCCTGAAGGCGGAGCGCGACCTGTTA
>JAYSBF010000102.1:0-6933 GCA_041915545.1 Magnetospirillum sp. | reverse complement strand
TGCGTTTGATTTGCAAGAAGGTGCATGATGTCGGGTTATCAAGAGATAAAAGAGTGTCGTGTTGGCAAAAGCCAAGATTTGATTTCAGTCCTGAATTTGGGCAAGCAGGTTCTGACCGGGGTTTTCCCCCGCAGCCCGGACGAGCAGGTCACCAACGGTCCGTTGGAATTGGTGTGGTGCCCCAGCTCTGGCCTGTTGCAATTGAAGCATTCGTATGAACCCGATGAAATGTATGGCGATAATTACGGCTATCGCTCGGGTCTGAACCAGTCCATGGTGGATCATCTGACCCACAAGGTCGCCTATCTGGAGCGGATGATTCCGCTATCCCCTGGCGATGTGGTCTTGGATATCGGCAGCAACGACGCCACCACCTTGAAGGCATATCAGACCAAGGGCATCCGCCGCGTCGGCATTGATCCTACCGGGCGCAAATTCGCCGAATATTATCCGGCCGAAATCGCGCTGGTCCCCGATTTCTTTTCCGCTGACGGCTATCGGTCGGCGGAAAAGAAGCCGGCGAAGATCGTCACCTCCATTTCCATGTTCTACGATCTGGAAGCGCCTATCAGCTTTGCCCAGCAGATCGCCGAAATCCTGGCCGATGATGGCGTCTGGCATTTCGAGCAAAGCTACATGCCCTCCATGTTGCGCACCAATTCCTATGACACCATCTGCCACGAGCATCTGGAATATTACTCGTTGCATGTGGTCAAGCTGATCCTCGAAGCCGCCGATCTGCGCTTGGTGGACGTGGTGATGAACGGGATCAATGGCGGCAGCTTCGCCGTTACCGCCGCCAAGCGTTCCAACACCTCCATTCGGACCAATGATGCGGTGATCGGCTGGTTGCTGGAGCAGGAAAACCGTATGGGCCTGCACACCCCCAAGCCGTATCGGGAATTCGAGGACCGGGTGTTCCGCCATCGCGAGGATTTGGTCCGTCTGATCGGCGCACTGAATGCCGACGGCAAAAAAGTGTTTGGCTATGGTGCCTCCACCAAGGGCAATGTGACCTTGCAATTCTGCGGCCTGACCGCCAAGGACATTCCGGTCATCGCCGAGGTCAACCCGGAAAAATTCGGGCGCTTCACCCCCGGATCGCACATTCCCATCGTGTCCGAAGCCGAAGCCCGCGCCATGAAGCCCGATTACTTCCTGGTACTGCCCTGGCACTTCAAGGATGGCATCTTGCGCCGGGAAAAGGAATTCCTGGCCTCTGGTGGCCGCTTCATCTTCCCGTTCCCTGAAATCGAGATCGTCTGATCATGAAAACCGCGATCATCACTGGAATAACCGGCCAGGACGGGGCGTATCTGGGGGAACTGTTGCTGTCCAAGGGCTATAAGGTCTTTGGGACGTATCGTCGGACCAGTTCCGTCAATTTTTGGCGAATCGAGGAGCTGGGCATTGCCCAGCATCCCAACCTGGAATTGATCGAATATGATCTGACCGATCTGAGCGATAGCATCCGGTTGCTTGAAAAAACCCAGGCTGACGAAATCTATAACCTCGCGGCCCAAAGTTTTGTCGGTGTGTCTTTCCAACAGCCATTGACCACTGCCCAGATTACCGCCCTTGGGCCGGTTAATTTGTTGGAGGCTATTCGCATCGTCAATCCGAAGATCCGGTTTTATCAGGCCAGTACTTCGGAAATGTTTGGCTTGGTGCAAACCGTGCCGCAGACGGAAAAAACCCCATTCTATCCCCGCAGTCCCTATGGCGTGGCGAAGCTTTACGCCCATTGGATGACCATCAACTACCGCGAAAGCTATGGTATTTTTGGCGCCAGCGGGATTTTGTTCAATCACGAATCGCCTTTACGCGGCCGGGAGTTCGTAACCCGCAAGATCAGTGACAGCGTGGCGAAAATCAAGCTAGGCAAGCTGGATGTGCTGGAACTGGGCAATCTGGACGCCAAACGTGATTGGGGATTTGCGCGGGAATATGTGGATGGCATGTGGCGGATGCTGCAAGTTGATCAGCCCGACACGTTCGTTCTGGCCACCAACCGCACGGAAACCGTCCGCGACTTCGTGTCACTGGCAGCCAAGGCGGTGGGTATCGATTTGGCTTGGCAAGGCCAAGCTGAAGCGGAAGAGGGCATTGATACAGCCACTGGTCAGGTTCGGGTTCGGGTCAACCCCAAATTCTATCGGCCGGCTGAAGTTGAACTGCTGATTGGCGACGCATCGCGGGCCGAAAGCATCTTGAAGTGGAAACAGCAAACAACATTGGAAGAACTCAGCCGTATGATGGTTGAGGCGGATATGCGGCGGAACGAACTGGGCTTTTCTTTCTGACAAGCTTCGCTCAGTGTCTGGAGAAGATCGGAGAGAGTTCCATGCCGGAATGGCCCGGCATGGAATACCGGCCCGTCAGCAAAGAGGGATTTTGTGTCGAAACGAGCCTTAATCACAGGGGCAGCTGGCTTTACCGGTCGGCACCTTGCCATCGCTCTGGCCAAAGCTGGATACGCTGTCACCGGTTTGGCCCGACGTCAGCCTGCGGTACTGCCTGCGGGAATAGACCAAATGCTTTTGGTCGATCTGGCGAAAGACCATTCTCTGTTGGCCGATGCCCTTCACGATCTCAAGCCGGATGTGATCGTCCACTTGGCGGCTATTTCCCGTATCGATCACGGCGATGCGGATACCGTCTACCAAATCAACACGCTGGGATCGCGGCATCTGCTGGAAGCCATCTGCCAATCCGGCCATAAGCCACAGGCGGTGCTGATGGCGAGCAGTGCCTATGTCTATGGCACGGAAGGCGGCATCCAAAATGAAGATTCGCCTCTGTGCCCGCCCAATGATTACGCGGTCAGTAAGATTGCGATGGAGCATATCGCCAGGCTCTATTCATCCCGTCTGCCCGTTGTCATTGCCCGGCCCTTCAACTACACCGGCATATGGCAGGAAGGACATTTCCTGATCCCCAAGCTGATTGCGTGCATCCAACGCCGGGATCCGGTTCTCCATCTGGGAGATGTCCATGCCGTCCGTGACTTCCTGGACGTTCGGACCTTGTGCGACTTCTATATCCGGCTGATGCATTCACCCATGGCGGCGGGGCAGACCGTTAACGTCTGTTCGGGCAATGGATTGAAGCTGAGCACCATTTTGGACATGCTGCGCGGATTGGCCGGGTACAATTTCGAAATCGAGGTCGACCGCTCTTTGATCCGGGGGGGAGGCAATATTTTGACCGGCGATCGGCGCAGGTTGGAATCCATCATCGGCCCATCCGAAGGGATTCCGTTTGAGACGACCCTGCGCTGGATGCTTGATGAGCAGGAAAGCTCCACGCCCTGAGAAAGAGCGAGGGAGGGGGAAGTCGATGACAACAGGAAATAGGGACACAATGGCCATGGCCAATTTGAACAGAACTGGCCAGACAGAACCTGGGCGCACGATCCGGGGGGGACAACGGCGTCTGGCCTGGAGCCTGTTGCTGGCGGGTATTTCTGCTCTGGCGTTGAGCGGGTGTGGGACGTCCTTAGGTGGTTTTCTGCCGTCGTCCGGCCCCGGACGCGCCGTCATCACCGATCCAGACGAGAGCTTGCCTGCCGGCATCAACGTGGTGGATTTGGACGATGCATCGGCCCGTGCCTTGGCCAGTGCTGAACAACGGGTTCTATTCTCGGATGTTTTCACGGCGTCGCCGCGTCGTACCCAGATTATCGGGGCCGGCGATGTGGTGGAAGTCTCGTTGTGGGAAGCCCCGCCCGCGACCTTGTTCGGCAGTGCTCCCGATAACAGCCGGGGAGGGGCCATCAACACGACCCGCACCAATGCTTTTCCTGAACAGATGGTGTCAAGCGAAGGAACCATTTCAATTCCCTTCGCCGGCGTCATTTCCGCCGCCGGGCACACTCCCCGGGAAGTGGAAGACGCCATCATCCGTCAGCTTCAGGGCAAAGCCAACCATCCGCAGGTGCTGGTCCGGGTGGTGAGGAACGCCACCACCATGGTCACCGTGGTCGGCAATATCGGGCAAAATACCCGCGTGCCACTGACCGCCCGCGGCGAACGGTTGTTGGATATCATCGCCACGGCGGGCGGCCCCCGAGGGCCGGTCAACAAGAGCACGGTTCAGTTGACCCGTGGGACGCAGGTCCATTCCATGGCTCTGCAAACCATCATCCAGGACCCGGCCCAGAACATTCCGCTGGAACCCGGCGATGTGATCACCGTGTTGGACAAGCCTGTCAGTTTCAGTGTTCTAGGTGCGGTCGGCAAGAATGCCGAAATCGAGTTTGAAGCTCAGGGCATCTCTCTGACGCAAGCTCTGGCCCGGACCGGCGGATTGCAGGAAGCCAGTGCCGATATCAAAGGGATTTTCCTCTTCCGCTTTGAAGATCCGCGGGTGCTGAATGTGCCGAATGGGACACCCATGACCCCTGACGGCAAGGTGCCTTTGGTGTATCGCCTGGACATGTCCAAGCCTGCAGCCTTTTTCATCGCACAGAACTTTCCGATTCACGACAAAGACGTCCTATACGTGTCAACAGCACCAGGCGCCGAGTTCCAAAAGTTCCTGAATATGATCACGTCGGTGGCTTACCCAGCCATCGGGGTATGGAGCATTTCCAAACAGTAATGCCGAGCGCCATGCGTGAAATTGTGATTGATGTGACCCGGCTGGCCGGACGGTTGCGCCAAGGGCGCCTGCCGACCGGCGTGGACCGGGTCAGCCTGGATTATATCCGCCATTTCAGCGGACGTGCCACCGCGCAAATCCGCTGGGGCGGGCGCTGGCTGGAACTGTCGGATACGGCATCGGACCGGGTATTTCAGACCTTGTTATCTCCTGGTCGTGACGCATCGGAACGCATCGCCCGTGCGGTTCTGGCCGCTTATGCCTGCGGCTGGAAATCCCCCTCGCACGGGGCCGGGCGGTTTTTGTTCAATACCGGCCATAGCGGTTTGGAAAAACCCGATTACGCCCACCGGATAGAACAAAGTCACCTGCGTCCGGTCTTTTTCGTTCATGACCTGATTCCCATCACCCATCCCGAATATTGTCGGGCAGGCGAGCGGGAGCGGCATCAACGCCGGATGGACACCATCTTGCAGGTCGGCCAGGGTGTGATCGCCAATTCCCAGGCAACATTGGACGAATTGGCCAATTATGCCGCCCGGCAGAAAAAATCCCTGCCCCCATCGGCTGTGGCTTGGCTGGTTTCCCCCGATTTGCCCCCGCCCCAGCCGGACCGTCCACTTCCCGGTCCCTATTTTGTCATTCTGGGAACCATCGAGGCCCGCAAGAACCATTGGTTCCTTTTGCAGGTTTGGAAGCGCCTGATCGAAACCATGGGAACAGCGGCACCCAGGCTGGTGATCGTCGGGCAGCGCGGCTGGGAATGCGAAAATGTGGTGGATTTGCTGGAACGGGCCGACCAGTTGAATGATTTCGTGATTGAACGGTCCGATTGTTCCGACGGGGAATTATCCACTTATCTGCGTCATGCCCAGGCACTTCTGTTTCCGTCCCATGCCGAGGGGTTTGGCCTTCCTTTGGTGGAGGCGATGGCTCAGGGCGTCCCGGTCATCGCATCGGATCTGCCGGCATTTCGGGAAATCGCGGGTGGAATCCCCGATTATCTGGACCCCATCGACGGATTGGGCTGGCTTGCCCGCATCGCCGCCTATGCCAACCCGACCAGCCCGGCCAGAATCCAGCAATTGTCACGCCTGAAAGGGTTCACCCCACCCAATATGGCGGGACATTTCCGCGAGGTCGAAACCCTGCTGGATCGACTTCGCCATGGATGATACCGGGTTTCCGCCGCTTCTGGCCGCCCATGGATTATCAGGACGAAAACGCCATTTCCTGGCCGATTTCCTGCCCACCAGCCGGGTCCAGGCATGGAATGGCCGGACCCCGCCACCGCCATCCGGGGCCGTGGTCTTGTGGGGTGGGGCTGAGTGTCCGCCCCTGGCCCGAAATCTTCCGGTCATCCGGGTGGAAGACGGTTTTTTACGGTCCGTGGGATTAGGGGCCGACCTGACCCGGCCGGTATCCTGGGTGCTGGATCGGCGCGGCATTTATTTCGATTCGACCCGGCCATCCGATTTGGAACAAATCCTGTCCGAGACAGTCTTCGACGATACGCTTTTGCTGCGGGCAGCGACTTTGCGCCAGCGGATCGTCGAGACTAGACTGACGAAATACAATGTGGGAGCACGCGGCTGGCGTCGTTCATCCGCTCAGAACCGCCGGGTCATCCTGGTGCCGGGACAGGTAGAAACCGATGCCTCGATCCGGCTGGGCGCCCCCGGCATCAAGACCAATATGGGATTATTGCGGGCCGTGCGGGACAGCTTTCCCCAGGCTTATGTGGTCTATAAAATCCACCCCGATGTTTTAGCCAAATTGCGCGCCGAAGGCCAAGGCGAAGGCGACGCCCGGCAATGGTGCGACGAAGTCGTGGCCGATATTTCCATGGCCGACATGCTGGATGCAGTGGACGAGGTGCACACCATGACCTCGCTGGCTGGCTTCGAAGCCTTGATGCGTGGTCTTCCGGTCACATGCTATGGCCAGCCTTTTTATTCCGGCTGGGGATTGACCCAAGACATCATCCCCTTGCCCAGACGCCAACGCCGACTGACCTTGGATGAATTGACCGCTGGGGCGCTCATTCTCTATCCCCGTTATATGGGACGACTGAGCGCTGAGCTGGTTAGCCCGGAACAGGCATTGGATGAACTGATCGCATGGCGAAACAATCAGCCCGCAGATGCTAAGCCGTCACTGGGGCTACGCGCATGGCGGTTATGGCTTCGACTGATCGGTTGGTTCGAAGGGCGCCGCTAGCAGGGTGCGGAAAAACTCCGCTTCGCGGCTGGGCGACCGCCCAGACCCGTTTGGAGGCGCAGCCTCCAAGCCTCCAGTTTCTTTTTCTTTCAAAGAGTTAGAAATCTGGAG
>JAYSBF010000101.1:0-7178 GCA_041915545.1 Magnetospirillum sp. | reverse complement strand
CGTCGTCGGGGGAGGCCGGTTTATATTTCAACGCCAGCCCTGCGTCAACATCTTTTTTTCAGCCGCTTCACTTTTTTCTCTGCCGGTTCCGCGTCGGCTGAAACCCTGCCGCGGAACCCCCCGCCAGAACCGCCGGACCAACCGGCCCGTCGTGGCGAGGCGCGCTTTATAGGCCCGGGGAGAAACTGCGTCAAGCAGAAGTTTTCAGCTTTTTTCGCGGCACCCCCGGACGAAGTGCGAAATCTGAATCTACGCCTCTGCCCAGGCCATTTCAAGCCCCCCCTGACAGATGGCGCCCCATGTCCGGCCCAAGCGATCCCGGCGCCGCGCATAAAAAAACGGGGCGGTCCTTGGTCAGGACCGCCCCGTTTCGCATGGAACCGCCAATCAATACCCAGTTGGGTCACATGCCTGCCGATGCAGCTTCAGCGTCTTGCACAGCTTTTGCGCTGCCGCCTTGCCATCGGTCGGCCCGGCGACAATCCGCCAGCGCGTTCCCTTGTCGCTGGTGGTTTTCTTGTACTTGGCCTCGTACTTCCCCAGCTCTTCGGGGAATTTGGCCTTGATCCCGGCCCAGACCTTGGCCGCACCCTCTTCGCTTTTGGACGAGCCAAGCACCACCCCCCACGTCGCCGTGGATGATGTGGATGCCGCCGGGCTTGCCGCCGATGCGGGCGCGGCAGGACGCGGGGCCTTGCTGTAAACCGGGCTGAGGCCCGACCCCATGGGCGTGAAGGCGGGCAATCCCAACTGCACCCCCAGGGCGCTTTCGATCGCATCCTTTTCCCGTTTGGCCTCGGCATCCGAGATCAGACCAGCTTGACGGAAGCGGTCGGTGCGCGAGGTCGCTTGCCCGGCTTCAAGCAAATCCTTGGGCGGGATGGGCGGCGGGGCCAGACGTGACGGACTGGCAGGCAGCAAGGCATCCAGGATGATCGCCCGTTCCGCCGCATATTGTTCCGGCGTCATGGCCTTGCTTTCCAGGATGCCGGAAATTTCCCGCAATCGGTTGCCCACATCCTGATCGCCCGGTCCGGGATTGGTCAATCCCGCAGCCGGGGCGGCCATGGTGAAGGGCAGCAAGGCCCCCATATTGGCCGCACGGCGGCGGCTATATTCCTCGGGCGTGATTAAATTGGCATCCAAAAGACGCTTCAGGACACGGAACCGTCGGGCCACCGAATCTTCGTTCTGTTCCGAATTGGCCTGGGACGCCAGAGGCATCCCCGGCACGATGGGGGCCAATTGATCAGCGGCCACCACCGGGCGGGCCATCGACACCGGCTCGACCGACGGCAAGGGCGGCGCGCCAACGCCGGGCGCATAGGGAACGCGCCCGGATTCCGCCGCGCTATACGCTCGATTGCGACCGGTGATCTTGTCGATGGAATCCATATTCAGGCGGGCAACATCCACGATGGGTTTGGCCGAAGCCGAACCGTCGGGCGCATAGGACATGATCGAACCGGGCAGCCGGTTGGTGATGATCACCTCGAAATAATCCCGCGCCAAGTCGTAGCGCCCCATGCTTTGATACGCCAAACCCGCGACCAGCAGGGATTTGGGATCGCGGGGGTCATATTGCAGGGCATTCAGCGCCATGCGCTCTGCCCCGCCATAATCACCACGCGACAAGGCCGCCATGGCCTGGTCCCCCATATCGCGGTTGATGACGCCATCAACAGTCCGCTGGGTCCCCTGCGGGTCCATCAATGGGGCACAGGCATTCAGCGCCGCCACGGTGATCAAGGCGCCTGCCATGCGCCCCAGCCGAGAAAGGGTCCTCATTCTGATCCCCCGAAACCTTTTAGCACCCGGTAACCCCATCCCCCGCTGGATACACTGGCGGGAGCAATCCGGCCAGACCGGATTTCGCGCCCATAGCATGGGGCCAAGGAAGTTCATACTTCCTTAATACCGCCGTCCAGGCAATGCCGTCATATCATCCCCGCCGTCCGAAGCGATGTTTGGCACCCCGGACCCGTGTTATAAACCGATGGAAGAAGTGCTGAGGCCCCGCATGAACGGTAAAGAGACCGAGATCAAACTGGCCCTGAACCCTGCCGATATGGAACGGCTGCGCCGCCACGGCTTTGTCCGGGAAACCAGCCTGGGCCGCGCCCAGACCCGCAACCTCAGCTCGGTCTATTATGACACCCCCGATTTTTCCCTGTTCCGTGCGGGCATCACCGTCCGCCTGCGCCATGGCGGCCAAACGGTGCGCCAGACCGTCAAGACCAGGGGGCATCAGGCTGGCGGTCTGTTCACCCGACCGGAATGGGAAAGCCCGGTAGCGGGGGATGGACTGGATGAAACCATGTTGCGGGCCACCGGGTTGGACCTGCTGCAAGACCCGGCCCTGCCCGCCCGGCTGGTGCCGGTTTTCCGCAGCACCATTCGCCGCCGCCTGTATCACCTGGCCTGCGACCGCTGGGAAGTGGATATGGCCCTGGATGTGGGCGAGGTTCAAGCCGCCGATGGCAGCGCCCCTATCAGCGAGGTGGAATTCGAATTGGTCAGCGGCACCCCCGCCGATCTTTTCACCCTGGCCCGTCGGCTGACCACCCATTTCCCCACCCGGCTGGAACCCCGGTCCAAAGCCGAACGCGGTTTCGCCCTGGCCATCGGCCAACAACCCGCGCCGTCCAAGGCCCCGCCGGTCCGCCTGACCCCCCAAGACAGCGTGGGCACGGCTTTTCAGACCATCGCCCGGAACTGCCTGAGCCACTTTCAAATCAACGAATCCTGTCTGTCCCAAACCGGTGATGGTGAAGCCCTGCACCAGATGCGGGTGGCCCTGCGGCGGCTGCGGTCGGCCATCCGTCTGTTTCACCCGATTCTGGCGGCCCCGGATCTGAGCGCCCTGGAACCGGAATTGCGTTGGCTGCTGTCGGTCCTGGGGCCGGCACGGGATATGGATGTCCTGCTGGACAATACCCTGACCCCTGCCGGGGCCGGGCTGGACGACGATCAATTGCATCTGTTGCGCGGCCACTGGAAGGGACTGCGCGACGAAAGTTTCGAACGGATGGGCCAAGCCCTGACGTCATCCCGTCACACCGCCCTGTTGTTGGATCTGGGGGCCTGGATCGAAGTGGGGGATTGGCTGGACGGCGATGCCCCCGCTGCCCTGCGCCGGGATCAGCCCGTCATCACCCACGCCCGCACCCAATTGGACAAATGCACCCAGCGTTTACGCAAGGGCGGCGGAAAACATCTGGACCGACTGTCCCCCGAATCCCGGCATCGGGTGCGGATTTTGGGCAAACGCCTACGCTATGCCGGTGAATTCTTTGCCCCCCTGTTCGGCGACGCCAAGACCAAACCGTTCCTGTCCACCCTGGCCCGATTGCAGGATTGTTTGGGCGAACTGAACGATCAGGCCGTGGCGCGCACCATGCTGGGTCAATCCATGGCCATTCCCGCCCTGACGTGGAGCGCGGGCCACATCACCGGCTGGCAGGAATCCCACCAAGCCGCCTTGCTGGCCGAAGCCAGCCAATGCTGGGCGGAATGGCGGGATCAGAAACCGTTCTGGGATTAGCAAGGTGCGGAAAAACTCCGCTTCGCGGCTGGGCGACCGCCCAGACCCGTTTGGAGGCGCAGCCTCCAAGCCTCCAGTTTCTTTTTCTTTCAAAGAGTTAGAAATCTGGAGGGTTCGGGAGGCGGTGCCTCTCGATTGGGGGATCGGGGGCAAATGCCCCCGAAAGAGGGTTTTTCCGCACCCTGTTAGAGCGGATTTCGACCGCATCGGGTCGATATCCGCGCTCAAGCCCGCGCGGCGCTTGAGCGGCCCCGGCACGGGGCGGCCACTGGCAAGAATATGAGCGGATTTCGACCGCATCGGGTCGATATCCGCGGTCAAGCCCGCGCGGCGCTTGAGCGGCCCCGGCACGGGGCGGCCACAGCAGACGGAACCTTACCCCCGGACCCCGGCCAGGAAGCGGTCCACCCCATCTTTCAGACTGGCCGAGTCATTGGCCAGGGAATCGGCGGCACCCTGCACATCGCGGGCGGCCAGACCGGTTTCATGGGCGGTTTGCCGCAAGGTTTCGATATGAACGGACACTTCCTGGGCACCCCGCGATGCCTCAGCAATATTGCGGGCAATGTCGGTGGTGGCCGCGCTTTGCTGATCCACCGCTTCGGCGATGGATTGGGATATGCCGCTCATGCTTTCGATGGTCCGGCCAATATCCTGGATGGCCTGCACCGCCTGAGCCGACGATGATTGAATCGCCGCCACCTGGGCAGTGATATCCTCGGTCGCCTTGGCAGTTTGATTGGCCAGGGATTTCACTTCATTGGCGACCACGGCAAAGCCTTTGCCCGCCTCGCCCGCCCGTGCCGCCTCGATGGTGGCGTTCAGCGCCAACAGATTGGTCTGGCTGGCAATGACGTTGATCATGCCCACCACCTCGCCAATACGGGCGGCGGCGGTGGACAGACCACCCACCACCCGGTCGGTGCGCTGGGCGGCATCCACCGCGTTTTCGGCAATGGCGTTGGATTGCCCCACCTGACGACCGATCTCGCTAATGGAGGCAGTCAGTTCCTCGGCCGCTGCCGCTACATTTTCCACATTGGCTGATGTCTGGCTTGCCGCCGCCGCCACGGCGGCGCTTTCCTGGCTGGTGTGATCGGCGGCGGCGGTCATCTGGGTCGCTGTGCCGCGCAATTGCTGGGCGGCGGCGTTCAAGGTCCCGATGGCACTGGAAACTTCGTGATCCAACTCGCCGGCCATCCGGTCCAGGGCGGCCCGGCGGTCGGCTTCCGCCTGGACACGCATGCTTTCCTGTTGGGCGTGCAATTGTTGCACTTCCTGGGCATTGGCACGGAAGACATCCAGGGATCGGGCCATACCGCCGATTTCGTCGCGCCGTCCGGCCCCGTCCACAACGATGGACACGTCGCCATCGGCCAAGCGCAACATCGCCCCCGACAATCCCCGCAACCCCACGACCAGATGATGGCCGACCCAATAGGACAAGGCCAGCATGGCCGCCAGCACCACCGCCATCACCCCGCCCTGGCGCAGGGACTGGGCGCGGAACACCTGATCCACGTCATCCACATAGATGCCGGTTCCAACCACCCATCCCCAACCGGGGACGCTTTTGACAAAGGACACCTTGGGTACCGGCTGATCCGATCCCGGCTTGGGCCACAGATAATCAACGAAGCCGGCCTGCTGCTTGGCCACGATATCGACGAAGGCCGGGAAAATCGCCTTCCCCGCCTTGTCCAGCAGGCCGCTCATGTCCTTGCCCTCGAAATCGGGGCGGATGGGGTGCATCAACACGCGGGCCCGCATGTCGTTGACCCAGAAATATTCGCTGCCGCCATAACGCAGATCCCGCAGCGCGGCCAAGGCTGCGGCCTGGGCCTGATCCTGGGTCAAGCGCCCGGCCTGAGCCTCTGCCTGATAATGGCGGACCAGGGTTTCCGCCACCTCGACCACCTGCTGGGTCTTCAGCCGCCGACTGTCCATCAACTCGGCCCGCAGACTGACCAGGCCAAATGCAATCACCAAGGCGGTGCCGATCAGTGATGTCACAACGATCAGCAATATCTTGCCCCGCACCCGCAAGTTTCCGAGGAAGACTGCCATGATCACTCCATCCCTGTCCGCGCCCTTGTGCGCATGAACATTATGGGCGTAATCGGGGCACCAAGGTCAATGGGTGTATGTATTTTCAATCAATTGATCACCCGAATTTCCATCATGCGGCACCCCCGTCATGCTGTCCGGGGCTTCAGCGCCAGTCGGCCTTCGGCGGCCTTGACCAAATCGCGCAACTTCCCCAGGGCCGCCGCCTCGATCTGACGGACCCGCTCGCGGCTGATGTTGTAGCGCTGGGCCAGATCCTCAAGCCGCAAGGGATGTTCCCGCAAGGTCCGTTCGGTGATGATCACCTGTTCCCGTTCGGTCAAGGACCCCCAGGCGGATTTCAGCAATTCGCGCCGATACATCAATTCCTGATGTTCACCCAGGACGTCCTCCGCATTGGGGCGGTCATCGGCCAGCAATTCGCCAAACGTGGCGCCACCTTCGGTCAGGGGCGCATCCAGGGATCGCGGCTGCTGGGTCAGCAGGCGTTCCATTTCGGCGACGCGCTTGTCCTTGACCTTCAATTCGGCCGCGACCTGAGCCGTTTCCTTCGCCCCCAAAGACCCACCTTCCGGGCCGGTCAGCCGGGCTTTCAGCCCACGCAGCTTGAAAAACAATTTCTTGCGTTCCGCCGACAGGCCAAAGGTGACCGGAGTGGAAAATTTCAGCACATATTCGAACATGGCCGCCCGCACCCACCACTGGGCATAGGTGGAAAAGCGCAGGCCGCGGCCGGGATCGAAACCATCCAGGGCACGGACCAGGCCCAAATTGCCCTCGGCCACCAGATCGGCGGCGGACAGGCCATATCCCTTGAACTGGGCGGCCGTCTTGATCACCAGACGCAAATGGGCTTCCAGCAATTGCCGACGGGCATCATCGCACTCATCCTCGTGCCAGCGCCGAACCAGATCGGCTTCGGCTTCGGCGGTCAGCAGGGGGGCTTCACGGGCGGCGCGGTACAAGGCTGCGGCCGGATCGGCATCATACTTGGTCGCGGGCATCGGACACTCTCCATCGGTTGTTGACCTGTTCTGACGATAGAAAATCCCATCTAATAACTCCAATCGAACATATTTGAATTTTTAATAGGAAAATCCTATCATTGATCATGATCACCCTTCGCCAGCTTCAATGCCTTGCCGCCGTCGCCGATCTGCTGCATTTCCGCCAAGCTGCGGAACGGCTGAACCTGTCCCAACCGGCCCTGTCGGCCCAGATCGCCCAGCTAGAGGCGCGATTGGGGGCTTTGCTGCTGGAACGCACCCGACGGCGGGTAGTGCTGACCCCCATGGGCCGCGATGTGGTGGAGCGCGCCCGCACCATCTTACGAGATGTGACCGATCTGGAGGCTTTGGCCCAAACCCGCCATGCCCCGCTATCGGGGACATTGCGGGTAGGTGTCTTGCGCACCCTGGGGGCTTACCTACTGCCCCACATGCTGGGTGCCTTGCGCCAGAGTTATCTCTTTTTGATCGCAAACTTCTGGCGAAATTTGGCGGAGGAAGAGGTAAGCCCGGCTGGGCTGAGAGGCTGGGAAAAAAATATTATACGGGATCACCCTAAC
>JAYSBF010000100.1:0-7225 GCA_041915545.1 Magnetospirillum sp. | reverse complement strand
CGCGTAGGTCCTGGGAAAGAGATCTCGGCATACAGGCTGGCCTCCGTCTCCAGCCTGTATCTTGAATCAGATTTCACACCTCATGGGAATCCCTAACCGATTCCGGCAGAGCGAAAAGTGCTCTAGAAATCTGGAGGGTTCGGGAGGCTGTGCCTCTCGATTGGGGGATCGGGGGCAAATGCCCCCGAAAGAGGGTTTTTCCGCATCCTGTTAAGCGGGTTTGGGCGGTGGCCCAGTCGCGCAGCGACGTTCGATAATCCCCGCGCAGCGACGTTCGATAATCCCCGCGCAGCGACGTTCGATAATCCCCGCGCAGCGACGTTCGATAATCCCCGCCCCAAAACCATCAATTGTCCCGTTTTTCCCCCCGGCGCCGCAACGGATGCAGCAGCCAGTTGCGCAGGTCGAAGGGGGACAGCTTGCGCCGTCGGTCGCGGCCTTGCAGGGCGCTGGCGCGGATTTCCACCTGTCCGTTGGTGGATGGTTCCAGGGACAGTTTGCGTTCGTGGAATGCCTCTAGCGACGCATGATAGCCCACGGTGATGATGGTGCTGGCGGGGAATTCCTCGCGCACCAGGGTCATCATGGCGTTTTCGGCATCGGGGTGCATGGCGTCGGTGGCTTCCTGGATGAAAATCCAGTCGGGCCGATGCAGCAGCAGGCGGGCAAAGCCCAATCGCTGCTGTTCGCCCAAGGTCAGGACGTTTTCCCACGTATTGGTTTCATCCAGCCGGGTCAGCAGATGCCCCAATCCCACGCGTTCCATGGCGGCGATCAGGCGGGGAACGTCAAAGCTGTCGGGACCGGCGGGATAGGCCAGCACGCTGCGCAACCGGGCGATGGGCAGATAGGGGCGCTGGGGCATGAAGAAAATGGTGCCGTCACTGGGCTTCAATACCCGGCCGGCCCCCCATGGCCACAGGCCCGCCACCACCTTGAACAGCTTGATGGCCGCCCCCGGTTCGCCGGTGATCAGCACCCGTTCTCCCCGGGTGATGGTCTGGGTGAAATCGCCAAGAACCAGGGCGCCGTCCGGTTTGTGGATGGACAATTCCTGAAATTCCAAGGCGGGCTGGCTCCCGGTTTCCACCATGATGGTGGTGGCGCCGTCCACATGGTCGATATGGTGGCGCAATTGTTCCAAGGCATGCTGAAGCGACAGAACCCGTTCCACCGACGCTTTCCATTCCGCCGCCTTGGACAGATTATCCACCGGCCAGGACAGGGCCGAGGTCATCTGCTGGAACGCCTGGGCGATCTGCATCAGTTCGCCCAAGGAAATGGCGCCAGCGATATAGCGCGGCGCGGCGATCAAAAAAGGAAAGCCGGTGGCCAGGACCGAATAGCCCGATGAAAACATGAACACCTTGGCCAAGGCGGTGGTTTGCAGGGAAAAACCCTTGACCACCCCGGCGAACAGATCGGACAGGCGGCGGCGTTCGTCGGGTTCCCCGTGCAGCAAGGCAATGGCTTCGGAGTTTTCGCGCACCCGCACCAGACCAAAGCGGAAATTGGCTTCCACCGTTTGGCGCAGATTGACTGTGCGGACCAAAGGGTGACCGATCAAGACGGCGACGGTGGTGCCCGCACTGGCATAGATCATGGAAATGAACACCATGTGGCCAGGGATATCCAGGGAAAGCCCGCCCAGATCCACATGAACAATTCCCGAAAGCGACCACAGGATACGGGTGAAACTGATCAGCAGCAGAATGCAGTAAAACAGCGAATGGGCCAGGTCGATGGCGCTTTCGCAGGTATTGCGGATATCTTCGGCGATGCGGCCATCGGGGTTGTCGTGATCGCCGGGCATGTTGCTGATCTGATAGTGGCGGCCATCGGCCATCCAATCATCCAGCATTCGTTTGGTCAGCCAGCGGCGCCAGCCGATTTGCAATTTGCGTTTGATCATCAGATGGATCGAGGTGATGGCCATGGCCACGCCCAGGATTACCACCAGACTGGCGATCTGCACCATGAAACGGTCCATGGAACGCTGTTCCAGGGCGTTGAACAGGTTGGCGCTCCACAGATTGACCAGGATCGGCACCACTACCTGCCCCAGGGTCAACAGTACCAGGAGCGCGGTCATGCCGCGGACTTTCCACTTTTCCTCGCACGACCAATAAGGTCCGGTCAGCGCCATGAATTGCCGGAAAAAGCCCGGCCGGGGCAGGGGGGCACGGCTTTGGCCCCCACCATCCATGGCCTGGTTTTCCCCCGTCATGCATCGTCCCCATGTGTTTTGCCGACGGCGACAATAAAGCATGTCGGCACGCCGTCGCCAACAGGGGATGCGGTGTCATGCTTGCTTCAAAAATTTCCGACCTGGGGTCGGAAATGGTATCGGCGACACCGCAGTGACATCACCATGTGGTTTTCAGCGACAGCGACACCACGCGCGGCGCCCCCAGCAACAGGCCGTCGCCGCTGCGGTAATAGGCCCAGTAGGCCGTGTCGAACAGGTTGGATACGGTCAGATTGACGGCGGTTTTGTGCCCATAGAGTTCCGGTTCATAGCGCAACCCGGCATCAAAGGTGGTGGCGGCGTCCAGATAATCGGTGTTCATCACATTCACCGGGCGCTTGCCGTAATAATTGGCCCCGCCGGTCAGGGTCAGATTGTCCAGATAGGGCAAGGCGTATTCCAGATACAGCCTTCCTTGGGTTTCCGGCACGTTGATTGGGGTTTTATCTTCGGTCGCCGGGTTGGCCACGGCCTTGGAAATATGGGCATCCATCAGGGTCAGGCCACCCACCAGGGTCAGGCGGTCGGTCAGCTTGCCGGTGGCCATCAGTTCCAGCCCCTGGTGGATTTCCCGGCCATCTTGCTTGAAGACATTATCGGTGGGGTCCACTTCGGAATTGACCTTGTCGATGCGGAACAGGGCGGCATTCACATCCATGCCGCCGAAGGTGGTCTTGACCCCGGTTTCATATTGCTTGCTGACCGACGGCGCCAGAACCTGATAGCGGTTGGCCACTCCGGCGGCGGAACTGCTTTCGCCTGCCACCAGACCTTCCATATAAGAGACATAGGTGGAAATGCCGGGGGCGGGTTTGTACATCAGGGCATAGGTGGGGGTCAGCTTGTCCTTGGTGTAATTGCTGGTGCTGATGGCGACGCCGGTTCCCCAGGCGGTTTGTTTCAGCACGCCGTAATTGGCCCCCACCAGCGCCGACCATTGGTCATTGATGGTGATGTGATCGCCCAGCATGTAATTGTCGTAATACTGGCGCATGAAGTTATTTTTTTCACCCAATGCGGCATTGGGGTCATTGAACGAGACGGTGGAATTAATGTTGGATGTGCCCAATGTCCGGGATACATCGCTGCCGCGCGTGTAATAGAAATCGGTTCCGGTATAGCCGGCGGTCAGGTCGTGGGTGATGTCCCAGCTTTTCAAATGGGCATCAATCAGCGCGTATTCGGAATGCGTGCGTTCATCCTGGCGGGGTGAGTTGGTGTATTGTTCGGTATATGCGCCGTTATTGTTGGTCAGGGTGGCACCCACATAATTATACTGCCGCCACATCACGCCATAGCGATAACCGGCGCGCAAGGTGAGCACATCCGACATCTTGGTATCGAATCCCAGTCCCCCCACGGTCTTTTCCGCTTTGTTATAGGTCCAGGATTGGCCGTATTGGGTGTGAGCGTCGAAATTCGACGCATCGGGAACGCGGATTCCGGCGCCCAGGTTCATATAAGTCTGCAACCCCTGGGCATGATATTTTTGATGCCACAAATCGGTCCAAAGGGTGGTGTCGGGCGCGGCCTTATACTCCAGTCGGCCCGATAGCAAATTGCGGTCCTGGCTGCTGTCATCCACATAGGTCGATCCATCTTCCCGATAGGCGTTCAGGCGGTATCCCAATTTCCCGTCGGTTCCGGCCACCGGCCCGCCCAGATCGGCCTGGGCATAGCCCAGCCCGCCGCCATAGGTGCCGATGCTCAGGCTGGCCAGCGGGTCGGGCGTGGGTTTCTTGCTGACATAATTGACGCTGCCGCCCAGGGCGGAAAATCCGTACAAAAAGCCGGTGAAGCCGTTAAAGACCTCGATCCTGTCCACGTTCTCGATGGGGGGATAGGAAAAGCTGCGATCCACCAGACCGTCCCGCATCTCGCTTTGATCGGCGGCGGTGAAGCCGCGCACCATCATGCGCGACATGGATGAATAGCCAGCCGACGACATCAAAAGCGTGGCGGTGGGATTGGTCTTCAGCGCATCTTGGACCGTGTGGGCATTGCTGTTTTCCATCAATTGCCCCGATGTGACATTGACCGAATAGGGTGTGTCTTTCAGAGCCATGCGGCCCAACGGTCCCACCGTGGCGGTGACGGCGCGGTATCCATCCGCCGCCGCCCCTTCACCGATGGTGTCCAGGCTGCTGTCTTGGACCGTCACGACCGGGATGGCCACACTGTCATCGGCTGCGGGCGGCGGTGTCGGGCCTGCCTGCTGGGCTAAGGTCGCGGGGGTCCAGGCCGTGGTGGCGGCAAGGGCCAGCATGAGAGGCATCCGGGTGCGCATGGGAAAGGCTCCTGCTGTCGGGGGGAAGAGCGGGTTTCGATCTGGCCGGATCGGGCCGTAATCCGGGAAAATCCGTGAAAGCGGTATCAGTTGCCCATGCTGTTGTGACGGCGGCCATCGGGGCCTTTGCCACTCAGCATCAGCTCGACCTGAGCGTCGGTCAGGGCATGGCGGTAGAATTGGGCGTAATAGGCTTTGACCTCGGCCTTCAGGTCGATATCGGTGAACCTGTCCGGGTACAGGGTCTTGGCCATGAACAGCATGAACAGCACGCCTTCGCTGGACCCGTCCCAGAAAAACACCCCGTCGGGTATTTCGATCACCCGGTGATCGCGCACGGCCGAAATGGCGGCGAAAGCCGGGTCGCCGGTGATGGCGTCGGCCGGGTATTGACGCCCCACGGTGATGACCTGCGGGTCCCATAGCTGCAATTGCTCTGGGGAAATCTCGCCGCGTCCGGCGGGCAGGGATCGCGCGGTCACCATGTCGGCCCCGGCGATGGTGGCGTACCAATGAATGTTGGACGACGCCCCCGAACTTTGGGTGGGGGCGGGGCCGCGCATGTGATAGACGCGGATGCGCCGGTCGGCGGGAATATCCCGGACCCGGTCGCGCACCAATGCCACCCAGCGGTCATGATAACGGCACCAATCTTCGGCCCGGCGGCTGAAATCCGGGCCAAGCACCTGGGCGAACAGCCGCATCATCCGGTCGCGGGCCGCGACAAAACCGTCGATATCGGTGACAAGACCGGACGTCATGGGCTGCGACACCAGAACCGGAATGCCCGCCTGGGTCAGAATGTCCACCTTGCCGGGGGCGGGATAGCCCGTGGCGCGCATGACCACATCCACCCGCCGCCGCAACAGATCTTCCGGGTTGGGCTCGGAATCCAGTTGCAGAATGTCGTCCAATCGGGGGTTAGTCACGCGCATCCATGGCGCATTGGTGCGGACCATCATGGCCACGCGGTCAACCGCCCCCAGCAGAAACAGTTTTTCGTAACACAGCACGTCCAGACAGCCGATGCGGTTCACCTGATCCGGCACGGCGATCCGGGCGTCGGACATATCGGTGACAATTCGCGCCCCTGCGGGACCGGACCCGGCCAAAATGCCCGCTATCAATATACTTATTTTAATATAGCGATTGGCGCGGGAAGTCGGCATGTGGACGCAATTCCTGCATGTTATGCTGTTCGCATGTGGGTGATATCAAGTAATTGTATAAAAATTACTTGATAGCATTAAGGTGTTTGTGGGTTTTTCGCGTTTTTAGGCGCATATTCAGTGTATATTGGTGTAAAAATTTTCTGTCAACGACGTTCTGAGGTGCAAACTGATTTTTATATGTCTGATTTTAGACATGTGTCATGTGCGACAATGGACATATCGCTATAATTATAAATTAATAGCGGTGGGCGCTGGAAGTAAAGCGCATAGCGTGTGTCGGCGGGGCGATGATGACCAGTGCCGCACGGCCCCATGGCCCAACTGCCCCCAGGGGGTGAATGCTATCCTTTGGCGATCAGGGTCGCCAGAAACTCTTGAGCCATGCGTGTATCAGGATGATCGGGACCAAGTTTCACCGTCAGCCCCCCCGCCGCCTGATCCGCCAATTCCGCGGCCTGCGTCAGATCCCCTGATGCGGCCAAATATTGCGCCAACATCAGCGTCGATTTCAGGGTGTTGGGATGGTCAGGGCCAAGGACGCGGTGGCGTGCAGCCACCGCCTGGTGCTGTAGATTTATGGCGCCGACCAGATCGCCTTGCTCGAACAGCGTTGATGCCAGATTGTTCATGCTGGTCAGGGTGTCGGGATGGTCGGGGCCAAGAATGCGGCTGCGTGCGTCCAGCGCCTGTTGCTGCAACGCGCGGGCGGCGGGAAGATCGCCCAGGGCGAGCAGCGTTACGGCCAGATTATTCATGCTGCTCAGGGTATGGGGATGGTCGGAGCCAAAAATGTTGCGGCAGGCATCCAACCCCTGTTGCTGCAACGCGCAGGCGGCGGACAGATCGCCCAGGGCCCTCAGCGTTAAGGTCAGATTGTTCATGCTGGTCAGGGTGTCGGGATGGTCGGAGCCAAGAAGGCGGCGGCGTGCATCCAGCGCCTGTTGCTGCAACGCGCGGGCGGCGGGCAGGTCGCCCAGGGCACGCAGCGTTTCGGCCAGATTGTTCATGCTGGTCAGGGTGTCGGGATGGTCGGGGCCAAGAATACGGCTGCGTGCATCCAGCGCCTGTTGGTGCAACGCCCGGGCGGCGGGCAGGTCACCCTGGGCTTGCAGCGTTGAGGCCAGATTGTTCATGCTGGTCAGGGTGTCGGGATGGTCGGGGCCAAGAAGGCGGCGGCAAACGTCCAGCGCCCGTTGCCGCAATGCGCGGGCGGCGGGGTAGAGGCCGGCGGCTTGGTAATAGTGCCCCAATCCACTGGTCAACGCCGCCTTCGCCATCGTCTCCGCCATCTGATCCGGCATTTCGCTGGCTTTGTGGGCATGGGGAAGCAGGGGGGCAAGTTTCGGATGGATGCGGGCATCGCCCGCATTCTTGAAAGATTGGATCAGCGCATCCAAACCCGCCTGCATCAATTCCTGGCTGCGGTCATCGGCATAGCGCAGGGCCATGGTGCGGCAGACCAGGGCGTGGACCACATAGCCCGCATCGGTGATCTCGCACAGGGAATGGGCGGCGGTT
>JAYSBF010000099.1:0-8094 GCA_041915545.1 Magnetospirillum sp. | reverse complement strand
GAGAGGCACAGCCTCCCGAACCCTCATGATTTCTAACTCTTTGAAAGAAAAAGAAACTGGAGGTTTGGAGGCTGCGCCTCCAAACGGGTCTGGGCGGTCGCCCAGCCGCGAAGCGGAGTTTTTCCGCACCCTGCTAGTCCTTCGCCGGGCGCAGGCATCCGCCTGCTTGGCCGCGATTCCGTCGGCCTTTCGCCGGACGCGAGACGTCCGCGCCGACAATGCGGCGGTAGGGAAGGGACGTTCCCGTTTCCATGAATTTCCGATTCGTGAAACCGGCCGACGACCGATGAGGCGACGGCCGGATGGCCCCCTTCGGCGAGGGGGGACACGATACGTCCAACCACAGGTCGGAAATTGCTGACGCGATGATGCGTTTTATTGTCGATACGAAAGGCTCAATTTGGGTCCAGGTCCATGGGCCGATTCTTGATTTGGCGCCTATTATCAATTTCAACTTATATTTTATTGTGTCCGGCTGGGTTTTGGCTCTCATGCAGTGTCTAATAAGAAAGAATACACTCAAAGGATGATAAATTGGTATCTAGTTCGTTAAATACAGTGTATACAAAGTAATCCATATATTTATCCACCGAACAATCCACAGGAAACTTTTCCTTGCCCCATTTATGTCTGCTACCATTAGTATGCATGATTTATATTTTATTCATATAAAACAATATAT
Organism: Magnetospirillum sp.; assembly: GCA_041915545.1. Classification (GTDB taxonomy): domain Bacteria; phylum Pseudomonadota; class Alphaproteobacteria; order Rhodospirillales; family Magnetospirillaceae; genus Magnetospirillum. The sequence goes on along the minus strand of JAYSBF010000099.1, from coordinate 7,412 downwards.
TAGATATTGATTTTGCTTCTATTGGATTCACTTCGATACAAATAGACAATTTTGGATATATTTAATATTATTTGATGTGTCAGCGTATGATGACGCATTGTTTGGTGGTGGAGAGTCGAAATGGGCATAGCTTCCGACAATAAATCTTCTCGTGATATGCTCGGCCCGGATGTAAGTGGTCTGTTCGATCACCTTCGGCTGGCCGTCGTGTACGGAAATTCCAAGGATAATCCGGGGGCGGTGATTCATCCCACCGCCAACCTGCGGCATTGGAAAAGCTACCAGGCCGTGGCCGAGAATATTGCTCAAGCCCTGCGCAATATCGGGTTCACCCAGGTGTGTACCATGCCGGACGGGCTGGATTTGGCCGACCGGCTGCGGGCGGCGGATATTCAGATGGTATGGTTGAATACCGGTGGGGTGCAGGGGCAGTCGCCGGTCAGTCAGACACCGGCATTGCTGGAAACGGCGGGCATTCCTTATGTGGGGCACAGTCCGTTGAACGCAGCATTTTTGGATGACAAGGGCACGTTCAAGCTGATGCTGGCTGGTGCCGGCCTGCCGACGGCGGAGTTCCTGATCTGGAATCCTAATCGTGGTCTTCTGGACGGGCGGACCAATGCCCGATTCCAACATGTTTTCGGTGATTATGCCGGGCCGTTCATCGTCAAGCCGGTCAATGGCCGTGCGTCGCAAAACGTGCTGGTGGCCCAGACCGTCGATGACATCAGCCCGCGCGTGGACGAGGTGTTCAAGGCCACGGGCAATCTGGTGTTGGTGGAACGCTTCCTGTCCGGGCGGGAATATTGCATCGCTGTCTGCGGCGGCACGGTGGCCCGTGGCGGCCAGGTGTCCAGCAAGGTCGAAGCTTTCCCATTCTCGCCGGTGGAACGGTGCCTGGACCCGGATGAAATGGTCTTTACCTCCATGGATAAGCGCCTGATCACCGAAGACCGGGTCCGTCCTCTGGACCCGGCCAAGGATGGCGCGGTGATCGAGCAACTGAATCAGTTGGCCGTGGGGGTCTATACCACTTTCAACCTGGAATCGTTGGTGCGGCTGGATGTCCGCGCCGATGACACGGGCAAGCTTTATATCCTGGAAGCCAATCCCAAGCCCGATCTGGCCCGCCCGGATGACAAAAAGGTCAGCATCGTCTGCGTCGGCCTGCCCGCCATGGGCATGAGCTACGAAGATTTGGTGCTGTCTTTGCTGATGGATCGGCTGGAACAGTTGCGGGAATGGCGCCCCTATACCCTGGCCCACATTCCGGGGGCGTTGGGGCAGCCGACGGCTGTTGCCGCCCAGTGATGCCGTTCCCGGCATCCTTGGGTTTCGCGTGATATCCCGTGGGCGGTGGCGCCGGGGTGAGCTTGGCTCATCCCGGCGTTACGCTTGAAAGTCAGCCGGGTGGTGGTGTATTCAATCAGTGGTTAATACCGGAATTTGGCGGGCAATCCTCGTCAGGCCACAGCTTGGCGTGACGCGTGCCCAGCCGTCGATTCGGCCGGTCAGGTTCGGTCCATACGGGAATATAGAATGAGCAACGGCCTGGGCCATGTGATGCCCGCCGGGGCAATGCGCCCTGGCGGATCGTTTTTGCGACACTTGTTCCATGGGTGGGGCGCCTTTATCTGTGGGTGGTGGATTTTACAAGCTTTGCTGCTGGGCACTGGGCTGACCGCCATTGACCGCGTCTTGCCCCAGCTTCAGGCGGAGCGTGTGGCGGCCATTGCCCGGCTGGTGGTTGCCGGATTGGGGGCGACGGGGCAGCCATTGGCGGCGGCCGATGCCCTGGACCGGATGGCCCAGCCCATTTTGGCTAGCGATGCCGCATTGCGGTCGGTCGCCCTGTGGGACCGGTCGGGCGAATTGCTGATCCGGGTGGGGGAAAGCGGCGATGTCCATCTGACGATCAGCGATGGCCAGGACAGCCAGCCACGGGGAACGGATGTCCGATCTGACGGTCATATGTTGCAGGCGGTGGTGCCGGTGGCCGCCGGATCGGTGACCGTTACCATGGACCGGCTGGCGGCGGGACGCGGCGCCTGGCGGTTATTGCCGCCCATGTTGGTGGTGGCTTTGCCCTTGCCGTTCTTCCATCTGATCCTGGTATCGGGTCTACGCCGTCGGCTGGATGGTCGGAAATCCCTGTCATGGTGGGCCGTCAACGGGATGACCGGCATGATTTCCGGGGCCTTGCTGTTGGGGGCCTTGCTGGCGCAGATCCATGACAACACTCGGAAGTTCGAACAGGTCCTGAACCAGACCGTGCAGGCCATGGCTTATCATAGCCCCGATCTGTCCACCATGGTCGGGGAATTGGTGCAGGTCGATCCGCATCTGGATGGTTATGCCCTGTTCAGGACTGGGGAACAGCCCCAGGTGGTGGCAGGCGGATCGGTTCTGCCGGAACGGATCGAAGACGTTGCCTTGCGTGACGGCTGGTCGGTGCGGCTGGTCCGCACGGCCGCGGGGGCGGAAATGTCGGCGGCATTGTGGCGGGGATTAAAAAATCTGGCGGTGCTGCTGATGGCCATGGCCCTGCTGTGCGGCGTTCTGGGCGGGGCGGGCGAGGGCCTGCGCGAGCCGTTCGCCGGCCTGTGGGCCGAAAGTAGTCAGAACGACAGCTTCAGTGCGGAAAACCGGGCATTGGCCGCCATTCGCCCCATCTACTTCCTGGCGGTGCTGGCGGAAAATCTGTGTGCCCCTTTCATGCCCCGCGTGCTGCATGGCGCGGTGGATGCGGCGCAATTGCCGGAAACCATGGCATCGGCCCTGTTCATGGTCTATTTCGTCGCCTTTACCGCTGTTCTGCTGCCTGCGGGATGGCTGGCCGGGAGGTTCGGTCCGGTGGGGCTGGTCCGGGGGGGAACCGTTTTATTGGCCATGGGATTGGGGGCCGGTTTTCTGTCCCTGGATGCCTGGACCTTGCTGGCCGCCCGTCTTTTGATGGGAACCGGCCAGGGAATTTTGCTGATCGGTGTGCAATCCCTGATCCTGGCGGCCAGCGCCCATGGCGGCAAACGCACGGCCGCCACCGCCATTATCGTCTTTGGTTTCAATGGCGGCATGGTCGGCGGCAACGCCTTTGGATCATTGCTGGTGGAGCAAACCGGCGTTCAGATGATGTTCGCCATTGCCGGACTGACGGCATTGGCGGTGGCGGGGCTGGCTTGGCTGACCTTGCCCGGTCATCTGGATGATCTGGTGTCCGGGGATCGCGAACGGCAAAATCCGGGGATCAAGGCCCGGTCGGCGGTCAATAACCGTGGCCCCGGCTTTGGCGGGCTGCGGTGCCTTTTTGATCCGGCCTTTCTGATCACCACCTTATGCGTGGGTATTCCCACCAAGGCGCTGTTGACCGGGGTGGTGTTGTTCGCCTTGCCCCTGGTGCTGGGACGGCGGGGCTTTTCCCTGGAGGAAGTGGGGCAGGCGGCCATGTTCTATGCCGCCGGTGTGTTGCTTTCCAGTTCGGTGATGTCGCGCATGGCCGATAAGGTCAAGGGCGGCACCGGCCCCATCATGATTGGCGGCATGATATTGTCTGCCGCCGCCATGGCCCTGGTGCCTTTGGCCGGTTTACCCATGGTGACGGGGACCTGGATGGAAACCCAGATGCTGTTGGGCTGCATTCTGTTCCTGGGTCTGGCCCATGGCTGCATCAATGCCCCGGTGGTGACCCATGTGGCCGACCTGCCGGTGGCAATCCGTTTGGGACCATTGCGGGTGGCCACCACCTACCGCTTGCTGGAACGCATGGGCCATGTATCCGGCCCGCCTTTGGTGGGTTGGGTGATGGCGGTCTGCGCCACCGATTCCCAGGCTATCGGCTGGATCGCCGGGATCACCGGGTTTTTTGGGATTTTGTTTCTGTTCCATCAGGCGGGTCGGTTTATCCCCGGTCGTGATGGTTGAGGTTGTTATGTTTGTCTCTCTCGTGCCGGGGCCGCTCAAGCGCCGCGCGGGCTCGGTCGCGGATTTCGACCCGGTGCGGTCGAAATCCGCTCTAATTGTCGCCTCTCAATCGGTTGTATTCTCCCTCGCCTGGCGGCGGCAATGGCGGCCGAAACGGTGACGCTCAGACGCCACCCGACCAACCCGGATCAGGCAAATCGTACAGCCTGCGGGCATTCCCCCCCACCAACTGGGCCAAGGCCGTTTCCGGCAAGCCCAACCCGGTCAGCCAGCCCATGGCCCAATCCATACTTTTTCCCTGTTCGTGCTGGGTCCAGGGGAAATCGCTTCCCCATAACAGGCGATCCGGCCCCAGCCGCTCCAGCAGTGCGACCGCCGCCCGGTCAGCCGCGCCTTCGGGGCTGCGATAGGGCGCCGACAGCTTGACCCACACCCCCGGATTGCTGCCGGCGACTAAGATCGCTTGAAAACCGGGGCAAAGTAGCGGGTCGGATGTGGATGGTCGGCCCAGATGTTCCACCACAACCGACATGCCGCGTTCCAAAAGCGGCGGCAACAGCCGGACCCACCGATCATCAGCCGCATGCAAATCCACCGGCAAACCAGCCTGGGCTACCGTATCCAACCAACGGGTCCACAAGGGCGCCCGGAACTCGGGATCGGGCAGGCCGATCAGGTTCAGACGCACCCCGCGCACCCCCTGGGCCTTCAAATCATCCAGCTCTTGGGCGCTCACGTCCATCGGCACCACCGCGACCCCACGCAGATGCAATGGCCGCAAAGCAATCGCCTGGCACAGGCAGGTATTGTCTGTGCCTAAAAAAGACGGCTGCACCAAAACAGCGGCGGAAATGCCAGAGCGATCAAGCAAAGTAAGATACTCGCGCGGCGGTATCACAACTTTTGGAATATATCTCACATGCTCTGCATAATGACAATTTTCATCAAATACGTGCGCATGGCTATCAACCCATGAAATTTTTTGTTGGCTCATAACCAGTCACCTCAACCCTTATCACCATTTCACGCTTGAACTCACGGACATTACACTTGATGGTATTTTATGTCATTGACTTCATTTCCTTTGGCACATTGCACTCAACACATAATCGATCAAAAGGAGACGCCCATGTTCGCATGGATCATAAACGGCACAAAGGCCGAGCGGCGCACATTTTGGGCTTGTTTCAGCGGCTGGACCTTGGACGCCATGGATGCACAGATGTTCAGCCTGGTGATCCCCACTTTGCTGACGTCGTGGCACATCAGCAAGGCGGATGCCGGATGGCTGACCGGGGTGACCCTGGTGGCGGGGGCGCTGGGGGGCTGGCTGGCCGGCCATGCATCAGACAAATACGGGCGGGTCCGGGTTCTTCAGGCCACGGTGCTGTGGTATTCCCTGGCCACCCTGGCCATCGGTTTCACCGAAAATTTCAACCAATTGATGGCAGCCCGCGTTTTGCAGGGCATCGGCTTTGGCGGTGAATGGGCTGCCGGCGCCGTCCTGATGTCTGAAGCCATCCGCAGCGAACACCGGGGGAAGGCTCTGGGCGCGGTGCAATCGGGCTGGGCGGTCGGCTGGGGGATCGCCGTTTTACTGTTTACGGCCCTGTCCCACTTCCTGCCCGAAGATCAGGCGTGGCGCGTCTTGTTCATGCTGGGCATCCTGCCCGCGATCATAGTGATCTTCATCCGCCGCGGCGTCCCCGAACCGGAAATTTCTCAACGGACCCGCAAAGCCCGCGCGGATGGACATGGCCCGTCGCTTCTGACCATCTTCACCCCCCAATTGCTGCGCCGCACCTTGTTCGGGGCGCTGCTGGGCCTGGGGTCCCATGGTGGCTATTACGCGCTGACCAGCTTTTTGCCCACCTTCCTGAAGACTGAACGCCATCTGTCGGTCATGAATACCGGCGGCTATATGGCGGTGATCATCGTCGGGTCTTTTCTCGGCTATGTCAGCAGCGGCATCCTGGCCGACCGGATCGGCCGCCGCTACAACATCTTGTTTTTCGCCATCTGTTGCGTGATCACCTTGTGCCTTTACATGCTGCTGCCGCTCAGCAACACCCAAATGCTGATCGCGGGCTTTCCCTTGGGCTTCTTCGCATCGGGCATTCCCGCCGGTCTGGGGTCCATCTTCGCCGAATTGTTCCCCACCGCTGTCCGTGGTGCCGCCCAGGGCTTTTGTTACAATGCCGGACGCATCCTGTCCTCGGCATTTCCGGTCCTGGTGGGAACCCTGGCCGCAACCATCCCGCTAAGCCAATCCATCGCCATCTTCGCCGCCTCGGCCTATGGCATCGCGATTTTCGCGGTTTTGATGCTGCCGGAAACCAAGAATACCGTCCTGACCGCCGATGATGGGCAGGAATTAACAGCCCCAACCCCCGGCCAACCCACAGGTCACAACACCCGCCGGGCCTGATACCAACGGCCGTAAGTTCTGACTTACGGCCGTTGGTTCTGCCGCCATTGCGGCGGCGGCCAAGCGGCCGGATGGCCGCGCCCGGCGAGGGCTGGACAACGGTCAATGAAATTGGCCGTTGGTATAATCCGCCGCCATGGCGGTTTCGCTGTCCTCGGCCCGGGTGATGCCCAGATGAAATCCGTCTAAATCCGCCGTCCCAGTGTCGTATTTTCATTGACAGGTTCCGATACCAAATCCCGGTGAGTGAAACTCATAGGGATTTGGTTAGGCCCAAGGGGCCGCGCGGCTTGCACCGCGGAAGGCAAGGGTTTCGGAGAAACCCGCCCGGCCGTCACGGGCGCCGGTGATCGGTTCCGATCACCGGGACATGGTATGAGACGGCGGCGGCGTTGTTCGTGACGCCGGTCCAACTCGGCTTGGCTTTGTTGACGGGGGCCTTCATGAAGCAGGGCCGAGACACCCAATGCCCCGGACAGCGCCGTTGCGCCCGCCGCGACAGCCTTTGTGGCAAAATGCGGCGTTCCACTGGCCCAGACTGCCCCGGTGTCCAGGGCGCCTGACAGCATGTTCGCGTAATTTGCAAAATCGGACCCGGCATCCTGGAAAGCCTTGACCCCATCCAGGCGCAGCAAGGCGGGAACCGATGCCGGACGGGCCAGATAAGCCCCAAGCTGCCTTTCCAGAATGGCGGCGGCATCGGGATGGTGCTGTTTGAGGTCGGCGATTTTCGTGTGCGCCAGCTTGATCGCCCCGGCCTTGTCACCGATGGCGCGGTCCAATTGAAATTCCTCGGCGACGGCCCCGTAATCGCGGGGCGGCTGGGGTGCGGCGTGTTCCCTGGATGGTTCGCGTGATGCGCATGAAATCTCCCCCCCTGTGGACGCTCTATCCGCAGGGGGAAGTGTCGATCATCTGGCGGTGACCGAATAGTTCTCGGCCCGATATGGTTGATTTTGATCGCCCGAGTCAAAGGGGATGAAGCGTTCCCGTCCGTCCATCTCCTTAGCCTGCTCGATGATGGTCATTCCCCGATATCTTACCGGGGGACGTCGTCCAATAATTT
>JAYSBF010000098.1:0-8100 GCA_041915545.1 Magnetospirillum sp. | reverse complement strand
ATGTCCGGCGAAATGATGGCGCTGTTTGCCGCCAACAACATCGCCAAGGGCATTCTGAAGTATGCCGGTTCCGGCGGCGTCCGTCTGGGCGGCCTGATCTGCAACGAACGTCAGACCGACCGCGAATTGGACCTGGCCGAAACCCTGGCCAAGCGCATCAACACCCAGTTGATCCACTTCGTGCCGCGTAACAACGTCGTGCAGCACGCCGAACTGCGTCGCCAGACCGTGATCCAGTACAAGCCGGATTGCAGCCAGGCTCACGAATATCGTCAGCTGGCCACCAAGGTTCATGCCAATGGCGGCAAGGGTACCATCCCGACCCCGATCACCATGGAAGAACTGGAAGACATGCTGATCGAATTCGGCATCATGAAGTCCGACGATCAAGCCTTGGCCGAATTGGAAGCCAAGGAAAAGTCCCTCTGCTCCGGCGCCTAATCGCCACGCAGTGACCGGCGGCCCCCGAAAGGGGGCCGTTTGGTTTCAAGGGACAGAATTTGCACTTTTCGTTGTCTCAACAGACGGAACCGCCCCATGTCCATGCAATCCGCCCTGGCCTATCTTGATCGCATGCGCAGCGATGAAACATTTCGCCGCAAGATCAACACCTGCCTGGACGAAGCCGCCAATTGGGAATTCATCCGGTCTGAGGGATTCGATTTTACCACCGAAGAATTCAAGGCCGCCTTGGCCTATAAGGAACAGGCCTTTTGCTCGGGCGGCTGACCGCCTTCTGTTCCGCACACAGATGCAAAGGGAAAGCCCATGTCCGTGGATTCAGCAAAGGCTTATATCAACCGCATGCGCAGCGACGAGCCTTTCCGGCAACAGATCAATGACTGCACGAATGAAGACGCCAATTGGGAATTCATTCGTTCCGAAGGCTTTGACTTCACCTTGCAGGAATTCAAGGTCGCCCAGGATCTGATCTACAAGGAACACGGCATCACCCCCATGTGAAGGTGAATGCGCAAGACAAAAGGCTCACGGTGTCCCCGTGGGCCTTTTTCATGGGCCATCGCCCCAAATATAGGCCCCCCGCAATTCCTCGGCCATGAAGTCCAGGAAAACGCCGACCCGCGCCGCCAGATGATGGCCCGACGGATAGACCGCCTGAATCGGAGAGGCGGGAACCCGGTAACGGGGCAAAAGCTCCACCAACCGCCCGGCATCCAAATCACCCGCCACGTCCCAGATGGATTTGACCACGATTCCAGCCCCGGCCAAGGCGGCGGTGTGGGCCACCTCCCCATCATTGCTTTGCACTGTCCCCGATACCTTGACCGCCACCGGCTCTCCTTCGGCGTGGCGGCATTCGAAGCGCCAAGTGTTCATGGGCGGATCGCCAAAGACAATACAATCATGATGGGCCAGATCCGCCGGAATTTCGGGCCGCCCATGATCGGCCAAATAGCCAGGTGCGGCGCACACCACCCGCCGGTTGGGGGCCAGAACCCGCATCATCAAACTGGAATCCGGCAAAACCGCCTGACGGATGGCCAGATCAATCCCGCTTTGCACCAGGTCCACCACCGTATCGGTCACGACCACCTGCACCCGTAATTGCGGATAAAGCTGATGCAGGCGGGCCAAACGGGGGGCAATCTGCCGCCGGGCAAAGGCGGCGGATGCGGTGACCCGCAGCAATCCATTGGCCACCTGCTTACGCCCGCTGATGGCGTTCCGGGCATCTTGATAATCCGCCAACAGGCGCACGCTGCGCAGGTGAAACTCCAGCCCTTCCTCGGTCAGACTTAACTGACGCGACGTGCGATTGATTAACCGCACCCCCAACCGCTCCTCCAGCCGGGCCAAGCGCTTGGACACCACCGCCAGCGACATCCCCATCTCGCGCCCGGCGGCAGTCAGACTGCCCGCCGCCACCACATGGACAAACACATTCATGTCCAACAGGCTGTCATCCCAGATCATGGCGCCGATGATCCTTCTCATTTTAGAAATGATGAATTGCGGTTCCTATTATTCTCTTTCCGCTATCAAGACACCATTCTCTTGTCATGCCGCATTCTGGCCGTCCGCCCCAACATGGAAACGCACCGACATGAAAATTGATCTGACCGGAAAAACCGCCCTTATCACCGGCTCCACCGCGGGCATTGGCCGCGCTATCGCCCACGGCCTGGCCCTGGCCGGTGCCAGGGTGGTCATTAATGGCCGCAGCCGCGACCGGGTGGAAAAAGCCGTGTCCGAATTGCGGACCAGCCTTCCCGGCGCCGACCTGTCCGGCATCGCCGCCGACGTATCCACAGCCCAAGGCTGCACGGCCCTGGCCCAAGCGCTTCCCAGCACCGACATTCTTGTCAACAATGCCGGTATTTTTGAACCCAAGGCATTTTTCGACATCCCCGATGAAGATTGGACCCGCTTCTTCGAAACCAATGTCATGAGCGGCGTGCGCCTGTCGCGGGCTTATCTTAAGGGAATGCTGGACCGCAATTGGGGGCGGGTGCTGTTCGTTTCCTCGGAATCCGCCCTTTATATTCCGGCAGAGATGATCCATTACGGCTTCACCAAAACCGCCGACCTGGCCGTGGCCCGCGGCCTGGCGGAAATGACCGCCGGAACCGGCGTCACCGTCAACTCGATCCTGCCCGGCCCCACCCGCTCGGAAGGCGTCGAAACCTTTCTGGCGGAAATGGCGGCCAAGGAAAATCGCCCTGTAGACGACTTCGCCGCCGATTTCGTCAAAACCCTGCGCCCCACCTCCTTGCTGCAACGCTTCGCCTCGACGGAAGAAGTGGCCAACATGGCCGTCTATGCCTGCTCGAAACAAGCATCGGCCACCAACGGCGCAGCCCTTCGGGTCGAAGGAGGCATTATCCGTTCCATCGCCTGATACCCCCCGGTTCGGGGCAACCACACCCCGAACCACCCCTCAACGTCAAGGCTTGCCATTTCCCCTCATCTCAGCCATAGTCCGGTTCCGCTGTCCCTGACAGGGCCAGATGCGGGTGTAGCTCAATGGTAGAGCAGAAGCTTCCCAAGCTTACGACGAGGGTTCGATTCCCTTCACCCGCTCCAATAAATTCAAGGGCTTAGCCGAATAGATCGGCGCCTGGTTGCCAGCTGGGGACAAATTTGGGACACTAGGCCATCGCAACAGGTGGTAAGCAGTGTCACGTCATGGCAACCGTCTCCAAGCGTGGTGATCGTCAGTGGCAGGCCAAGGTCCGGCGCAAGGGCCATGTCGCCAGCGCCACATTCGAGACCAAGGCGAGAGCCGAGGCGTGGGCGCGGCAGATCGAATCCGACATCGACGCGGGTCGTTTCCACCCCGGTCGGCTTGAAGCCGAAAAGGTGACGCTGGCCGAGGCGCTTGATCGCTATCTCGTCGAGCGCGTCCCTCTCAAGAAGGGCATCAAGCAGAACACCGGCATTGTTAAAGCCTGGAAAGGCTGGAAGCTGGCCGGGCGGTCACTGGCGGCCATTCGTGCCTCCGACGTGTCGGCGTGGCGCGACGACAAGCTGAAGGAGGCTGCGCCCCAGACCGTCGTCCATCACCTCAACCTGCTGTCCAACCTCTACAACGTGGCGGCCTCGGATTGGGGTATGGAAAGCCTGATCAACCCCGTCAGCCGCATCAAGAAACCCACGCTACCAAGCGGTCGTGATCGCCGCCTGTCAGCCGAGGAGGAACCCATCCTGTTGGCGGCGTGCGATGCCTCGCTGAGTAAATGGCTTGGTCCGATGGTGCGGCTGGCGATGGCTACCGCCATGCGTCAGGGGGAAATGGTGGACCTGATGTGGTCCGACATTGATCTGGACCGGCGCACCGCCGTGCTGCGCGAGACCAAGAACGGCACGACCCGCACCGTTCCCCTATCGTCCACCGCCCTGGAGGTTTTGCGCGGCTTGGCAGTCGAAACCCGAGGCAGCGGCAAGGTGTTCGATATCCAAGTGGGCCGGGCCGTCACCCATGCCTTCGCCAAGGCGTGCAAGGTTGCAGGCATTGAGGATCTGCACTTTCATGACCTTCGGCACGAGGCCACGAGCAGGCTCTTCGAGCGCACCGATCTGCGGGACATCGAGATCGCCTCCATCACCGGCCACAAGACCATGGAGATGCTGAAACGCTACGCCCACCTGCGCGCTGGAGATCTGGTCGACCGGCTTGGATAGATATCCATCATATTGATATTATTGCATAATTTGACATTTTGCGCGTCTTGATATACAATTATTACGGGAATTACATTTATCGCGAGGCCGCACAATGTCAGGCAAACAGGCCAAGATTCTATCAAAGGCGCAAGAACGCGCACTTCTCAAACAGGCAGGCAAAGGCCGCCACCCGGAACGGGACCGGGTGATGGTCCTACTCAGCATCAAGGTCGGTCTTCGGGCCGGGGAGATCGCCAAGCTGACCTGGCCCATGGTGCTCGATCCCCAAGGCCGTATCGCCGAACGGATCGAGTTGCACGACCGGGCCGCCAAGAAATGCAGTGGGCGGACCATCCCCATGCACCCGGATTTGAAGGCCGCCCTGGCGCGGCTGCGGCGGGTCCAGGATGACGACACCCCCGCCGTCATCCGTTCCGAACGCGGCGGTGCCATGCGGTCCGGCAGCGTGGTCAACTGGTTCGCCAGCACCTACCGGGATTTGGGCTTCGCGGGCTGTTCCTCCCATTCCGGGCGGCGCACCTTCATCACCTCGGCGGCCAAGCTGATCAGCAAGGCGGGCGGTTCGCTACGCGACGTCCAGCAACTGGCCGGACACCGCAGCATCGACATGACCCAGAGGTATATCGAAGGCGACACCCAGGCCAAGCGCCGCCTGATCGCCATGTTGTAAGGGCTGCGGCCCTGCGCCCTTGGGGCGCCTTTCATTTCCCCCTGTTCATTCGGAGAATTCCATGAAGCGACCGGTTCCGCCGGTGCGCCTTGCCGCCGTTTGCGTGCGCGGCAAGCGATGCACCAACCTTGCCCATAATCCCCGCCGCCTCGATCTGCTGGAACGGGTGATCGACCATCTGGACAAGGCCGACTGGCCCGAGTTGGAGGCGGTGCTGCTGCCCGGCGGCTTCCTGCGGCTGGGACGCAGCCTGGCCGACCTCACCTTCGAGGGCCGTGCTGCCGTGCTGGCCCGCACCCGCATCGGACGCAGGCTGCTGCGCCTGGCCCGCCGCCTCGACCAAAGCCATCCTGGCGCCCTGCTGGTGGTCGGTATTGACGGCGACAACATCGGCGAGGGCGACGATCAGTTCTGCGTCGCCCTGGGGCCGTTCGGCATCGTCGGGCTGGCTCGCAAAATCTTCCCCACCGAGAAGGACACCGAGAACCCCAAGCGGGCGGTGACTCCCCGGCTGGCCGATTACGACTGCCCCGGCCGCATCATCGCCCTGCGCTCCGGTCGGCGGGCGGCTTTGTGCGCCTGCTATGACGTGTTCGGCTTCACCGAGGGGCCGGATAGTGGTTCCGTGCGGACTCGCGCCATCCGCCGCCTTCATGGCGGTGGCCGGATGATCGATACCGACAGCCCCGGCTTTGCCGATCTTCGCCGGGCCGCCCTGGCCGCCTGGCAGGCCCGGTGGCGAGGTGCGGAAATCAGCCTGGCACTGACCGTCATCCATGGCTTCGAATGCGCCGGGCGGGACGGCTATTGGCAGCGCCACGGCATGGCCAGCGCCGCCGCCATCATCGGCGGAGCCTCCATCGGCGCCGCCCATTTCGAGGATGGCCTGCCGGAACCGGAGGCCTCGCCCCTGGCCGCCGCCAATGTCCCCAAGGCACACCTGAAGGCTGGGTCGCACCGCCTGGCCCACACCCATCCCCCCATCGATTCCTTGACCGTCCGTAAGGGCGGGCGAAGTGCCGCCCTGGTGCGGCTGTTCGAGGTTTGACGGAGACACGCCATGAGCAAACGCGACATTCACACCGAAATCACCGCCCAGATCATCGCCGCCCTGGAAGCGGGCACACCGCCCTGGCGACGCCCATGGGGCAACGGCCTTGGCCCGTCTCTGCCCCGCAACGCGGTCAGCAGTCACCGCTATCGCGGCGTCAACGCCCTGCTGCTGGCCTGGCACCCACTGGCCCTGGCCAGTGGCGATCCGCGCTGGTGTACCTACCATCAGGCCCAGGACAAGGGCTGGCAGGTCAGGAAGGGCGAGAAAGGCACCGCCATCATCTTCTTCAAGAAGATCGAGATCGACGATGACCGCGACGACGATGCCGATCCCCGTTTCATCCCGCTGATCCGCACCTTCGTGGTGTTCCATGCAAGCCAGATGGACGGCATCCCGGCCTGGACCAAGCCCGCAGCCCCGGAACAGTCCTGGCAGGCCCCGGAGACGATCAAGGCCCTGCTGAAGGCCAGCGGCGTCCGTCTTCATATCGGCGGGGCCGAGGCCAGCTACAGTCTGGCCCGCGACCTGATCCGTCTACCGCCGGAACGGCTGTTTCGCAGTCCGGAAAGCTGGGCCGCCACGGCGCTGCACGAACTGGCCCACGCCACCGCTCATCCCAGCCGTCTCGACCGGGAAATATCGCGCCATTACGGCAGCCCGGCCTATGCCATGGAGGAATTGCGGGCGGAACTGGCTTCGGCCTTCGTCTGCGCCGAACTGGACCTGCCCACCGAATTGGAGCAGCACGCCAGCTATATGGGCGGCTGGTTGGAAGTCCTGAAACACGACACGCGCGAAATCTTCCGCGCGGCGGCGGTGGCCCAGGGCATCGCCGATTGGGTGCTGGCCCTGGCCCCTCAATCCGAAAACTGAAAGGAACAAACCATGATCAACGGCAAAGCCGAAACCATTCGCCGCCTGAACGACACTTTCCGCCGCAGCTTCCAGGGCGGCAAGGTCTTCCTCACCGAAGGCGTTCGCGCCCTGGGTGATGAACGGGTCCGGGCCATCCTCCGCCAGGTCCACATCTTCGACGCCTTCACCCCCGACAACGATCCCTACCAGGAGCACGACTTCGGCGCCTTCGACGAGGGCGGGACGCGGGTGTTTTGGAAGATCGACTATTTCGACGCGGAGATGGAGGGCGCCTCGCCCGATTCCGCCAACACGGACGTGACCACCAGGGTCATGACCATCATGCTGGCCAAGGAGTGGTGAGTGGGCGCAGGTAGGGGCAGGTCCGCTTTGCGCCCGTAGCGGGTATGGAATGGACCTGCACAGTCTTCAGATAGCGGACATTTCCAAAGCCGAACCCGGGTGTAGCGGCCAGATGGTCAGCGGGGTAAACTATCGCAACATTGCGAGGGTGCCCTGCCATCAATTGTTGCAGACTGCTGTTCCCCACCAGGGGGCGCGGACGGTATGTCATTGAGATGGTCAAGGGCGACCTTGCTCCCTAGCCAATTTGGGAGAGCGGCATGGCGCTCAACGATGATTTGCAAGAGTTAGTTGCCGAATTGGATCGCTTCCATAGCGGCAACACTCATGACCCCGAAACGTTTGCCCAAGATTTAGGTTTCCCGGATTTCGTTACCGCCGAGAACGGCCTACAAAGGCATTTCACCAAGAAAGCGCGCATCGCTTTGGATTATGTATCGCGGACGATCTTCGACAATAGTCGAGAGATCGCCGCGTTCATCGGCTTCAAGGATTTCGTGTGCGTGGTCCGGCAATGTGTAGCGGATATGCATGCCGCCAATTGTTTCCCGGTCGGATGGGCCGACGGCGATGCCCAGGTCAAGGCGCAACTCGTGACCGAAATTAAGTCGCGAGTCGCCATGATGGCCAAGGAATACACCCATTATTTTCCCGCCTGGACACTTGGCATGGAGGCGGAAGCGCCTTTTTCGCTTGGTCCGGTGACTTTATTTACCAAGCAACAATGGCTCGATGGTGTCGATTTCTCCGACAGGGCAAAAGATACCTTCCTTATGGAGCGTGATGCCAACCATCGCTGGAAGCAGATACTGAAGGATGCCCTGGCTCAGCCATCGAGCAGAACCCCATTAAACGGACTAGAGCACTTTTCGCTCTGCCGGAATTGGTTAGGGATTCCCATGAGGTGTGAAATCTGATTCAAGATACAGGCTGGAGACGGAGGCCAGCCTGTATGCCGAAATCTCTTTCCCAGGACCTACGCGAGCGATTGATTGCAGCTGTCGAGGCCGGC
>JAYSBF010000097.1:0-8176 GCA_041915545.1 Magnetospirillum sp. | reverse complement strand
GAGGCGCAGCCTCCAAGCCTCCAGTTTCTTTTTCTTTCAAAGAGTTAGAAATCTGGAGGGTTCGGGAGGCTGTGCCTCTCGATTGGGGGATCGGGGGCAAATGCCCCCGAAAGAGGGTTTTTCCGCATCCTGTTAGGGCGGCTTTCGACCGCATCGGGTCGAGATCCACGGCCAAGCCTGCGCGGCGCTTGAGCGGCCCCGGCACGGGGCGCCGACAGGCAAGAACATACCAACGGCCAATTTCATTGACCGTTGTACAGCCCTCGCCGGGCGCGGCCATACGGCCGCTTGGCCGCCGCCGCAATGGCGGCTGGGATTATTTGTCCCTCGCCGGGCGGGCGCTGCCGCGCCCTTGGCCGCCGCCGCAATGGCGGCAGAACCAACGGCCGTAAGTCAGAACTTACGGCCGTTGGTATCAGAGAAGCTGGAGGTTCGGAGGCTGCGCCTTCGGACGGGTTCGGGCTGTTGCCCGAACCCGTCCGAAGTTTTTCCACGCTGTCCCAGCTTGGGAAAGCGGGACTGCCTTGGCCCTATTCCTTTTTCGGCTTGGGCAAATCCAGCTTCAGATGCAATTCGCGCAAGCGGGTGGGGTCCACTTCCGACGGCGATCCCATCAGCAAATCCTGGGCCTGCTGGTTCATGGGGAACAAGATCACTTCGCGGATATTGGGTTCATCGGCCAACAGCATGACGATCCGATCCACGCCAGGAGCGGAACCGCCGTGGGGCGGCGCGCCATAGCGGAACGCGTTCAACATGCCCGCGAATTTTTCTTCCACCACTTCCGGCGCATAACCGGCGATGCCAAAAGCCTTGATCATGATATCGGGGCGATGGTTGCGGATGGCGCCCGAAGACAGTTCCACGCCGTTGCAGACGATATCATACTGATAGGCCTTGATGGTCAGCGGGTCCTGGTTTTCCAGGGCGTCCATGCCGCCTTGGGGCATGGAGAACGGGTTATGGCTGAAATCCACCAGACCGGTTTCTTCGTTCAGCTCGTACATGGGGAAATCCACGATCCAGCAGAACTTGAAGATATCCTTTTCCAGCAAATCCAGTTCATTGCCCAGACGGGTGCGGACCTTACCCGCGAATTTTGCGGCGTCCAGCGCCTTGTCACAGGCAAAAAACACCGCATCGCCATCCTTCAGACCGGCGGCGTCGCGAATGGCCTGGATGCGTTCAGGTTCCAAATTCTTGGCGATCGGCCCCTTGGCGCCGTCGGCGGCGAATTGGATATAGCCCAGGCCGCCGGCACCTTCTTCCCGCGCCCATTCATTCAGCTTGTCGAACCACGACCGGGGCTGAGTGGCGGCACCAGGGGCCGGAATGGCCCGGACCACCGCGCCCTTGGCATCAATCGCCTTGGCGAAAATGCCGAAATTGGACCCACGGAACGCTTCGGTCACGTCGGCGATCAAAATCGGGTTGCGCAAATCGGGCTTGTCGGACCCGTATTTCAGCATGGATTCATCAAAGGGAATGCGGACGAACGGCGCCGGGGTCACCGTGCGGCCATTGCCGAATTCCTTGAACACCCCTTCCAACACCGGCTCGATGGCGGCGAACACGTCATCTTGGGTAACAAAGCTCATTTCAAAGTCGAGCTGATAGAATTCGCCAGGGCTGCGGTCGGCGCGGCCAGCTTCATCGCGGAAACAAGGCGCGATCTGGAAGTAACGGTCGAACCCCGCCACCATCAGCAATTGCTTGAATTGCTGCGGCGCCTGGGGCAACGCATAGAACTTGCCCGGATGCATGCGGCTGGGCACCAGATAATCGCGGGCGCCTTCCGGGCTGGACGCGGTCAGGATCGGGGTCTGGAATTCGGTGAACCCCTGGTCCAGCATGGCCTTGCGCAAATAGGCGATGACCTGGGCGCGCAGCATCATGTTGGCGTGCACATCCTCGCGCCGCAAATCCAGGTAACGATAGCGCAGGCGCATATCTTCGGGATAATCCTGATCGCCCGCCACCTGCATGGGCAGGACGTCGGAGATGGATTGAATGTCGATCTGTTCCACCTGCACTTCGATGCCGCCGGTGGGCAGGCGGGGATTGATGGTGTCGCTGGTGCGGGCCACCACCTTGCCGGTCACGGTGATCACGCTTTCCGGTCGGGCCTTTTCCAAGGTCTGGAACACCGGGCTGGAAATATCCAGCACGCATTGGGTCACGCCGTAATGGTCGCGCAGGTCAATGAACAGAAGATTGCCATGGTCACGCTTGCGATGAACCCAACCAGACAGGCGGGCGGTGATGCCGGCATCCTCGGAACGAAGTTGGCCGCAGGTATGGGTACGATAAGCGTGCATGGAGGTCTTCCCACTGACGGACGGATCAGCCCGCCGGATTGGCGAGCGATGGAAATGCAAACGGGGAAGAAGGCATAAGGCAGAGGTTTCGTCAAGACAGGCGTTGCCCGCCCGCCCCGGATCAGGCGAAAGCCCGCAGCAGATGCCCCTTCAGCTCTTGTATCCGACCTGGCCAATCCCACCCGGCCATGAATTGCGCCCCGCCCTGCCCGATGGCCGTGGCATGGTCCCGGCTCTGATACAGGGTTTCCAGATGTTCGACCACTTCCTCCAGATCGCTTTCCCCCCATGATTTGCGGTCAAGGGGGCCGTCATGGATGCGCTGGCCGCGAACGGGCAGACAGGTTCCCGGCTGGATCAGATCCAGATGGCCGGTATTGGCGGAAATGATGCATGGAACGCCGCAGGCCATGGCCTCCATGGCCACCAGATTAGTCCCGCCTTCGCACCGGCTGGTGAACACCGCCGCATCCATTTCCCGGTAAATGGCGGGCATGGCCGAATTGGGCGGCGTCCCCAGATCATAGACGCAGCCGGCGGGAATGCCATTGGCCACGGCCCATGCGGCCGGATCAATCCGGCCATCGGCGGCCAGGGGAATCGGCGCCAGATGCCCGGCATCCCCGAAACTCGCGGCGCCCTGAACCTCCCACGGGCTGTGCCAGGCGGTCATCAGCATCACATCGTCATGGCGCTGGCGCAGGACCTTGAACGCCAAAAGCGCGATATCCTGACCCTTGCGCGTTTCCAGCTTGCCCCCGGAAAAGACCGCGAAACGATCGCCGAATATCCTGAGTTTCGGTCCGGGATGGAAGTGGCGGACATCAACCCCCTGAACCACGCAGACGGCGTTTTCCAACCCCAATTCCAGCAAGACCTGCCGGTTCCAGGACGATCCGGCCACCACGATCCGGTAGTGGGTCTTAAGGCGCTTCAGGGCATTAAGATCCACATCCCAGGATTCCAGGAAAACGACCGCGCCCATCCGTTCCGAATATGTCTGCACGTCATGGGCCGAACTGCCCCCCACATTCAGATCGCTGCTTAGGGCATGCAGCACCGGCGCCTTCATATCGACGGCTTGGCCCCGAAACTGCCGCAATGCCTGATGCAATTCCTCGGACGCATCCAGCAGCGGGGCCAACAGGCGGACATCCCCGTCATCCAGAACGATACTGCTGCGCTCGAACAGGCTGGAGCAGACCGGAAACAAATCCGGGTCATTGGCCAGGGACCGCATCAGATTGATGCCATACACCCCCCAACCGAAAAAACTGGAAATACCCCAGCCAAAAAACAGGTATTCAGCCGACCCAGCCATCAGGAACTCCAAATACCAAGCGTGCCGCCACGTCCACGAACATCCGCAATCAGGCCAGAGCCCGCAGCAAGTGCCCCTTCAAATCCTGTATCCGGCTGGGCCAGTCCCATCCGGCCATGAATTGTGCCCCACCCTGACCGATCTCTCTGGCCCGATCCCGGTTCTGATACAGGAATTCCAGATGTTCGGTCACTTCCTCCAGATCACTTTCCCCCCACGCCTTGAAGCGGATGGGGGCTTCGTAGATGCTTTGCTCGCGCACCGGCAGGCATGTGCCCGGCTGGATCAGATCCAGATGGCCGGTATTGGCGGAAATGACACAAGGAACGCCACAGGCCATGGCTTCCATGGCCACCAGATTGGTCCCGCCTTCGCACCGGTTGGTGAACACCGCCGCATCCATTTCCCGGTAAATGGCGGGCATGGCCGAATTGGGCGGCGTCCCCAGATCATAAACACAACCCGCCGGAATACCGTTCGCCCGGGCCCAGGCCGCCGGATCAATTCGGCCATCGGCCGTCAGCGGAATTGGGGCGACGTGCTCGGCCCCGGCCAGGGACGCGGCCCCGTGCGAATCCCACGGGCTGTGCCAGGCGGTCATCAGCATCACATCATCATGGCGTTGACGCAGCGTCTTGAACGCCAGCAGAACAATATCCTGGCCCTTGCGGATTTCCAGCTTGCCGCCGCTGAACACCGCGAAACGGTCGCCGAACATGCCCGTCTTGGGACCGGGGTGAAAGCGGCGGGGATCAATCCCTTGGACTACGGACACCACATTGGTCAGGCCCATATCCTCCAAAACCTGCCGGTTCCAGGACGAACCGGCCACCACCACGCGGTACGACCGGGCATTTTCCAGCGCATCGGCGGGCACATCCAGGCTTTCCATGAAAACAATGGCCCCCCGGCGTTCGGACCAGGCCCGCACATCGTGCGCCGACCGTCCGGCAATCGCCAGACGGTTACCCAGGGCATGCAGGACCGGACGGCACAAATCGACCGTCTGGCCCTGGAATGCTTCCAATGACTGATGCAATTGTTCAGACACATCCAGCAATGGCGCGATGCGCCGGGCATCGTCCTGGTCCAGGATGATCTTGCTTCTGTCGAAAAGGGCCGTGCTGACCGGACGGAACTGGGTATCCTCGGACAAGGCCAGCATCAGATTGATGCCATATACCCCCCACCCGAAAAAGCTGGACAAGCCCCATTCGAAAAACAGCATTTCGGCAGGATCGGCCATTCCCCACTCCCTGGATTGAAACCCGCGAACGATACGCTGTTTCCCATCGGCTGACAAATCCTCCCAACAACAATCATAGACTGTTATTGCTGTAATATATCCCAATGAATAGTTGTTGCGCACAGGGAAGAAGATTTACATATCAGCGTGCTCTACCGCACTGAAATCGTTACAGGGGAATGACACCATGGCCGAAAAACAAAAGATCATCATTGATACCGATGTGGGTTGGGACGACGTCATGTCCATCTTGCTGATGATGAAGGATCATCGGGTGGAAATCGCCGGCATCACCGTCACCGGCTGCGGCGAAACCCATCTGCCCGACGGCATGGACATCGCCCGTCGTCTGCTGGCCCTGGCCGACAACAAGGCACCGGTCTGCGCCGGGGCCGATCACCCCAGCCAATACGACCACGTCTTCCCCGAAGATTTCCGCAAGACCATGGATGACGTCATGGGCTTGCGCGATCAATTGCCCCCGCCCTGCACCCCCCTGGACACCCGCAGCGCCGTGCAATTGATCGGCGACATCCTGTCGGAAAGCTGCGATCCAGTGATCATCATCTCCTTGGGTGGCCTGACCAATATCGCGGCCTTCCTGGAAACCGCCACCCAAAAGCAATTGGCCAATATCCGGCTGATTTCCATCATGGGCGGCGCCGTGGGTGTTCCTGGCAACGTCGCCGATCTGAACGACGCCAAGCCCGAATGGAACCAAGGCCCCATCTATGCCAGCAACAAGGTGGCGGAATGGAACATCTTCATTGACGCCCTGGCGGCGCAAAAGGTGTTCCGCTCAACCACCCCGGCCCTGCCCATCGCCCTGGTGGCGCTGAACGCCTGTAATGACGTTATCTTGGACCCCGATTATGCCGACATGATCATCGCCACCGATCCGGTGGCCAAATTCCTGAAGGAAGTGATCATCCAAAAGACCGGCACCCATGCCGAGCCTGACCCGGTTCCGGTTTTTGACCCGCTGGCCACCACCTATGGCGTGGGACTGTTGCAGCAGGTGAAGATCCTGGATCTGGAAATCGACGTTCTCGACACCGACACCGAAGTCGGCAACACCTGCGGCTGGACCGTGATCGTCAATGACGGCAGCGTTCCGGTCAAGCAGGTGGCCATGCAGGCATCCGACAAGGAATTCCGCGAGGTTTTCGCCAAACTGGCCAATACTCCGCCGACCTGTTGACCTTCCCCTGCCGGGCGGGGGATGGTCATGTCCCTTGTCCGGCAGGCATAGATACAGGGCAATGCCGCCGTCCCTTGCCCACCGGACGGGGTTGGGGTATCACTATGTCATGTCAATGATCGCCGATTCCCAAGAGCTGGCGGACTTTTGCGCCCGCCTCTCATCCGCCCAGTTCGTCACCGTCGATACCGAGTTCATGCGGGAAAAAACCTATTTCCCGCAATTGTGCCTGGTGCAGCTTGGTGGCCCCGATGAAGCCCGTGCCATCGACCCCCTGGCGCCGGGCATCGACCTATCGCCTTTGTTCGCGCTGATGAACGATCCCAAGGTCCTGAAGGTCTTCCATGCCGCCCGGCAGGACGTGGAAATCTTCCTGAACCTGTCGGGGTCGGTGCCTGCACCGCTGTTCGACACCCAGGTGGCGGCGATGGTCTGCGGTTTTGGCGATTCGGTAGGGTATGAAACCCTGGCCAGCCAATTGGCCAAGGCCCGTATCGACAAATCCATGCGTTTCACCGACTGGTCATTGCGCCCGCTGACCGATAAACAGGTGGCCTATGCCCTGGCGGACGTCACCCATTTGCGGGTGGTCCATGAAAAACTGATGCGCAAGCTGGAAAAAAACGGGCGCATGGTCTGGCTGGATGGCGAAATGGCCGAACTGGCCAACCCCGACACCTACCGTACCCGGCCCGAAGATGCGTGGCGGCGGCTGAAGCCGCGCTCCACCAGCCCGCGTTTTCTTGCGGTCCTGAAAGAACTGGCCGCCTGGCGCGAAAGCGAAGCCCAGGAACGGGATATTCCCCGCCAGCGGATGCTGCGCGATGAAATGCTGTTGGAAATCGCCGCCAATCACCCCACCACCGCCGCCGAACTGGCCCGCACACGCGGCATGGCCAAGGGGCAGGTGGAAGGCCGCATGGGGCAAGCCCTGCTGGATGCCGTCGCCCGTGGCCTGGCCATGCCCGAAGATGCCATCCCCAAACCGCCGGAACGGGCGGAAATCCCCCGTGGCCTGGGGCCGGTGGTGGATTTGCTGAAAGTCTTGCTGAAGATGAAATGCGACGAACATGGCGTCGCGCAAAAATTGGTGGCCAATACCGCCGATATCGAAGCCATCGCCGCCGATGACCATGCCAACACACCGGCCTTGTCCGGCTGGCGCCGCGATCTGTTCGGTGACGACGCGCTGAAGCTGAAGCACGGCCAATTGGCCTTGGGATTTTGCACCGATGGCAGCCGGCTGCGGCTGGTGCCCATGGATCAGGCGACCCCCCCGGCATGACATCCGCCCCCTTGCGTTATTCCGACATCGAACGGTTGGCGGGCGAAGCCGCCGGTACGGCCCTGGCCGCAGGGAAACCACTCGCCGACGTCGCCCAAGCCGCCATCGTCACCGCCCACCAATTCATGGAGCAAGTCAGCACCCAGCTGAATTTGGCGCCGCAATTGGCCGCCATCGACTGCAAGATGGGGTGCTATTATTGCTGTCACATGATGGTCGGCATGACCGAAGCCGAATTGGAATTGCTGGTCCCGGCGGTCAATGCCCTGCCCGAGCCCCATCAAACCAACGTCCGTCGGCGTTTGACCGACACCGCCAAGCGAGGAATGGGGTTAAGCCAGGAACAATGGTGGGCCGCAAAATTGCGCTGCCCCCTCCTGGATGAAAACGGGGCCTGCCTGGTGCACGATGCCCGCCCCTTGACCTGCCGGGGCATGAACTCGATGGATGCCCGAGTTTGCCGCCAATCCCTGGATGGCGAGAATTTGTCGGTACAGGTTCTTGCCGCCCAGCACCGGGTCTTTACCCGCGCCCAACAGGGATTGCTGAACGCCCTGGTCCAGCATGGACATAATAATATCGTGCTGATCCTGGGCACCGCCTTGGCCGCCCGGCTGGACAAGGCCGAACAATAAACTTTTTATTTAATGTCCCTCGCCGGGCGCCGCCTAACAGGGGGCGGAAAAACCCTCTTTCGGGGGCATTTGCCCCCGATCCCCCAATCGAGAGGCACAGCCTCCCGAACCCTCCAGACTTCTAACTCTTTGAAAGAAAAAGAAACTGGAGGCTTGGAGGCTGCGCCTCC
>JAYSBF010000096.1:0-8275 GCA_041915545.1 Magnetospirillum sp. | reverse complement strand
CGCCAGGACCAAAGACGAACTCTGGGCCGCAATCGGTCGCGGCATCGATCTCCTCACCACCACAGACTGCCAGAACTATTTTGCTGCTGCCGGATACGACTGCAATTGAGCGGAAAATGCTCTAACTCTTTGAAAGAAAAAGAAACTGGAGGCTTGGAGGCTGCGCCTCCAAACGGGTCTGGGCGGTCGCCCAGCCGCGAAGCGGAGTTTTTCCGCACCCTGTTAAAGGCATAGCCTCAGCCCATCAGGCCTTTTCCTCTCGAATGAGATCGGGTGAAAAAGACGATCAGCCTGCGCGGCGTTGCTGAACGCCCACGGGACGTGGCGTATCACACAAAACTAGAGCCGGTTCCATTTGAATGGAAATGGCTCTAGCCAAAAGCCTTAAAGGCAATCAGGGTGAAGGTATCCTTGACCCCCGGCAGGGATTGGACGGTATCGACCACGAATTGGCCGATATCCTGTCCATCTTCCAAAAAGCATTTCACCATCAGATCGTATTGACCGGAAACGGAATGCACTTCCGACACCTGTTCCAGGTCAACCGCCTGATCGGCCACCTCGTAAGCCTTCCCCAACTGGCACTTCACCATGACAAAAATAGTCTGCATGGGTTGGCACTCCCCAAGGTCAGGAAAGGGGTTGGTCCTGCGGAATGACAGGGGCGTCCCCATCGGCCTGACCGTCCGGCTGCGGCATCACATCCGGCTGCGGGGTGGGGTCAGCCTGAATATCGGGTTCCGGGCTGCTGACGGGGTCCGCAGTCTCGGGCTGGGGGACGGCAACGGCTTCGACGACTTCAGGCACGGGTTCGGCCATCGGCGGTTCGGCTTCCGCTTCCGCTACAGCAGGCTCGGCATCGACCACGGGCGCCTCGGGCACCTCGCTTTCCGCCTCGACAATTTCAACCACAGAAGCAGCGGCTTCGGCGGCACGGGCGGCGGCCAGGGCCTTTTCCTCTTCCTCTTGCTCGGCTTCCTCGTCACGGGCGGACCGGGGCGGGGGAATGGGAACAACGCGCAAAATGAAATCGGGGACATGATCGCCGAAACCGACGACGCCATCGCGATGGGTCATTTCACCAATGCCATTATCGTCGATCCGGCCACGGCGGCGGCTACGGTCGCGGCGGTCGTAACGATCGTCACGGGCTTGACGGTCCTCACGCGGCTGGCGATCTTCGCGGGGTTGCCGGTCTTCACGCAGCTGCCGGTCTTCGCGCGGCTGCCGGTCTTCGCGGGGTTGCCGATCTTCGCGCGGCTGGCGATCTTCGCGGGGTTGCCGATCTTCGGCAGGGGCCTGCTGTGCCTCGGGACTGGTGGCCTCGGCATCGCCCCCACGGCCACGGCCACGGCGGCTACGGTCGCGGCGGTCATCATCACCACCCCGGCCACGGCGCTTGCGCCCTTCCATATCCAGTTCCAGGGCAGGCACGCCCTCGATCTCCAGCCGGGGAATGGGCTGGCCGGTCAGTTTTTCGATACCAGCCACGAATTTCCCGTCATCGGGAGTGGCGATGGTAAAGGCCCGACCGGGTTCACCCGCCCGACCGGTCCGGCCGATGCGGTGAACATAATCTTCCGAATGGATGGGCACATCGAAATTAAAGACGTGGCTGACCGCTTTGATGTCGATGCCACGGGCAGCGACATCGGAACAGACCATCAGCCGGGCTTCGCCCGATTTGAATTTGCCCAATGCTTCGATCCGGGCGGGCTGGGCCATGTCGCCATGGAATTGCACGGCGTCGAATCCATGTTTGGACAACGACCGGTACAGGATATCCACGTCCCGCTTGCGGTTGCAGAAGATGAAGGCGTTCTTCACATTCTCGACGCGGATCAGGTGGCGCAGGGTTTCGCGCTTGTCGATATCATCCACCACCGCCAGAAACTGCTCGATAGTGGACGAGGTGGAAGACGGCGCCGAAACGCTGATTTCCTTGGGATTCATCAGGAAGGAATCGGCCAGACGGCGGATTTCCGGGCTGATGGTGGCGGAAAAGAACAAGGTCTGACGAATCTTCGACAACAGCCCGACAATGCGTTCCACATCGGGAATGAAGCCCATGTCCAACATGCGGTCGGCTTCGTCGATCACCAGGATCTTCACGTCATTCAGCAAGATGCGTCCGCGATCGAACATATCCAGCAGACGGCCCGGCGTGGCGATCAGCACATCCACGCCCCGATCCAGCACCGCGACCTGATCGCCCATGGACTCGCCACCGATGATCAGCGCCTTGGTCAGCTTGTGATGCTTGCCGTACTGATCGAAATTGTCGGCCACCTGGGCCGCCAATTCGCGCGTGGGCGCCAAGATCAGCGACCGGGGCATGCGGGCCTTGGCCCGGCCGGCGGCCAGGATTTCGATCATGGGCAGGGTGAAGCTGGCGGTCTTGCCGGTGCCGGTCTGGGCACAACCCAACACGTCGCGGCCCATCAACACCACGGGGATGGCCTGCTCCTGGATGGGGGTCGGCTTGGTATAGCCGGCTTCCTCGACGGCTTTAAGAAGTTCGGGGCTAAGGCCCAGATCTGCGAAACTCATGGGATTTTAAAAGCCGTACTGAATGGGGATTTCACCAGCCGACCAAGCGGCACAGTCGTTCGAAGATATCATATGGGGCGGGATAATAGGAGTAAACGCGCCTATGTCAATGATGGAAGCCGCACCAATTTCCATAGGCCACGGCGCCACGCCATCTTAAAATCGGCCCAGCCCACCACCGTGACACCCCACGGCCACGACCAACGGAGCCCCCCATGCTGCTTGACCCCAGCCAATCCAGCCTGCTGATCGTCGATATTCAAGAAGGGCTGGCCCCGGTGATGGCCGACCCGCGCAGCGTCTACCGTGGCGCCGCCATCCTGATGCATGCCGCCCATCGTCTGAACATTCCCACCGTGGTCAGCGAACAATACCCAAAGGGCCTTGGCCCCACCGTGGGCGAATTGCGCAGCCTGGTCCCGCCCGAGGCGGTCATCGAAAAAATCCATTTTTCTTGCGCGCGCGAACCGGCCATCACCCAAGCCCTGTCCCGCCCCCAAGTGCTGATCGCCGGGATCGAAGCCCATGTCTGCGTCCTGCAATCGGCGATCGGATTAAAGGACATGGGCAAAGAGGTGTTCGTGGTCACCGACGCCTGTTCATCCCGGCAATTGGCCAGCCATCAAGCCGCCATGGCCCGCATGGCCGCCGCCGGAGTCCAGGTCTTGACCGTGGAAATGGCTTTGTTCGAATGGTTACAGCGGGGCAGCACACCGGAATTCAAGGAACTGCTGCCGCTAATTCGCTAACAATTATATAAAATCATATACATTCCTTTGGGATACTTCTTGCTGGACGGCCCGCGCACCACGTTTATACTGGCCATGGTGCACAAACGGGAGTTGGGCCGCCCGGTAAGGAGCTGTAACCGTGGGAACCCATGGGCCGAAATTTTTGCGCAAGACCACCAATGTGGTGCTGGATGCCCTGCTGCAAGCGGCGGAGCGTGCCTATGGCGGTCGCCCGGTGGCGGTCGAGGCCTTGCATGAAATCGTCCAGGGCCTGAAAAACTCGGCCCAATTCGACCCGTTCTATACCCAGTCCTTTCACGAGCTGAGCAAGATCGTCGATGGCGAAAAGCTGTCCAATCAGCGCCAGCACGCTTTTGGTCGGCTGATGCTGCACCCCCTGAGCCATGCCCTGGACCAAGGCCCGCTGAACCGGGACATGCTGCCCAACATCTTTTCCTTTTTTCATCTGGTATTGGGGGAAGACGCGGAAACCTATGCCAGCCGCAGCCAGGACATCGTGAAGGGCCTGCGCGATGAATTGGGCGAGGATTTCACCTGGGATGCGTTCTATCTAGACCCGGATGCCAGGATCATTCAGTGGCATACCTTGGTCCGCATCGCCCAATCCTTCAAACGCTGGGACGTGCGCAAGGATTGGTTCATGAAGCTGATGCAATACACCCCCACCAGCGTCAGCGTCGGTCCCAGCGCCTTTGTCATGCGTGAAATCGACCATGATGAAGAACCCAAGCTGTTCACAAACCGGGAATTCTGCATCTTTTTCCGGGGCCTCTTTTCGTCATTGGACGAACTGACCGCCAATGAGGAAAAAGCCTTCGCCAAGGAATTCGGCCAGCCGCCCCACCATCTGATCGGTCAATTCCTGCTGCATCTGGCCGCATGCGACGCGAACGAGGGCTGATACAGCACCGATCCTCACTTTGTTCCTGGCAAAGCGCCAATCCCATGATATCGCCGTATTTATTCGGCGATATCATGGGTACCGTCGGCCTGAACCTGTGTCATTTTCCCCGCTGAGATGGCGGCATGATCCCCCGCCAGATCATCACAAATGACCGGGCGGTTAATCTTCGCGACACCATTTGATGGCAGGCTTTAGGGCCTTGACCATCTTGCCCGCCCGCGCTTGACTGCTTTCAGCCTAATTTCCGCCAGGAAAAGCCCCAGGATCAAAACCATGGACCAGCCCGAGCACCTGATGCCGGACCTTGACGACACCATCGACCAGGACGGCGCCATTGGCCTGGATGACCCGGCCCTGCGCTGGGAGCCCGATGGCGACGATGCCGATGGGTTGGACGCGGATATTGATCTTGACCTTGATCCGAGCCTGGAGATGGAGCCGGGCCAGGATTCGGATTTGGACCAGGACTGGGCCGCCTCTCCCGATCTGGACGATGCCCTGTCCGCCCGCTCGGCCGGGGATGCCGCCGGAGCCTTGGCGGCGTTTGACCGGGTTTTGGCCACCTCCCCCCTGGACGGTCAGGCCCTGGCCGGACGGGCCTGGGCCTTGCGCATGCTGGGACAACCGCGCACCGCCCTTGCCCCCCTGCTGAAGCTCTTAAGCCACGATATCGGCAATCTTGATGCCCGGCTGGATTTGGCGCAAACCTTGCGTGAAGCGGGGTTAGAGGATCAGGCCCGCGACCTGTACGCCCTGTTGCTGCGCGATCCCGCTGTCACCAGCCCCGCTGCCTGGCGCGATCTGGCCCTGATGCTGCTGGATGAATCCCGCCAGATCCCCGCACGGGCCAAGACCGCCGAAACGTGCCTGGAACGCGCCCAGGCCCTGGACCCCACCGATCTGAAGGTGCGCCATCTGCTGGCGGAACTGGCCGCCAGCCAACAAAATTTCGACCATGCGGGCGAGATGTATCACGACATCCTGGCCATTTCCCCCCAATCCGCCGCCGCCCATGCCGGATTGGGACAAATCCTGGCCAGCCAGGCCCGGCTGGACGAAGCCTTGGACCGGCTGGATCAAGCCCTGGTGATCGAAGAAAACAATGCTGTCGCCCATCTGGGCCGCGCCCGTGTTCATTTGCTGTGGGGCGATGACGCCTTGGCCCGCGACGATCTGGATTGGCGGTGGTCGCTGCCTGGAAATTCCCGCCCCACTCCGCCGGGCGCCCCCTGGGACGGCCATATTCCGGTCCAGGGCAAGACCATCCTGCTGTGGTCCGAACCGGGGGATGGCGCGGTCATTCACCTGATGCGCCATGTGCCCGTGCTGGCCGGGCTGGGGGCGCGGGTGATCCTGGGCTTGCCGCCCTTGCTGGTATCCCTGGCTCACGGGCTGGACGGGGTTGACGATGTGTTGCTGTCGGGCCAACCCCTGCCCGAGGATGTGACCATCGACCTGAATGCCGCCCTGGCCGATTTACCCTGGCTGCTGGCCGATGCCGAGGCTCCGGCCCCGACACTGCCCTATTTATCGGCCATCCCCGCCCGCCGCCGCCCCATCATCGCCCCGGACAGCGCCCCGCTGAAGGTGGGATTGGTCTGGGCCGGGCCGCGCACGGCGTGGTCGGTGCCGTTTCAGGCGCTGATGCCTCTGCTGGGCCATGCGGGCATGTCGGTGTTCAGCCTGCAAACCGGCCCGGCCGCCAATGATCCCCATCAAATGGCCCATCCGTCCCTGATCTCGGATCTGTCGGCCACCATGACCGATTTCGCCGATTTGGCCGCCCGGATCGCCGAATTGGATTTGCTGATCACCGTCGATGGTCCCGCCGCCCATCTGGCCGGGGCCATGGGGGTACCCGCCTGGGTCATGCTGTCCCAGGCCCCCGATTGGCATTGGGGGGCCGAAGGCGACACCACCCCCCGTTATCCCAGCCTGCGCCTGTTCCGCCGCCCGCTTGGGGGGGATTGGGATCAGGTCGTCCATGACATGATCCTGGCCCTGGATCAGGTCATGGCCCCCGATGACAGCGATGACGCCCCCCTCACCGAAACCGTCGCTCCGCCCCCGCCCACCCTGGCTGCGCGGCTGGCCGCACGGCTGGAACCGGGTGATCTGGTGGTGCTGGTGGATGCGGATACCCTGCCCGGCCTGCCGTCATCCCCGGATGCCCCCATCCGGGTGTTGTCCCTGGACAGCCGTACCCTGGGCGACCGGGATGGCCCCGCCCTGGCCCTGGCCAGCGGCCACAGCGCCATGCTGCCCGGCTGGACCACGCCCCCGGCGGCCTTGCAACGGCTGGACACCCTGATCGCCGACCACCCGGAAACCGCCCGGCTGATCCTGCGCCTGGGGACCCATCTGGCTGCCCGCCGTGCCCTGGCCGGGTTATCGCGCCAGCCCGACATGATCCTGGCCGATGCCGGTCTGCCCGCCGATCTGGCCGATGACCAGGCCGCCAGCGGCCTGACCCTGACCCATTCCGGCCCGGCCTTGCTGGCTTGGGACGGCGATGATGATGACGATGACAGCGGAAAAACCCGTGATGGCAGTGCCGTCGGAAAAACCAGTGATGGCAGCGCCGTCGGCACGGCGCCCGTCGTTGACACGCAGCCACCCGGCCAGGCCGCTCCCCGGCAGCAGGCACAAACGCTGGCCGCCAATGGCAGCCAGTTGCTGCAAAAGGGTCAGGTTAACCCCGCTGGTGATCTTTTCGCTCAGGCATTGGCCCTGGACCCCAGTAATGTGGAGGCCAACGTCAATCTGGCTGGATTGTTACGCCGCATCGGGCGCAGCCATGCGGCCATTGCCTGCTGGCAACGGGCCTTGGCCAATGGTGCCGGGGTGGCCGTCCGCGCCAATCTGGCCAATGCGCTGCGGGAACAAGGGCAGGTCCAGGCCGCCCGCCATCAATTCGATCTGGCCCTGGCCGAACAGCCGGACAATCCCCGCATTCTGCTGGGGCTGGGCCTGCTGGAATGCGCCGAAGGCCGGGCAGGCCATGGTTTGGCCTTGTTCGACCGGGCCAATGACCTGTCTCCTGGCACGGTTCCCGCCGCCGCCCGCGCCCAAGCCCTGATGAAATCGGGGGAATTGGCCCGTGGCCTGGCCTTGCTGTCATCCGGGGATGCCCCGGCCCAGGACGGCCCTCCGGCTTGGCGGGGCGAACCGCTGGAAGCCCGAACCATTCTGATCCGGGCCGATGGCCCAGCCCGCCAGATTATTCACTTGGCCCGCTTCATTCCCCATGTGGCCCGTCAGGGCGGGTTGGTCACGGTGGAATGCGCCACCGATCTGGTCCGCATCCTGTCCACCTTGGATGGGGTGGACCATGTGTGCGCCACCGGCACCGCTCAAGACACCGATCTGGCCATCAATCTGCACGACACTCCCCGGCTGCTGTCCAGCACATGCCGCCCCATGCCCCCGCGTGACGTGCCGTATCTGCACCAACCCGGCGACATTATGCCCCCACCGGCCCATCCCGCCGGATTGCGTGTGGGTATCGTGTGGGGCGATGACGGCATACCGACAGTACCCCTGTCAGCCCTGCTGTCCCTGGCCCGGCAACCCGGTATCACCCTGATCAGCCTGCAAACCGGCCCCCTGGCCGACGAATTGGCGCAATTGGGGGCCTTGCCCCTGGTGGAAAATACCGGAGCCCATTGCGGCGATTTGGCCGATGTGGCCGCCGCCATTGCCGGGACCGATCTGGTGGTGGGAACTGATTGCGCCGCGACCCATCTGGCTGCGGCCATGGGACATCCAACCTGGATCATGCTGCCGGTCCAAGGCGGATGGGGATGGCAGGATGGCGCTGATTCCAGCCCGTGCTATCCCACCTTGCGCCTGTTCCGCCAAACCACGGACCGTGGATGGACCCAAGCACTGGGCCGCATGGGGACAGCACTGTCCAGCCTGTTGATCGGAAAATCCCTGCGCGGCAAGGCTAATACCAAATCCCGGTGAGTGAAACTCATAGGGATTTGGTTAGGCCCAAGGGGCCGCGCGGCTTATGCCGCGGAAGGCAAGGGTTTCGGAGAAACCCGCCCGCCGCTGAGGGCGCCGG
>JAYSBF010000095.1:0-8945 GCA_041915545.1 Magnetospirillum sp. | reverse complement strand
AACCGATCACCGGCGCCCGTGACGGCCGGGCGGGTTTCTCCGAAACCCTTGCCTTCCGCGGCGTAAGCCGCGCGGCCCCTTGGGCCTAACCAAATCCCTATGAGTTTCACTCACCGGGATTTGGTATTACGGCCGTTGGTTCTGCCGCCATTGCGGCGACGGCCGAGCGGCCGGATGGCCGCGCCCGGCGAGGGCTTGGATCATCGACGACAGCGGCCCTCCCAAGAAGGCGGGCATTCCGAACGACGTCCGGTTCCGCACCAAGCCGCAGATCGCGCGCCCTACCCGACGGGGACCGCCCCATCAAGAGACGTCAGATCAAAGCGATATCTTGGTCCCCAAGACTGCCAGGAATTGACCAATCCATGCAGGATGGGCGGGCCAAGCGGGAGCCGTGACCAACATTCCGTCAGTGATTGCGCCATCCAAGGCAATATCCGCATAGGTGCCGCCGGCCTGGCGAATTTCCGGGGCACAGGCCGGATAGGCCGCGACCTGTTTGCCGACTACGATTCCCGCTGCGGTCAGCAGTTGCGGGCCATGACAAATGGCTGCGATGGGCTTTTCCGCCTGGGCAAAATGGCGGATGGCGGCCAGCACTGTTTCGTTCAGCCGCAAATATTCCGGCGCCCGTCCGCCCGGAATGACCAAGGCGTCATATTGGCTGGGATCAATGGTGGCGAAATCGGCATTCAGGGTAAAATTATGACCAGGCTTTTCGCTGTAGGTCTGATCACCTTCGAAATCATGGATGGCCGTGCGCACGCTGGTTCCAGCCCCCCGGCCCGGACACACCGCGTGGACAGCGTGGCCCACGGCCTGAAGGGCCTGAAACGGCACCATGACTTCGTAATCTTCAACGAAATCGCCCACGATCATCAGAATTTTTTTGGCCGACATGACTGTCTCTCCCGTTTGGCTGAGGCGGGACGAAGCATGACAAACCAAATCAGGGATCGGGTAACATCCAAATACTACACGATTTTTTCACCCGGCCCCGTTCGAAGGCGTCGCCTTGGAACGGGGTCGCGATGGTTTAATTTCCCGCCATGAACTGATCCGCGAAAACAAAGGGATCAAGCTCGGGCTTTCCAAAATAATAGCCCTGCCCGAAATCCACCTGGCACTGGAAGACCCGCCCGGCGGTCCGTTTATCCTCAACCATTTCGGCTGCGGTTCGAACCCCCATGGTGGCGCACATTTTGGCCATGGATGCCAAAAGGTCACTGCCCTTTTGGCTGGCGCAGGCCCGTTTCACCACCGGACCATCGAATTTGACGATATCCACATCCAACGCATTCAAATAATCAAAACTGGCCGCGCCCGAGCCAAAATCATCCAGGCAAAACCGATACCCACTTTGACGGAAGCTTTGGATGGTGGCGTTGACCGTAACCAAATCCTGAATTTCAGCCGATTCGGTCAATTCAAACATCACCTTGCGGGCCGGGACACCAGCCCTTTGCAGCAATCGTTTCAACCCATCGACGAATTCGGCATTGGCCAGGGACAGGCCCGACAGATTGATGGCCACCGGCGGCATGCTGCCTTTATTTCTGATCAATGTGGATATGGTCTGAAGGGTCGATTCGCAGACGGCCATATCCACCTCGTGGACGATACCTACCTCTTCGGCCAGACAGAACAGGTGATAAGGCGATGTGCCTTGCTTGGCATCGCGGAAGCGGGTCAGGGCTTCGAAATGATGGACCCGTTCCAGGCGCAGATCGCAGACCGGCATAAAGGAAATGCCGAAATCCCGTCCGGCGACCACCTTGCGGATATAGGCCACATTGGCGATGGTGTCGGAAACCAGACCGCTGAGAACCTGAGCAATGCTTTTCTTGCGATCCAGCGGATTGCCTTGGGAAAACTGCCGGATAGTATGGGCAATGGCCTTGGCCACCTGATGTTCGCCCAACCCGGCGCCATCGGCATCCAAGGTGTGGGATTGGGGTTTCAGATCGGCGTTGAACAGGGCCTTGGCCGCTTGGGTGATCAGGGATTCCACTTCCTGGGGGTCCACATCATCGCGGTGGACATAGGAAAATGTCTGTCCGGCGACACGCCCGGCCGTGCCGCCACCCAAGGAATGACGGGTCAGGATGTCGCCCACCACCCCCAAGACCCGCTTGCGGTCGGTAGCCCCCAGGGCACGGGTCAGATTGTCCAGACTATCCATTTTCAAAAGGGTCATCTGGGGATGCCCGCCGGCACGGCGATAGGCCAAGGCCCGTTCCGCCGCCACACCAGCATAGGATGCTTCGTCCAGCAGGCCGCTTTCTTCGTCCCGGACCAATTGTTCGGTAACCCGGTCATCGGCCGCGGCGGGTTCCACTTTCAGGGCCAGGAAGAAATGGTCATCGAAATCCGGCACGCGGTAACCGGCCATGGCCACCACGGTGGGATAGGGACCATCCAGGCGGATGATCACATCCTCGATCCGTCCTTGGGCGCGGGCGGCGTTCATGATGTCCACCGCCAATCCACGGTCAGTATCGGCGATCAGATCAGTGAAGGGGCGCCCCTTCAATGCGGCAGGTTCCGCATCCATCAGCAACAACGTGGCACCGGCGGCGAAAACCACCCGGTATTCGTCATCCAGTTCGAACAAAAGATCGGCGCGACAAAACGCCAGGGCAACGAAACGGTCGCGATCGCGGTCCGCCATGGTATCCGCCAGTCTGCAAAAAAAGAACTCGGGTGATGATGGAGCGCCCCGACGGCAAAGGCAAGAAAAGCCGGTTCAGCTTTTCGCATCCTTGGTCGGAGGTCCCATGACTTTCCAGGTGGTCCGCAATGCCGCCAAAATCATATCCGCCTGGGTGGTGCTGGGCTGGGCGCCATCCATGTTTTGCCTGCTCATGCAGGTGACCCAGGCCCATTGCCCGGCCGGCGTTTCCAGATAAAGCATCAGCCGATGCAGCGCGTGGCGCAAAACCGCCCGCGACCGGGGGTCATCGAAAAACACGTCCCAAGCCAATGAGTTTCCATGGCTGACCAGCATGTCCTGGAAAATCTCGCGGGAACGGTCGTCATATTGCTTGAATTTGTCGGCAAAGGCGGCTTCAACCAATTCGAAATAATTGGGCAGAAAGCAGCGGGGAAAGGCGGGATTGTTGCCTTCCAACAATGTTTCAAAGGGACGGACCATCAGCCGGTGGAACACGTCGTTGCGGCTGGTGGCGTGACGCACCGACGGACGGAAATGGGCGCGGCAGCGCTGTTCCTGGGCGATAAAGGATTGTACCAATGGCGAACCGGCATCCCGGACCATGTCCAGGATGCGATTGATGTCGTCCAAATGCAAAAAACCATCGCGGGCCTGTTCCCGCGACAAGGTGCCGACCAGCCCGGTGATCAGGCCCAGAACGTCAAAGCATTTCGGCTGGACTTGCCCGGTACCACCCTGACCCTGAGCTTCTATACCAGTTTGCGCGCAGCCGCCCATCATGGCGGCATTAACACGATCACCGTTCGGCACGTCCCACCTCAGTCCCTCGGCCCCAAGGCCGCCCAGGACTAACTGAAGCACAACGAACGGTTATGAGTCCATCGCCGTTTTCATTACAGATTGATACATTTTGGCGGCATGAACCCTCTGGAAAAGGGCGCGGCTGGGGGGGCGAAACCCCGCCCGCCGCGTGCTGCCATGCCCCGAATATCACAGCCGTTTTTCGATGGCGTCCCAAATGATGGCTTCCACCGCGATCCCGTCGAACCGGTTGATTTCCTGGATTCCGGTGGGAGAGGTCACATTGATTTCGGTCAGATAATCGCCAATGACGTCGATGCCAACAAAAATCAGCCCGCGATCCCGCAAGGTGGGACCGATCGCGGCACAGATTTCCTGTTCCCGCGCGGTCAGGGCGGTTTTGACAGCCTGCCCGCCCACATGCAGGTTGGACCGGGCCTCGCCTTGGGCGGGCACCCGGTTGACGGCACCCACCGGCACACCATCCACCAAAATGATCCGCTTGTCGCCATTGCGCACCGCAGGCAAATAACGCTGGACGATGACCGGCTCGCGGTAAAGCTGGGTGAACATTTCCAGCAGGCTGTTCAAATTTTCGTCCCCAGGGGTGACATGAAACACCCCCGCCCCGCCATTGCCGAAAAGCGGCTTGAGAACAATATCCTGGTGTTCGTCGCGGAACGCCAGGATTTGGCGGCGGTCGGCGGTGATCAGGGTCGGCGGCATGACCCCGTCGAAATGGGTCACCAGCAGCTTTTCCGGGGCATTACGAACATGGACCGGATCATTCACCACCAACGTCTTGGGGTGAATATGTTCCAGCAGATGGGTGGCGGTGATATAGGCCAGGTCAAAAGGCGGGTCCTGACGCATCAGGACCACATCCATGGTGGACAGATCGGTCAGAACCGCATCACCCAAGGTGGCGTGATTACCAGCCTCGCGCCGGACATGCAGCGGGCGCAGCCACGCCATCACCCGGCCCTGGTTCAAGGCCAGATCGCTGGGCAAATAATGATACAGGGTGTATCCACGCTTCTGGGCTTCCAACGCCAGCATGAAGGTGGAATCGGCGAAGATGTTGATGGACTCGATCGGGTCCATCTGGATGGCGACAGCCAGGGTCACGGGCGGTCCTTCCTGCGAGTGTCGATAGCCCCCGATCATTGCATGCGGGCGCGGATTTCCTGAAGCAATTGTTCGGTTCTTTGGCGGACGGGACTGTTGCCGCTGCGGGCAACGAATTGTTCCAAGGCGGCCACCGCATTCGGCAGATTATCCATGCGCATATACATGATCCCCGCTTCCCGCCACAATCCGGTATGGTCGGGGGCAAACAGCAAGGTGGTTTCAATCACCTGCAAGGCGGCTTCGATCCGGCCATGGCGCAATGCCTGAAGCTTGCTTTCATTTTGCATACGCACCAGCAAGGACCGGTTATCCAGGGCGACCAACATGGCCGGGGTCAATTCCGCTGCCGCCCCGGCCTCGGCCTTGATCAGCGCACGCAATTCGAATGCCTGAAGCGGCTGGCCTTGCCCCGCCGGATCAATGATCACCCGTCCGCCGCCGCCATCATCCAGCCGCAGCAGCAGGTGGTGGGGAAAGGACAGAATGTCGGCGGCCCAATCCAACCGCCGACAGACCAGCAGCCACAAAATCGCCAACGACGCATAATCGCCCTGACGCTGATCCAGCAGGTCGACCAGACCACCATCGCCGTCAGGCGCGTCATCGGCGGTAAAGCCATGCTCTGTTCCCAGCACCCGGACCAACAGCCGGGCCATGATGGCAGCCCCCACATCGGGCTGATTGCGGGCGGCCTTTTCCATATCGTCGGCCAGCCGGTCGATCTGATCCAGATAGGCGGACAGGTCCGATCCGGGCCGTCCGCCAAGCCCCAACAGACAGGCCGTTTCCGCCAGATCAATGTCATGATCGGCCTTATCAGCCAAACTGGTCAGGCGGTCGCGCACGCCAAGCCCCGATGCGGTCATCTGGTTCAGCCACCAATCCGGCGGGGATCATCCTTCAGTCTGACGTGGTTGACCACACCGCGAACGCCGGATATTTCGCGGGCATGGCCGATAACCCGTTCCAGTTCCTGTTGGGACTGGGCGATCCCCATCAGATAGACCACCGCATTCGTGACATCGATGGTGTAGTTGATGTTGCGGATTTCCCGGTCAAACAGCAAGCGGGTTCGCAGCTTTTGTGCGATGGCCACATCCTGGCCGTAGCTTCCGCCGCTTCCGGCCTCGCCCTTGACCTTCAATTCGTTCAGGACCTCGCGGACGCCGGCGGCCTGCCAGGCCAGACGGACCGCGTCAACCCGCTGTTCGGGGCGATCCAGCGTACCGGTCAGCAGCACCCGGCCTTCATTCACGTTCAAGGTCACCTGACGATACATTTCAATATCGTGCTTGAACCACAAATCGTTGATTTCCGCCCGGATCTTGGTGTCATCCACCACGCCGTCAAATCCGCGTTCATCCGATGCCGCGACACCGGCCGAAGCCCCGGCCCCCACCACGACACCGACACAGCCTCCCAACGAAGTGGTCAGGCCCAAGACAATCACAGCGGCGGAAACGGAAAAGGAAAGTCGAAGGGTCACAACCATGGCTCCGGTCCGGTTTCAGCGGTTGGGGCAGTGTAGCGGCCAAGCACCACCCCCCTCAAGCTCCGTTGCCACCCGCCTTGGATCGGTCACGCATCCCCCTGGTCGTCCCAGGCCGCGACCAGATGGCGCGGACACCGCCAGGGCGCCACCAGAACCGCGTCAAACCGCACGGAATAATCGGCGTAAGCGGGATTGGCGGCCAGAAAGGCCCCGGCACTTTTAACAATGCGCTGTCTTTGCCGTAATCCGACAGCCTGGGCCGCCAGCTCCAGGACCCGGCGGGTCTTGACTTCGACAAAGACAAGGGTGCGGCCACGGCGGACAATTAAATCCACTTCGCCAGCCCCGCGTCCCCGGCCCAAACCATAGCCCCTGGCGACCAGGCCGTATCCCTTGAGACGCAAATACCACAACGCGGCCCATTCGCCCCATTGGCCGTGCTGTCTGGCTTGACGTCGGTCGGCAAGGGTCATGACCCCCCCATCAATTTCAGGGCACGGGCATAAATTTCACGGCGGGGATGCCCGGTTTCCGCCGCCACCAGGGCGGCAGCATCCTTGACCGATGCCCCGTCCGCGACGGCTTGGCGCAGCCGGTCATCAATGTTGATCCCATCGTCCTGGTCCTGAACGGGCGGCCCCACCACCACCACGATTTCGCCCCGCGCCGGGGTGGCGGTGAACCGTTCCACCAATTGGGATAAAACCGCCGGGACGATTTCTTCATGCAATTTGGTCAATTCCCGGCAAACCGCTGCCGACCGATCCCCCAGAACCACCGCCATATCGGCCAGAGATTCCACCAGCCGGTTGGGTGATTCGAAAAACAGCAAGGTGGCCGGCACCTGGGCAACCAGCCGCAATGCCTGGCGGCGAGCCGTGGATTTGGGCGGCAGAAAACCGGCGAATAAAAACCGGTCGGCGGGCAGACCGGATAATTGCAACGCGGTGATGACTGCCGACGGACCGGGAATGGCGGTCACCGCAATTCCCTGATCACGGCAATCCTGCACCAACCGCCATCCCGGATCGGATACCAGCGGCGCCCCCGCATCGGAGATCAACGCAACCACCTGTCCCTGGCGCAGCCGGGCCAGCAGGCCGGGACCGGCCTGGGCGGCGTTGTGTTCGTGATAGGGCAATAAGGGCCGGTGCAACCCCAGCCGCGTCATCAGCTTGCCCGAGACACGGGTATCTTCGCACGCCACCACATCGGCGGCACGCAGCACCTCGACCGCCCGAAAGGTGATATCACCCATATTGCCGATGGGGGTCGCCACCAGATACAGCCCCGCGCTTGGTTTACTTCCCGTGCTGTCCGGTCTACCCTTCGGTTCCTGTGAATCATCAAGTGGGGAGGCTTCCGTTGCGCCCGTCCTCGTTCGGGTGGCGTCGTTTCGCTGCCTTGCCATTCGTCGCGGCCCTATTTCTCAGCGGATGTCAGACCGCAGACTTACCACCGTGGCTCTCTGGAACCAAGCAGGGCGCGCCGGCCGAAGCCGTGCGGCCGCAGGTCCAAAGCCCGGCCAATCAATCCATGTTCGTCGCGCCGCCATCGCCGCCGGCCCTGCCGCCATCACCGCCGGTGACCGCCCAGCCCAGTCCGTCCCCGGCCTTGCCCGCGCAGAAAACCGAAATTCGCGCGGCCTTGCTGGTCCCGCTCAGCGGCAGCTACGCCGCCTGGGGGCAGGCATTGTCCAACGCGGCCCAACTTGCCCTGTTCGA
Source organism: Magnetospirillum sp. (assembly GCA_041915545.1). Lineage (GTDB taxonomy): Bacteria > Pseudomonadota > Alphaproteobacteria > Rhodospirillales > Magnetospirillaceae > Magnetospirillum. Next base: position 1,123 of record JAYSBF010000095.1, on the reverse strand, counting down.
AGTGGGGGACAGCCATTTCAACCTGATCCCCTTGGACACCAAGGGATCGGCGGAAGGGGCGGCGGCGGCCATGCGCCAGGCGGTCAGCCAAGGTGCCGATATTATTCTGGGACCGCTTTTTTCCCCCGAAGTCAAAGCAGTCGCACCGTTGGCGCGGGATAATGGCGTCCCTGTCCTGGCCTTCACCACCGACCGCTCAGTGGTTGGAAACGGGGTCTATGCCCTGGGATTTTTGCCATCATCCCAGGTCAACCGCGTGGTCGGCTATGCCCGGACCCAGGGACGGGAACGGTTTGCCCTGCTGGCCCGGTCCGACGATTATGGCCGCGCCGTGGCCGAAGCCTTGCGCAACGCAGTGGCCAGCCAGGGCGGACAAGTGGTCAAAATCGAATATTACGACCCCCGGACCAACGACCTGACCCCGGTGATCAAACGCTTCGCCGAAGTCGATGCCCGATCCCGCATGGCACGGACCAGCCAGGGCGGGGTGGTGCCGCCATCCTTTGATGCGGTCCTGCTGCCCGAGGAAGGGCAGCAATTGCGGTCCATCGCCTCGCTGTTGACCGTCAGCGACGTGGACCCATCCCAAGTGCGCTTCCTGGGGACTTTGCTGTGGGATGATGCCAGGCTGGCGACGGAACCGTCCTTGCAGGGCGGTTGGTATCCCGCCGCCGCATCGGCCACCCATCAGGGTTTTGAAAACCGCTATACCAAGGCATTCGGCGCCATGCCTCCACGGGTTGGGGCCATCGCCTCCATCGCCTATGACGCCACAGCCCTGGCTGCGGTGCTGGCCCGGCAGGGCGGAACACCATCCACCGCATCCCTGACCAACCCAAACGGTTTTGCCGGGGTGGACGGCCTGTTCCGGCTGTTGCCCGATGGAACGTCCGAACGGGGATTGTCGGTGCGGGAAATCGCGGCGACCGGATCGCGGGAAATCAGCCCGGCCCCGTCAACATTCAACCCGCCGGGGCAATGATACCGGCCACCCTCTGAATTGATGGGGTGGACGGCCCCTGCTCATCGGCGTCGCAATGCGCCAAGATGGTGGTTGTCGAAACACACCATTCGAGGGGGCCGTCCATGACCGAGATTAGCACGATTGGGTTGGATCTGGCGA
>JAYSBF010000094.1:0-9430 GCA_041915545.1 Magnetospirillum sp. | reverse complement strand
CCGCCAGGACCAAAGACGAACTCTGGGCCGCAATCGGTCGCGGCATCGATCTCCTCACCACCACAGACTGCCAGAACTATTTTGCTGCTGCCGGATACGACTGCAATTGAGCGGAAAATGCTCTAGATCAATCGCTGGTCACGGTTCGACACGCCGGCCCAATGAATTGACCGGTTGTGTTGTCCCTCGCCGGGCGGGGCCGTTGTCGTGGCAGCTATTCGAAAGAAACCTGGCCGGGAACCAGATATTTGATCGCGGCCGCATCCATATGCAATTCATCATGGAATAATTCCGGGCCAATCCCAAAACGGCGAGGGTCAAATGATCCGATAATCTGGTAGCCATGCCGCTGTGCCAGGTCCCGCGCCCATTCCTCGACGGCGGTTAATGCCGCACAGGCTTTTGGCGACTGACAGCGCATAACCTTTGGATGATAAGGCGCCAACAGCAGGACAATGCGGATTCCACGCGCGCTCAAGCCGTTAAGGACGTACTCGAATTCTGCCGTCACACGAGGGTCCAAATATGGCGGCTGAATTTTGGTGGCGCCGTTTCCTATCCTATCATCTGGCACCGGACGGGGGGATTTGTATTTCTGCGAATAGACCAAGCTGCCGTCCGGCAACAATACATTCTCATCCGCAAGAACATTGGCACCGTCAGGCTCGACCGCTTTGATCGGAATTTCGGTGTGGCCTGAGGTGACACTGTTGATATTTGCCAACAGATACTGGCCATTAAGGAGATTGGCGAATGCGTCCCAGCCGTGTTGCTGTTCCTTGTCGGAAAGCCCAAGTCGCCTACGGCTGCTGTGATAGACGCGCTCAAACCCAGTCCATCGCGCATCGGCATTAAAACGCAATGCCCACGGATCGACCCCGACATAAACGGCTTTAGGCAATGGCTTCTCGGCTATCAGTCCTGCCGCAGTAACAAAATCCTCAAACCCGGCACCATTGACCCCTAAATTAGCGACCGAGCGGCACCCACTTTCAAACATTCGAAGTTGCTCAATTCCAAATACCATTGCTCGGCTCGACCCCGTCACAAAACATTCAGCGTCGGATTGCCGGGCCAACTCCCATTTTAGCGCCCGATCCCAAGGGACAGCGACCATGCCATCCTTCGATTTCTGCAACCTTTGCGCAAAGTCGATGATACGAGCGTGCTCATTGGAATCGTCGGCATGGTAAATCCGGCTAACATCCACCGTGAAATTGACCGCCGCGACCGCTGTCAGAGTGGTCACGACCGAAAGTGCGCAGGCTATGAGAAATCGGGACGGTGTCATGGTCAGAACTGAAAATAGAGAAATGGGGAATCGCCGCCAATAAGCGCTATACCGACCACCAATGCCAATCCAACGACCAGCCCCCATGTCGCCGTCGGCTGCCACTGAAGGAAACGGGGCAATGACGGAGTCGAAACCCTGTCGAGGACAGGGCTGAATTCGGCCAGGATTTGCTGGGTGTTGGGAACGGCGATGACGATCGCGAGAAGAGCCGCTTCCTTAGCCCATATCGTCAGGCGCGATTGAACCAGCTCATTTGGGCTGCTCACCTTCTGGGGCCAAGGCAGGCCGTCAAACGACAGCATCGCACGAATCATGTGTTCTGCGCTTTCCATGCTGTCGGCACGAAAGACCACCCAGGCGAAAATGACACAGGTAAATGTCATGGCCCAACTCGGGATGCGACCCAAGCGCAGCCCGGTCGCTCTCCACATGTGGTTCACGATCAGAAAGGCGCCGTGAACAGTGCCCCACACAACGAACGTCCAACCAGCCCCATGCCACAGGCCGCCTAACACCATGGTTGCCATCAGGTTCATATGCCTCCGCCAGGGGCCTCGCCGATTCCCGCCCAGCGAAAAATAGAGATAATCGCGCAGAAAACGTGACAGGGTCATATGCCAACGGCGCCAGAACTCGATGATGCTGGTGGCCTTGTAAGGCGAATTAAAATTTACAGGCAGCCGGACGCCGAACAATAAAGAGAGGCCGATGGCCATATCGCAGTAGCCAGAAAAATCGAAATATATCTGAAGCGTATAGGCTAGAGCCCCTGTCCATGCTTCGGCCATGCTTAACGATGCCTTTGCACTGGCAGCGCTGAAGACGACGTCGGCAATAGGGGCGATAGTATCGGCCAGGCCCAGCTTTTTCAGCAATCCAATGGCAAAACACGTCACCCCTAGGGCTACCGTCGTTGTGTCCAAACGCATCCCCCGGCCAAACCGAGCGAATTGCGGCATCATTTCACCATGATGCAGGATTGGCCCCGCAATCAGGTGTGGGAAATACGTGACAAATAATACATACCGCAGGAAGTCGTATTCTTGTGCCTTTCCTTGTGCAACATCTGCCAGAAAAGCAATTTGCGTGAACGTGAAGAACGATATCCCTAAGGGGAGAATGATGTTAAGTGCGGGAAATTCATGCCCCGTCGCAGTGGAGACGGCGCTAAGGAAAAAATTTGTGTATTTGAAATAGCCCAACAGCGCCAAGTTGATCGCAATTGCAGCAACCAAGACCATTTTGATCCGTTCGGGATGCCGCGACCGCAGCAGGATGAGTGCCCGGGATGCGCCGTAGTTGAAGGCAATAGACCCCATGATGAGAGGCAGGATGGTAACGTCGAACCAGCCATAGAAGATGAGCGAGGCGACAGCCAACACGCCAACCGCGAGGTTTTGCGACCGTCCGGCGACCAAGATAAAGGCGCCGATGCAGAGAGGCAGAAAGATGAAAAGGAAGGCCAGCGAGTTGAACAGCATATCGCCCCATAGCACGCTATACGTTTATATTATACCGGTTCCATGAATTTCCGACTTGCGGAACCGATATGCGGCCATTGGACTTTCCCGGAAAAAGTGGAGAGCGTTTTTCGGTTTAAGCGACTTCAGCCCCAAAGCGGTGTGGGCTTTTATATCCCAAAGCGGAATGCCGTCTAGAGCGGATTTCGACCGCATCGGGTCGAGATCCGCGACCAAGCCCGCGCGGCGCTTGAGCGGCCCCGGCACGGGGCGACCACAGGTCAGAATCACAGCGGATTTCGACCACATCGGGTCGAGATCCGCAACCAAGCCCGCGCGGCGCTTGAGCGGCCCCGGCACGGGGCGACCACAGGTCAGAATCACAGCGGATTTCGACCGCATCGGGTTGGCATTCGCGATAAAGCCTGAGCGGCGTTTCGTGTCGTGATCCACAATGGACGCGGAGCCCCCTTATACCAAGGCTCAGCACCCGAAATCTATCGAGCCTTGGCCAAGCGCGGACCGCTTATCCAGTCGGGAATTCGTGAAGCGGGCATCACTCCCCCATTTTCGCGAACCCGGCAGCAATGATATCCCACTATTGTTAAGTGAAAAGATGGATCATTCGCTTACATCCCGCCATCTGTACCATCAGATTTCTCCCATTGATACGCACATTCTATCCACTATGCGTAGCGACCATCGAGTGAACACCCGATAACAGCTTAATAAAAGAAGTTTTATTTTCAACAAAAGTATATGACATCCTCTAGTCCTTGGATGATACACCAAGTGGTGTTAGTGTGTCGAAATTCACGCTATCGGTTGCGCGGTCAAGGACCCTACGCCATGCAGAAATTGATCAACCGCTTATCCATCACCCACCGCATCGTTCTGATCAACCTGCTGGGGGCTGTCGTCAGCACCGTGGCCATTGTATCCGTGCTGCTGGGCATCGTACAAAACAGCCTGTCTAACCGCGCCCTTGAAAGTCAAAAGACAAATCTGAAGATTTTTGAGGAAATGCTTCAGTATAAGGGAAATGGCGGTCCGCAGATCACCTCGGATGGAAAACTGGCATGGGGAAGCTATGTGGTTGATAACAACCACGAAGTTGTCGATACATTGCGCAAGACCATGGGTATTGGCGCCAGTATCTTTAACGGCACCACCCGCGTTTCCACCAACGTGGTCAAGCCGGATGGAAGCCGTGGGGTCGGAACCCAATTCGCCGCCGGTCCCATCCGCGATATGGTCTTTAACGAAGGCAAGACCTATTTCGGTGAAGCCGACGTGCTCGGCACGCCCTATCTGTTGGGCTATGAACCCCTGAAGGATTCATCAGGGAAGATCATCGGCGCCATCGTTTCCGGCCTGCCCAAATCCACCTTCTTCACCATGCTGGAAGAGGTACGCCTGCCGGTAATCGGTGTGGCGACGGCCATCAGCCTGCTGGTCTGCTTCGTCCTGTTCCTGGTGACCAAGGCGCAAATGGCCGCCGTGGGACGCATGGCCGGCACCATGCAGCAATTAACCACAAAGGATTACTCCATCACCGTCCCCGACACCCAGCGCGCGGATGAAGTGGGGGCCATGGCCAAGGCATTGGACAGCTTTCGCCAATCGCTGTCCCAGGCCGAGGAATTGAACCGGCAAAAACAGGCCGATATGGCCGAACAAAGCGCCAAGCGCGCCGCCATGGATAAGGTGACCCGCGAATTCGCCATCAGCATCGAACGGGTGGTGGAACAGGTCAGCCAAGCGGCGGAAACCTTGCGCGGCAACGCCGAAGGTCTATCGGCCACCGCCGATCAAACCTTGTCGCGGGCATCATCGGTGGCCACCGCGTCCGATGAAGCATCGACCAACGTGCAGGCCGTCGCCTCGGCGACCGAAGAACTGTCCGCGTCCATCGGTGAAATCAGCCGACAGGTCACCGAGGCGTCGGAAGTGGCCGTGCGGGCCGTGGACGAAGCCGAAGAAACCAACCGCATGGTCCGCACCCTGTCCGAAGCCGCCGCCCGCATCGGTGAAGTGGTCAATCTGATCAATGATATCGCCAGCCAAACCAACCTGCTGGCCCTGAATGCCACCATCGAAGCAGCCCGCGCCGGTGAAGCCGGCAAAGGCTTTGCCGTCGTGGCCAATGAAGTGAAGTCCCTGGCCAACCAAACCGCCAAGGCCACTGACGAAATCAGCGCCCAGATCACCGCCATTCAGGACGAAACCAGCCGCGCCGTGGCTGCCATTTCCAATATCAGCAAAACCATCGACACCATTTCCAACATCACGGCCAGTGTCGCCACCGCCGTCACCCAGCAAGGAACCGCCACCGGCGAAATCGCCCGTTCGGTCCAGCAGGCCAGCGAAGGCACCAACCATGTGTCGCGGAATATCATGGATGTGACCCAGGCGGCCCGCGACACCGAACGCAGCGCCAGCGGCCTGCTGGGTGCCGCCCACGATCTGAACCGCCAATCGGATTCCCTGCGGGTTCAGGTCGAAGATTTCATCGAACAGGTGCGCGCCGCCTGACAGCCGTATGCTCCCTTTTCCCCGACAAAAAGCCCCCCGGATATCCGGGGGGCTTTTTTCTTTGGTAGGATGCAGACAAACGCCGTCAAAATCATCCGGTGACGGCCCGGTGCGGCTGAAGACCGGCCAACAAGTCGATTCAAAGGCTGGCCGGTCTTACGCGGCGGCGACGCCATCATCTTTGGCGCAATACAAACCATATAGGGTATTGATCACGGCACAGGCTTCGGTCCCGGACAGCGAGTAAAAAATGGTCTGGGCCTGGCGCCGGGTCTGGACCAGATTATCCCGGCGCAGCCGGGCCAGATGTTGGGACAACGCGGATTGCGACAAACCGATCAGGCGTTCCAACTCACCCACGGATTTTTCGCCATGCAAAAGCTGACACAACACCATCAGACGGTGTTCGTTGCTCATGGCCTTCAGCAGCAAGCTTGCACGCCGCGCACTGTCCTGAAGCTTTTCCAATTCCATTGCGGCACACTTTCCCTTGCGCGGTTACAACCGGGAATCAGGCCCCACCCTGATCACCTTCCCCAACGGATGTCCTCTCGCAAATAGCGAGGCCCGCTCCGTTACCGGTCATACCAGTTAACCTTTGCGCTTCCACTTTTCAATACTCATGTCCATACGGACAGCCGAGAAAATGCCGCGCCCATACACCTTGGCGGTCAGCGCCAGGTCAGCGGCGCAGTGTCATGCCCGGACGGCTGACGCCACCTGTCCCAGGGCATCCAGCACGGTTTGGGTGATGTGGGCCGCGTTCAGCCCGGCCCGGTCATATTGCACCTTGGGTAGATCATGATCCAAGAACAGATCGGGCAAGGTCAACGACCGCACCCGCAATCCCCGGTCCAGCGCCCCGGATTGGGCCAGATAGTGCAGAACATGGCTGCCGAAACCGCCCACCGATCCTTCTTCGACCGTGACCAGCACTTCGTGTTCGCGGGCCAGACGAGAGATCAGCACATGATCCAACGGCTTCATGAAGCGGGCATCGGCAACGGTGGTGGACAGGCCACGGGCGGCCAGATCCTCGGCGGCTTTCAGCGTTTCGGCCAGACGGGTTCCCAGTGACAGGATCGCCACCCGCGATCCTTCGCGCACGACACGGCCCTTGCCGATTTCCAACACCTGTCCCCGATCGGGCAAATCCAACCCCACACCTTCGCCACGGGGATAACGGAAAGCGGACGGGCAATCATCCAAGGCGGCGGCGGTGGCGACCATGTGCATCAGTTCGGCTTCATCCGCCGGGCTCATCAGCACCATGTTGGGGATGGCCCCCAGAAACGCCAGATCGAAGGCACCGGCATGGGTGGCACCATCGGCCCCCACCAGCCCCGCCCGGTCAATGGCGAAGCGCACCGGCAATTTTTGCAACGCCACGTCATGCACCACCTGATCATAGCCGCGCTGCAAGAAGGTGGAATAAAGGGCACAGAACGGTTTGAACCCTTCACACGCCATGCCGGCGGCGAAGGTGACCGCATGCTGTTCGGCGATACCCACGTCGAAACAACGCTGGGGGAATTGATCGGCGAATTTGTCCAACCCGGTTCCGGCTGGCATGGCGGCAGTGATGGCGACGATGCGGTCATCTTGCTGGGCTTCTGCCAGCAAAGCCTTGGCGAACACCGATGTATAGCTGGGGGCATTGGCCTTGGGCTTGGCCAGGGCACCCGTGACCACATCGAACTTGCCGACGCCGTGATATTTGTCGGCTGCCGCCTCGGCCGGGGGGTATCCCCTGCCTTTTTTGGTCACCACATGGATCAGCACCGGCTTGGTGTCTTCGCTATCGCGGACATTTTTCAGCACCGGCAACAGATGTTCGAAATTATGGCCGTCAATGGGGCCGACATAATAAAAGCCCAATTCCTCGAACAAGGTGCCACCGCCCGAGACAAAGGCGCGGGCATATTCTTCCGCCCGTTTGGCGGCCCGTTCCAGCGGGGGGGGCAAAACCTTGGCGATATCCTTGGCGACCTGACGGATGGACATGTAGGGCCGGGACGACAACAACCGGGACAGATAGGCGCTCATGGCCCCCACCGGAGGGGCGATGGACATGTCGTTATCGTTCAGGATCACCACCAGCCGGGAATTCATGGACCCGGCATTGTTCATGGCTTCGTAGACCATGCCGGCACTCATGGCGCCGTCGCCGATCACGGCGATGACGTTGTTGTCATCGCCTTTCAGATCGCGGGCCACCGCCATCCCCAGACCGGCGGAAATAGAGGTGGAGGAATGCCCGGCCCCGAACGGGTCATAGGGCGATTCCGACCGGTTGGTAAATCCCGACAGCCCGCCGGGCTGACGCAAAGTACGAATCCGGCCCTTGCGCCCGGTCAGGATTTTATGGGGATAGCATTGATGCCCCACATCCCAGATCAGCCGGTCGGCAGGGGTGTTGAACACATGATGCAAGGCCACGGTCAATTCGACCACGCCCAGCCCCGCCCCCAGATGGCCGCCGGTAATGGATACCGCCTGGATCATCTCGCGCCGGACCTCTTCGGCAAGCTGGCGCAACTCGTCCATGCCCAATCCACGGATATCGGCGGGCACATCGACCCGGTCCAACAGGGAAGAAGCGGATTGCGGAGGAAGCGTGCTCATAACCAAAATCCTTCCGGCCGGATTTTCCGGCCTAAACCTTACGATCAATCACGAAACCGGCCACGGCCCGCAAGGCGGCGGCCCGGTCCCCGAACGGTTCCAAATGGGCACAAGCCTGGTCGGCCAGAGCTGCGGCCTGGGTCCGCGCCCCGTCGGCACCCAAAAGCGAGACAAAGGTTGCCTTGCCCGCATCGGCATCCTTGCCCACCCGTTTTCCCACCTGATCGGCGCTGCCTTCCACATCCAGCAGGTCATCGGCGATCTGAAAGGCCAATCCCAGATCATGGGCATAGGCAGCCAGGGCATGACGCTGGGCAAGTGCGGCCTTGCCCATGATCGCCCCGGCTTCACAGGAAAACCGGATCAATCGCCCGGTCTTCATCTGCTGCAACCGGGTAATACCCGCCATGTCCAAATCCAGACCGGGGGCCAGCAGATCCATCATCTGTCCGCCAACCATGCCGCGCCCACCCGCAGCCAGGGCCAGTTCGCGCACCAATTCCGCCCGCACCAGCGGATCGGGATGTGTCGCTTCCTCGGCCAGTACTTCGAAGGCGCCGGTCAACAGGGCATCACCGGCCAAAAGCGCGGTGGCTTCATCGAATTGACGGTGACAGGTGGGACGCCCCCGGCGCAAATCATCATCGTCCATGCACGGCAGGTCGTCATGCACCAGGGAATAGCAATGCACCATTTCCACCGCCGCCGCCGCCCGCAAGGCAGCCTGGCGCGACACCCCGAACAACAAAGCCGCGTTCAGCAGCAGAAACGGGCGCAGCCGTTTCCCCCCACCCAACGAGGCATAGCGCATGGCATCCAGAACCGGACGTTCGGGCACATCATCCGCTGGCAACACATGATCCAGCACGGTTTCCAATTCCGCCGCCACGGCCTGCATAGAGGTCGACAGATCTTGCCGCGATAGTATGGACGCCACCTGATGCCCCCCGTTACAGCAATTGGGCCGGTTCGGTGCCCACCGCCCCATCCGGGCCGAACGTGATGCGGTCCACCTTGGCCTTGGCTTCCTTCAGCTTGGCCTCGCAATGAAGTTTCAGCAAGGCGCCGCGTTCATAGGCATTGATGGCATCATCCAGCTTGGTGGCCCCGGTTTCCAACTGGCGAACAATCTTGTCCAACTCGCCCAAGGCTTCTTCAAAGCTCATGCGGGCAATATCATCGGGAAGTTCAGCCATGATCGGGTCCATCAACGCATACAGGATGCCGCGAAGGCAAGGGCAGGATACTAAGGACAGGCGCGGCCAAAGGCAAGTCTGCCCTGGCCATCGCACGGAAGCGTTTGGAGAATTCGCCCCCCGGCGGGCGGCGCTATGGAGCCACCCCCCGCGTTCGTTCCGCCTTCAAAATATCCTGGCACGCCATCAACTGCGTCCGCTGTTGGTCGATGCCGGATCGAAGGGCGAAATAAGCCGGTCCAGCATCGGCATCAAGGTCTGGGGCGGCTCCATCACCCAGGCCGGAACCGGCGGCAGCACCGGGCAGATTGGCGGCGGGG
>JAYSBF010000093.1:0-10125 GCA_041915545.1 Magnetospirillum sp. | reverse complement strand
GACCACACCGGGTCGAAATCCGCGACCAAGCCCGCGCGGCGCTTGAGCGGCCCCGGCACGGGGCGGCCACAGGCAAGAATAAGAGCTGATTTCGATTGGTCGAAATCAGCTCTAAGCGCCTGGGGCGGACCACTCGGACCAAGATGGTTGACCGTATCCGCTCAACGCGGACCTCATATGCCGGGCGACACGACAAGTGTCACTCGGCCCTGTCTTGGGATATCAGGCGACCAGACGCTCTTCGAGCTTGGTCCCCTGGCGCAGTTTGGCGGCACAGTCGATCACCGCCCGCATGAATTTCGGGGGTTCCGACTGTCAATTCCTTGCGCCTCCCCCGACTGTTTCAAGACGTGTGCCGGGCACGACGGCTGGGAGATAAATCCGACGTGCCCGGCCGCCCCGGGGGGCAATGGAACCGGTATAAGAGTCAACCTCTGATCCGATCTATTCGGGCGCCCGCTACGCCCGCGCAGTGCCAGACCGCCCTGGCCTGACAGGCAGATCAGGCCATCGGCTGGGCCGCATCAGTGCCCATAGGTCGCGGTAAAGGTCGCCGAGCCGATGGCGTTGGCATTGGCGATGAAGCCGGCCAGCGACGCGGTCGGATTTGGAGGTAATGGCAGTTTGTCCACCTTCAGCGCATAAACGGTGACGTTGTAGCGATGCGCAGCTTCGCCCTGGGGCGGGCATGGGCCACCCCAGCCGGGGGCGCCGAAATCAGTCGCCACCTGGGTGGCGGCGGGCGGCAAGCCATGGCCGTCGGCAGCACCGGCATTGCGGGCCAAAGAGGTCACGCCAATGGGGATATCCACCACCACCCAATGCCAAAAGCCGGCGCCGCCGCTCTTAGCGTCGGGATCGTGCACGAAGATGGCATAGCTTTTGGTGCCGACCGGCGGATTGGACCAGGTGAAGGCCGGCGAGACGTTGGCGCCGGTGCAGCCAAAACCCTTGAACGCGAATTCCTGCGGAATTTGCTTGCCCGCCTGCAAATCAGGACTGCTCAGCTCGAAAGCAGAAGCAGCCTGAGTGCCAGCCAGCAAGGCCAAAGCGCCGAGGGCGCTTCTGATGATGGTCTTCAACATGCGTTTGCTCCGAAAAAGGTGCCGACCAATGCCGACACCAAAGGAATGTCAGGGAAAAATCAGGCCCGCGCGCGGACAGGTTCCAACTCGTCCAGTCCAGCCACCAACAGGGCAGCCACCGCTTCGACCGACATGGGGTTTTGGCCGGTGACCACACGACCGTCACGCACCGCCTTGGACGTGAAATTGGCGCCACCTTCGAAAAGGCCGCCCAGTTCGGTCAAACGGGATTCCAGCAGGAACGGCATCACCGCAGTCAGGCTGATGGCCGCTTCCTCGGCATCGGTGAACGAATTGACCCGCAAACCTTGCACCAACGGCGTGCCATCAGCGCGACGGGCACCCACCAAGCCGGCAGGCCCGTGGCACACGGCACCCACATAGCCGCCCGCGTCATAAATGGCGCCGACGGTGCGGCCCAAGGCGGCACTGGTGGGGAAATCCCACATGGTGCCATGACCGCCAGGCAGGAAGACGGCGTCGTATTGGGCAGGGTCGATGTCGTCGATGCGGACAGTCGATTTCAGCTTGCCCATGGCATCAGCATCGGCAAGGAAGCGACGCACTGCGGTTGGACGCTTGCTTTCATCCACATTCAGGCTGCTGGGATCATGCGCGGCGGCACCGCCCTGGATCGAGGCAATCTCCACATCATGGCCAGCGTCAAGAAAGGCGTAATAAGGAGCCGCCATCTCGTCGAAATAAAATCCGGTGGGACGTCCGGTATCGCCGAGACGAGTATGCGAAGTGACGACAATCAGCACGTTAGCCATGGATCAATGTCCTTGCAGGTGGGGGCTGCGCAGACAGTACAGTGAACGACATTCAACGAAAAATTGCGTTTATCAATACGACAAATCGGATTTTCATCAATCATACCAACGGCCAATTTCATTGACCGTTGTACAACCCTCGCCGGGCGCGGCCATCCGGCCGCTTGGCCGCCGCCGCAATGGCGGCAGAACCAACGGCCGTAAGTCAGAACTTACCGCCGTTGGTATCAGTGCGACCGGTGAAGATGTCGCGGACCTTGCTTCGGAACCATTTTTCCGCAGGGTCGTTATCGGCGGTGGCGCGCCAGGCCAAAGAGTTGGCGACCACGGGAATGGTCACCGGCACCGCATCGACAGCCAGATCGCCCAAGACGGCCAGCCGCTCGGCAACGAAATCGGGAACGGTCGCCACCAGATCGCTGCCCGGCAGGATGGAGAGCAGCAACGAAAAGCTGGCAACACCAATGGCGACCCGACGCTTGCGGTGGTGCTCTTGCAACACCTCATCCACGAAGCCGGTCAAATCACCCAGTGGTGTCACCAGGGTATGAGGACGCGCGCAAAAGGAATGGATATCGACGACCGGTGGGGTCGCCCGGTCCCGTAAGACCACCCATGGAGAGTGTTTCAAGACGCAGGTCTTGGTGGTGGCTGGCAAGGCATTGCGCAGATAGCCCAGCGCAGTGGAAATCTCGCCCGCTGCCAGCATGGCAGGCAGGTCAAGATAATCGCCGATGCGCACCACCAGATCGCAGGCTGGAGCCTGTGCACGCAACATACGGGTAAGGCAGGGCAATAAAGCCAGTGCCGCCGCGTCGGTGCAGCCGAAGCGAAAGGTGCGAACATCCACCGCCGGATCAAAATTCGAGCAGGCGGACAGCGATTCGGCCAGACCGTCCAGATGAGGCTTGATCCGGTCCATCAGTTCAAGTGCCCGTGCCGTCGGTTCTAGCGCACGACCATTGCGCACCAGCAACTCATCGTCGAACAGAGTGCGCAGGCGCCCCAGCGCGCCCGAGACAGTGGATTGGGACAGAAACAGCCGCTGTCCGACTTTCACCGTGCTGCGCTCCTCCACCAGAGCCACCAAAAGGCGAAGCATGTTAAGGTTTATCGCCTTAAAGGAGGATGCATTGATATTGTAGTCCATTAGGATAGTGTCGCGCTGTTATATTAAAGCTAAAAGTGTAGCAAACTATCCTATTCCTGTCTTCTATGCGCTCCGTATGTAAAGATAAATCGCAGGGGATTTGGTATTATGGCCGTTGGTTCTGCCGCCATTGCGGCGGCGGCCAAGCGGCCGGATGGCCGCGCCCGGCGAGGGCTGGACAACGGCCAATGAAATTGGCCGTTGGTATCATACCGTTTTCGGCGTTCCCTTTTGCGCCCGGCGCTGACGGGCGGTCTGGTGGATGCAGTCCCGCACTTCCGGGCTGGTTTTCATCAGTGTTTGAAAATCCGATGCCGACAACATCAGCAAGGTGCAAAAGCCCAAGGCACGGATATCGGCGCTGCGCCGTTCCCCGGTGATCAGGGACATTTCCCCAAAAAACTCGCCGCTGCCCAGCCGCACCGGCAGGGCGGCGACATCCACTTCCACCGCGCCCGAAGCGATGAAGTACATGGCATTGCCCACATCCCCCCGGCGCACGATCAATTCCCCCGGAACCGTCAGGACCGGACGTAGCAAGCGGGCCATCTGAGCTTGGACCCCGGCGGACAAGGCCCCAAAACGGGGCACACGGGCGATCATCACCGCCGGGTCCAGTTCCAGATCAATGGCCGGACGACGATCCAGCCGGGCGGCGCGTTGGCGCAGATCGGCCATCAGATCATTAAACACCTCGTGCCCGATGGCGGCTTCGGCCCGCAAGCGACGATATTCCTGATCTTCGATACGGATGGCAGTGCGTTCCAGATATTGGGACTGAAGCGCCCGGGAAAAATCCGCATATTGCAGACGCAGGGCGGCCAGGGCGGTTTCCACCCCATCCAGCCGGTGCATCAGCGCTTGCTTGACTTCACTGGCCACGTCGATATCGACAATATCGGGCAAGATCCGGTCGCAAAACTCCACCAATTCGCCTACGACCGCATGCAGGATCAGCAGAATTTCGAACCGGTTGGCGATCTGGGCCGCCAGGGGACCTTCCCATCGCAGGCGGCGTTGCAGATGCAAAGCCGCGCGGAACCAGGGAGAAAAGGACAGGCTGCGGTCATGGGCGCAGGCATATCCGGCTATCCCATCGGTCTTCACCCCGTCCAATAAACGGGCCGCCGTGGCCTGAAGGGCGCGGGTGATGCCGCCACTGATCACGCCTTCACGATAAAGGCGCATGTAAATCACCTGCTCGCGCTGGGCCAACATGGCCACCCCACCCAACACCTCTTCCGCATGGGTCAGGGATTGGGCGGCTTCCATCCCGCTTTCCGCCGCTTCCAGCCGTTCGGTGTAATGGGCGGCGATGGTGGCGGCCAAGGCCGGATCGACGCCATAGCGTCCGGCCACCTCGCCCACCCGCTTGCGCACTGCCCGCACCGTGGCCCGCAAGGCCCGGCCCCGGACCGCCTGATCCTGGGGGGACAGCCGGTCCAGCCCCAGCAGCCGGATCATCGGCCGCAGCAAGGGGGCGTTGACGAATAAGGTGAACAGCACAAACCCGGTGCACAGCACCGACACAAAGGATTTTACATCCGGGGCCACATGGGGGTTTTCCATTACCGCCAGGGCCAAAGCCAGGGAAATCGCCCCCCGCAATCCCCCCCAGGCGACCACGGCCCGCAGGGGAGCCGCCACCGGTTCGGCCCATCCCAGGGCGGTCAGGGCGGGAAACATGCCGAACAGCACCAAGGCACGGGCAGCCAGGGCCGCCACCACCAAAATGGCCACCAACCCCGCATCGGCCATGGTAATCCCCGCCAACATGCCAGGCACCCGCATGGTCGCCAGCAAAAAGATCAGCGAACTGGCCCAATACCCCACCTGTTGCCACACATCCACCAGACTGGCCCAGGTATCCGAACTGACCTTGGTCCGTCCGTAATAGCTGATGGCTAGACCGGCAGTCACCACGGCCACCACCCCGGACACATGCAAATAATGTTCTCCCAGGATAAAGGTCAGATAGGCGGCGGCCACGGTCACCGTGATCTCGGCAAAGCGCTGGCCGCGCAGCAAGGTAATCCCCCAGCACACCGCCCGGCCCAGCACATAGCCGACCGCCAGCCCCCCCAGGAAACCGCGCAGAAACACCAAGACGCCGGACCAGACATCGGCCTGGCGTTCCCCGGTCAGCATGCCCAGGAACAGGGCGAACATGGCGATGGCAGCGGCGTCGTTGAACAGGCTTTCGCCTTCCACCAGCAGGCTAAGCCGGTGCGGTACCCCCAGATCGCGGAAAATCGCCACCACGGCGATGGGATCGGTGGTGGAAACGATGGCGGCCAGCAGCAAACAGGCCACCAACCCCACCGGAGCCGCCGCATCCAGGGCAAAGCCCACGGCAAAGGTGGAAACCAGAACCGCCACCACGGCCAGCAACAAGATGGGGGCAATATCGTCCATCAGCCGCCGGACGTCGATGGCAACGGCGGTTTCAAACAAAAGCGCAGGCAGAAAGACCAGGATAAAGGCTTCGCTGGACAGGTCGAAACCGGCGATGGTGGACAGGAAATCCCCGGCCGGCCCGCCAGCTCCCCCCGACCCCACCACTTGGATGATCAGCCCCAGCACAATCCCCGCCAGGGCCAGCACCAAGGAAAAGGCCATGTTGATCCGGGCGGCCAGCGGCACCAGCAAGGTCACCAGGGCCAACAGCCCGGTGATGCCGAAAACCGACATGGTAATATCGTGCATGGCTGCCCTTACTCCACACCATGGGCATTCAGAAAGGCAGTATAGCGCCGATCTTCATTCATGATATGGCTGATCAGCCATTCTTGCAGGAACGGCAGCAATTCATCTTCCGACAAGACCCCCCGTTCCGCCACGCGATGGGACAGGGCATCCAATTGATGCAGCAACCCATCATGACGGGCACGGTGGCCCTCTACCTCCGGGAAACCGTGGCGCAACAGCATGGCTTCCTCGTCCCCGAAATGATAGCGGGCGTATTCCCCCATGGACTCGATCAGCGACACCATTTCGGCATTGGTCGCCTTGCCATCGGCGGCATCCAATATGGCGTTGGCCTGTTCGAACAGGCGGCGATGCTGGATATCCAGGCGCAGGACGTTGACGCGGTATTCCTCGTGCCACCGCAGCAAGGCTCGCCCGGCATGGCGGCTTTCGAAAATGGCGCTCATCCGCTTGCCGGATGCTTCGAATAATTTCCAGCGGATGGATGGAATTTCCGCCAGCAGCCCCGCCGGGGCCAAAAACACCTCGGCATGGTCGCATGCCTTCAGCCGGAACATGCTGGGGGTCCAGAAGATGGCCAATTCCTCGCCGAAGAAATCCCCCGGCCCCAAATTTTCCACGGTGTGATCGCCCAAGACCCGGTCGATGCGGCCACGGATCAGCAATCCCACCGCTTCGGGGCCGATATCCACCGCCTCGCCCGGGGCAAAGTGACGGAACGTCAGATCGCGGGCGATCTGGTTCAGGGTGCGCGACGACATCACTTCGCCGAACAGCCAGGTCCGTTGCAGAAAATCGCGGTTTTCCACCAAACGGGTGATTTCCGCCGACAGGCCCAAGGCCCGCACCACCTGCCCATATTCGTCCGCCGGAATGGCCAGGGTCCGCACATATCCCACCGCCCGGCAGCTTTCCCCGGCCGTCGATCCGAACAGACCGGACAACTCACCGATCATCGCCCCCGCCGACAGCACCGACCGGGATTCGCCATGAACCTGCCGGGTGGCCACGCTGCCCGACAAAAGCAGGTGGATATAGACCACGGACTGGCCCTCGGCCATCACCTCCTCGCCGGGGCAATAGGAGATCACCTGATTGTCGGCCACCAGCCGGGTCAGCGTTTCCTGATTCATATGGGGGAAATGGGCGCGCAACAGATCGCGGGCCGTGCGGCGGGGATAATCTTCTTCCGTATGGATCAGCACATCCAGCGACCCGAACGGCACCGATTGGATTTGCGCTGAATGGGCCAGGATCACCCGGCCCGACGGATCGTTCTGGAAATCCGCGGGATCGCCATGGATCATGCCGCCGCCCGCATCCACCTTTTTCACATCCACGCGGATGGACAGATCATCGGCCAGCCGACGGTACAAATCGGGCGACAGGCCGGGCTTGGCCGGATCGTCCCGGACAAAACCGCGCAACACCTCCAACCGGCAGATATCCGCCATATGGGCATAGGACCGCATGCCCTCCGGCCCCATCACCCGGAACAGAAATGCCGTATTTTCAACCGGATGCGGCGTGAAAAGCGGGCGAACCTCCAGCCCTTCCACCTCGTTCCATTCGTCTTCGGCCAGATCGACGCAATCGAAATAGTGGGAAAAACTGGAAACCTCGATATTCAAAAGTGCCGCCATCTTGCGCGCCACCGAAGCGCGGACCAGGGGCGTTGCGAAGTAACGGATACGGTGATCGGCCCGGATCAGCGTGGTCAGGCCGGCGAAATGATCATCATGGGAATGAGTGTGGAAAATCCCGGCGATTTCATTGACGCCGATCCCCAGCGCGTCCAGCGATGACAAAATATTCGGCCCCGCATCCACCAGATAGATGCGGCCATGCACCATCAGCACCGCCCCCATGGAAGGCCGGTAAATATCCCAACCGTCCCCTTCGCCGGAATGAATGACGGCGAAATGTTCGCGTGGCAGATCGCGGAACGGCAAATCATATGGACAGCGGTAATCTTCCCCCGGCAACAGGTTCAGATCCACATCCACCATGTCCTGCCCCAGGCGGAAGCGGAACACGTTCAGGCGGATGCGTTCGACCGTCACCCCCCCGCCCAGATCCGCCGGATCGGCATCCACCGAGACGACATCCAGCAACCCGATCGGGGGGCGGATTTCGCCAAAGGCGAATTTCAGCTTCAGGCTCATCCGCTCGCGGGCCAAAGAAGTGCAGGCCCCGGCTTCGGCCATCTCGCTTTCGCTGATCAGGCCATAATTTCCGCGATGGATATAATGGAGCTGGGCACGCACCTGTTCGGCTGATCCAATCAGCCGCGGCATCTGGCCGGTATTGCCGGGATGGCCGGGAATGATCATCCCCTGGCGGTACAGCATTTGCAGCACCGGGAACTCACCCAAATTGGCGAATGTTCCGTTCTGCACCATCACGTCGGACAGCAAAATCGCATTGGGGCCGGTTTCAAACCGCACCCCATTTTGTTCGACCGGTGCGATCAGCCCTTTTTTCATCAGGTGTTTGACCACATCGGCCGGGCAGCCGCACAAAACCCGCAGCCCCGTCGCCGGTGCTTCGACCCACCAAACCCCGGTGGTCACCTCGATTTTACGCAGCCCCCTCATTACCGTCCTTGGCACATTTGGCCGCGCGCCGCAGCCCCACCACAATTTTGCCACACTACCTTTATGCGAAAAAAATCGCCACCGGGTGTTTACCCTATCTCTCCTGCTCCCTACCGCTTTGGGAAGCAAGTCTTGACCAATCCTATGCGAAAGAGGTATCAGTGCGCATCCTACCCACATGGGGTGGGTCAAAACAGCCCGAACGGGCAGATCGGGGCTGGCCCAGGCCCCCCCCACGCGGATAGGACATCGTGACCGATTCATCCCATACCCCCCCCGATCACCATCAGGCGCGTCCCCGGAAACATCTGGACGTGATTTTGCGGCTGACGGCCCTGTCCACCGTTCTGGCGGCGGCGGTTTTCCTGGCCGTGGCGTTTTCACCGGCCATGGGATTTGTTGGTCAGGCCGCCGATTCCGGGTCTTTGGCCCAAACCCCGTAACCGGCGAATTGTCAGTGTTTTTTCAGAAATAAAACAAATTCATTGCAATTCGAAGCGGTTTGTCCCATTGTTCACACATCCATAAAACAGACATCAGCGGGCAGACCGAAGGCCCGTCACCGCGTGCCCGTCCATCGTAACGGGCCGCCGATTTTCATTCAGTCCTCATCTATCGAAGGTTGGATTAGAAAATGCCTGTTCCCCGTCATTTCGTCCCGCATGTGTCCGCTTGGCTGGCCCGCGAAGGCTACACCATCCTGACGGCGCCCCCGTCGTTGGTCCTGCGGGCGTTGGCTGCCGTGCGCGGTGAAAACCGGATCGAAATCTGATCCCCCAGTCTAGCATATTTTGAGCCATCTCCCTTTGGCAGGGTGCGGGAAAAGTCGTATTTCTTTCTGTTCGGGGGCTTGAGCCCCCGAACCCCGCATCGGGAGGCTGTGCCTCACAGGCGCCAACATAAGTTTCGGCATTGACGTTTTCTCGTCCTGGACAGAGAAGCAAGCCGCCGCCGCCGCCGAGGCGGAAGGCAAAAAGCCCCGCGTAATTTCACCGATCTGGAAAGCAGGATCGCCAAGGGGCGTGCCCCTTGGTGTGTTCGCTTCGTCCAAAGTCCTTACGGGGACAGTCTCCTAGTTTGCATTATCTCTAACCGGCATCCCGAATGGTTGTGCATAATCGGGAAAGGGTCTATCCATGCGGTGGCAAGTAATGCCCGTTCCAGGAATTTCCGACCTTGGGTCGGAAATTCCTGGAACGGGTATAATCAGCATGGGAGCCTGAGGCAATGGGGTCCACCGAATTGCAAATGGATTTGGAGCTGTTGCGGACGTCGGATATTCGGCCAACACGGCAGCGTCTGACCATCATGCGGACCATTCGCCAGGGCGGGTCGCGGCATCTGACCCCGGAATCCTTTCACCGGGAACTGGCGGCGGCAGGGCTGAAATTGTCCCTGGGGACCGTGTATAATACATTGAACCAATTTGCCGATTCCGGTCTTTTACGTCGCGTCGGCTTTGGTGATCGCACATTTTATTGTACGAATACAGAAGATCATCATCATTATTATGATGAGGATAGCGGCGAATTGCTGGATATACAGGGGCCTCAGCCTCAGGTGATCGGGGTGCCTGCTCCTGAACCCGGCATGGATGTCATTGGGGTGGAGGTGGTGGTGCGGGTGCGCAAATCCCGATCCCAGCTTCCGTTGGAGCAACACTCTTCCGCTGCCGAATAATACTGGCCAACCTTTGAATTGATGGGGTGGACGGCCCCTGCTCATCGGCGTCGCAATGCGCCAAGATGGTGGTTGTCGAAACACACCATTCGAGGGGGCCGTCCATGACCGAGATTAGCACGATTGGGTTG
>JAYSBF010000092.1:0-10619 GCA_041915545.1 Magnetospirillum sp. | reverse complement strand
AGCCTCAGCGACGGGGGCAGGAGTGGGCTTCGCAGCCTCGGCGACCGGCACGGGAGCGGGCTTCGCAGCCTCGGCGACCGGGGCGGGAGCGGGCTTCGCAGCCTCGGCGACCGGGGCGGGAGCGGGCTTCGCAGCCTCGGCGACCGGGGCGGGAGCGGGCTTCGCAGTCTCGGCGACCGGAGCAGGAGCGGGCTTCGCAGCCTCAGCGACTGGCGAGGGGGTCGGCTTCGTCGGTTTGGCGGCAGCCACCGGACGGGGCTGGGGAATTAGGGCTGGCTCGGGCCGCTTGGCCTCAATCTTTTTCGGCTCGGCCTTGACGGGGGCCGGTGCGGCGACGTGCACCGGCGCAGGCGCGACCTCTGCTGCTGGGGCTTGGGTTGGCGCCTCATGGCTTGCCAACGGATGGGGAACATCCTGCGGGGTTACGGTCGGAGCGCTTTCCACCGTTTTTGCCGGTTCCGCCGTCTTCTCCCGGCGAGGAGCAGCCCGCTTGGCCTCGGCCTGACGTTCTTCATCACGGCGGATATCTTCCATGATCCGGGCGGGTCCCAACCCGTCGCGGACGAACTGCCCCACATCCCCCAGCCAATCGCCACCGCCGCCGTCTTCGGCCCAAGCCGGAGCAGAGGTGCCAAGCGACGCCGCGATGATCACGGCCACGAGAGAAGCAGAGCGGAAGAACGTCGTCATGGCTGCAAAGCTTATGTGGTTTTTTACTTAAAAACCACCGTTTTCGAACCATTCAGCAGCACCCGGCGTTCCACATGCCAGCGTACCGCGCGGGCCAGAACCACGTTTTCGATATCGCGGCCCATGGATACCAGCGTATCGGCATCATGGGTGTGATCCACCCGCTCCACCGCCTGTTCGATAATCGGCCCCTCATCCAGATCCGGGGTCACGTAATGGGCGGTGGCACCGATGATTTTCACCCCACGGGCATGGGCCTGATGATAGGGCTTCGCCCCCTTGAAACTGGGCAGGAACGAGTGATGGATGTTGATGGCATGCCCCGCCAGCCGATTGCACAAATCGGCGGACAGAATTTGCATATAGCGGGCCAGGACCACCAGATCGGCGCGGGCATGATCAATCACATCAATCACCCGCGCTTCCTGCCCGGCCTTGTCCATGGGATCGACCGCCAAGTAATGGAACGGTATGCCGTGCCATTCGACAATGGCCCGCATGTCCGGGTGATTTGAAATCACCGCCGGTATTTCAACCTGTAACTGCCCCGTGTGATGGCGATGCAACAAATCGACCAGGCAATGGCCGAATTTGGAAACCATGATCACCACGCGCGGCTTGCACGACCGGTCCGTCAGCCGCCAATCCATATTGAACCGCTGCCCAACTTCGGTGAAACGCTGGGTAAAATCCGGTTCAGGCGGGGTCGCATCCCCTGATCGGAAAACAATGCGCATGAAAAAACGCAAGGAAACGGGGTCACCATACTGCGCAGCCTCCATGATGAAACAGTCATTTCCGGCCAAAAACCCGGAAACGGCCGCGACGATGCCAACGGTATCGGGACAAGTAATCGTCAGTACATAATCACGGGGTGCGCGCATAACCCTATATTCCATGCATGTGGGTCCCGGCAGTCCGGGATATGGGCGGTCTTGTGATAGCCCAGTCGTTCCGATCCGCCAAGTATCAAACGCCCGCTTGCCTTTTTACGCCGAATCGCCCATGGTCCGCGCAACGGCGGCCCGGCACCGGCCGGCGCCATTCCGCGCCCGTAAGGACTTTCGATTATGATCATCGTCTACTACAAATCCGGCCCTGCTCAGTGGAAATACGAGCTTGATGAAAGCGAACACGACTACATCATCAAGAACGTGCTGGAAGACAACCCCGATCTTGACGAAATGTTCGATGACTCGCTGGAAATCCTGCGCGATGTCTCCGCCATCGCCGAAGAGGATATGGACGAAGACGACCAGATCGATCAGACCATAGCCGTTTCGTTCCTGTGGCATTACTTCAATCATCTGGTTGAAGGCGATGACCGCATCCAGGGTGACATCGTTCTGGTCGAGGACGAGGATGGGACCGGCGTTACCGTGCTGCCCGCCTCGGATTTGGTCGAGGAAGAATAATCCGGCTCGGCGCGCCTTGCCTCTTGTGGGCATCTGTTTTTTCACAAGGGCGCCCGACCGAAGAACACCCCCCGGCATCCCCGCGGACGCGGCCGAGCCAATGGGGGAAAGGTGGCCATCAGGCCGCGATGCGCATGAATGCCATCGCGGCCTGATTTTTTTCAGACGTGGCAAGATATCGCCACCTCGGCAACGGCACCGCCCCCTCTCCCCCCCCGCCACCACACGAAAAAGCTATCAATCTCTAGATTATTAGATTAATCTATAAATCTAGAATAAATACCTTTTTGGTGTGGAGATAGCCCGTCATGACCTTTGCCGACCAGCCGCCGTCATCGCGCCGCCTTGCCGGAATCGCTTTGGTGGTGCTGCTGCATGTGGGGATTGTCTGGGGCTTGCTGAACGGTCTGGGGCGCCATGTGACTGACGTGCTGCGCCCGCCGATCGAAGCCAAGCTGATCGAGGAAATCAAACCGCCGCCGCCCAAGGCCCCGCCGCCGGTCCTGCCCCCAAAACTGACCGCGCCGCCGCCGCCTTTCGTGCCGCCGCCGGATATCCAGGTGCGCCAGCCGCCGCCCAACCCCATCACCGCCGTGACCAGGGAAAAACCCGCCGAGGCGCCACCACCCGTGGCCGCCCGCGCCCCCGACCCGGCTCCGGCGGCGCCGGTTCGGGTTGCCCCGGTCATTGATGCCGCCCGGTCCTGCCAACCGCCGGAATACCCGGCAAGCTCCCGCAGGCTGGAAGAAAGCGGCACGGTGGTTCTGCAATTCCTGATTGATGTGGATGGCCGGGTGACCGACAGCCGCATTGAAAATTCCAGCGGCCATTCCCGCCTGGACGAAGCCGCCCGTGCGGCCCTGTCCCGCTGCAAATTCAAACCGGGCACCGTTGACGGCAAGCCCGAATCGTCCTGGGCGCGCCTACGCTATGTCTGGAAGCTTGAATAGCCGTGTTCCGCACGGAAATCCCGGTATTGAAGGAGGTTTTTGATGTCCGTCCGCCTGTCCATTTCCACACTGATCCCGGCCATCATGGTGCCCGGCCTCGCCCTTGCCCAGGATGGCGCCACCCACGTTACCGACAATCCTTATGGACTTGATGCATTGTGGAGCCAGGGCGATTTCGTCGCCCGCTTCACCTTGATCGCCCTGATCATCATGTCAGCGGCCACGTGGTACATCCTGTTCACCAAATTATGGGAACAGGCCCGCGTGCTGCGCCAGGCCCGCACCGTGCGCCAAAGCTTTTGGAAATCGCCATCGGTCCGCGACGGCGTCGCCGGACTGAAATCCGGCAGTACGTTCCATTTCGTCGCCTCGATCGGCGTGGATGCGGCGGAACATCACGAAGGCACCCTGACCGAAAACATCGACCTGAACACCTGGGTCAGCCAATCCATCCAGCGCGCGGTGGATCAGGTGGTCAGCCGGTTGCAAGGCGGGCTGTCCGTGCTGGCCACCGTGGCTTCCACCGCCCCCTTCATCGGTCTGTTCGGCACCGTGTGGGGCATCTATCACGCCCTGACCGCCATCGGCATCGCCGGTCAGGCCAGTATCGACAAAGTGGCCGGCCCGGTGGGCGAGGCTCTGATCATGACCGCTATCGGCCTGGCCGTCGCCGTCCCGGCGGTGCTGGGCTATAACTGGCTGGTCCGCCGCAACAAGGCGGCCATCGAACAGCTTCGCCATTTCAGTTCCGATCTGCATTCGGTGCTGTTGGGCGGCGTGCGCGTTGGAGTCCGCGCCGTGGACAGCCAGCCGGTTCCCGCCAAGAAGGTGGCCTGATCATGGCCATGCAGGTGGGCGAGGCGGATGCCGAGGACGAAACCATCTCCACCATCAACACCACCCCCCTGGTGGATGTGATGCTGGTCTTGCTGATCATATTCCTGATCACGATCCCGGTGGTCAGTCACACGGTACCGGTCACCTTGCCGCAGGAAGCCAACCAACCGACCCAGACCAAACCGGAAAACGTGGTGTTGGCGGTGGATCGCGACGGGGCGGTGTTCTGGAACGAAACCCGGCTGGACACCACCCAATCCTTGATCGACCGGTTGAAACAGGCCGCCATCCAGACCCCCCAGCCCGAGGTGCATGTGCGCGGCGATCAGGACGCCCGCTATGAATTTGTCGGCAAGGTGATCGCTGCCTGCCAGCGCGCGGGCATTGCCAAGGTGGGCTTTATCACCGAACCGCCCGCCAGGGGGGGCTGAGCATGGCCATCAATTTCAGTGACGGCGGCGGCGAGCCGGATGTGGTGCTGGACATCAACACCACCCCCCTGATCGACGTGATGTTGGTGCTGTTGATCATGCTGATCATCACCATCCCCATCCAGACCCATGCGGTGAAGCTGGACATGCCCGTGGGCCCGCCCCCCGCCGCCGCGCCGGTTCAGCCCGATGTGGTCCGGCTTGAGGTTGATTTCGACGGCACCATCGTCTGGAACGGCCAGCTTGTCCCCGACCGGGCCGAGTTGGATGCCCGACTGGCCGCCGCCGCCCAACAGGCTGTCCAGCCCGAAGTGCATCTGCGTGCCCATCGGCTGGCCAATTACAAATACGTCGCCGCCGTGCTTGCATCCGCCCAGCGCCTGGGGGTCAGCAAGATCGGTCTGGTCGGCAACGAGCAATTCCTGGAGTAAAGGATTTCCTCCCATGGCACCGCGCATGATCCGTTTCGCCCTGGCCATGGCCGCCCTGCTGGCCACAGCCCCGTCCGCCATTGCCGCCGATCAGGCATTGCGCCCCGAACTGGGCAAACCGCTGCAAGCAGCGCAAGAGGCCATTCGGCAACAAAAGTTCCGTGACGCCCTGGTCAAGATCAAGGAAGCGGAACAGGCAGGATCGCTTTCCCCCCAGGAAACCGTCCTGGTGGAACAATTGCGCGGCATTGCCGCATCGGGCGCCGCCGATTACACCACCGCCGCCAAAGCGTTCGAAGCCGCCATCGCCACCGGCCAATTATCCGGCGCCGACCAAACCCGCCTGACCCAGGCGGTGGGCAATCTGTATTATCAGGCCAAGGATTATCCCAAGGCTATTTCCTGGCTGCGCAAGACGGTGGATGGCGGCGGGGGCGATGACGCCAGCCGCACCTTGCTGGCCCAGGCTTATTACCTGGGCGAAGACTACGCCCAGGCCGCCAAAGTGCTGACGGCCCAGATCGCCGCCGCCGACCAGGCCGGGCGCAGCCCCAGCGAAACCCAATTGCAGCTTTTGGCCAATGCCCAGGTCAAGACCGGCGACACTGACGGCTATGCCGCCACCTTGGAAAAGCTGGCATCCGCCACCGGCAAGGCCGATTACTGGGCTGGCGCCATTCAGGGTGTGGAAGCCAAATCCGGCTTTTCCCGCCGCCTGTCCCTGGATGTGCTGCGCCTGTCCCTGGCCGCCGGAACCCTGACCCGCGCCGACAGCTATACCGAAGCGGCGGAACTGGCCTTGCAAGGCGGTCTGCCGGCCGAAGCCAAATCCTTCCTGGACCGGGGATTTGCCAAAGGCGTCTTGGGAACCGGCACTGACGGCGACCGTCACAAACGTCTGCGGGCATCCGCTGGACAGAAAGCCGACAGCGATTCAGCCGCCTTGGCGCAAAACGAAACCGAGGCCAAAGAAGCCAAGGATGGCAACGCCCTGGTCAATACCGGACTGGCTTTTGTCAGCCATGGCCAGGCCGCCAAAGGGGCGCAACTGATCGAACAAGGCATCGCCAAGGGCGGGTTGAGGAATGCCGACGATGCCAAATTGCATCTGGGCTTGGCCTATTTGGCCGCAGGGCAAAAGGAAAAGGCACAGCAGGCGTTCAAATCAGTTCAAGGCAAGGACGGCAGCCAGGATTTAGCCCGGCTGTGGCTGGCCCTGGGAAAAACCGCCAAGGGATGATACCGGATCAGAAGAAAGGTCCGATCCTGGGATCGGACCTTTCTGAAACCAACATCACACCAGCGGTTCCACCTTGCCATCCAGATCCATGATCAAGGTTTCCACGGTCAGTTCCGGGTATTTGGCCTTGATGGCATCGCGCAATTTGCCCTGTTGCTCGCGATGGATGGCCAGTTCCTCGCCATCCTTGAAATCGCGTTCGAACACCACGCGATAGGCGCCGCAATCCTTGTGATCCAGGATCACCACCTTTTGCACATGATGCAGCTTCAACGCCACATCCAGGTGATCCCAGAACGTCTTCCCCCAATTCAGCTTGTCCGACACCGCGCCCAGGGACGCCCCGGCCAAGACCACATGGTCGTAATTGTTGGTCAGACCACGGCCATCCATATAGCGGACGATATCGTCCACCAGACGGTAATCCATGCAAGACAACAGCAAGGCTTCGGCATGGCCCCCGGCTTCGGCGCCGGACAGCGGCACGGTGGCACCGGTCGCGGCAATGGCGCCACCGGCCAAAACCAGTTTCAGGAACGAGCGACGCGCCACTTCGGCGGCACGGCAGCAGGAATCGTCATGGTCATGATGATGCATTGGTCGTTTCCGTCGTATTTGATTAGCCCCGCCGCCACTTTAGCGGTTCATCCAGGGACACGCCATAGACGTATCCGCCTTTGGTCATAGTGATCAAAAAATTATGGATATGGGAATTCTTGCCTTTCTTCACGCCAATGCCTATGTGTTGCACCCATGGACCAGCAAGAAACCCGCACCACCCTGATCGGCCTGTCCCGCGAGGATCTGGCCGCCGAAATGGCCGCCATCGGTGAAAAGCCCTTCCGTGCCAAGCAGCTTTGGCACTGGCTTTACAACCGGGGGGAAACCGATTTCGCCAAGATGACTTCGATCTCAAAGGTCATGCAGGGGCGGCTGGCCGAACGCTTCACCGCCGCACGTCCCGAGGTGGAACGCGATCTGATATCGGTGGACACCACCCGCAAATGGCTGATCAAATTCGCCGACGGCAATGAAGCGGAAACCGTCTATATCCCTGATGAAGACGAAGAACGCGGCGCAGTCTGCGTTTCATCCCAGGTGGGATGTACCCTGACCTGCCGGTTCTGCCATACCGGCACCCAGCTTCTGGTCCGCAATCTGACCGCCGCTGAAATCGTCGGTCAGTTTCTGGTGGCCCGCGATGCCTATGGCGAGTGGCCGACACCGGACGATTCAGCCCGCAAACTGTCCAATATCGTCATGATGGGGATGGGCGAGCCGCTTTATAATTTCGACAATGTCGCCACCGCGCTGAAAATCCTGATGGATGGCGAAGGCGTGGCCATTTCCAAGCGCCGCATCACCTTGTCCACATCGGGCGTGGTCCCGATGATGAAACGCTGCGGCGAGGAATTGGGGGTCAATCTGGCCATTTCCCTGCATGCCGTCACCGACGATGTGCGTGACCAGATCATGCCCATCAACAAGAAATACCCGCTGGCCGAATTGATGAAGGCATGCGCGGAATATCCCGGCGCCTCCAATGCCCGCCGGATCACCTTTGAGTACATCATGCTGAAAGGCGTCAATGACAGCCCGGCTGATGCCCGCCAGTTATTGCGTCTGGTCAAGGGATTGCCGGCAAAATTCAACCTGATTCCCTTTAACCCCTGGCCAGGGTCCAGCTTCAGTTGTTCCGACATGCGCGATATCCGCGCCTTTTCCGACGTTCTTCAGGATGCCGGATATTCCGCCCCCATCAGGAAGTCGCGGGGGGCCGATATCCTGGCCGCGTGTGGTCAATTGCGGTCGGAAAGCCAAAGGCAGAAATGTACTCTTCAGGCCGAACGGCTGAAGGCGGGCATCGCCGACGACCATCATCCCACCGCTGCGGGCTGATCCTTCAGTCACTTGACCGCGGCCTCACCGGTCGCCGCCCCGTTCCGCGTGTCAGATAAGTCGTCGAACCAGCATCAAACCCCGGCGAAGTCCACTCGCCGGGGTTTGACTGCATCGGTATGTCTTATACCAACGGCCGTAAGTTCTGCCGCCATTGCGGCAGCGGCCAAGCGGCCGGATTGCCGCGCCAAGCCGCAATGGCGGCTGGGATTATTTTGTCCCTCGCCGGGCGGGCGCCGCAATGGCGGCTGGTGACCTGCCAACAAGTCGGTTCAAAGGTCGGCCGACGCATCCTCACGCCATAAAGCAATGGTTGATCACGCCTGCACATAAAACCAAATCAGGATGAATGTTATAAACAATATTTAAATGCACACCAAAAAACTACAACAGATAAACAACAAAATAGTTTTCATTCATAGAAAATGACAAGCTGTTTCAGCAATATATATTGATAGATGGCGCACAAAATAATAGATGTCTATGAGTGGATAGCGGGACACAACTTCCCACTAACATCTAAAACGCGATAAAAAGCGGTGCGATCATGACCAAAAGCTTCAAGACCATGGGTATCGCCCATAAAATCTCGTTCTGGGTGATTGGTGCGTTGCTGACATTGGCGGCAGTCAATTCGTCAGCGCTGACCTATTTCATCGAGAACACCTTGGGCCAGTTAGGACGGGACCGCCTGGAACAGAACCTTTCCGTTCTGTACACCGTGGTCAATCCCCGCCAGGATTCCTTTTCCATTCAGGGCGGCAAGCTGTTGCTGGGAACCCAGGTCTTGGACGGCGATAACGAATTGCTGGATAATGTGGTCGGAGCCGTCGGCGGCGTAGCCACCATCTTTCGCGGCGATGAACGGGTGGCAACCACCATCGTCAAGGATGGCAAGCGGGCGGTGGGCACCAAGCTGGCCCAGGGACCGGTCTATGAAACAGTCTTGAACCAGGGACTGCGTTATAGCGGCGAAGCCGACATTCTGGGCCACCGCTACATGACCGTCTATGAACCGATCATGGATGACAGCACCAGCCAAGTGATCGGCATCCTGTTTGTCGGGGTGGATATCGGCGAATTCCAAAAAATTTCCGCCATGGTCACCCGCCTGAGCACCATTATCGGCTGTGCTGGCGCATTATTGCTGTCCATCGCCGCCTTTGTCGGGCTGAACCGCATGCTGCGCCCCTTCGCCCCCCTGACCGTTTTGATGGAACAGGCGACCCACGGCCAATATCCCGTCAATGTCCCCCACACCAAGCGGGGCGACGAATTCGGCCTGCTGGCCCGCGCCATCGAAGCCTTTGGCCATACCATGCGGCAGGTGGAAACCATGCGGCAGCAGCAAGAAGAGCACGAACGCCAAGCGATCCAGCGCAACAAAAGCGAAATGCTGGCCTTGGCCGATCAGATGGACCGGGACATCCGTGGCAATCTGCAAAATATCGGCATGCAGGTGGAATCACTGAATGCCGCCGCCACCCAATTGCTCAGCAATGCCGATGTGACATCGACCCAGGCCGGAGCAGTGGCCGGGGCCTCGAAACAGACCAGCGCCAATGTGCAGACCGTTGCGGCCGCGACTGAACAATTGAATGCCACCGGCCACGAAATCGACCGCCAGGTGGAACATTCCGCCCTGGTGGTGGACGACGCCACCCGCCGGACCCGGCAGATGCAAGAGCGGATCAGCGGCCTGTCCGATGCCAGTTCCCGCATCGGCCAAGTCATTAACCTGATCAGCACCATTGCCAACCAAACCAATCTGCTGGCCCTGAACGCCACCATCGAAGCGGCCCGCGCCGGCGAGGCGGGCAAAGGGTTCGCCGTGGTCGCTCATGAAGTGAAGCAATTGGCCAATCAGACCGCCCAAGCCACCGGCGAAATCACCGCCCAGATCGCCACCATCCAGCAGGAAAGCGAAAGCACTGCCCAGGCCATCGAGGAAATGGGGGGAATTGTCGGCATGGTGCAGGAAAATGCGTCGGCCATCAGCGCCGCCGTCCAGCAGCAAAGCTCGGCCATCGGCGAAATTTCCCGCAACGTGCAAAACGCCGCCTGCGGAACCGAAGAAATCGACGGCCACATTGATCAGGTGTCTCAGGGTGCCGCCGATACCCGTGCCGCCGCCGAAGAAGTGGCCCGCGCCGCCGCCACTTTGGCAAACGCATCAGAAAGCATGGAACAGGGCGTCATCGACTTTATCAGCCGCATTCGCCTGAACAACGCCGCCTGATCGACCGTGCCCGTTTGAAGGCACAGCCTTCCAAACCTTGTTTCCTTGGCTGGCTGCGGGAAAAACCGTCTTTCCTTCTGTTTGGGGGCTTATACCAAATCCCGGTGAGTGAAACTCATAGGGATTTGGTTAGGCCCAGGGGGCCGCGCGGCTTATGCCGCGGAAGGCAAGGGTTTCGGAGAAACCCGCCCGCCGCTGAGGGCGCCGGTGATCGGTTCCGATCACCGGGTTATGGTATTAGCAGGGTGCGGAAAAACTCCGCTTCGCGGCTGGGCGACCGCCCAGACCCGTTTGGAGGCTGTGCCTCTCGATTGGGGGATCGGGGGCAAATGCCCCCGAAAGAGGGTTTTTCCGCACCCTGTTAGATGTCATGTCTCGACAGGTTATTGACGGGAATCCTTGAGATCGGGGTCTTACCCTTGAGGCCGAAATGCGGCCGATGGTGATTGTAGTGGTTGAGGAAGCCGGGCAAGGCTGCGGCTCGTTC
>JAYSBF010000091.1:0-10728 GCA_041915545.1 Magnetospirillum sp. | reverse complement strand
CCTCTTTCGGGGGCATTTGCCCCCGATCCCCCAATCGAGAGGTACAGCCTCCCGAACCCTCCAGATTTCTAACTCTTTGAAAGAAAAAGAAACTGGAGGCTTGGAGGCTGCGCCTCCAAACGGGTCTGGGCGGTCGCCCAGCCGCGAAGCGGAGTTTTTCCGCACCCTGCTAAATCACGATGGCGCCCACCAATGATCCAAGACCGAACAGGATCAGCAGGGCGCCAGAGACATGGTTGAACAGCCGCATCCGCCGCGATGTCACCCGTGACCGGACCAGGATGGTCAATTCGGTCAGCATGGCCCACCACAGGGCCGACCCGCAAAACACCCCCACGACCAACAGCCATGCCTGATCGACCCCCACCGGGCGGGCGGCGGCGCCAAAGGCGGCGAAGACGCCCATCACCCCCAAGATGGTGCCGGGATTGGTGATGGTGATCAGGAAGGTGGACAGAAAATCGCGCATCAACCCGGCGCCTCGGTTATCCGCCGGTTCCAGGGCCATGTCGGCGGCGATCCAGGTCTTGATGCCCAGGGCCAACATGAACAGCCCGCCCACCAGTTTCAAAGTCATGGCATGGCCGCTCAGGAAATGGGATACGGCCCCCAGCCCCAGGCCGACGACCGCGCCAAAGACCGTATCGGCCACCGCAGCCCCCAGGCCCGCGCCCCATGCGGCGGCCCGGCCATTCCCCAATGCCTTACGGATGCACAACAGCCCCACCGGGCCGATGGGGGCGGCAATGGCAAAGCCGATCACCACCCCATACAGATAAAGCAGACCGTCCACCGGGACACCATCATCCGTTCAACGGGACGGCAGAAAAGCAGAAAGCGGCGGCCAGCTCAACGCCCAAGGGCGTTCCGCCCCGCACAGGCCCGGTCACTGGCCCCTGGTCAATAGCCATAGGGGCGATCCCCCCAGACCAGTTCGGCCACATGGCGGCTGACGCATTTCATCAGGGCAAAAGACGGGCGGACGAATTGCGCCGCCATCCAATCCGGCCCCACCGCCCGGATCTCGGCCCGGCCGGGAATCGGTTTCATATCGGGCCAGCGGGTGGAGGTGACCGTGAAATCGGCCTGAACCCCTCGCCACCAGTGGTTACGGTGTCCGCTGGGAAGGGGCAGGCGCATGCCGCCCACGGAAATGTCCAGGACCTCCAGTTCCACATCCCCCAGGATGCAGATCAATCCGCCGCCGATAAAGCGGTCATCGAACCGGCGGTCATGGCGAAGTCCCTTGAGAATGGGCATATGGGTTTCTCCTGTGCAGGGCTCGGTTCGAGGTCAGGCTGTGGGCATGGCGGGGGACATGTCGTCCCTGGCTCGGTCCAGGCATTGCTGATGGTCGGGGTGAAAATCCCGGTCCATCCACCAATCCCGTACCCGGCCCAAGACCTGCCCCACGGCCGGACCGGGGGACATGCCCAGGGATAACAGATCGGCCCCGGTCAAGGGAAAGTCAACCGGCTGCCATCGCCCGGACTGATCCAGCAAGGCGATCCAAACATCGCTTTCCCGGTGGCTCAGCCTTTGGCTGACGGACCGTTCCGCGGCCCAGGCCAGCAGGATCAGGTCACGGACCGTCTCGGGCCCCAGGCGGTAAAGCAGCCGCCGTATGGCGGTCCCATCCATGCCCCGATCCACCGTCACATCGGGCGCGGCCAGGGCCAACAGGCGGTCCCGGTGGGCATTGGACAGGCGCAGGCGGTGGGCAGCGGCCAGGATGCGGGCAGGATCGGGGGGCAAAATGGCGGCCAGCCGACGCACCTTGTCGGGCACGATATCGCCACGGACCAGGGCGCGGCTTTCCAGCCAGCACAGCATTTTCAGGCGGCTGAAATTTTCCGCTTCCGGTAAAATGGGGGCCAGCACGCCTTCGGCCTGCATGACGATCAACACTGATGCCGGATCGGGGGCTTCCAACAGGCGCAGGATTTCCGCCGCCACCCGTTCACCGGACAAATCCGCCAGATGCGGGGCCATCTTGCGACAGGCGGTCAGTGCGGCCCGGTCCATGGGCGGGCGACCGTAATGGGCGAAAAAGCGGAAAAACCGCAACAGGCGCAACACATCTTCGGTGATGCGGGTTTCGGCATCACCGACAAAGCGGACCCATCCGGCAGCCAGATCGGGCAAGCCGTTGAAGGGGGCATAGACCCGGCCATCCAGATCGGCGGACATGGCGTTGATGGTGAAATCCCGCCGGGCCGCATCGGCCATCCAATCATCGCAGAACACCACCTGGGCGTGGCGGCCGTAATTTTCCACATCCTGGCGCAAGGTGGTGATTTCAAACTGTTTGTCGCCAACGATGGCGGTGACGGTGCCATGGGCAAGACCGGTGGGAATGGTGCGAATCCCGGCACGGGCCAGTTTATCCATCACGATGTGGGGATGGTCGCGGGTGGCGATGTCCACATCGCGCACCGGGCGATGCAGCAAGGCATCGCGCACACAGCCGCCGACAAAGCGGATAGCCCCGTCATCGACCATCAGGGCGGCGGCCAGGGCGCGGGTTTCCGGGGCGGTCAACCACGGTTCCGGCCCCAATTGCCCCAATGGCTCCAGCCCGGAATCATCGCGGATCATGGCGCGATCCGGTCAGAACGTCGCACAGATTGACCAAGATACCGGCGGTGGCCCCCCAGACCACCCGGTCCTGCCAGGTCAGCGACCAGAACGGTCGGGACCGTCCGGCCACATGACGACGGTGCAATTGATGATTTTCGGCGTTCAGCACAAAGGATAACGGGATTTCGAACACATCCGCCACCTCGAACGGATCGGCGGTGATGGTGAAAGGCGGGGTCACCACCCCCACCACCGGAGTCACGGCAAAGCCGGTGCCGGTGATGTATTGGTCCAAGCGGCCAAGAACCCGGACCAAGGCCGGGTCCAGCCCCACTTCTTCCTGGGTTTCACGCAACGCGCCTTGAACCGGATCGTCGCCATCCGCTTCTTCCAGCCGACCGCCGGGAAAGCTGATCTGGCCGGGATGATGGGACAGATGATCGGTCCGCTGGGTCAGCAGCACCCCCATGCCGTCCGCCCGGTCCACCAGGGCGACCAGAACCGCCGCCGGGGTCAGCGGGTGGGTCAGGGTCAAACGGCCCGGAACATCATCACCATCCACCAGGCGTTCCAGCAGGGCATCGCCCCGGCCACGGGGGTCAAGCCCCTGGGCCAGCCTTTGGCTGATGGTGTCGATGCCTAAGGTGTGTCCGTCTGCCCCAGGGGGAAGAAAAGTCCGTTGCTCCATAGGCCGTAAAGCTCTTTGCCGTCGATTGTCTCGGGATAGCCCAACCCCATCAGCTCATAATACACGGATCGGGTCAGACGCGCTTCCAATCCTGGACGGACCAGAATATAGGGCAAAGGGTCGCCGGTTTCCGGGCTGGTGCCCATGCGCAAGGGATGGTCCGCATCCAGGGTCACCAATTCATCCAAATTGGTCCGAAAGCTGATCACCTGATCACGCCCGCACTGGCAGCGATACAATTCCACCGCCAGAAAGGGAACATCGGCCACCTGGATCGTGCCTTTTTCATCGTCGGTGATCAGCCAGTACTGGCCATCGGGGGCGCGGTGCAACATCGAGGCGAACAGACAGACCATCTCTTTGCGGTCAATCGGCGAGCCGTGGTAAAACCATTGCCCATTCCAGTCGATGCCAAGGCCAAGATCGCCGCAATTTTCTGCGTGTGGCCCGTTTTCGGCGGGGGTAGTGTGACAAATCGCCAAGTTCAGACCTCCGGGCTGTCCGTGCCCTTTCGTGTTCACTTTGGTTGTCGTAAAAAAATGTCAACCAGCCATGCGGAGTTCCGCCCGTGACATCCATATCCGGCCCCGGCGCCGATCCCGATCAGGTGCTTCAGTCCGTGGACAGCCTGAACCACCGAATGACCGAAGCCCGCGATGCCATCGGGCGTGTGATTTTCGGTCAGGACCGGGTGGTGGACGAAACTCTTATCACGCTGTTGGCGGGGGGTCACGCCCTGTTGATCGGTGTACCAGGATTGGCCAAGACCCGTCTGGTCCAGACCTTGGGCGTGGTGTTGGGGTTGGATGACCGCCGGGTGCAATTCACCCCCGATCTGATGCCCGCCGACATTTTGGGGTCCGAGGTGCTGGAGGAATCGCCCACCGGCGCCCGGTCGTTCCGGTTCCTGCAAGGCCCGGTGTTCTGCCAGCTTTTGATGGCCGATGAAATCAACCGAGCCAGTCCTCGGACCCAATCGGCCCTGTTGCAGGCCATGCAGGAAGGCAAGGTGTCCATCGCCGGGCATTATCACGATCTGCCCCGGCCCTTCCATGTGGTGGCCACCCAGAACCCGCTGGAACAGGAAGGGACGTATCCCCTGCCGGAAGCCCAATTGGATCGGTTTCTGATGCAGATCGACGTGGGCTATCCCGACCGCGAGTCGGAACGCAAGATGCTGTTGGCCACCACGGGGGGCGACGACCCCAAGCCGCAGGCGGTGTTGACACCGGGGGAACTGGCTCAGGCCCAGGCGGTGATCCGCCGGTTGCCGGTGGGTGAAAGCGTGGTCGATGCGGTCTTGGCACTGGTGCGGGCGGGGCGTCCCGGCGACACGGCCCTGGATGATGTCCGCGCCCATGTGGCTTGGGGACCGGGGCCGCGTGCCGCCCAGGCCCTGATGCTGGCGGTGCGCGCCCGCGCCTTGCTGCAAGGACGGCTGGCCCCGTCCCTGGATGATGTGGCGGCCCTGGCCCCCCCCATCCTGCGTCACCGCATGGCCCTGACCTTCGCCGCCCGCGCCGACGGGGTGACGGTGGACCGCATCATCGCCCGGCTGATCGAGGTGATAGGCTGATCCCCGATCCCGCCCACCCTTGCGCCCCCGCCTCGACCGTCAAGGCGGAAAGCCGTGCCCTGGAATTAGCGGCGCGGCTGCCGCCGCTTTTGGTGGCGGCTGACCGCATCGCCCAGGCGGTGGCCGGCGGCGCCCATGGGCGGCGGCGCACCGGGCCGGGGGAAACCTTTTGGCAATACCGTCATGGTCAGCCGGGGGATGCCCAATCATCCATTGATTGGCGGCAATCGGCCCGGTCCCAGGGTTTGTTTGTCCGCGAAACCGAATGGGCGGCGGCCCAGACGGTGGCGCTGTGGTGCGACGGATCGCCATCCATGATCTGGCGATCCCTGGCCCGATTGCCGCAAAAGCGTGACCGGGCGGTCCTGCTGACCCTGGCCCTGGCCGCATCCTTGCTGCGGGGGGGCGAACGGGTGATGCTGTTGTCCGGGCGATTGCCGCCCACGGGGGGTGGGGGTGCCCTGTCGCGCTTTGCCCAATCCTTGGCCGCCGACATGACGGCGCCGGACGATGGCTTGCCATCGGCACTATCCCTGCCGCGTCATGGCGAGGTGGTGCTGGTGTCCGATTTCCTGATGCCGCTTGAGCGGGTGGAACAAAGCGTGCGCGCCCTGGCGGCGCGGGGTGCCGTGGGGCATCTGCTCCAGGTCTTGGACCCGGCGGAAGAAAGCTTGCCCTTTGCCGGACGCATCCGCTTTGGCGGTTGCGAAAATGAAGGCGAAACCCTGCTGCGCCGGACCGAGGATGCCCGGTCCCAATATCGCGACCGCATGGCCGCCCATCGGGATGGGTTGTCCGCCATTGCCCGTGCCTCGGGCTGGACCTGTGCCGTTCATCACACCGATCAGCCTGCCCAGATGGCATTGCTGGCGTTGCACATGCGCCTGTCCGCCCCACGCCGGGCCGGTGGCGGATTGGGGGGGTGGTGATGCTGTCCGCCTGGGGATTGGGGTTTGCCACACCGTGGGTTCTGGCCGGGCTGGCGGTCGTGCCGCTGGTGTGGTGGCTGCTGCGGGTGGTGCCGCCTTTGCCCCGGCAGATGCGCTTTCCCGCTGTCCGGCTGGTCATGGGGCTGGACCCCCGCGAAGACAGCGTGGACCGGACTCCATGGTGGGTCCTGGCCCTGCGGCTGCTTTTGCTGTGCCTGGTGATTATCGGATTGGCCCAGCCGGTGCTGAACCCGCAATCGACGCCGGATGCCGGAGCGGGGCGGCCCTTGTTGCTGGTGGTGGATGACGGTTGGGCCGCTGCGGCGGATTGGACCAGTCGGCGCGGCCATCTGCTGGAAATTCTGGACAGGGCGGAACGCGACAGCCGACCGGTGGCCTTGCTGACCACGGCCCCGCCGGTGGATGGCGGCAAGTTGGAGTGGGGGGTGATGATGCCGGCCGGTCGGCTGCGCCCCACGCTGCAAGCCTTGCTGCCCAAGCCGTGGCCGTCGGATCGCGCCGCCGCCTTGGCCGCCATCCGCACCTTTCCCCGCGATCAGGTGACCCAGGTGGTATGGGTCAGCGACGGTATGGATGACGCGGCGGGCAATGGCGCCGCCTTGGCCGCGTTCCTTCAGGGATTGGGCGGCGGTGTCCAGATGGTGCTGGGCCGGGTGGCCGTGGCCATGCTGCCGGTCGCCGATGGCGCGGGGGATCGGATTCAGGTCCAATTGCGCCGCCCGTCATGGCAAAGCGCCCAGCCCTGGCCTTTGGTGGTCCGGGCCTTGGACGACAATGGCCGGGTGCTGGGTCGGGCTGAAATGGTGTTGGACACGGGGCAGGCCAGCCAGCGGGTGGAACTGCGCTTGCCGACGGAATTGCGGAACCGGCTGGCCCGGCTGGATGTGGATAATCAATCCGGGGCGGCATCGGTTTTGCTGGCCGATGAACAATGGCGCCGCCGTCCGGTGGGGCTGGTGGGGGGGGAAGCCGGGGGCGGCATTCCCCTGCTGGGTCAGCTTTACTATGTTGACCGCGCCTTGACCCCCTTCGCCGATCTGTATCGGGGCGAGGCCCAGGATTTGCTGGATCAGGATGTATCGGTTCTGGTGATGGCCGACGGGCCGGCCCTGACGCCGGGAGCGGCGGACCGGCTGGTCCGCTGGGTTGACGATGGCGGGGTGATGATCCGCTTTGCCGGTCCGCAACTGGCGCTAAGCGCGGCCCAGATGGGGCAAGACCCGCTTTTGCCGGTCCGGTTGCGCGATGGCGGGCGCAATCTGGGGGGGGCCATGTCGTGGACATCGCCTCAACACCTGTCTTCCTTTGGCGCGACCGGTCCTTTCGCCGATTTGGAAGCCCCGTCCGATATTGTCATTACCGCCCAAGTCCTGGCTGAACCGGGTTTGGATCTGGCTGATCGCACCTGGGCCAGACTGGCCGATGGCACCCCTCTGGTCACCGGGCGACGTCAGGGCAAGGGCTGGCTGGTGCTGATCCATACCAGCGCCAATGCGGAATGGGGTAATCTGGCCCTGTCCGGTCTGTTCGTGGATATGCTGCGCCGGTTGGTGGCTCTGTCCGACGGATTGATGCCCACATCCCACGGCGCCGCCTTGCAGCCGGTCGAGGTTCTGGACGGGTTGGGCCATCTGGTCCGCCCCGGCGGTGCGGTGGCCACCCTGACCGGCGATCCCGCCCATATCCAGCCGGGACCGCGTCACCCCCCCGGCCTGTATGGCGACGGATCAACCAGGGTGGCGGTCAATCTGGGTCCGCTTTTGCCCGACGCTAACCGATTGGTGCCGCCCCAGGGGATACAGGTGGGGGATTTGGATGGCCAGGGCCATGAACGTCCGTTGCGGCCTGTGCTGCTGGCGGCGGCGGTTATTCTGGCGGCCCTGGATCTGTTGCTGTCCCTGGCCTTGCGCGGCTTGCTGCGGGGGCGGGCCGCCGCCGTGGCCGCGGTGTCGGTCCTGGTCATGCTGGGGGTGGATGGCCGTGTCGGTCCAGTCCGGGCGGCCAGCGCCTTTGATATGGAGGCCACTTTGGAAACCCGCCTGGCCTTTATCCGCACCGGCGATGCCCGGCTGGACAACAAGGCTCTGGCCGGGCTGAAAAGTCTGTCACGGGTGATCGGTCAGCGATCCACCGCCCAATTGGCCGACCCCATGGGGGTGGATATCGAACAGGACCCGGTTTTGTTTTTTCCGCTTTTATACTGGCCGGTCAGCGCCCGGCAGGAACCCCCCTCGCCCGAGGCGGCGGCCAAGCTGAATGCCTATATGCGGGCGGGCGGATTGATTGTCATCGACACCGGGGCGGATGATGATTCCCTGGGCGAGGGGAATGCCCTGGCGGCCAAGGATCTGATTCAGGATTTATCCATTCCGCCCCTGACCCCCGTGACCCAGGATCATGTGCTGACCCGATCCTTTTATTTGCTCAAGGAATTGCCGGGCCGGGTGGATGCCGGGCCGGTTTGGGTAGCAGGCGGCAATCGTAGCGGCAATGACGGAGTGTCGCCGGTGGTGGTGGGGGCCAATGACTGGATCGGTGCTTGGGCCGGGGGGGATCGGGGCCGCCCGTTACTGCCCACCGTCCCCGGTGGCGAACGGCAGCGGGAATTGGCCTTCCGCTTTGGTGTCAATTTGGTGATGTATGCCCTGACCGGTAATTACAAGGCCGATCAGGTGCATTTGCCCGCCATTCTGGATCGGCTGGGACGATGAACAGCATCGCCTCTATCGGGTTTTCCCCGCTTTTGCCCTGGCCCTGGCTGGCGGGGCTGGCGGCGTTGTCCCTGTTGGTCTGGGGACTGGCGGCGTGGCGGCGGGCCAGGGGGATGTGGTGGCGTTTGGTGCTGCCGGTGATTCTGCTGGGGGCCTTGGCCAATCCCCGCCTGGTGGCTGAAGACCATCAATCCCTGCCCGATGTGGTGTTGGTGGTGGTGGATGACAGCCCGTCCCAGGATATTGGCGGACGTCACGCCCAGACCGAGGACGCTTTGGCTCAATTGCGTGCCCGTCTGGCCCGGCAACCCGATCTGGATGTGCGGGTGGAGCGGGTGGCAGGCGGCCAGGGCGAGGACGGAACCCGTCTGTTCACCGCCATGGACCGGGCCTTGGCCGATCTGCCCCGGCGGCGATTGGCCGGGGTGGTGATCATCACCGATGGCCGGGTGCACGATGTTCCCACCGATCTGGGGCAATCCCTGGATGCGCCGGTCCATGCCCTGATCACCGGGCGCCCCGGCGAACGGGACCGCCGTTTGGTGGTCACCCGTTCGCCCGGCTATGCCCTGGTGGGCAAGACGGCGGAAATCAGATTGCGCGTGGATGACCCCGGCCAGCACGGTGATGCCGCGGTGGAAATCCAGGTGGATGGCCAGTCCTATTTGAACACGGTTCTGCCGGTCAACCGCGAGGTGTCGGTGGATGTTCCCATCGGCCATGCCGGTCCGACCGTGGTGGAATTGACGGCGGAAGCGGGACCGGACGAGTTATCCTTGGGGAACAACAACGCGGCGGTCGAGATTTCCGGGGTGCGCGACCGGTTGAAAGTGTTGCTGATTTCCGGCGAACCCCATGCGGGGGAACGGACATGGCGCAATCTGCTGAAGG
The DNA here is from genome assembly GCA_041915545.1 of Magnetospirillum sp. Taxonomy (GTDB): domain Bacteria; phylum Pseudomonadota; class Alphaproteobacteria; order Rhodospirillales; family Magnetospirillaceae; genus Magnetospirillum. Next base: position 1,332 of record JAYSBF010000091.1, on the reverse strand, counting down.
CTGATCCGGCTGTCGATCTGGTTCATTTCACCATTTTGCGACCACCGGAAAAAGATGACCGCACCCCCATCCGCGAACTGGCCTTGATCAGCTTTCCCGTCCGCGAATTGTTCGAGGAACGGCTGAAGGATTTCGATCTGGTGGTGTTCGACCGCTACCGCCGCCGTGGGGTTTTGTCAGCGGGCTATTATCAAAATCTGGTGGATTACGTCCGTGGCGGCGGGGCACTGCTGGTGGCGATGGGGCCGGAATATGCCGGAACCAACGGGATCAGCGGCGAATTGTTCGATACGCCCCTGGCCGATGTGCTGCCGGGGCAACCCAATGGCCAGATCCGCAGCATCGCCTTTCGTCCCCAAGTGACCGAAGCGGGCAAACGCCATCCGGTCACCGCCAATTTGCCGGATATGGGGGATACCGCCGGCCCCCGTTGGGGATCATGGCTGCGACGGATCGACGTGTGGCAAAAGCGGGGAACCGCCGTTTTAGCCACCCCGGATGGGGCGCCGCTTTTGCTGTTGGATCGGGTGGGGGACGGTCGGGTGGCCCAATTGCTGTCCGATACCATCTGGCTGTGGGCGCGCGGATACGAAGGCGGCGGCCCCCATGACGAATTGCTGCGCCGTCTGGCCCATTGGCTGATGAAGGAACCGGAGCTGGAAGAAGAATCCCTGGCCGCCGAAATCAAGGGCGACCGGCTGGAGGTGGTGCGCCATTCCCTGGGCGATGCCGCCGTCGCGGTGACGGTGACCGCCCCCAATGGGGATAAGCAGCAAGTTTCCTTGGTCGATCAGGGGGATGGGCGGGGCACCGCCCAACTTCAGGTGGCCCAGCCCGGCCTATGGACCGTGACGGACGGCGTGCACACCGCCATTGCTGCCGTCGGATCGTTGGCGTCGCTGGAAATGGCCGAATTGTCTGCCACAACCGATATTCTGGCACCAGTGGCCAATACGACCGGCGGCAGCGCCCGCTTTCTGGCCCAAGGCGGCATGCCGGACATTCGCCGGGTCGCACCCGGCCATGGTGCCGCAGGGCGGGATTGGATCGGATTGGCGGTGCGGGGCGATCATACGGTGACCGGCGTGCACGAAGTACCGCTTTTGCCCGTCTGGCTGCTGTTGCCGCTGCTGCTGGGGGGATTGCTGGCCGGGTGGTGGCGGGAAGGCCGATAGACAAGATACCCCAGCAGCCATCAAGACCGACCACCCTTTGAATTGAATTGATGGGGTGGACGGCCCCTGCTCATCGGCGTCGCAATGCGCCAAGATGGTGGTTGTCGAAACACACCATTCGAGGGGGCCGTCCATGACCGAGATTAGCACGATTGGG
>JAYSBF010000090.1:0-10860 GCA_041915545.1 Magnetospirillum sp. | reverse complement strand
CAATCGTGCTAATCTCGGTCATGGACGGCCCCCTCGAATGGTGTGTTTCGACAACCACCATCTTGGCGCATTGCGACGCCGATGAGCAGGGGCCGTCCACCCCATCAATTCAAAGGTTGGCCGATATCACCCTTTTTCCAATTCCGCGAAAATCTTGGCTGCCAGGGCGGATGCCATTCCGTCCTGGCGCGCGGCCAGGGTGTAAAGCCGGGCTTTGACTTCGGCCAAGCTCTTGGCCATGCGGGCCAATCCTTGGGCAGCGGTGTCGGCCAGAACGGCGGTCATGGCTTGGCTGGCCATGGTTTCGTTGGTTTTGGCCTGGGCGATCAACTGGGCTTGCCGTGACGGCGGCACCCATCCGGCCAAAAGGTCGGCGATTTTGTCCACATAACAGGTATCGCCGGTGGCGAAAAATGCGGCCCACAGCATATCCACATGCACGGGATGGCTGGGGGTCAGGGCCAGGAAATCGGCGCCGGACTGATCCATCCCCTCTGCCGCCTGTGGTCCGGCCAGACGCTCCATCAAGACGCGGCGGCCCGGATGGTGGCTGTAATTCAATGCCTGGGCGGCTATTTCCACCTTGATGGCTTCGGCCTGCCGCATGCGGTCCACCAACAGATCGGCGGCCAGGGCCGATGCATCCAGGACCAGGGCCAGGAAAACCGGCAGGACCAGCACGGTATCGCCCCGCCAGTGATCCCCCGCCGGTTCATCGGCGAAACGGGCGATCATGGCCATGGGATCGGGGTGGCGGAAATAATCCTGAATCGCCAGTTCAAACGGCTGCCCGCGTTGCATTGCGTGTCCTTATCCCTTGACCCATTGCACCAACAGCCCCAAGGCGCCGCTGGCCACCGATCCCGCCACCACATACAGGGTCAGCCGGGCCATGGCGCCCCCGCATAAGGTGGTGACCAGGGCGGCCTTGACCCCGGTATTGGCAAAGGCGGCGATAGTGACGGCGGTGGCGGCCACCGTCAATGCCACGCTGTTACCACCCATCTGGGCCATGGACAGGGCCATGGCATCCACATCGGCCAGCCCGGCCAGCCCGGCCAGGGCATAAAGACCGGCGGCACCGACCCAGGTTTGCAGCACCTTGGCGGCCAGGATGACCAGGGCCAACAAGGCGGCGAATTTCATGGCCATCCCCAATTGAAACGGGTTGGACAGGGGCATGGCGCCGGGTTTGGCGTCATCGGCCCGCCCCCGCCATAAAATCCAGGTGCCGATCAATCCCGCCAGCGCCATGAAGCCCAGGGGCCATACCAGACGCCCGCCCATGGGCGGGTTCAGGACGAAGACGATGGCCCACAGGCGCATTTGCATGGTGGCATTGGCGACCGCCACCCCGGCGGCCAAGACCGGCTGCATGGTGGGATTTTCCTTGCCCATGCGGGCGAAGGACAGGGTCAGGGCGGTCGAGGATGCCACCCCGCCGAACACCCCGGTCAGCAAACTGCCCAGGCGCGGCCCGGCAAGTTTGATGGCGAAATACCCCAAAAAGGAAATACCCGCCACCATCACCACCAGCAGCCACAGGGTATAGGGATTAAGCACCCCCTCGGGGCCATAGCCGTGATTGGGCAGCAGGGGCAGCAGCACCACCGAAATCAGCAGCAACTTAATGGCGGCCCAGATTTCCGCCGGTTCCAGCAGACGCAGCCAATTGTGCAGCCGGTCCTTGGCCCCCAGCAAGGCGGTGACCACCACGGCTCCGGCGGCGGCCACTGCGCCCTGATCCAGGGCGGCCATGGCGGCCAGGGCGAAAACTGCCAATTGGGCCATTTCCGTGGTGACGCCCATTTCGTGTTCGCCGTTGCGGACGCGGACCAACTGGGCGGCGATGACCACGGCGGCCAGGGCAATGAATCCGGCGGCCAGGATCAGCGGGTGCATGGTCTGGCCCAGCCAGCCGCAGATGCCCCCCACCAATCCCATCAGGGCAAAGGTGCGGATACCAGCGACCTGGGCGCCAGCCGGGGCCTGGCGCGCCTGCCATCCCCGTTCGGCACCCACCAGCAGACCGATGACCAGGGCCAGGCCCAGCCGTTGGAAAAGGTCGATATGTTCCAAGATGGTTCCATGCGTTCCGGTGACGGGACCGTATTTTCTCATGTGGGGGGATGGAATGTAAGTCCAACTGGGATCGACGGTGGCATAATGGGGCAAAATCAAGCCGCCCGTCCAAGGGCGGTCAAAGGAGGAGCCGCCCGTGCTGGCCAATTTGACCATTTTGCTTGTCTGCCAATTGGTGGGCGAAGTGATTGCCCGTTTCGCCCATTTGCCCTTGCCGGGGCCGGTGGTGGGGATGGCGCTGTTATTCATCGGCCTGTTGATCAAGGGAGGCGTGCCCAAGGGGCTGGATCAGGCGGCCACCACCTTACTGTCCCATTTGTCGGTGCTGTTCATTCCGGCGGGGGTGGGGATCGTCGCTTATCTGGGGCTGATCGAACGGGAATGGCTGCCCATCGGGGCGTCGCTGGTGCTGGGCACCTTGCTGTCCATCGCGGTGACCGGGGTGGTCATGGACCGGCTGATCCGCCGTCAGACGGCAAAGGTGGGGGGGGGCGAAGGATGAGTGACGATCTGCACGCCCTGTGGGTCTATTTGTCCGCATCGCCGCTGATGGGGCTGACCGCCACCTTGATCGCCTATCAGGCAGCCCATTGGGTGTGGCGGCGGGGGAAAATGAGTCCTTTCCTTAATCCGGTCATGCTGTCCATTCTGGCAATCGGCAGTTTTCTACTGATCTGCGGCATTCCCTATCGAACCTATTTCGACGGCGCCCAGTTCATCCATTTCCTGTTGGGGCCGGCCACGGTGGCGCTGGCGGTGCCGCTGTACCGGCAGTTGCGTTTGTTGCTGCAATCGGTCTGGGCGCTTTTGGCCGGACTGTTGGTCGGATCGGTGACGGCGGTTCTAAGCGCGGTGTGGATCGCCCAAATCCTGGGGGGATCGGATCAGATATTGCGGTCCCTGGCTCCCAAATCCGCCACATCGCCCATCGCCATGGGGGTGGCCGAAGGCATTGGTGGCCTGCCATCCCTGACCGCTGCCCTGGTGATTTTGACCGGGATCGTCGGTTCGGTGCTGGGGCCGTGGGTGCTGGGTGTGTGCCGGGTTGGCGATGACCGTGCCCGTGGTCTGGCCATGGGTGCCGCGGCCCATGGGATCGGCACCGCCCGCGCCATTCACATGGGGGAAATCACCGGGGCCTTCGCCGGATTGGGCATGGGGCTGAACGGCGTGGCCACGGCCTTGCTGGTGCCGGTTCTGATCCGCTGGATATTATAAGGTGGCGGGATGGTGATCCGATCATACCGGCCAACCTTTGACTTGACTGATTGGCCAGTCACCAGCCGCCATTGCGGCGGCGGCCAAGGGCGCGGCAGCGCCCGCCCGGCGAGGGACAAACATAACCCCAGCCGCCATTGCGGCGGCGGCCAAGGACGCGGTAGCGCCCGCCCGGCGAGGGACAAGACAACCACTCAATTCATTGGCCGGTTGGTATCAGATGCCGATCAAGCTACGGATGCGGGCGATGTTCCAGCCCTTGGCCGCTTCGGGCAGCACATCGCCATTGGTCAGGTTGTCGCCTTCGATTTCCAACAGGACCCGCGTGCCCAGAATCATGGTGATTTCGCCCGATTGGGTCGAGGCGTCATAACGCATCAGCGCATCTTCGGTCCCCACCTTGACCCGCTTGCTATGGGGCGGCAAGGGTTGGTTGGGGGCCAGTTGGGTCACAGCGGCATCCACGGCGGGACTGTCCAGGACCAGGGAAATGTTCAGGGAGGTTTCCCCCTTGGAATAGGCGCGGTTGACGGACAATCCGCCGCCGACCTGGGCCAAACCCTGGACTTCCGCCGGATCGGCCTGCCAGCCGGGCAGAGGGGAAGGCAGGGTTTCCGTCAACATCTGACCCAGCCGGTCATGAATTTCGGTCAGGGCCAGTTCCAGCTCGTGCGCGGTACGGGCCAGATCGTTTTTCTGATAGGCGGCCTTGGCCGCGTCAATCCGGGTGGGAACATTATCGGCGGTCCATCCCGTTCCGGGCGCGGTCATTACCCCAGCCAGCAATATTACGGTGGCGCCAAGACCAAGACGTTTTCCCATCCCTTTAATTCCTTTTGGAATAGACTTTGATCTGACCTTAGCAACGCCCCGGCGGGTGGGCAAGGGTGCGCGGCGTGACCGCTTCTGATAATCTGGATGGGCGTTGCCGGTTTGCCACAAGACAAGGTGGCCGCCAGATGGGGGGATCAGGGTGAATGTGATGTTCGTGCTGCTGGTGGCGGCGGCGGTGGCTGGGGCAGCATTGGGACCGCTGACCGGTCATTCCGGGGCCATGGCCGACGTGTCGGCGGCGGCGCTGAAAGCAGCAGAGACGGCGGTTTCCCTGGCGATCGGACTGGCCGGGATCATGGCGCTGTTTCTGGGGGTGATGAAGGTGGCGGAACAGGCCGGGGCGGTGCGGGCCCTGGGGCGGGTGTTGGCGCCGGTGCTGGGCCGCCTGTTCCCTGACGTGCCGCCCACCCATCCGGCCATGGGGGCCATGGTCATGAATGTGGCCGCCAATATTCTGGGCCTGGGCAATGCAGCCACCCCGTTTGGCATCCGGGCCATGGAACATCTGCACCGTCTTAATCCCCATCCCACCAGCGCCAGCAATGCCCAGGTCTTGTTTCTGGCGTTGAACACCGCATCAGTCACCTTGCTGCCCAGTTCGGTCATCGCCTTGCGTGCCGCATCGGGGTCGGCCAATCCGGCGGCGGTGGTGGTGCCCACCTTGATCGCCACCGCCATTTCGGCGGTGGTGGCGGTTTTGGCCGCCCGGTTGCTGCAACCCCTGTTTCCAGTCAGGCCATCCCCCGACGATGTCGGCGATCCGGCGGCAGTGTGCCACGACGCCGATGTCTCACCCGCCGATACCCCGCCCGCCGATACCCCACCCGCCGCCTGTCCTGTCTGGGTCAGCCTGATGGTGCTGGCGGTGCTGCTGGCTGCTGTGGCGGTTCTGGTTAAATGGGGCGCGGTGGCCGGGCCGTGGATCATCCCCATGCTGATTTTGCTGGCTCTGCTGGCCGGATTGTGGCGGCGAGTGCCGGTTTATACTGTTTTCGTGGATGGTGCCCGCGACGGTATCGCCATCGCGATCAAGGTGGTTCCCTATCTGGTGGCCATTCTGATGGCGGTGGGCATGGCGCGGGCATCGGGGGTGGTTGATGCGGTGATGGCACCGCTGGGCCGGGCGCTGGCACCTCTGGGCATTCCGGCGGAAGCGGTGATGATGGCGGCCATGCGCACCTTGTCGGGGTCCGGGTCGTTCGGGCTGTTGGCGGACTATATGAAGGCGCCGACGATCGGCCCGGACAGCCTGACGGGGGTGCTGCTGGGCACCATTTACGGGTCCAGCGAAACCACGTTTTACGTGCTTGCGGTTTATTTCGGCGCGGTGGGTATCCGCCGGATTCGTCATGCCCTGGCCGCCGGTCTGATCGCCGATCTGGCCGGGTTGGTGGCCGCGGTCATCGCCTGCCGCTGGCTTTATGACGGGGCCATGTGATACCAACGGCGGTAAGTTCTGACTTACGGTCGTTGGTTCTGCCGCCATTGCGGCGGCGGCCAAGCGGCCGGATGGCCGCGCCCGGCGAGGGACAAATAAAACCCAGCCGCCATTGCGGCGGCGGCCAAGCGGCCGGATGGCCGCGCCCGGCGAGGGACAAATAAAACCCAGCCGCCATTGCGGCGGCGGCCAAGCGGCCGGATGGCCGCGCCCGGCGAGGGCTGTACAACGCTCAATGAAATTGGCCGTTGGTATGATACCGGTCCACGAATTTCCGACTGATGGAACTGGCCGGATGGTCGGCGGCCTTATCCCGTCACCCAGACATGGCCGGGAACGATACCCAAAGGGGACAGTTCCATCAGGCGGCGGATCAGCCGTTCGGTCAGGGGGACCCCGGTGGCGATCAGCAATTCGCCGGTGGGGGCGCGTATATCCTCGCTTAGGACCACACCGGGGTTTAAATGGTCCAGCCGCAGCTTGATCCCCACATGGGCCTGCTGTTCGGCGGCTTTTTTCGCCTGTTCGATTTCTTCCGGCGTGCAGAGCGGGTCTGCCGATCCCAGCAGTTTTTCGCTGACCCCGTCCACGTCGATGGCGGCATAATATTTGGGCTGTTTGATATCCCGGTTTTGCGACAGGGCATGTTTGATGCGGGTTTCCAAGGTGTGCTGAGACACCGGTTTCAGGATGAAGCCGTCCACGTCCAGGTCCAGGGCCAGCCGGACCAGGGATGAATCCGCTGATCCGGTCAGCATCAGCACGGGAATGGCATTGCGGGGGGCGGGGCAGTCGGCCCGAATGGCCTTCAGAAAGCGCAGCCCGTCCATCACCGGCATGTTGAAATCGCAGATGATCATGGCGATGCCGCGATCCGCCCGGTATTTGTGCAGTCCCAGGGCGCCGTCTCCTGCTTCCACCAAGGTCAGGGGGGAAAGCTGGCGATCCAGGATGGAACGGGTGAATTTTTCATCGTCGATGACCAGCATTGATCTGCCGTCAAAGGCTTTCAGAATTTCCTTATCGGTGATCATGGCTGGTTCTCCGGTGTGACGGGTGGTCTGGCCCTGACGTTTGGTTTCCAGGCGTCAGGGTCTTGCCATTAGGGTGGAAACAAAGATGCGCAACTGGGCGAAGCGGGCCAGGATGTCGCGGGACAGGGCGACCAGTTCCGGCCACGATCCCTCTGCCGCCCGCTGTTCCAGGATGGCAAGCAGCGGCGCCAGATTCTGGGCGCAGGCATTGCGGGCGGCCCCTTTGGCCGCATGGGCGGCATTTTTCAGCCCGGTCCGGTCTTCCTGGGCCATGGCGACGCCGATGCCCAAATAAAGCTCGTCGAAATTGTCGATGAAAAAGCTCAAGACCTCGGCCAGGGTGACGGGGTCGTCATCGCCCAGGATGGCGGCCAGGGCGGGCAGGTCCACCACATGATCCAGGCGGTCATTCCCGTCATCCGCATCCTGGGGCCGGGCGGGGGGCAGCCATTTGCGCAGCATGGCATCAACCCGGTCCATGGAAACGGGCTTGGACAGATAGGCATCCATCCCGGCGCGCAGGCATTTTTCTGCGTCACCTTCCAGGGCATTGGCGGTCAGGGCGATGATGGGCAGGTGGCCGCATCCACCATCTTGTTCCATCTGGCGGATGCGGCGGGCCAATTGGTATCCGTCCAGATGCGGCATGCTGCAATCGGTCAAAAGCAGGGCATAACGGCGCTGGCCCAGGGCCGCCAATGCCTGTTCCCCATCATCCACCATCAGGAAAGTGTGGCCCAGCCGGGTCAGTTGTTTGCCGATGACCAGGCGGTTGGTGGCATTGTCCTCGGCCACCAGGATCAGGCTGCCGGCCCGTTCGGCTTCATCCGTGCTTAGCCTGACGGGGGAGGATTCCAGGACGGGCAAGGCCGGGGCGTCGGGGCTGTCGGCAATGTGGCCCAGGGCGATTCCCGTCTGGCGCAGCAGGGTGTGGGCATGGATCGGTTTGGGGATCACCATGCCCGGCCCGTCATGGGGCTGGCCGCCCAGGCGCAGGATGGCGCTGGGGGGAAGATGCTCCATCACCTGTCCCAGCATGTCGGGCAACAGCAGGTCGGCATCGGCCAGGACCAGATGGAATTCACGCCCCGAAGCCAGCAGGACATGCACGTCATCGGGATCGGCGGCCTGGGTGACGCGGGCGCCGTGGGCGGAGAGAATGCGGGCCACGGACCGCCGGGTAATCTCCTGATCGTCCATCACCAGGATGGGGCAGCCATCCAAGATCCGGTCGGGGGCGGGCATGCCCGCCGGGTCCAGCGCCATGGGAATTTCGAACCAGAACACCGAACCGCCGCCGGGGCGGGCCTGGGCGCCGATGGTACCGCCCATCATGGCGATCAGCCGTCGGCAGATGGACAGCCCCAATCCGGTGCCGCCGAAATGGCGGGTGGTCGTGTCATCGGCCTGGACAAAGGGTTGGAACAGGCGTTGCCGCTGTTCCTCGGTCAGGCCGATGCCGGTATCGGCCACGTCAAAGCGCAAGACGGCGGTTTGCGTCTCGCCGCCGATAGCGGCCACGGTCAGCGCCACATGGCCGGTATCGGTGAATTTGACCGCATTGCCCAACAGGTTCAACAATACCTGACGCAGCCGGACAGGATCGCCCATTACCGCCATGGGGACGCCGTCATCCATGTCCCAGGTGATTTCCACGCCCTTGTCGCGGGCGCGGGGGGCCAGCAGGTCCAAGGTGCTTTCCACCACATCGCCCAGGCGCATGGGGATCTGTTCCAGGTGCAGCTTGCCCGCCTCGATCTTGGACAGGTCCAAGATGTCGTCGATGATGGTCAGCAAGGTGCGGGCGGAATCGCAGACCACCTGCACCATGTCTCTTTGTTCGTCCGACAAAAAGGTGGTGGACAAGACATCCAGCATGCCCAGCACCCCATTCATCGGGGTGCGGATTTCGTGGCTCATGGTGGCCAGGAACAGGGATTTCGCCTGTGTCGCCCGTTCGGCGGTTTCCTTGGCATGGCGCAATTCCTCTTCCCATGCCTTGCGCTCGCTGATGTCGGTAATCCCCACCAGCACCGAACGCTCTTCGTCCACGTCCAAACTCTGGCCGGACAGGATGGCCCAAAATCCTTCGCCGTAATCGGTGACCAGCCGGGCTTCGAAATCATCGACGAAACCGCCGCCTAATTGGCCGATGAAGCGCGACCGCATGCCGGGGTCCAGGATATCGTCCAAATGGTGGGCGTTGCCCCGGCCGCTGGGGTCGAAAAGTTCGCTGGCCCGGCGGTTGATGCGGGTGATCTGGCCGTCTTCCAGCCGGGTCAGCACCATGGGCAGGGGGGCCGCGTCGAAGAATCTGCGCAAGGTGTCCTCGGCCCGTTTGCGGTCGGTGATGTCCGACACCCCCAGCAACAGACAGGATTGTCCGTCCACATCCACCAATTGCCCGGACAGCATGGCCGCCAGGCTTTCGCCATAGCCGGTGGTCAATGTCGCTTCGAAATCATCGGCGAAGCCGCCGCCGCGCAGCCGGGTGGAAAATTTCCGCCATGGCTTGCGGCCCATGATGGCATCCACCCTTAATTGGCCTTGCCGCCGCCCGGCCATGAACAATTCACACGCCCGGCGGTTGGACCGCAGCACCGCCCCCTCGGGAAAAGTGCACAGCAGCATGGGCAGAGGGGCGGCGTTGAACAGCTTGTCCAGGAATTCTTCGGACAATTTATGGGCAGAAATATCGCTGATCCATACCATGATGGCGGGGGCGGCGTTAAAGGTGGTTTCTTCCCAGTTCAGCGCGGCGCGGAAATTACGCCCGCCCAAATGGCGTAACGCCACCTCGATCCCGTGCAGCGATCCGCGCTGGCGAAAGGCCGCCAATGCCTGATCGCATTGGTCTGGGTGGGCGAAAAGCAGCCGAAACGACGTGTCGGCCATGGTGTCGCGGGTCAGGTGGAACAGGTGCCCAGCCTGACGGTTCAGATACAAGATGCGGCCATCCCCATCCAGCACCACCGCGCCCAGGGGGCAATCTTCCAACAGCCGCATGATGCCCAAGCGGCTTGGACCGCTTTGCCTGGCCAGATTGCCGGGATGAGAGTCGGATTTTGGCTTGATATCAATGGTCATTGCCGTGCGTCCGCATGTATTTTGCGGAGACTATCCGGCTATCGCGTGTATCCGTGTTAATTTGCTGTGACTCATTGCGAATGAGTCTGTGGTATTATTTATTATATTCTTGTGGTTATAGTCGTACTGACCATTGGATTATGGCGCTATTTGTAACTGGTGCAATTTTAGTGAAAACTATCTTTAACATGGGTGTGGCGTGGAAGCGTGCATAATGGGCTGTCCCCGCCTCAGCCAGCCACGGTGTCAGCCATGTCCCGAAAGCCCTTTACTGCGGAATTGCAATTGTCCCGGTCGCGGGGGGGGCAGCCCGAGGCCAGCCCGTCCCTGGCCGATATTCATGCTCTGCTGCTGGAAATGCGCCAGGATATGCGGATCGCGGCGGTGGCCGGATCGCATAATGCCGTCCCACCCATACCCCCGGCCCCGGAGCAATCCGGCGATCCGGCGCCCAGCGACACCCCGCCCGAAGAAAAACGCGGCGAGATCACCTTGTTGAAGACCGAATTACGGGCCTTGTCCTTTTGCATCGAACAGACCAAGTCGGAAATCGCCGCCTTGCGCCCGCCTTCGGAAAATCTGGATCGTCTGGCCACGGTGACATCGGAATTGGACGCCATCGTCATGGCCACCGAAACCGCCACCCAGCAGATATTGGAAGCAGCGGAACGGCTGGAAAATTGCGCCCGCGACATGCGTGCCCAAATGGGTGACAGTTACGGCAGCCGCATCGCCGAAGACATGCTGGACATCACCACATCCATTTTCGAGGCGTGCAATTTCCAGGACATTACCGGTCAACGTATTTCCAAAGCCGTGAAGACGCTGCAATTCATCGACGAACGTATCGGCTCCATGGTGACCATCTGGGGGGGCGATGACGGGCTGAACGGCTGTTTGCCCGATCATGTCCAGGATAATCGCAGGGGGGATGAACTGTTGCTGAACGGCCCCCAGACCGGGGAAGGCGGGATCAGTCAGGACGAAATCGACCGTCTATTTGCCTCGGGCTGATGGCCAAGACACCTCGATCGGTTCTGATCAACGCATTTTAGTATAGAGCGGATTTCGATCAATCGAAATCCGCTCTAATTCTTGCCTGTGGCCGCCCCGTGCCGGGGCCGCTCAAGTGCCGCGCGGGCTTGGTCGCGTATTTCGACCCGATGC
>JAYSBF010000089.1:0-11591 GCA_041915545.1 Magnetospirillum sp. | reverse complement strand
ATTGGATTGCGCCCGGCGAGGGACAAACATAATCCCAGCGCCCATTGCGGGCGCGGCCAAGCAATCCATCGGATTGCGCCCGGCGAGGGAGGCGTTGCCGAAGACTGTTCCGTCAGGAATCCTTATCCGCCATATGGACGATCAGTCGGCGGATAAAATCTTCGCCCAGGCGGATTTGTTCCAATTCGATATATTCGTTGGGACGGTGGGCCTGGGCGATACTGCCCGGCCCGCAGACCACCGACGGAATTCCCGCCTGATTGAACAGACCGGCTTCGGTAGTGAAACTGACCTTGGCTTCCTTATCCTGCCCGGACAATCTGCGGGCCAGATCGGCGGCCTCTTCATTGCCATCCGCGTTCAGTCCGGCGGTGGTGTTGAATTCGTCGAACATGATGCCCGCCTGTGGATTGATGGCTTCCATTTCCGGGGCCAGGGATTGGGCGAAGCCCCGGACTTGTTCCATCAGTGATTCCACATCGTGGCTGGGCAGGTTGCGGAATTCAAAATCGAAATCACAGCGTGCAGGAACGATGTTCAGGGCTGTTCCCCCTTGGATGACCCCGGTATGGACCGTGGTGTAGGGGGGATCGTAATCGTGGTCGAACGGTCCGTTATCACGGATGCGGCGCTGCATCCCACGCAGGAATGACACCACATCGGCGGCGATTTCCACCGCGTTGATCCCGCGATGGTTCAGGGCCGAATGGCTTTCATGTCCATAGACCTGGCATCGGACGCTTTTCTTGCCCTTATGGCCGGTGATCACCTTCATCTCCGTGGGTTCCCCCACGATGCACAGCCGGGGAACGACCGGAAGATTGGGGACATCGGCGATCAGCCCGCGCACGCCGACACAGCCCACTTCCTCGTCATAGGACAGGGCGAAATGGATGGGCAGGCGCAATGGGGCGGCGGCGAAATCGGGGGCCAGGGCCAGACAAATCCCGATAAAGCTTTTCATATCGGCGGCACCGCGTCCGTAAAGCCGTCCCTGATCGACCCAGGGGCGGAATGGATCTCGGTCCCATTCCTGCCCATCCACGGGCACCACATCGGTATGCCCGGACAGGACGATACCGGGAATGTGGGATGGGCCAAGGGTGGCAAACAAATTCGCCTTCATGCCGCTGGCATCGTGGGTGAAGCGAACATCAGCCCCCAGATCGCGCAAATAAGCTGCGGCGAATTCTATCAGCTCCAGATTGGAGTTGTAGCTGGTGGTATCGAATTCCAGCAGCCTTTGAATCATCGGCAGGCTGAATGGCTCGGCCTGGGAAGAAGAGTGAGCCAATGGGGCAACTCCGGCTGTGTGATCGTCATCAAATCATAAGGGTAAGTGATACCTCTTGCCAGTGGTTGAGGCACATTCAATCGGATATGGTCGTAGAAACTTTTGCAGAGTGATGCCATCGGGATGAACGATCCGCGTACCAAGATGACCGGGGCCGGGGCTGTTCAGTCATTTTCCACCCTGCGTGCCAATCTGTTCGATTTGGTGGTCGCATCCATATTCCTGAACATATTGGGCTTGGCCATGCCCATGTCCTTGCTTCAGGTGTATGACCGTATTTTGCCCAATAAATCCACCGGCACCATGATGTTGCTGCTCTTGGGAGTGTTGGGGGCTTTACTGTTGGAAAGTGTGCTCAGCATTTGCCGGTCCTGGATCACCGGCTGGGTTGGCGCAAAATTCGAACATAAATCCGGGTGCGAAGCCTTGCGCCGGATTTTGTGCACCAGTATCGGCCAGTTTGAAAAAGAAGAATCTGGAATTCATCTGGAACGGATAAATTCGCTTGGGGTGGTTCGCGAGTTCTATGCCGGTCAGGCTTTGCTGACGTTTCTGGATCTGCCATTCGCGCTTTTATACCTGTCATTGGTGGCAATGATGGGGGGATGGCTGGTTCTTGTGCCGATTATTCTGCTGATTGCCTTTACCCTGACCGCCATGAAGGTTGGAACCAGCATGCGCGAGGCGATCCGCAAGCGGATCACCGCCGATGATCGCCGGTTCAATTTTATTATCGAGGTGCTTAGCGGCATCCACAGCGTCAAGGCCATGGCCATGGAAGCCCAGATGGTCCGGCGCTATGAACGCCTTCAGGAAGGATGTGCCGAGAATTATCACGCGGTGGCATTGAAAAGCGCCAATGCCCTGGGGGTTTCCTCGTTTTATTCCCAACTCAGCATGATCGGCGTGGCCGCTATCGGCAGCATGATCGTCATGAATGGGGATATGACCACGGGCGGGCTGGCCGCCTGTTCCTTGCTGGCAGGGCGGGCCATGTCGCCCATGCAGAAAGTCTTGGGGGTCTGGACCCGGTTCCAGACTTTCGTTTTGGCGCGGGAACGTCTGGATAAGCTGTTTTCCCTACCGACCGAGGCCCCGGCGGGATTACCCGCCCTGGATCAGCCGCAGGGCGCGGTGGAACTGCGCAATGTCAGTTTCCGTTATGGCGATGACGGTGACATGCTGATCGACCATGCCAACATTATCGTCAAGCCGGGGGAATGTGTGGCGATCACCGGCGGGAACGGGTCGGGGAAATCCACCTTGCTGGCGCTGATGCAGGGCGCGCTTGCCCCCAGCGACGGGGACGTTTTGGTGGATGGGCATCCCATCAGCGGCTTCACCCCCCGTTCCGTGCGCGAGCAACTGGCATATCTGCCCCAATCGGGGGTCTTGTTCCAGGGCAGCATCTTGCAGAATATCACCATGTTTCGCCCAGAATTGGACGATGTTGCCATGGAAACCGCCTCGCTTTTGGGATTGGATGAAGTGGTTGTCAGTATGGCCTTGGGCTTTGATACCCAGGTGGGGGACGGCGCTTACGATTCCCTGCCGCGCGGGATCAAGCAGCGCATCGCCATTGCGCGTGCCCTGGTCAACAATCCGCGCGTGGTTCTGTTTGACGAAGCCAATACCGCCATGGACACGGCAGGCGATAATTATCTGCGCGTTTGGTTGGAGCGGGCGAAGGGACGGCGGACCCTGATCCTGGTCACTCACCGTCCATCCCTGTTGCGGCTGGCCGAGCGGACCTACGCCTTGGAAAACGGCACGTTGGTTCATAAGGAAAACCGGTCATGACCGCCATGATTCCCAAAGACCAGCGCTCCAGAGCCAGCAATCGGCAGGCCATGGACCAGTATTTGCAACAACAGGCCCAGAGTGCCTTGGGTGGGTTTACCGCCACGTCGGATCTGGCTGCCTGTTTGTTGCCGTTGTTGCGGGCCTTGGGATGGAAAGGTGACCCCCGGAATGTGGCCGAGGCATTGCCTCATTTCGCCAACGATCTGGATCTGACCGGCCTGCGGAATGTCATGGCCAACCTGAATTATTCCAGTCGGCCGGAACGGGTCGCCGCCGATGACATCGATTCCAGGCTGCTGCCCTGTCTTTTCCTGCCCGATCATGGCCACGCCCTGGTCATGTTGCCGGATCGGGGGCAGGACATGCTGGTTTTCGACAGCGCGATCGGGGCGGTTCGCCCCCTGGATGGTCCCCCGCTTCAGGGCACCGCGTTCTTTTTCACCCCGCAGGCGATAGAAACCGGACCCGCGCGGGGCGGCTGGTTCCGGTCGGTTCTGGAGCGTTTCCGCCCCCTGTTCTGGCAGGCATTTTTCGTTACCCTGTTCCTGAATTTGATGTCATTGGGGACGCCGCTTTTCGTCATGCATGTGTATGACAAGGTGATTGCCACCCATTCCTATCCCATGCTGATGTCTTTTTGCGCCGGGGTCGGTTTGGCGCTGTTGTTCGACACTATTTTACGCGCGGTTCGTGCCCGCATTCTGGCCTATATCGGGGCGCGGCTGGATAACATCGTCGGCATCAACATCTTTCAGCATATTTTGTCGCTGCCTTCGGGCTATACCGAGCGGGCAACCATTGGCGCCCAGGTCGCCCGCATCAAGGATTTCGAATCCGTCCGCGAGTTTTTCACCGGCCCGCTGGCCACGGTGTTCATGGAACTGCCGTTCGCGCTGTTTTATTTTGCGGTGATTTTCTGGCTGGGCGGCATCTTGGCGCTGGTGCCGGTGCTGGGGACTTTCTTGTTCTTGTTGGGCGGGGTGTTGGTCATGCCCATCGTCCGCAAGAATGTTTCCCGTGTCGGTCGGGCCGCATCGCGCAAACAAGAATTCCTGGTGGAAACATTGGGAAAATTGCGGGCCATCAAAACATCCGCCCGCGAAGACGATTGGATCGAACGCTTTCGCGAAATGTCGGCCACCGCCGCCTATGGAAATTTTCAAAACGGTGTGTTCGCCACCATTGTCACGGCGGGGGCCAATGGTCTGATCGTCGCTTCAGGCATGGCCACCATCGCGGTCGGTGTCATGGGGGTGATTGACCAGACCATGACCGTGGGCGGATTGATTGCCGCCATGATGCTGGTCTGGCGGGTCTTATCGCCCCTGCAAACGGCCTTTGCCATGGTGCAGCGGGTGGAACAGGTGCGCGGGTCCATCTCCCAAATCGACAATCTGATGCGTCTGCGGCCGGAACGTGACCCCAAGGCCATGGTGGCCCCGCTGCGCAATCTGAAAGGCCGGGTTTCGTTTTCCCGTGTCAGCCTGCGCTATTCCAGCGATTCGGACCCGGCCCTGGTGGGGGTGTCCTTTGACGTGGAATCGGGGGAAGTGGTGGCGGTAACCGGGAGGAACGGATCAGGGAAATCAACGATCGTTAAATTGATCCTGGGCATGTATTCGCCCCAGGCCGGGTCTGTGCGCATCGACAATTCCGATATTCGTCAGATTGATCCGGTCGAATTGCGGCACGCCATATCCTATGTGCCTCAGGTTTGCGATTTATTCCATGGCACCATTGCCCAGAATTTACGCCTTGCCCACCCCACAGCCACCGATTCCGATATACGTTGGGCCTGTGAAATGGCGGATGTCTGGGAAGAAATTGCCAATCTGCCACGGGGATTGGACAGCCGGATCGGAGATGCCGCCACGGAACGCCTGCCGGCCAGTTTCGTCCAAAAGCTGTCACTGACCCGTGCCTATTTGAAACGTAGCCCTCTGATGCTGTTTGACGAGCCGGTCAACGGCCTGGATTTCGACGCGGATCGGCGGTTCATGGAGGCGGTGGAATATTTTCGCGGCCAATCCACCATTTTCATGGTCACGCACCGCCCCAGCCATTTGCGTTTGGCCGATCGTATTTTGGTTTTTGACGGCGGCTATCTTCGTCTTGCTGGTCCCGCCGAAGAAGTGCGGGCGCGCATCCCACCGGAGCTGATTTGAGATGAGCAGTCAGAACCTTGTCCCTACGGCGCCAGGCGAGGGTGGCAGCTTGGCCCCCCACGAACAATCACCGCGCCCGGTGGTGAAGCAGTCCAGCCGGGTGGCCCGCCATCTGGCTCAGGCCGTGCAGTTGGAAGAAAGCGGAACCGCCCCCTTGATCCGCTTTACCATGATGCTGGCTGCCATTGCCTGCTTCAGCTTTTTGGTTTGGTCGGCCATGACCCATATCGACGAAATGGCCGTCGCCGATGGCGAAGTATTGCCGGTCGGGCAATTACAGGCCGTACAGCATCTGGAAGGCGGTATTGTTCAACAGATTTTGGTCAAGGAAGGGGATTTGGTGGCGGTTGGGCAACCCTTGATCCGGCTGTCCCCGGCGGCATCCCTGGCCGATTTGGAACAAACCCGCGCCCGCGACGTGGGATTGCGCCTGAAAAGTGAACGGCTGAAGGCGTTCACTGAAAATCGCCAGCCCGATTTCACCTTTGCCAAGGGCTTTGATCGTCTGGTGGCCGATAATATGGCGATCTATCAATCGCAAGTTTTGGCCAAGGAAAATGGCCGGGCGGTGGTGTTCGCCCAGATTGATCAGAAGCAATCGGAAATCCGCGTCCTGGAAAACCAGCAAGGCGCTTTGTCGGAACAGGTGGCTGCCGTTACCCAAGTGATGGGAATGAAGCAAGAGTTGGTGGAAAAGGGATTGATCAGTCGCGTCAATTACCTGGATACCAAGCGTGAACTTGCCCGGCTTGAGGGGGAATTGACCAAAACCCGTGGGCAGACCGTCACCGCACGGGATGCCTTGCGGGAAATGCAGGGGCGGTTGGACGACCAGCAATCAACGGTTTACAAACAGGCCATGGATGATCTGGGCAGCACCATCACCGAATTGGCCCAGGTTCAGGAAAGCATTGCCCGTCTGGAAGACAAGGTGAACCGCCTAGTGGTGGAATCCCCCGCCCGTGGATTTATCAAGGGCTTGTCCGTCCATAATCCCGGCGCGGTGATCCAGCCTGGGGGGATGGTGTGCGAAGTGGTGCCGGTGGATCAGGAATTGAAGGTCGAAGCCAGGGTCCAGCCTCGCGATGTTGGCCATCTGAAGGTTGGACAGCCGGTACGGGTCAAGGTGTCCACCTATGATTTCGCCCGTTACGGCGCTGTCGAGGGGGAATTATCCGGGGTATCCGCATCCAGCTTTCTGACGGAGAAGGGCGAGCCTTATTTCAAGGCCCAGGTAAAGCTGGCCCATAATTATGTGGGGGACCGTCCGGGTGTTCATAGTCTTAGTCCAGGGATGACGGTGCAGGCGGAAATCATCACCGGGGACAAGACTTTGCTGCAATATATGCTGAAACCGGTCTTTACCCAGGTGGAACAAAGCTTCCACGAACGCTGATTGCGTATTTCTGTGGAAAATGCCTGCACCCGGCGAGGGGCAACATACCCCCCCGCCCGGTGAGGGACCAAAGAATAGTTCCGTCGGAACTAGAGCGTATTTCGACCGCATCGGGTCGAAATACGCGACCAAGCCCGCGCGGCACTTGAGCGGCCCCGGCACGGGGCGGCCACAGGCAAGAATTAGAGCGGATTTCGATTGATCGAAATCCGCTCTATTCATCCTATTCCAATGACCAGGGCGGATCAGGCAGCTTCAGGAACAATTCATTCATGCCCTGGCTCCACCGACTGCGCAAATCCTCGAAATAAGGATCGTGATCCTTGATCAACTGGTGGCAGGTCACTTCCAGGCTGTCACGGGTGTAAACCAACAGGTCGATGGGCAAACCGACGGTCATATTGGAGCGGATGGTGGAATCAAGGGACAGCAAGGCGCATTTCGCTGCACGGCCCATATCTGTGCGCGGGGTGATAACCCGGTCGATGATAGGCTTGCCGTATTTGGTTTCGCCGATCTGGAAATAGGGGGTTTCCGGCGCGGCTTCGATGAAATTGCCGGCGGCATAGATCATGAAAAGCCGGGGGGCTTCGCCCGCGATCTGGCCCCCCAGGATCAGCGAGACGTTGAAATCGACCGATGCTTCCTTTAACGCCTTGGCGTCATGCTGGTGAACATCCCGCACGGCCTGTCCCACCAATTGGGCACAATCGTGCATGGTTTCCGCCAAAAGCAGACTATGCCCGGCGCTTTCGCCCCGGATGTGTCGTTCCAAAACCGCGACCACCGCTTGGGTGATGGCCAGATTACCAGCGCTCATCAAGACCAGAACCCGCTCGCCCTTGCGCTGCCAGACACGCATTTTGCGATAGGTTGAAATATGGTCTACCCCGGCATTGGTTCGGGAATCCGAGGCAAAGACCAGTCCCTGGTCCAGGGCCATGGCCACGCAATAGGTCATGATGCTCTCTCCCTGATTGCTGGATAGCGGATAAATGATCCGCTATTGCTCGAAAATGGCTTGAATGCGCAACTGCCCGCCAGCGCTGTCCAGAATGCCGTTGCCCGTCACGCCGGAAACAAATCCGCGAACCGGCATGGTGTCATCCGCATTGCGACCGACGGCCAGCCGGACATAAGCCGGGGTGGCGCTAAGCCGATTGCACGGATCGAAACTGACCCATCCCAGATGATCCACCAAGGCTTCGGCCCAGGCATGGGTGGGCACCAGTCGCCCGTCATTTCCATCCCCTGCACATCCCCCGCCACCATGCAGGTAACCGCTGACGAAACGTGCCGGAATATTCCAGATTTGACAGCAAGCAATGAACAGATGGGCGTGATCCTGGCACGATCCGGCGTTTCGGTCCAATATTTGATCGGGCAGGGCGGATTGGCGGCCCGAGGGATCTTCCCAAGCGATGGCATCATGCTGCATGGCCATCAGTTCATGCAGGGCGCTCAACGCCCCCCGCATTCTCAACCGATCATCCAATGGGGCAAGAAAGTCGCGGATGCGCTCGCTTCCCTTGGTCCTGGCGGTGGCGGTCAGAAAAAGATCCGGGGGCGGCTCGCTGTCAACCACGGGGATGACGCCATGGCTTTCTCTGGTTTCAACCGTCCCATGGGCGCGGATGCGGACCGATTGATGATCTGCATTAGTGACCAGACAGTGGACGTGATTGCCGAAGCCATCCAGCCAGTGGAATATACGCCCAGCCCCTTCAACCTGCCAATCCAGTCGGGTTTGGACGGATTCGTCCCGAGGGGTCAGCCGCAGATAATGGACGGATCGAGAGGTGGGGCTTCCCAGATCCCGATCCGCCACATGGTCTATGGTCAGTTGCATGACATGGGAAAATCAGGCCGGTGACATCAGGAAGTCAGTGTGAATCTGCCGTCCCAGTGCCCAATTGCTGATCAGGAAGTCCTTGACGAATTTCCCCAGACCGTCATTCAACAGCAAATCCAACCGTCCATAACGCAATTTGGCATAAGCTTCGCCAGCCAGCCGATTGCATTCGGCTTCGGGATAAAGCCGGGTCAAGATGGATGAAACCGCCGCCATGCAGGCATGCAGGGAACGGGGCATGTCCGCGTTCAGAATCAGCATATTGCCGACGCCTGCCGGTGATATTTCGTCACGGGTCAGGGCGCGATAGGCCTTATAGGCCGATACGGACCGCAAAACGGATGCCCAATGCAATTGTTCCGCCGCCCCAACACTCAGGGTCGCGGCTGTGACGCCTTCGGTGCGAACCCCCAGCAACCGGGCCGTATTGTCGGCCCGTTCCAGGAATGTGCCCAGCCGGACAAAATGATACGGTTCATCCCGCAGCATGGTGCCATAGGCCGATCCGCGCGCCAGATTGGACCGTTCGCGGACCCATTCGCAAAAACCGGCAAGGCCCTGTTCGCGCAAGGTGGCTCCGTCGATGCGCTTCACTTCCAGCCATGTGGAGTTGATGGATTCCCACAATTCGGTGGGGATGACGCTGCGGACGGCATGGGCGTTTTCGCGGGCGCTTTTCAGGCAACTGAAAATACTGGACGGATTGCCGGGGTCTAAAACGCACCAGACCACGACCCGAGCCGCGCTCACATCGCCGTGGCGGTCGGCATAAGCCTCTAACCCGCCAGTGATGGCGATGGCGGATTGCCAGCAATCGGTGGTCGTTCCCCCGCCCGACAGCGACAGGCGGTTGGCCACATCCAGGAAGCGGGCCGCGTTTTCGGCCCGTTCGATATAACGGCTCATCCAATACAGATGGTCGGCGGTGCGGCTCAGCATGCCTCGTCCTCCAGCACCCAGGTATCCTTGGTTCCACCGCCTTGCGATGAATTGACCACCAGCGATCCTTCGGTCAGGGCCACGCGGGTCAACCCGCCGGGCACCAGCGCGGTGCTTTCGCCCGACAGGACATAGGGGCGCAAATCCACATGGCGCGGCGCGATACCTTGTTCGACCAAAGTGGGGCAGGTGGACAGGGACAATGTGGGCTGGGCGATGTAATTGGCGGGGTTTTCCAGGATCTTGGCCCGGAACTCCTCGATCTTCGCCTTGGTGGAGGTGGGGCCGACCAGCATGCCGTACCCGCCCGATCCATGGACTTCCTTCACGACCAACTCGCCCAGGTGTTCCATCACGTATTTACGGTCATCCTCGCGCTCCAGGCGCCAGGTGGGGACGTTGGGGAGGATCGGCTCTTCGTCCAGATAGAATTTGATCATTTCTGGGACGTGAATATAGGTGGATTTGTCATCGGCCACGCCGGTTCCCACCGCATTGGCCAAAGTCACGCCGCCGGCACGATAGGCCGCGACCAAACCGGGCACGCCCAGGCTGGAATCCGGGCGGAACACCAGGGGGTCGATGAAATCATCGTCAATGCGGCGATAAATCACGTCCACGCGCTTGGGACCGCGGGTCGTGCGCATCCAGACCTTGCCGTCATCAACGAACAGATCCCGGCCTTCGACCAGTTCCACCCCCATCTGTTCGGCCAGGAAGGCGTGTTCGAAATACGCGCTGTTATAATAGCCGGGGGTCAGGACCACGACCGTCGGTTCGCCGTCGCATTGCGCCGGAGCAACGCCCCGCAAGGCACGCAACAGCAGATCGGGGTAGTGATCGACGGGCTTGACCCGGTGGCGGGCGAACAAATCCGGGAACAGGCGCATCATCATCGCCCGGTTTTCCAGCATGTAGGAAACACCGGATGGCGTGCGCAAATTGTCTTCCAGAACATAGAATTCGTCGGCGCCCGTGCGGACCACATCCACGCCAGCGATGTGGACGTATACATCCCGTGCCACGTCCAACCCATGCATTTCCGGGCGATAGGTGTCGTTGGCCAAGACCTGTTCCTTGGGGATGATCCCCGCCTTCAGGATTTCCTGGCCGTGATAGATATCCCGGATGAAGGCATTCAAGGCCCGGACACGCTGGATGCAGCCATCGTGCACGCGCTGCCATTCCCGTGCGGTCAGAATGCGCGGAATGGGATCAAAGGGAATAAGGCGTTCCGTACCTTCCTGATCGCCATAGACATTAAAGGTGATGCCGATGCGACGGAATAATTCGTCAGCTTGTTCATGCTTGCGGGGCAGCAGATCAGGAGCAGCCGAAAGAAGCCAGTTCTCGTAAGCCCGGTAGGGTGGACGCACCCTGCCATCCTGGGCTTTCATTTCGTCGAACGCCATGATCCTCCCTCTGATCGTGCGGTTCTGGAATCATCTTAAAGGACATGATGCCTTGCCGCATCCCCTGATCACGGAAAAAATGGCTGGAAGCTGCGAAAAAATCGCATTGACTTGGTGGCTGAAAGGGGATCGCGCCTATGTATGCAGCAGCCTGTCAATAGGGTGGTTGACGCGCGGGGGAGGGGGAACAGAATCGCCCCATATTATGCTTTATTTTTGCCGGAAAATGATTTAGCGTTCCTTAATCCGGTAAAAACATTCATACCCAAAGCGGAATGAATGGTCGCTACGCAGTCGAAATTATTTTTCCTGCGGAATGTTCCTGTTCAAAAATATTTTGAATCAGAAACGACTGCCCATCAAGCGTGAGGTCGCGGTGTGGTCGAGGGCTAGGCGCATCCGCCTGCTTGGCCGCATGCCGGTTCCACAAGTCGGAAATTCATGGAACCGGTATTATACCAAATCCCGGTGAGTGAACCTCATGGGGATTTGATTAGGCCCAAGGGGCCGTGCGGCTTACGCCGCGGAAGGCAAGGGTTTCGGAGAAACCCGCCCGCCGCTGAGGGCGCCGGTGATCGGTTCCGATCACCGGGATATGGTATTATACCAAATCCCGGTGAGTGAAACTCATAGGGATTTGGTTAGGCCCAAGGGGCCGCGCGGCTTATGCCGCGGAAGGCAAGGGTTTCGGAGAAACCCGCCCGCCGCTGAGGGCGCCGGTGATCGGTTC
>JAYSBF010000088.1:0-11808 GCA_041915545.1 Magnetospirillum sp. | reverse complement strand
AGCCTCCCGAACCCTTCAGATTTCTAACTCTTTGAAAGAAAAAGAAACTGGCGGCTTGGAGGCTGCGCCTCCAAACGGGTCTGGGCGGTCGCCCAGCCGCGAAGCGGAGTTTTTCCGCACCCTGTTATGCCGTGGAAGGCAAGGGTTTCGGAGAAACCCGCCCGCCACAATCCCCTGGATTGCTTGGCCGCAGCCTTAATGGCCGCAGACCGGTTCCATTCGTCGGAAACTCATGGAACCGGCATCAGTATAAGGAAAAGCCCGCCGGGGGTGACCCGGCGGGCTTTTGAAATCAGATCATCGTGCGTTCGATTGAACGCACGATGATCTGGGATAAAGAGCGAAGGATCAGGCGACGCCCATCTTCTTCTTCAGGTTTTCATCCAGCTTGTCCAAGAACTGCTTGGTGGTCAGCCAGGGCTGATCGGGGCCGATCAGGATGGCCAGATCCTTGGTCATGAAGCCGGATTCCACGGTTTCGACGCACACTTCTTCCAGGGCTTCGGCGAACTTGGCCACTTCGGGAGTGTTGTCGAACTTGGCGCGATAGAACAGGCCACGGGTCCAGGCGAAGATCGACGCGATGGGGTTGGTCGAGGTTTCCTTGCCCTTTTGGTGTTCGCGGTAATGGCGAGTCACGGTGCCGTGAGCGGCTTCGGCTTCCACCACCTTGCCATCGGGGCTCATCAGCACCGAAGTCATCAGACCCAGCGAGCCGAAGCCCTGGGCCACGGTGTCGGACTGCACGTCACCGTCATAGTTCTTACAGGCCCACACGAACCCACCGGACCACTTCAGGGCCGAAGCGACCATGTCGTCGATCAGGCGGTGTTCATAGGTGATGCCCACCTTGTCCATCTGCGCCTTGAATTCGGTTTCATAGACTTCCTGGAAGATGTCCTTGAACCGACCGTCATAGGCCTTGAGGATGGTGTTCTTGGTGGACAGATAGACCGGCCAGCTTTTCAGCAAGCCGTAATTCAGGCAGGCGCGGGCGAAACCACGGATGGATTCATCCAGGTTGTACATGCCCATGGCCACGCCGGAGCTGGGGAAGTTGAACACTTCGTATTCGATGGGTTCGCCGCCATCCTTGGGGGTGAACTTCATGGTCAGGCTGCCGGCGCCGGGCACCTTGAAATCGGTGGCGCGGTATTGGTCACCAAAGGCGTGACGACCGATCACGATGGGCTGGGTCCAGCCGGGGACCAAACGCGGCACGTTCTTGCAGATGATGGGTTCGCGGAAGACGGTGCCGTCCAGAATGTTGCGGATGGTGCCGTTGGGCGACTTCCACATCTTCTTCAGGTTGAATTCCTTCACCCGGGCTTCGTCGGGGGTGATGGTGGCGCATTTGACGCCCACGCCGTACTTCTTGATGGCTTCCGCCGATTCGACGGTCACCTTGTCCTCGGTGGCATCGCGGTGTTCGACGCCCAGGTCGAAATACTTCAATTCGACGTCGAGATAGGGAAGGATCAGCTTTTCCTTGATGAACTGCCAGATGATCCTTGTCATCTCGTCGCCGTCGAGCTCGACGATCGGATTGGCGACCTTGATCTTCTTCATCGACGTGTTCCCCGTATGAATCTGCTGCCAAAAATCTTGTCAGGGCGCCCCCAATGGGCCGCCCGGCTGAGGGGCACGATAGCATCGCCTGCGCCGAACGCAAGGAGTAAAGCTACACCTTAGTGCGGGAAATGGGCGGGGAAAACTTGTCCTAATTCCCCACCTGTCCCTGGGGCGTGATGGTGATCGGCCTGGGCTGCTGGCCGGTTTGCGCCAGATGGATCATCTGGGTAAAGGCGGCCTCCAGATGGCGGGTATAGCGCGCGGTGTCGAACAAGGCGGCGGATTCGCGGGCCTGGTCCAGCCGGGCGCGAAGCCGGGCCAGCCGGGCGGGGTCGCGGGCCAGGGCCAGGGCCAGGGCTTCGTATTCGTCCATGTCGCGGGCGACCAGATCCGGCAATCCGACCGCGTGCAGCAGACTGGCCGCCACCCGCCCGGCGAACGTGCCGCCCAGACAGGTCAGCACCGGCAATCCGGCCCACAGGGCATCGGATGCGGTGGTATGGGCGGTACAGGGCTGGGTGTCCAAGAAAAGATCGGCCAAACGGTGGCGGGCCAGATGGGCGGCCTGGGGCAGGCGGGGGGAAAAGACCAGGCGGTTGCCAGCGACACCCGCAGCCTGGGCCTGGGCGCGCAGATTATCCATGAAAGGCTGGCTGTCCTGGCAGAACCACAGGACCGATTCCGGCACCTGCCGCAACAGGCGCATCCAGATGGCAAAGGTATCCGGGGTCAGTTTGAACGGGTTGTTGAAGACGCAAAAGACAAAGCCGGTGGGGGGCAACCCGGCCTGGTCACGGCTGGGGGTGGGGTCAATGGCGCGGTGATTGTCGTTGGGCTGATAGCAATCGGGCAGGTGAACCAGATGTTCGTCATAAAAACAGTGATGATCCAGCGGCGCCACGATGCGGTCCGCGATCAGATAATCCAGGACCGGCGATCCCATGGTGCCGGGAAATCCCAGGTAATTCACCTGAATGGGGGCAGGGCGACGGCTGACGATTTCCGGGCGCGAGGCGGCGGTATGACCTTTGAGATCCACCAGAATGTGGATGCCGTCCTCGCGGATCATCTGTGCGGCCTGATCGTGGGTCAGGGAATGGATGTCATTGAAATGGTCGCAGGCAGCGCGGATGCGGTCGCGTTCGGGGCTGCCGTCATCGGGGCCGAAGGAATAGGCGTGAATGCTGAAGCGGCTGCGGTCGTGTTGTTCCAGAACCCCGCTGAGCAAAAAGGCGGTGGCGTGGCGGTGCAGATCGGCGGACAGATAGCCGATGCGGATCTTTCCGTCGGTCAATGCCGGCATGGGCGGGCGAGGGGCCGCGCGGTGCAGAGGCTGCATCTGGGCGCGGGCGGCCTGCTGTTGCAGACCGGGGGACGCGCTGGCGATGATCAGGGAAAAAGGTGTCACCGCCGGGTTACCCATGGCGGCCTGATCCTCAAGCCGGTGCAGCAAGGTGGAAAAATCGGTCCAATCCGCCAGATTGCGCCGGTTCAGCACCAATTCCGATAATGCCAGCCCTGAATCCAATGCATTGGCGCGGGCAAAGGACCGCACCGCCGCCTCGGTCTGGCCGGACAGCATCAGGCAATGGCCCAAAGAGGCATGGGCGGGGGCGAAATCGGGGGTCAGGTCCAGTACTTTGCGGAAGCAGATGCCGGCCTTGTCCGGTCCGGCCAGATGCAACAGGGCATTGCCCATGTTGAAAATGATACCCGCGTGATCGGGGGCCAGACGCAATGCCTGCTGATAGCAGTACACCGCCCCCGGCACTTGCCCCTGGCGCAACAGCAGATTGCCCGCCAGGGCCGGAAAATCATGGCAGCCGGGGAAAAGGTCCGCACCGTGTTGAAGCAGGTCCAGCGCCTTGGCGGCTTGTCCGCCGCGTTCGGCCTCTTCCGCCTGGGCGAGCAGCCATGCTTTGTCTGGACTGCTCACTTTGGACTCTTGCCGGTCATGGTCACATCGCCCCCAATGGTCATTGGAGGTATTGGACCCGTGTACCGTCAAGCCGTCAATGCCCCAGTCGCAGCCGGGGCGGATATCATCAGGCGGCGATGGCGGCCTGGTTTTCGCGGACCAGCAATTCAACCACGGCCAACTGCCAAATCCGGGTGCCCTGAACCTTGGCATCGGCGGCAATGGTCTTCAGCATGGCGACGGGGATGTTACGGATCCATTCTTCAAGCATCGTGCTACGCTCCAAACCCGGCTGCATCGAAGGATGCAGGCTTGGGTGTCTTGATCAATGTTGCGGCGCAGCATAGCGGAAATGACAAACAAATGACCACCGCATCCCTTGCATTCGAGCCATGAGCGGAATGCAAGCCCTGCAATGGTCATAATAATTTTATTTCGCGGATAGGGGCGCCGGCGCCACGAACGGATCGGGCGGCAGCAAATCCGCCAGGGTCTGCCCATCCAGGACGTGCAGAAAAGCGGCCAGGGCCTGATCCATCACCCGAGCCAGACGGCATTGGGCCAAGGGGCAGTCGCCGCCATGTTCCGGGCAGGGCAGCAAGGTCAGGTTTTCTTCTTCCCGCACCAATTGGCCCAGATTGATCTGGTCCGGGGTTCGGGCCAGACGCAGGCCGCCATTTTTTCCCCGCTGCGCCTGGATATAGCCTAAATCCGACAACAGACGGACGATCTTTTTCAGATGTTCCGCCGAAAGGGCGTGGAATTCGGCGATTTCCCGCACGGTGACGGCGCGGTCAGGCTGTTGGGCCAAATACAGCAGCAATCTTAGGGAAAAGTCGGTGAATTGAGTGATTCTCATGCGGTCCCCGTGGCATTTTCTTCCCCCAATTGCCGCAATTGCCGACCACGTTCAATGACTTCCTTCATAACGCCGGTCAGCATCAGGCCATCCGCCGCCCCGGCCTTGGCCTGATCTTCCAGCCGGGTCAGCAGGCCGAACAGAATGGTTTCACCGAACATGCCGCATTTTCCCCGGGTGGCATGGGCCTGTTCCGCCAAAGCAGCCAGGGATTCCGCGGCCAGGGGACCCACCGATGCGCCATCGGTTTCGATGGTGCCGGTCATTCGGGTCAGCACGGCAATGTCCTTATCCATTTCCTCGATGAATTGGGGCAACATGTGTTCCAGCCCTTCGGGGATGGTCGGGCCAAGGATGGTCTGATCCGGGGCGGCAGGCTTGGGGCTGTCCTGCCCGCTCAGCAGCGCGGCCAGGGCGGCGATCAGGGTGGGGCGGTCCACCGGTTTGGCCAGAAAGGTGGTGAAGCCGGCCCGTCGGGCCTGATCGCGATCCGCCGGGCCGGCACAGGCGGACAGGGCCATCATGGGAATGGCGGGTAAGCCCAGTGCCTGTTCCCGCTCGCGGATGGCCTGGGCGGCTTCGAATCCGTCCATGACGGGCATGCGCAAATCCAGGATCACCAGATCAAAGGCCGCATCCGCCATTTTTTCCAAGGCTTCGGCGCCGTCCGCCGCCTCTTCCAGCACCACCTGGCACGGGGCCAGGAAATCGGCCAGCACCATGCGGTTCAGCGCCACGTCATCGGCCAGCAGGATGCGGGTGCCCGGCGGCAGGATGGCGAATGCCGCCGGATTGCCGCCTTGATGGTTTTCGTCATCGGCGGCTGGCGGCAACGGAACGTCGCACCATATGGTGGTGCCCTTGCCGGGAAAGGACCGCAGGCCCACATGGCCATCCAGGATTTCCGCCAACCGGCGGCACAGTCCCAATCCCAATCCGGCCCCCGATTGGTGAGGGGCGGCGGCGGGATCGCCCCGTCCGAAGCTGTCGAAAATGCTGTTTTGCCGCTCCAGGGGGATGCCGGGGCCGGTATCGCTGACGGCGAAGCGGATCATCCCGTCCCGATTGGGCAGGATGTCCAGCCGGACGGTGCCGTGTTCGGTGAATTTCGCGGCATTGTCCAGGAAGTTATAAACGATCTGGCACAAGGCCGCGTCATCGCCGCGAACCACCGGGGGCAGATCACCCGCGGCCTGGATATGAAAGTCCAGGCCGCGATCTTCGGTCAGGCCCCGGCCCAGGGCCGCCAATTGATCGGACAGGTCATCCAGGCGGAACACCCGTGGATGCGGTTCAAGCTGGCCCGATTGCAGCCGGGCCATGTCCAGCAGGCCGTCAATCAGCCGGGTCAGATGTTGGGCCGTGTTGCGCAGCAGCCCCACATAGCCGCGCTGGCGGGGGGACAGGCCGGAATGTTCCAGCAGATCAACCAGCCCGCCCCATCCGTGCAAGGGGGTGCGCAATTCGTGATTCATCACCGCCAGGAAATCGGATTTGGCGCGGGCGGCGTGCACGGCTTCTTCCCGCGCGGCGGACAGGGATTGAGTCCGTTCAGCGACTTTGTCTTCCAGCGCCCGGTTCATGGCCCCCAGACGGGATGTGGCTTCCTGTTCCGAGGCGAACAGGCGGGCGGCCAGGGCGGCGCAATAAGCCAGCACGAAAATCAGATAACCCAGCGTCCCCAATTCCAGATCGGTTGTCACCCGCCACGAATTCATCATGTCGTGAATGCCGGTGGCGGTGAACAGGGCGCTGCCCATGGTCAGCCACGCCGCCCCCGGACGGCGGTGGATCAGGGCGCGGCCCAGCAAGGCAGTCCCCACCAGCAGGACCGTGGTGGCATAGACCACGTAATGGGGGTGGTACAAGGTGAAGACCGTGGGCGGGCTGATCATCACCAGCCCCACCATCACGGCGGACAGGCCGTAAACAGGCCAAGTGGCCAGACGGGGAATTTCCGCCGGGAACAAGGCGCGCAGAAAACCCAGATATAGGCCAGGAAAAATCACCATGGCGGTGAAGCCGACGGCCAAGGTCCAGGAATCCGGCCACGTACCGCAATTGACCAAGATATGCAACGGCCCGGTGGCGTACATGTGCGTGCAGATCAGCAAGGTGAACAAGGCCAGGGCCAGACACACCAGATCACTGTTGGATGACAGAAACCGGCTGGTCACCCAAAAGGCCAAAAGCACGAAGGCGGTCACCAGCAAGGCGCCAAAGACGGCGATGGGAATGGCCTGGTGCCGGAATGCCCGGACGGAAAGGGCATCGGCAGACCCCAGCACCGGCGATCTGTCCACCCCGCCATGGGCGAAGTGGTGGTTGCTGACCTCCAGTTCCAGCCGGATGCTGTTGCCCGGATGCACGGGCAGGCGGGTGGCCAGCCAGGCGCGGCTTAACCGTTCCCCGGCCCTGTCGTCGGATAATTGGCCCGATGATAGAATTTCATCCCCATCCGCCCACAGACGGTAGGCCCCGGCCACGTGGGGAATGGCCACGGCCAGGGCGCCGGGCTGACCCGCTGGCGCAATGATGGTCAGGCCCAGGCGCATGCGGCTGGGTGGCGGGGATTGATGGGCGTGGTGGCCATCGCCGCCATGCCCCGCCTGGGGCAAGGTCAAGGTGGTGGGTTGATGCGGGGTGTCGGCGGTCATGGACAGGACTTGCCATTCCCCGGCCAGCGGGATTCCCCGGCTGTCATCGGGACTGAAGGTCCAACCGGATAAGTCCAGCACCCCCCCTTGGGCCTTTGGCGGTGCCGATGGTGTTTCGGCCCAGGCCGGGCGGGCGAGGGTGCAGAAGGCGACCGTCATGGCCATCATGATGGCCATGATCAGGCGGCGCGGATCAGAACAACAGATCGCCAATATCCACCGGTCCGCCCAGGGGGACAGGGTAGGGCGGGGTGGCCTTGGGCGGCTGGAACTGGCTGGGCGGGTTGCCATCCAACAGGAATTCATGCAACTCCCGCTCGCTTTCCATGGTGTAGTGATCTTCCAGGAAGGATAGCAACTCCCGCCGCGCCTGTCTCAACTGTTCGTGGGGTAAGCCGGGGTGACAGCAATCGCGCACCATCCGCATGTCGTCGACGCAATGATCGATGGTTTGGGCGAAAATGTCCCGGACGGATAAAAGGGTGCGGGCCTGACCGATCCGGTCCTGCAATGTCTGGCGGGATTGGGTCAGGCGGCCCAGCATGGCGGCGGCATGGGCGTCGATGTCGTCCAATTGTTCCCGGCTTTGTTCCAGCCCGTCGTGCAACTGGCGCAATTGGCCGCTATCCATGCTGTGGTTCTGCCCGTCCAATTGCCCCAGGACCGAACGGATATTGGCAATGGCCTTGGCGGTATCCATGGCCAAGGCACGGGTCTGGCGGGCATAGATCCGCAATTCCTGGGCCACCACATTCAAGGCCCGGCCCTTACTGCCCAGATTGCCGCATTTGATGGATGCATTCAGTCCCAGCAAGTTCATGTCGGCATCCAGATCGGCGATGGCCTGCATGGCCTGGGCCATGGACGCAGCGGTTTGCCCGACGGTGGACAGGCTGGTTTCGGTGGCTTCCACGCTGTCGGCATACTGACCAAGCACCGATTTGGCCTGATCCAGAGCCTGATGCATGTCGGCCAGAAAGGTCGCTCCCGCGCTGCCTTGGGGCAGACTGAAAATACCCTCCACCTCGCAGCCCAACGTGGCGGCGCGGTCGGACAGGTCACCCAATCCATCCCCGATTTCCCCGATTTTGGCGGCGAATTCGTCGCCGATATGGTCAAGTTGAACGGCTTGCAGTTCCGCCATGGCGTTGACCAGGACCAAGCCCTGGGCGGATTCGGCGTCGTGGGCCAGGGTGTCCAGATTGGCCAGGGCGGTTTCCACATGTTCCAGGCGTTGGCGGGTGATATCGCTGCCTTGCAGGCCCGAAACGATGCGGGCGATGCATTGCCCGACCAAAGCGGTGGCCTGAGGCAGATTGTCCAGGGCCTTGGCCCCCTTGGCCCGTCGGCTTTTCAGCGATGCCAAGGCTTGGCCAAGCCGGGTGCCCAATTCGTCCAGGCTGTGGCGGTGATCCGTCTGGAATTTTTGCTGTAACTGGCTGGCCTGATCAGCGGCGGCGCGCAATTCCGCCAGATGGGCCAGTAATTCATCCACCGTCCTGGAACCGCGCCCCCCCAGGCGGGAAATTTCATGGGTGAAAACGGAAAAATTGGTGCTGCTGGTGTCCATCTGCGCCACTTCCACCTTGGCATTGATGGCCAGGACGTTGATTTCGCCCATCACCCGCTGCAACGCGGTCAAGGATTTGCCGATAGTGGCGGAAAAACACCGCAAGGCTTCCAATACGTCGGAACTGCTGACGCCTGCGTTGCGCAGACGGGCCACCTGGGCAATGGTGCCGTCCAGACTGGCCAAACAGGCGGCGACCCCGTCATTGGCCAGGAAATCAGCCAGATCGCGGGCGGTTTCCCCCATGTGACGGGTGGCGGCCTGGGCCTGGATCAGATGATCGCCGATCCCCAGAAAGGCACTTTCCATGGGGGCATACAGCGCGTTCAGCGGTGGGGTCAGGGCCTTGATCCGATCAAGTCCGCCGACCCAATCGCCGGTTTTCATCCCGGTCGGATATTGTGTTTTACTGATCATGTGGCCACATACCCCCTTGTCCCGCTATGGTATTTTCAAGGAGGATGCCTAGGGAAATCAAGGGACAAGGAGGCTTTCTTTTGTAAGATAGCCTATATCCTTGGCATGTGTTCCATGCCGGATGCGGTCGGGTCGGCAGCCGTGCTATAAGCGGAGACATGAGCATGGCGTTTTCAGTTCTTTGGCTTCAGGCGGGAAGTTGCGGCGGCTGCACCATGTCGGCCTTGGGTGCCGATGATGCTGGTCTGGTGGCGGCGTTGGCCAATTTCGGCATTGGTTTCGTCTGGCATCCGTCTTTGTCCATGGAAAGCGGGGCCGAGGCGCTGGAACTGCTGCAAGGTGCCGCCGAGGGGCGGGTGACGGTGGATGCGCTGTGCGTGGAAGGGGCGGTGATGACCGGCCCCGACGGCAGCGGCCGGTTTCAGATGTTATCGGGGACCGGCCAGCCCATGGCCCGCTGGATCAGCCGAATTGCCGCCCATGCCCGCCATGTTCTGGCGGTGGGATCATGCGCCGCGTTCGGCGGCATTCCGTCGGCCGCCAACGGGCCGGACCCCGGCGGAGCGGTGGGCTTGGTCCAGGGCGGGGCGGATCATGGCGGGCTGCTGGGTCCGGGATTCCGGTCGCGGTCAGGGTTGCCGGTCATTAATGTGGCGGGCTGTGCCCCCCATCCCGGCTGGTTGGTGGAAACCCTGGCGGCCTTGGCCTTGGGGCAGTTGCGGGCGGATGATCTGGATAGCCAGGGGCGGCCCCGTCTGTTCGCCGATCATCTGGCCCATCACGGATGCAGCCGGAACGAGTTTTACGAATTCAAAGCCAGTGCCGCCCAGTCATCGGACCGGGGATGTCTGATGGAAAATCTGGGCTGCAAGGCCACCCAGGCGCCAGGGGATTGCAATATCCGGCGCTGGAATGGGCATGGGTCCTGTACCGATGGCGGCTTTGCTTGTGTCAATTGCACGACGCCGGGGTTTCAGGACCCCGGTTTTCCCTTTTTGACCACGCATAAGGTGGCGGGTATTCCGGTGGGTCTGCCGGTGGACATGCCCAAGGCTTGGTTCGTTGCCCTGGCTGCCCTGTCGAAATCCGCCACGCCCCGGCGGGTCCGTGACAATGCCCATGCCGATCATGTGCTGGTTCCCCCCGCCCGTCGTTTCCCGAGACTGCCGTGACCCAATCCGCCCCCGCCCGTCTGATCGTCGGCCCTTTCAACCGGGTGGAAGGCGATTTGGAAGTCAGTTTGGACATTCAGGATGGCCACGTGGTCCAGGCACGGGTCACCGCCCCCTTATATCGCGGGTTCGAACGCTTGCTGGCCGGTCGCCCGGCCGAAGACGCCCTGGTCATCGCGCCGCGCATTTGCGGGATCTGTTCCGTCTCGCAATCCACCGCCGCCGCCCGTGCCTTGGCGGATGCCGTCGGCTTGATCCCGCCGGATAATGGCCGTCTGGCCGCCGATCTGGTGCTGGCATGCGAAAATGCCGCCGACCATCTGACCCATTTCGTCTTGTTCTTCATGCCGGATTTCGCCCGGCCCGTTTATGCGGCCCGGCCTTGGCATCACGCCGTGCACGACCGTCTGGCCGCCAATCAGGGCAGCCACACCCGTTTGTTGCTGGCGGCGCGGGCTAAATTTCTGCATCTGATGGGAATTTTGGCGGGAAAATGGCCCCATTCCCTGGCGCTTCAGCCCGGCGGCACCACCAAGGCGGCGGATCGGGGCGAACAGATGCGGCTGATCGGCATCTTGGCCGGATTTCGCCATGCCCTGGAAACCTGCCTGTTCGGGGACAGGCTGGAGACGGTGGCCGCCCTGTCCAGCCCGGCTCAACTTTGGGCCTGGGCCGATGCCGCCCCCTGGGATCAGGGCGATATGCGCCTGTTCCTGCATCTGGCCCGTGACCTGGGGCTGGACCGGCTGGGCCGGGGGGCTGGGGATTTCCTGTCTCATGGCGGGTTCGGGCTGTGGCCCGCCGGATTGGCTCCGCGCCAAGGGGGGGCGGTGCGTCCGGTGGACCAGACCCAATTGGCCGAAGACCTGAGCAGTGCCTGGATGGCTGATGCCGATCGGCCCGACGCCGACAAGCCTGGCGCCTATAGCTGGTGCAAGGCGCCGCGCCTGAATGGACAGGTGGCCGAAGTGGGGGCCTTGGCCCGTCAGGTCGTGGCGGGGGATGGTCTGGCGCTGGGGCTGGTGGCCGATCATGGCGGCACCGTGTTGGATCGGGTGGTCATGCGTCTGGTGGAATTGGCCCGGCTGGTTCTGGCCATGGATGGTTGGGCGCGGGCCATCCGCCCCGGTGATCCGTTCTGCCTGCCCTTTCCCGCCGGGGCGGAGGGCTCCGGCGCCGGGCTGGTCGAGGCCGCGCGCGGCGCCCTGGGCCATTGGCTGCGGGTGGATCGGGGGATGATCCAGGATTACCGCATCATCGCCCCCACCACCTGGAACTTTTCCCCCCGTGACGCCAATGGTCAGCCGGGGCCGCTGGAACAAGCCCTGGCCGGTGCCCCGATCCTGCCCGGCGAAACCACGCCCCTATCGGTTCAGCACATCGTGCGCAGCTTCGATCCTTGCATGGCATGCACGGTGCATTGATAGTATACCGACGGCCAATTTCATTGACCGTTGGACAGCCCTCGCCGGGCGCGGCCATTCGGCCGCTTGGCCGCCGCCGCAATGGCGGCTGGGATTATTTGTCCCTCGCCGGGCGCGGCCATCCGGCCGCTTGGCCGCCGCCGCAATGGCGGCTGGGATTATTTGTCCCTCGCCGGGCGCGGCCATTCGGCCGCTTGGCCGCCGCCGCAATGGCGGCAG
>JAYSBF010000087.1:0-11818 GCA_041915545.1 Magnetospirillum sp. | reverse complement strand
AACTCTTTGAAAGAAAAAGAAACTGGAGGCTTGGAGGCTGCGCCTCCAAGCGGGTCTGGGCGGTCGCCCAGCCGCGAAGCGGAGTTTTTATGTCTCCCTTGCCGGACGGATGATCGCGGCAAAATACAAAAAATACGCCCTGCGAGTGGTAATACCGGATTTTTCGCTTACCTGTTGTCATGGGACGTGGTATGACCGCCGCCCCTATGCCATAGGTATAGAGACATCGTGAAATTTCATTAAAATTTCTCACCCACATGTGAAATAAATTAAAACAATACACACAGAATTGATATAAAAATTACGCGCAAGATAACCATATGCTGACAAGATGCACCATCAGTAAAATGACTTATAAAAAAATCATGCATAACGCTTATGGTTATATTTAGAAACTTTACGACACCACCGCATGAATGCATGAGTGTTTCATTTTTCTTTCAACAGCTAGTTGCCAATTTCATCCAACCCTGGCATTATGCAGGCGGGGCGAGTTGAATAGGATTAGTCATGAACGCTACAGCCAATGTCATAAAGACAGCCACCCGCCGTCAGTCATCGCGCGGTCGGACGCCCTCGGGGAAGCCCAACCCTATTGACGTGCATGTGGGGGC
The DNA here is from genome assembly GCA_041915545.1 of Magnetospirillum sp. Lineage (GTDB taxonomy): Bacteria > Pseudomonadota > Alphaproteobacteria > Rhodospirillales > Magnetospirillaceae > Magnetospirillum. The sequence goes on along the minus strand of JAYSBF010000087.1, from coordinate 11,204 downwards.
TCGGGTTCGCCTGCGCCGGACACTGCTGGGAATGAGTCAGGAAAAATTGGGGGAAGCCCTGGGGCTGACCTTCCAGCAAGTGCAGAAATACGAACGCGGCGCCAACCGGATCGGCTCGTCGCGCCTGTTCGACCTGTCCCGCGTGCTGGATGTTCCCATCAGCTTTTTCTTCGACGACATGTCCGGCGAGGTTGAAGCCTTGTCGCCGCGCCTGATCTCGGGCCTGGCTGAAGAACCAACCCCCATGGAAAGCGACCCCCTGACCAAGCGGGAAACCCTGGAACTGGTGCGCGCCTATTACCGCATCACTGATCCCGGCGTGCGGAAACGGGTGCTGGACCTGGCCAAGGCCTTGGGGATGGCCGCGGATGGGAATGACTGATACCAAATCCAGGAATTTCTGAACTTGGTATCACCGGAATGGCCGCTGGAAACCCCAGCGGCCATAATCCTTTATGGGACTCCAACGAGAGAACCTCACGCGGATTTCGACCACCCGAAATCCGCCCTAATTCATGCCTATGGCCGCCCCGTGCCGGGGCCGCTTTATACGAAAATGCGTTGATCGGAACCGATCAACGCCTCCCGCGCCATAAGGCCCAAGGGGCCGCGCGGCTTATGCCGCGGAAGGCAAGGGTTTCGGAGAAACCCGCCCGGCCGTCACGGGCGACGGTGATCGGTTCCGATCACCGGGATATGGCATTATGGCTCGGAAGCCACAGGACGTGGGAGCGTCCCGCCCGGCACAATCCTGCGATTGCAAACCATTCAAAGTCACGTCACGAAGCAACGCCCACACGGCAAAGTGCAGAGAAAATATATCTTATAGAATCCCCTACAATAATGAACCCCGTTAAAAATTTATCTCTTCATTGCCATGCCACTTTCCTAGTTTTGTTACCCAGCACGGCAATCCACCCACGCAGCTTCAGACAAGTTGCTACCCAGACATATCTATCTATTTTTAAGAGATATGAGCGCAAGCAACCAATCTAATCATTAGTTTATTATCCGGTTGCGGCCATCACTCAGCATGTAATATCAATTATTCAACATAAATCTACAGACGCAAAGCAATTAAAAGATGATACATCCATCGGGACGGTTATTTCCGCTCTGCATGACCGAACCATCCTGCAAGATCGCGAGAAACGCGTTACGTTTTGGATAGGTATTTTTTTCCACAAATCGCTATAATCAACATCGCTGGTAAAGAGCAAAGACGGCGTCGGTTTGCCGGGTCCGTCTTGCGCTGCCATCGGGGGGGGGAACCATCGTCAGTCGCACCCGTAAAGGTTAACGTGGTGGCATAAGACGAAAGTGTCCGGCATGGGGGCCGGGCTTCGTGATGTCGTTGTAAACGATTTCAGACCAAGCAAGGCAAATTGCCAGGGGGAAACATGAGCAATGTGATTCAGATGCCCAAGCGCCAGACTGTGCGTCCCGCCGCATCGCGTCCCGCGCATGAGGCCACATCTGAAAATCTGGATGGCGTAGAATCCCCGGTGTCCCGCAAGCTGCTGAAAAGCGCCCTGACCCGCCTGTTGGTTTTCGCCCGGTCCGAGAAGATGGAAAATACGGCCATGACCTTGGAATTGGCCCTGACCGCCGTTGACGTGGATTGCGAAGCAAAGCGGGTCTGACCCCGGCCCCACGAATTCCGGTTCGCGGACCGTCCGCCAAACTGACGGGGGCTTTGCGTCCCCCTCCCCCGCGCCGTGCACGCGCGGGGGACAGGCCACCGGGTCAAAACCCGCCCAGACTGATCCGGGCCTGATTGACCAACTCAGCCTGGATCACCGCATCTTGGGATCAGTGGCAACCGGGGGCCTTGCTGTCGCAAATTCCAACAGCGTCCACATAGGCTTTCCAATCCGCCATTTCACCCGTGCTGATGGGCATGGATGACGGATTGAACGGCGCGCCGCGCCAAACCCGGCTGACCAGATACAAGGCTTCGCGGCCACGCACCACGTAATACAGGGTAAAGGTGCCACGCCCATCCCCCTTATAAGTCCCACAGGCAACCGTTCGGGTCCCGGCATCCAGACCGTTCACTTTCCCCAGGGACACCGGACCGGCGGTAGCACCATCGCAGACAGAGGCGGTCTGCTGAACCACCTGTTCCAGGAATTCACCGGCCCCGATCGGGACATTGCGGAACCCCTGAACCGTTACCCGGCGGGTCCACGTATCAGCGGCTTCATTTTCCGGGATCAGTTCACTGACCTCGCCCGCCTGGTCCTGGGCCGAGGAAATAACCTTCCATCCCGGCAATTGCGGAACCTGGAGCCGTTCCCCCGCCCAGGACGGCATGGCGGAACCCAGGGAAAGAAACACGGCAAGGGTCAAGGCAAGGCGGCGCATGATGGCTCCGGCACGAAAAAAGGGTCTTCAACTTAATCCTTTGTGCGGGCCGGTAAAAGAGGCCGTCACCCCGATGCCGCTTGACCCTGCGCCCCGGCTACGGATAGAACTGAACCGTTCAGTATTAGCGTGTGTGCGCCATCATGAAAAAAATCATCCTCTTGGGCCTTGTCGCCCTGGTCTTGTGCGGGGTCACAATCGCCGGGTGGCGGTGGGCGACCGAATGGCGGTTCGTGGAAACCACTGACGACGCCTATGTGGATGGCGACATCACCACCATGGCTCCCAAGATTTCCGGCTATGTGATTGATGTGGCGGTGGCGGACAACCAACCGGTCAAGGCCGGCGATGTGCTGATCCGCATCGACGACCGGGATTACCGGGCCAAGGTCGCGGATGCCAAGGCCACATTGCAGGCCCGTCAGGCCAGTCTGGCCCAGTTGGAAGACCGCATCGCCGTGCAACGGGCGACCATCGAACAGGCCAGTGCGGGTATTTCGTCGGCGCGGGCCGATGTGGTCCGGGCTTCGGCGGATTTGCAGCGCGCCCGTCATTTGGTCCGCGACGATTTCACCAGCCGCCAAACCCTGGACACCCGCGCCGCCGATGCCGCCAAGGCCCAAGCCAGCCTGTCGGGTTCCAATGCCCAGGCGGTGGTGACCCGGCGGCAGATGGCGGTGCTTGAGGCCGAACGCAGCATCAGCGAGGCCCAGGTCAAGCAGGCGCAGGCCCAGCTTGACCTGGCCCAATCGGATTTGGATGCCACGATCATCCGCGCCCCCGTTGACGGCGTTATCGGCAACCGGGCGGCCAGGGTTGGGCTGTATGTGCGTCCCGGCCAGCTTTTGCTGGCGGTGGTGCCATTGGCCACTGTCTGGATCGACGCCAATTTCAAGGAAACCCAGATCGGCGCCATGGCCATCGGCCACACGGCGCGCATTCAGGTGGATGCCTTTCCCGGTGTCGAACTGACCGGGCGGGTCACCGGTTTTTCCCCGGCATCAGGGGCTAAATTCAGCCTGCTGCCGCCGGAAAACGCCACCGGCAATTTCACCAAGGTGGTCCAACGCCTGCCCGTGCGGATCGTCCTGCCCGCCGACAACCCCTTGGCGGGCCGCCTTAGTCCCGGCCTGTCGGTGGTGGTGCATGTGGATCTGCGTGACGGCCGGTCATGACCGCCCCTCCCATCCGCCCCCAGGACCGGGTGGTCCACGCCCGCGACTGGATCGGCTTTCTGGCCATGGTGGTGGGGATGTTCATGGCGATCCTGGATATCCAGATCGTCGCCAGTTCCATTGCCCAGATCCAGGCGGGAATTTCCGCGTCTGCCGACGAAGTCAGTTGGGTTCAGACTGCCTATCTGATCGCCGAAGTGGTGATGATCCCGCTATCGGGATGGATGGCGCGGGTGTTTTCGACACGATGGCTGTTTTTTGCCAGTTGCATCACCTTCACCATCGCCAGCATGGCCTGTGCTTTCGCCTGGAACATCGAATCCATGATCGCGCTGCGCGCCATTCAGGGCTTCCTGGGCGGCGCCATGATTCCGACGGTCTTTGCCACCAGCTATCTGCTGTTTCCCCCCAGGATGAGCGCCGGCGTTTCGGTGATGATCGGTCTGGTCGCCACCATGGCGCCGACCATCGGCCCCACATTGGGGGGCTGGCTGACCGAAACCTGGAGCTGGCATTGGCTGTTTCTGATCAATGTGGGGCCGGGGCTGATTGTGTCCGCCCTGGTGGTCACATTCGTTGCGGTGGACAAGCCGCGCCTGGAATTGCTGAAAGGGTTCGACCTGATCGGGGTGTTGCTGATCGCCCTGTTCCTGGGGTCCATGCAGTACATTTTGGAAGAAGGTCCCCGCAATGACTGGTTCGACGATGAATTGATCGTGCTGTTCACCGGGCTGATGGTGGCGGGCGGCATCGGCTTTCTGTTCCGGGAGCTGACATGTCGAAATCCGGTGGTGGATTTGCGGGCATTCACCGACCGCAATTTCTCCGTGGGCTGCCTGTTCAGCTTCATCATCGGCATCGGCCTTTATGGATCGGTCTATGTGATCCCGCTTTATCTGGGGCGGGTCCGGGGCTATTCATCCCTGGAAATCGGTCTGACCATGATGGTCACCGGCCTGTTTCAATTCCTGTCGGCCCCGCTGGCGGGGATGCTGGCCCGCAAAATCGACCTGCGGATTGAATTGGCCATGGGTCTGGGGCTGTTCGGCGCCGGATTATGGCTCAATCACTATCTGACCAGCCAATGGGGCTATTGGGAAATGTTCCTGCCCCAGGCGGTGCGGGGCTTGTCGCTGATGTTCTGCATGGTTCCCATCAATGCGGTGGCCCTGGGACATCTGCCCCCCAATCAGGTCCAAAATGCATCGGGGCTTTATAACCTGATGCGCAATACCGGGGGGGCGGTGGGGCTGGCCGCCATCACCACCTTGCTGACCCACCGCACCGATCAGCATATGGCCCGGTTGGGGGAAAAACTGACCGCCGCCAACAGCAAGGCGATGGCCGTTCTGGATTCGCTGTCATCGCGCTATGACGGCATGATCATCGGCGACCCGGATCAGGCCGCGCTGAAGACATTGTACAATCTGACCCATCAGCAAGCCCAAACCCTGGCATTTTCCGATGCGCTTTTCTGCATGTCGCTGGTCTTCGCCGCCGGACTGGCGTTTATGCCCCTGGTGCACAAGGTCGGCCACCCATCGGCGGATGGGGGCGGGCATTAAATCAGCATGCGTCATGTCTGACGCATGCTGATTTGGATTATGATTGCCCCTCGCCGGGCGGGCGCATCCGCGCCCTTGGCCGCCGCCGCAATGGCGGCTGGGTTTATGTTTGCCCCTCGCCGGGCGGGCGCTGCCGCGCCCTTGGCCGCCGCCGCAATGGCGGCTGGGTTTATGTTTGCCCCTCGCCGGGCGGGCGCTGCCGCGCCCTTGGCCGCCGCCGCAATGGCGGCTGGGATTATATTCTCCCTCGCCGGGCGCAATCCCATGGATTGCTTGGCCGCGGCCTCAATGGCCGCTGAGGCACGCTAATCAGACAGCCAGCCACAGGCAGTCAGCGCGTCGCGCATATGGGCTGGGGGTGGTGCGGTCACGGTGATTGGTTGTTTTCCCGCCGACAGGGCCGGCAGGCTGATTTGGCGTGAATGCAGATGCAGGGGCAGACCGGGATCGGGATCGGGGCCGTAATAGGCATCGCCGCACACCGGGCAGCCCAGCAATTTCATATGAACGCGGATTTGGTGGGTACGTCCGGTCCGGGGGTGGCATTCCACCCAAGCCAGATGACCATCCTGGCCCAGAACAGTCCAATCGGTGATGGCCGGTTGGCCGTTGGGATCGCCACAGACGATGCGCCATCCGCCATGTTTTCCCGGTACGCCCGGACGACCCGGCACACGGGGAATGCTGATCTTGGCAATGGGGCTGTCCACCCGGCCCTGGGGGGTGGCGGGAATGCCTTGGGTCACGGTCCAATAGGTTTTGTCCACCTGACCTTGCATGAACATGCGGCCCAGGCGCTTGATCGCCTTATCGTGGCGGCCCAGCACCAGACAGCCCGAAGTGTCGCGGTCCAGCCGGTGGGCCAGGCGCGGCGGCTTGGCCCAGCCAAAGCAAAGCTCGGGCAGATACAGTTCCAGATGATCGGGGGTATTGGGGCCGGCATGAACCGCCAGACCTGCCGGCTTGTCCAGAACGATCACATCCTGATCCTTGTAAAGAATCCGGTCGGGGATGGCCCAGCCGGTCACAGCAAGAACACCGTGGCCAGCCCCAGGAACAGAAAAAATCCCATGGAATCCGTGCACATGGTCAGGAAAATGGAACTGGCCACCGCCGGGTCCACATTGAATTTTTCCAATGTCAGCGGGATCAGCGATCCCATCAGCCCCGCCACCAGCAAATTGCAGATCAGGGCCAGCCCGATCACCAGCCCGATGCTGGGATTGCCATACCAGGCCCAGGCCACGGACCCCAATAACAGCCCGATCAGCGTGCCGTTGATCAGCCCGACCAGGACCTCCTTGCCGATGATGCGCAGGCCGTTAATGGAATCCAGTTCCTTGGTGGCCAGACCGCGCACCGCCACCGCCAGGGTTTGGGTGCCCGCATTGCCGCCCAGCCCGGCGACGATGGGCATCAAGACCGCCAGGGCGACGATTTTTTCCAAGGTGCTTTCGAAAATCCCAATCACCGACGATGCCACCAGCGCCGTGCAGGTGTTGATCAACAGCCAGGGAATACGGGCGCGCACGGTGTGGCGCACGGCGCTGAACAGATCCGTATCGGACACACCGGCCAGACGCAACATGTCGTCGGCAGCTTCTTCGTCGATGACGTCCACCACGTCGTCGATGGTGATCACCCCCATCAGCCGACCGGCGCCATCCACCACAGGGGCCGACACCAGATCGTGCTGGCGGAACAAAAACGCCACTTCCTCGCGGTCGGCGGCCACCGGGACAGTCATGTTTTCATCGGCGATCAGGCCACGGATGCGCACCGGGCGCTTGGCCCGCACCAATTGGGCCAGCCCGATCTTGCCAACGGGCCGGTGGCGGGGGTCCACCACATAGACATCATAGAAATCTTCGGGGATAGAGGTGCTGGAACGCAGGAAATCAATGGTTTCCCCCACGGTCCAATAGGCAGGCACGGCCACCAGCTCGCGCTGCATCATGCGCCCGGCGGAATATTCCGGGTAAGACAACCCCTGGGCAACGATCGAGCGCAGATCGTCGTTCAGGGCATCAAGCACGCGGGTCCGCTCGTCCTCGTCCAATTGCGAAACCAGCCAGACCGCATCATCGGAATCCAATTCGGAAATGGCGGTGGCCAGATCGGCGAAGCCCAGGGCACTGATGACCTGATCCCGAACCTCGCCATCCAGTTCGGTCAGGATTTCCGGGTCGAAATCGGGCCGCAATGCCTCGACCAGCCGGACACGCTGATGGGGGTCCAGGCGTTCCAGCAGGTCGGCGGCATCGGAATAATGCAAGGGTTCAGCCAAGGAACGGGCGTCATCGGCACGCCCGTCCTCGATGGCCTTTTCCACTGCGTGGATGAACTCGGGGTCAAGCCCATAAAGATCGTCCTCGATCTCCATATGGGCCGGAGCATTGGTCCCTTCGTTTTCCCCCACGCCTGACTACCCCCGCAATTGTGCGCCCATTTGTGCATCCACGGCGGCCAGTGCGGTCATGTTGACGATGTTGCGCACGGTGGCCGACGGGGTCAGGATGTGGGCCGGCATGGCCGCCCCCATCAGCATCGGTCCCACCGACAAGCCTTCGCCCAACACCTTCAACAGATTCAGGGAAATGTTGGCCGCGTCCAGATTGGGCATGATCAACAGATTGGCCTGACCCTTCAGCCGGGAATTGGGGAAGATACGGGCGCGGATGGTTTCTGACAATGCCGCATCGCCATGCATTTCGCCTTCCACCTCAAGATAGGGGGCGCGTTCATGCAAGATGGCCAGAGCTTCGCGCATTTTGGCCGACGATACCGACTGGCGTGACCCGAAATTGGAATGGGACAGCAACGCCACTTTGGGATCAATGCCAAAGCGCCGCACTTCCTCGGCCGCCAGCAAGGTGGTTTCCACGATCTGCTCGGCGGTGGGGTCCGGGGTCACATAGGTATCGCAGATGAAATAAGTGCCCTGGGGCATGATCAGCAAATTCATGGCCGCCGGGGTGCGCACATTGGCCCGCATGCCGATGACATCGCGGATATGGGTCAGATGCTTGTCATACCGGCCCACGGTGCCGCACAACATACCGTCGGCTTCGCGCCGATGCAGCATCAGGGCGCCGATCACCGTGTTACGGGTGCGGACCACGGTGCGGGCATATTCGGGCGATACCCCCTTGCGTTCCAGCAATTGGTGATAAAGCCGCCAATAATCGTTATAGCGGGGATCGTCCTGGGGATCGACCAGTTCGAAATCCTCGTCCATCTTCAGGCGCAGGTCCAAATCGCGGATGCGTTTGGCCACCACCTCGCGCCGACCAATCAGGATGGGGAAAGCCACGCCTTCATCCACCACTGTCTGGGTGGCCAGCAGCATGCGCCGACCTTCGCCTTCGGTATAGACGATGCGGCGGATATCCTGCTTGGCCCGGTCCAACACCGGCTTCATCACCAGGCCGGTGCGGAAGACGAATTGGGACAGCTTTTCCCGATAGGCTTCGAAATCAATGATCGGACGCCGGGCCACGCCGGAATCCATGGCCGCCTTGGCCACGGCGGGAGCCATCTTCAAAATCAGCCGGGAATCGAACGGCTTGGGGATCAGATATTCAGGGCCGAAAGACAGGCCCTGTTCGCCATAAGCGGCGCGCACCCGTTCATCGGTTTCAGCCATGGCCAGATCGGCCAGGGCATAGGTGGCCGCCAGCTTCATTTCCTCGTTGATCTGGGTGGCCCCCACATCCAGGGCGCCCCGGAAAATATAGGGGAAAACCAGGACGTTGTTGACCTGATTGGGGTAATCAGACCGACCGGTGGCGATGATGGCATCCGGGCGCACCGACTTCACTTCTTCCGGCAGGATTTCCGGGGTGGGATTGGCCAGGGCGAAGACGATGGGCTTGGGCGCCATGGTGGCCACCATGTCCGGGGTCAACACGCGCGGCGCCGACAGACCCATGAAAACATCCGCGTCGGGAATGACTTCGGCCAGGGTGCGCTTGTCGGTTTCCTGGGCGAAGATTTCCTTATAGGGGTCCATCAATTCGTTGCGGCCCTTATAGACCACGCCCTTGATGTCGGTGACCCAAATATTCTCGCGCTTGATGCCGACGCTGACCAGCAGGTTCAGGCAGGCCAGGGCGGCCGCCCCGGCACCGGATGCCACCAGCTTGACCTTGCCGATATCCTTGCCCACCACCCGCAGGGCATTGACCATGGCAGCGGCGACCACGATGGCGGTGCCGTGCTGATCGTCATGCATCACCGGGATGGACAGGCGCTCTTTCAACTGGCGCTCGACCTCGAAACATTCCGGGGCCTTGATGTCTTCCAGATTGATGGCGCCAAAGGTGGGTTCCATGGCGGCGATGATATCGACCAGCTTGGACGGGTCGTTTTCCGCCAATTCCATGTCGAAAACATCAATGCCGGCGAACTTTTTGAACAAAACCCCCTTGCCTTCCATCACCGGCTTGGCCCCCAGGGGACCAATGGCCCCCAGGCCCAAAACGGCGGTGCCGTTGGTGACCACCGCAACAAGATTACCCCGCGCGGTGTACTCCACCGCCGTTTCCGGGTCATCAACGATGGCCTCGCAGGCGGCGGCCACACCGGGCGAATAGGCCAGGGCCAGGTCGCGTTGGTTAGCCAAGGGCTTGGTGGGATTGACACTTATTTTGCCGGGGACCGGATGGCGGTGATAGTCCAGGGCGCTTTGGCGCAGCTCGTCCGACATGCTCATGGGGAGAAAACCTCGGTAATATTATTATCCTTGGACGTGGTCCTTGGGGACCAGGATTGGGCATACGCCTATCCGTCAGAAACAACAAGGGCGTAAGGGTGGCTACCCCTGTGTTTTCGGAAATCCGAAAGCCGTTCGACCCGTGCCCACACCTAAATGGCCAGGGCAAAAGGCCGGATCAAGACGCGAAAACCCCGCGAGCGGACTCGCGGGGTTTGCATCGTTGGTGCGACCAGGGAGACTCGAACTCCCACGACTTGCGTCACACGCACCTCAAGCGTGCGCGTCTACCAGTTCCGCCATGGTCGCATAGCTGGTAAGCCCCCCAAGGGTCTTGACCATTATGGGTCTTGCCAATGGGGAGAGAGGGGAATACCAAACTCCCCCAAGTTTAGCAAGCAGCATTCCAGGTGGCCGATGACATCCCCGATTGAATGGCGCATCACAGACCAGCCAGTCCCCTATGAAGAGGCCGTGGCTTTCATGGATCAGCGCGTGGCCGATATCCGCGCGGGCCATGCCCCCGAATGTGTCTGGCTGCTGGAACATCCGCCGCTTTATACCGCCGGAACCAGCGCCAAACCCCAGGATTTGCTGTGGGCCGACCGCTTTCCCGTCTATCAGACCGGGCGCGGCGGCCAGTTCACCTATCACGGGCCGGGGCAGCGCGTGGCCTATGTGATGCTGGATCTGAAGCAACGCGGCGCCGATGTGCGCTGTTACGTTCATGATCTGGAAGAATGGTTGATCCGCGTCCTGAACCGGTTCGTGGTCAAGGCGGAACGGCGTGACGGCCGGGTGGGAATTTGGGTGGATCGCGGCCCCGGTCCGGGCGGCATGCGGCGGGAAGACAAAATCGCCGCCCTGGGCGTGCGGGTCCGCCACTGGGTCACCTTGCACGGCGTCGCCCTGAATGTGGACCCCGATCTCAGCCACTTCCAAGGCATCGTGCCGTGCGGCATCAGCCAATACGGGGTGACCTCATTATGGGATCTGGGCCTGACCCCAACCATGGAAGACGTGGATTCAGCCATGATCGGCTGCTGGGATCAGGTGTTCGGCCCCAACGCCACCGCCTCTTGCCCGGATCGGCAGGATTAACCACGCCCCGGCGAGGGACATAAACATCCCAAGCCCATTGAGGGCGCGGCCAAGCAATCCATGGGATTGCGCCCGGCGAGGGACATAAACATCCTAACAGGGTGCGGAAAAACTCCGCTTCGCGGCTGGGCGACCGCCCAGACCCGTTTGGAGGCGCAGCCTCCAAACCTCCTGTTTCTTTTTCTTTCAAAGAGTTAGAAATCTGGAGGGTTCGGGAGGCTGTGCCTCTCGATTGGGGGATCGGGGGCAAATGCCCCCGAAAGAGGGTTTTTCCGCATCCTG
>JAYSBF010000086.1:0-11882 GCA_041915545.1 Magnetospirillum sp. | reverse complement strand
ACCAACGGCAAGGCCGAACGCTTCGTCCAGACTTCTTTACGCGAATGGGCCTATGCCAAGCCCTACGCGAAGTCCGATGAACGAGCCGCAGCCTTGCCCGGCTTCCTCAACCACTACAATCACCATCAGCCGCATTTCGGCCTCAAGGGTAAGACCCCGATCTCAAGGATTCCCGTCAATAACCTGTCGAGACATGACATCTAGCGGGAATCCAGACGAATTTCGATGCGGCGGTTGCGGGCCATGGCATCTTCGCCATCGCCCTTATCCAAGGGTTGGAATTCGCCAAATCCAGCGGCGGCCAGACGTTCGGGCGGAACTCCATTGGCGGCCAGGGTACGCAACACGGTGATGGCCCGTGCGGTGGACAATTCCCAGTTGGAGGGAAAGCGGGATGACGCGATGGGGCGTTTATCCGTATGTCCGTCGATACGCAGGACCCAATTGACTTCATTGGGGATTTGCGGGGTGATGTCGTTCAAGGTGCGGGCAAGCTGGCGGATTTGTTCGATACCGTTCAGGCCCAGTTCCGATGAACCGCTGTCAAACAGCACTTCGGATTGGAAAACGAAACGGTCCCCATCCACCCGGATGCCGGGGCGGTTGCCCACGACTTTGCGCAATCTGCCGAAAAATTCAGATCGGTAGCGCTGCAATTCCTCGACCTTGCCGGCCAGGGCCACATTCAGCCGCTTGCCCAGATCGACGATCTGTACTTTTTGTTCGCTGGCTTGTTTTTCCGACGCGTCCAACGCCTGGGCGACGCGGGCCATTTCCGTTTTCAGCACCGATAATTGCTGGGTCATCAGGGCCACATCCGCCCGTGCCTTGTCGCCTGCGGCTTTTTCCTGGGTCAGGGCGCCATCGGCTTCTTCCAGTTTGCTGTCCAGTTCGGTGATCTGGCCTTCCAACTGTTCTTTCAGCGCCTGCAAGGCGGCGATGTCGTGGGCCGAGCTTTGGTATTCGGCTCTGGTGGCGTCCAGTTGTTCGTTCAGGCGGGAAACGTCGATTTTCAGGGTTTCACTGGTTTTGCGTTCCAGGGAAAGTTGTTCGGTCAGGACGGCCATTTCCTTGGATAAGCGGCCACGGGCCGTCTCCGATCCCAGCAACGCCTGACCCAGAAAAAACTGAGCCAGCACAAAGACCAAAAGGACAAAGATGATGACCAATAGCAAGGTGGACAGGGCATCGACAAAGCCCGGCCATATATCCAGCTCTTTGCGGTTGTGACGTCCACGCATGATCATCCATTATCCATATCGTCGGCGACGGCGGCAATAGTGCGGGCCAGCAATTTGAATTGGGCACGCAATTCGGCAATCACATCATCACGGCCTCGCGCGCCGTCATCCAGTAAGCGGTGCAAGGCGATGTCCATGTTGCGGATGTGGCCGCGCGTTCCTTCATCCAGCCCGCCGCCGGCCATCGGATTTTCGGCGATCCGGGCCAGCAGGGGGCGCATCTCCAATTGGGCTTCCCCCAATTTGATCAGCAATGCCTGTTCCGCCCGCATGTGATCGGCCAGGGTGGATAATTTGTCGGACAGGGCGTGAATGGCGGTGGTGGAACTGATCCGGCCTTCTTCGCCACGGGTCATGATCCGCTGCAATTCATCCAGCCGGTCGGCAGTCTGTTCCAGCAATGCCTGGGTAAAAGCGGAAACGGGGGCGTCGCCCTCGGCCACGGTGCCGCCACCCAGACGGGTTTGACCCGACAGCCATTCTTCCAGATCGTTGTAAAAAGCGTTTTGCGCCTGGGCGGCCTGAAGGTCCAGAAAACCCAGCACCAGCGAACCGGCCAAGCCGAACATCGAGGTGGAAAACGCCGTCCCCATGCCTGAAAGCGGCGCCTCCAGCCCGGCTTTCAGATTGCCGAAGGCGGCACCGACATCCTCGCTCGACACATTCAGCGATCCGATGACATCGCCAATGGACCCGACCGTGCGCGACAATCCCCAAAATGTTCCCAACAGCCCAAGGAAGATCAGCAGGCCAACGAAATAACGGGCCAGTTCCCGGCCTTCATCCAATCGGGTGGAGATAGAGTCCAATAAGGATCGCAGGGCCATGGCCGACAGGCTCATCCGGCCCTGACGCTCGCCCAGCATGCTGGCCATGGGGGCCAGCAACCGCAGCCGCCCGCCGGAAAGGGCCGGCTGGCCCCGACGCCAGCTTTCCAGCCAGGCGACTTCCGGCGACAAGATCAGCACTTGGCGGAAATTCATGGCGATACCCACCAGGAAAACGCCGATAATCAGACCGTTCAAACCGGGATTGGCCCAAAACACCTTGACCAGACCGGGCGCAAGCACCCCCGCCACGCCTGCGACGACGGCAAGAAACAGCACCATGCGCAATAAATAGCGGTGGGGGCGGGTGGTCATGGCGGGTGTTGGCTCCTGGCTTATAAGGGCGGGCTGGACACACCGCCACTGTGGTCAGTGGCAGGGAAGGGGGCCGGTCAGCGGGATTCTTGCTGCGACAGGCGGGCAGGGGATTAGCGGCTGACCAGAACCGCATCCACCCGGTCGGCGGGACCACGTTCCACTTTATTCCCCAAAGCGCGCACCTCAATACGGGTCGATCGAATTCCCTGGTCCATCAGATATTTACGCACTTCCAGCGCCCGCGACAATGACAGGCGGCGTGCTTTCGACGCATTGGCTTCGTCCCCATCCGCATAGGCCAGCAATTGCAGGGATTGAGACTCATCCCGCGTCATGCGATTGACCAGGCGGTCCAGGGCCGACAACGACCCCGGCGGCAATTGGGAACTGTCATTGGCAAACAGCAAGGTCAGGGTATCCCCCTTGCTGATAGCTGGTTGGGCCGCCGGGGCTGGTGCGGCGGGCAGGGTCGCCAATTGCGGCGGCGGCGGGGCCGGAACGGCCGCAGGCGGCACACTGTTCTTGGCCTCAGTCAAAAGGGAATCCACCTTGGCCGGAGCCGTGGTGGTGTCGCTTTTGGCGGTGCTCAGAAACGACTGAGCGTCGGCGACCGGGCGGCTGGAATCACTTTTTGCTTCGTTCAGCAGTGCCGCCCCGGCAGCGGCCAGCTTTGCCGGTTCCGCCGGTTTTTCAGGGGCAGGGCTCTTGACCGGCTCGACCTTCGGCACCTCAACTGCCTTCTGAGGCTGCGCCTCGGCTATTTTCTGAGGCTGCGCCGCAGCTATTTTCTGAGGCTGCGCCTCGGGCAATTTCGGGGTCGGGGTTTCCGGCAGGGAAATTTGCGGACCGGCGATTTTCGGCTGCAACGGAATATCCACCACCGGGGCCGGTGGCGGCGGCGATTTGTGGGACGGTTGCACCAATTCGGCCACGGCGGATGGTTTCGCCGGGCTTATCTTTTCCGGTGCTGCCTTGGCGATGGTCGGGGCGGGCTTTACCGGTTTGACGGCGGCAATGGCGGCTTTTTTCGCCGGTTTGGCGGCAACCACCTTGCCCGACGGCTTTTTGGCGGTATTGCGGGCCTCGCGAATGCCGGGGGGATTGGTGCTTTTGCCAGGCTGGGCCTTGTACGGCTTGAATTGCACGGCACCCGGAGCCTGACTGCCATGGGGCTGGGCTGCGGATGGGGGCAGTGTGCGGTTATGTTCGGTCTTCAGCATGTCGGCCAGGGTCGGCGGTTGGCCCAACCGATCCAGGACGGACCAATTTACCACCACGTCGGGGTCATTGCCGCCGATGACAATCTGGGCCATGGCTGGCGAGGCCAGCATGACGCCCAGCATCATCCCACCGGCCACCATGCCCAGCCCTGTGGACCGTAACTTTATCCGCGCCATCAGCCTTACCCCTGCCGTGCCTTGATCCCTGGCCCTAATCCTTGGACAGGCACAGTACCCCATGCGATGCCCAGCGGCAATATTCACGCCAAATCCTGATAGCTGTAATCAGCCGTGGGCCTTGCGCAACAACTGCATCAATTGTGGATGCAATTGATCATTGGCCGCCAGAATATCGCCGGTTGACATGACATCGGGTTTGCCCTCCAGGTCACTGATATAGCCGCCCGCTTCGCGAACCAACACGATACCTGCCGCCATGTCCCAAGGCTTCAACGCTCGTTCCCAATAGGCGTCGCAACGCCCGGCAGCCACATAGGCCAAATCCAGCGACGCGGCGCCAAAGCGGCGCAGACCCGCCACATTGGCCATCATCCACGGCAGTTCCTTCATGAATTCGGTATGTCCGGGGCGCCCGCGATGGGGAATGCCGGTGCTGATCACCGCTTCGTCCAGTTTGCGTCGGGCCGACACCCGCAGCCGCCAGTCATTCAAGAAGGCGCCAGCGCCTTTTTCGCCATGGAACATGGAATCGGTGATGGGTTCATAGACCACGCCGGCGATCAGTTCGCCATCGCGTTCCAGGCCGATGGAAATGGCGAATTGGGGGATGCCGTGCAGGAAATTGGTGGTGCCGTCGATGGGGTCGATGATCCAGCGATGGGATTTGTCATCCCCTGTCACTTCACCGCCTTCTTCCATCAGGAAGCCAAAAGCGGGGCGAGCCTTGCTCAGTTCCTGGCGCAAAATCTTTTCCGCCCGCAAATCGGCGGAACTGACGAAGTCGGCGGTTCCCTTCATGGAAACCTGCAACTTTTCCACTTCGCCGAAATCGCGGACCATGCCGCGACCGGCCTTGCGGGCGGCGCCCATCATCACGTTAAGGATGGGGGAACGGACGATCACGGCGGGATACTCCCAATAAGGAAAGGGCGGGGTAAAAATAAACGAGGCCGCTTCCCAGGGATACCCCGGAAAGCGGCCGATCGGGAATGCCAAAGCTTACTTGGCGCGTTCCACGTAAGAAACGTCGGTGGTGTTCACCACGATCTTTTCACCCTCGGCGATGAAGGGCGGGACCAGAATCTTCAAGCCGTTTTCCAGCTTGGCCGGCTTATAGGACGAGGACGCGGTCTGGCCCTTGACCACCGGATCGGCTTCGACCACGGTCATCACCACCTTTTCCGGCAGCGACACGGACACCGGCGAGCCTTCGATGAAGTCCACGGCAACGACCATGCCATCTTGCAAGAAAGCGGCGGATTCACCCAGCACGTCCCTGGCCAGATTGAACTGTTCGAAATTTTCCTGGTCCATGAAGGTCAGCGCGTCGCCATCGGCGAAAAGGAAGCTGCATTCCTTTTCTTCCACGTTGCACTTTTCAACGGTATCGGCGGTGCGCCAGCGTTCGTTGGTCTTGGTGCCGGTCCGAATATCGCGCATTTCGACGGTGATGAAGGCGCCGCCCTTGCCGGGCTGCACGATCTGGGTCTTGAGCACGGCCCATTGCTTGCCGTTGTGCTCGATGATGTTGCCGACGCGGATCAGGTTGGCGTTGATTTTCATAACACTATCCAGGAGCTTGCGGGAAATTGGCGCGGAAGCTAGCAGTTTGCCGACCATAAGGCAACCAGTGCCTCGCGCCAATTCCACCCGGAACCCGCAGGTACTTATACCAAGACGCATTGAGCGGAACCGATCAATGCGGCCCTCATACCAACCGGCCAATGGATTGAGCGGTTGTGTTGTCCCTCGTCGGTCGCGGCCTCAATGGCCGCATGCCGGTTCTGCAAGTCGGAAATTCATTACAGGCTGAACTGTTCCAGCGAGCGGAACAAAGGAATATCCACTTCGTGTTCATGGGCCATGGCCAGAGCGATAAAGGCGTCCACGGCGCGTTGCCGCTCACCCACATTCCCGGCGACGCGGCATTCCACTTCGGACAAGGCGGAAAGCAGGGCGTCATGCGAGCGTTGCAGCATGGAAATGTCAGCCATGCCACAGGCTTGGGCCTCGTTTTCTTCGCTGCGGCAATGCAGGCGCAGCCGTTCTTTCATCACAATCACAGCGTCGGCGACCACCGACCCGTTGACGTCGGCAACGATGATGTCGCGCAGGGCGGTCAGCACGCCGTGAAGCCCCTGATGTTCGCTGTCGATAACTTCATGGTCGGTGTGAGCAGAGTGGATCATGGATTCAGTCCCTCCATCGGCGATGGTGTTGTCAAAACGGGGTGTGGTGGCAGTCAGGCGGATCACTGGTCCAGCAATCCGGCCAGCAGGGCATCGCACATGGCGATGGTGTCCAGGCTCATCTGATTGGCTTCGCGCAGGCTGGCCAAGGAAGTTTCAAAGCTTTTGTCCATGGCTTCCAACTGGTCGGACACAGAATCCATCTTGGTGCCGATTTCCAGCATGGCCGTGCGGAAGCGGATCATTTCCCGGCGGCATTTGACTTCGCTTTCGCGGCTTTGGGTGCGGATACGATCGGCGAATTCGTCGGTACGGGCGGCGTTGGACATGTGCATGGCGGGCTTCCTGGGCTGGATTGTGTGGTGTTCCTATGTCCAAACATATGGTATTTCCCAGTCTGGCTTCAATAATAAAATAAGTATTTTGGATGGTTATTTACATTAACGGTGGTTTTATATGAGTAATACTGGTGTTTACATTCTATTTTTATTGTATAAAAACTGGACATATCTTGATCCATGTTCGTCCCCATACCAACCGGCCAATGATTTGAGCGATTGTCTTGTCCCTCGCCGGGCGGGCGCTTTCGCGCCCTTGGCCGCCACCGCAATGGCGGTGCGGACGCTTGGCAAGGGACACTCACAATCCGTCAGGAATGTGAGCACTGTCGGGGAGAAGCATCAAATGCCGATCGGCACAGATGATATTGGATAGTTTGGAAGGCCACGCCTTCCAGTTGGGGGTTTGGGGGCAAAGGCCCCCAAACATGACCTGACCGGTTGGATCGGTTTACGTCGCGGCAACGACGCTCAGCTACTCGTTTCGGAAGGTTCCGGCCCGAGGTCGGAAATTCATGGAACCGGCATTAGCAAGCTGCGGAAAAACTCCGCTTCGCGGCTGGGCGACCGCCCAGACCCGTTTGGAGGCACGGCCTCCAAACCGCCAGTTTCTTTTTCTTTCAAATGGTTAGAAATCTGGAGGGTTCGGGAGGCTGTGCCTCCCGATTGGGGGATCGGGGGCAAATGCCCCCCGAAAGAGGATTTTTCCGCCCCCTGTTAGACGGCTTTGATCTGGCTCAGGAACGTCTGGACCAGACCGCGTAATTCCACGGCATCATCGTTCAGTCGACTGGAGGCGCCCTGCACCTGATCGGCGATCGACCCGGTTTCGCCCGAAGCGGTTTGCATCCGCAAGATCGTTTCGCTGACCTGGCTGGTTCCGTTGGATGCCTCTTGGATGTTTTGGGAAATTTCCGTGGTGGCCAATCCTTGTTGCCGCACCGCATCGGCGATATCACCGGAAATTTGGCTGATCTTGCCAACGGTTTCGGAAATTTGGCTGATGGCGGTGGCTGCGTCGCGGGTTTGGCCCTGGACTGCTGCGATTTGACTGGCGATTTCCTCGGTCGCCCGTGTGGTCTGATTGGCCAGGGATTTCACTTCATGGGCGACCACGGCAAAACCTTTACCGGCTTCGCCTGCCCGCGCCGCTTCGATCGTGGCGTTGAGAGCCAGCAGGTTGGTTTGGCTGGCGATGTCGTTGATCAGATCCACCACTTGACCGATACGGGCGGCGGATTCCTCCAGGCTGCGGACTTTTTCATTGGTCTTGGCGCTTTCGGACACCGCGTCATTGGCGATGCGGCTGGCCTGTTCCATCTGGGCCGAGATTTCATTGATGGATGCGGAAAGTTCTTCGGTGGCGGCGGCGACCGTCTGCACGTTGCCTGCGGTCTGCCCTGCGGCGGCGGCGGCGGTTTCCGCCTGTTCGGCCACATCACCGGCGGCATTGGCCAACGTGGTGGCCGATCCGTTCAATTCCAGCGCCGAATTGGCCACCCGTTCCAAGGCGGTGGACACCTTGGTATCGAAATCCCCGGCCAATGCCTCCATAGCCTGGGCGCGGGCTTCCCGTTGAGTGCGGGCGGTCTGCTGGGCTTGGGCCAGTTCTTCATTACGCTGCAATTCGGCGCGGAAAACTTCCACCGCCCGGGCCATGGCGCCGATTTCGTCGCCGCGCTCCACATGGGGGACTTGGGTGCCGAGATCGCGATTGCGCAGGCGTTCCATCACCGCGGTCATGGATTGGATCGGGCGGGCCACTCCCCGGCTGGCCATCAGCCAGGATGCCACCGCGCCAATGCCCACACCCAAGACCAGAACCGCGATCACCCAGGTATGAGCGGTAACGCCGGCTTGGTCCAATTCCGCGACATGTTCGTCGATTTCCTGGGCGTTGCGTTTGGCAAAGGATTCGATGGCGGCGTTGAATGCCTGGCGGGTTTTGCGGTTTTCGTCATTGTCTCCCACCTGCCGGGCGGCTGGACCACCATTTTCGCGGCCTTGGCGGACGACTTCGCGCCGAAGCGTGGCGAATTTGTCGCTGGATGCCCGCAATTGGCCGAATTCGTCACGCTGTTCGGTCGGGATCAGTTTTTCCCATTCGGCCAGCAAGGCCGAAAGCTTGTCCAGATTGACCAGCAGGGGTTTGGCGAATTTTTCCACGTCCTCGGGGCTGCGGGCCATATAGACTCCACGGGAATCCATGACCACCGCCAGGACCAGAGCATTGGCCTTTTCCCCGTTCAGGGAACGCAAGGCGGAATCTCGCATCTCGTTGGCGCTGTCGATGGAACGATCAATCCCGGCCAAGCCAACAGCCCCGACCAGGACGCCGACCACGGCCATGATGCCGACAATCAGATAGATTTTGAATGCGATATTCAGTTTATGCATCGTGTTCCCCTACCTCTGGTCCCCAAAACTTTCACGGCTTCATTATCTACGACTTTTGGCGATAAATTTTGTTTGGATAACAATACGAGATGCAAAACATGTTATCTTTCTGTAAACGGCGTCTGATTTTGCCGGATTGTCCTTGTCTTATCGCATGCCTTGGATCGTTTCGTCGCGGGCAATTTCCTTAAAATGCATCCATTGCGTGCGAATTTGCGGCAGTGTGGGGGGCGGCGACATGGCGCGGGACATATCGGCGGCCACTCGGGCCGGAACGTCGGTTCCCATGGGGGTAAAGGATGCGTCAACCACTTGACGGGCATAGGCTTCGGCGGCTTCGGCCCTTAGCCCCATGTGATCCGCAGCCCACAGGGCCAACAGGCGGTGGGCGCGCACGCTGACCTTGAAATCCAATTCCTGATCGCGCTGGAATTTGGTTTCTTCTGCCCGTTCCCGGTCGTCGAACATGGTCATCGGCTTTTTTCCCTTATCTTGTTTGGACCTGTTTTCCCTGTTTCATTCTATCATATTGGTGAACGCGCCATGTGCACACTCGTCATCTCCCGCTTTCCTCAATCGGATTGGCCGGTCATCATCGGTGCCAACCGGGATGAGATGAATGACCGCCCGTGGGCGGCACCTGCCCGCCATTGGCCTGACCGCGATGATGTGGTCGCCGGGCTTGATGTCACGGCGGGCGGGTCGTGGATGGGGCTGAATGATCAAGGCGTGGTGGCCGCCATCCTGAACCGTATGGGCACATTGGGGCCGCAGGCTGGAAAACGGTCGCGGGGCGAGTTGGTGCTGGAAGCCTTGGATCATGCCGATGCGGTCGATGCAGCCCAATCCCTGGCCCATCTGGATGCGCGGGCTTGGCGGCCTTTCAACATGGTGGTGGCTGATAATCGCGATGCGTTCTGGCTGCGTGCCGATGGTGGCGCCAGGCTGAGCGTGCATCCCATCGGCAGTGGTGTGCACATTTTGACCGCTGCCGATTTGGACGATGGGGCCGCCAGTCCACGGATTGCCCGTTATGCTCCGCTTTTCGCGCAAGCATCCCGCCCCCGCCCCGATGCGGGAGAGTGGCAGGAGTGGGAGCAGTTATTGGCCAGCGGCGGCAGCACCGGATCTGGCGAAACCGAGGATGCCGCCTTGTGCTTCACCCGGTCCAACGGATTTGGCACTGTATCTTCCTCGCTATTGGCTTTACCTGCGATCGGCTCGGCTGAAAAGCCGATGTGGCGCTTTGCAGCTGGACGACCGGATCAGGTTCCGTTTAAAGCGCTATTCTAGATTTGATATGACGTTTGCATTGACAACGTGCTCCACTCTGCCTTTGATCATCGGCAGGCTTCCGCCAAGCCCGATCAGAAGGAGAGTTCATGTCTCAAAGCATCAAGGTCGCCGTGGCCGGACCACATAACGGCAAGATCAACAAGCATTTCGGCGATGCCGATGAGTTCCTGATCTACGAAAACTCGGCGCAGGGTCCGGTTTTGCTGGAAACCCGGAACGTGGATGCCAGCGCCTTGGAAAATGAGGAGCGCCGGGACACCATCTGCCGAATTCTTGCAGATTGCAAAACACTGCTGGTGGCCAAGATCGGTGAGGGACCGCAAAAAAAATTGGCCGGTGTGGGCATCGACGGTACAGCCAAATATGTGGGAAAGCCGGTGGATGAGGCTCTGGCCCTGGCTTTTTCCGAATAGGTACATCCCGCAAGGGGACAGCTTTCCCGTCTGGTCATGGGTGGGATGGGGGATTGGCGGGGTGACATACGTTGTCTCGCCACGTCTTCCCTGCTATATGAACGGCAGCGATTGGCGGAACCCATGTCCTGGGCTGTCCCGGCATTCCGCCGCACTGGCGCGCTGCGCTGCGCGCACCCATTCATCCGGATGTTTCTTATGGCCCGACGCAGACAGATTTATGAAGGCAAGGCCAAGGTCCTGTTCGAAGGACCCGAGCCGGGCACCCTGGTGCAGTATTTCAAGGACGATGCCACCGCCTTCAACAACAAGAAAAAGGGCACCATCACCGGCAAGGGCGTGCTCAACAACCGCATCAGCGAATACCTGATGCTGAAGTTGGGTGAAATTGGGATTCCCACCCATTTCGTCCGCCGTCTCAACATGCGCGAACAATTGGTGCGCGAAGTCGAGATTATTCCGCTGGAAGTGGTGATCCGCAACATCTCCGCCGGTTCGCTGGCGCAGCGTTTCGGTTTGTCGGAAGGCACTCCGCTGCCTCGGTCCATCGTTGAGTATTATTTCAAATCCGACGCCCTGGGTGACCCGATGGTGTCGGAAGAACATGTGACCGCCTTTGGCTGGGCCACCACCCAGGATCTGGACGAGATCATGTCGCTGTCGTTGCGCATCAACGACTTCCTGACCGGCCTGTTCCTGGGCATCGGCATTCGCTTGGTGGATTTCAAGCTGGAATTTGGTCGTCTCTACAATGGTGACGACATGCAAATCGTTCTGGCCGACGAAATCAGCCCCGATAATTGCCGCCTGTGGGATCTGAAAACCGGCGAGAAAATGGACAAGGACCGGTTCCGCCGCGATCTGGGCAATGTGGAAGAAGCGTATCAGGAAGTCGCCCGCCGCTTGGGCATTCTTCCCGAAGGCGGGCCAAGGGACCTCAAAGGTCCCAGCACCATGCAATAACAGGGGGGAAAGCGTCCGTGAAAGCCAAGGTTCATATCACCCTTAAGAACGGCGTTCTTGATCCGCAGGGCAAGGCCGTGCAGCATGCCTTGGGGTCGTTGGGTTTTGCCGGTGTGCAGGAAGTGCGTCAGGGAAAGTTCATTGAACTGGATCTGGCCACGACCGACAAGGCCGAGGCTCAAGTTCAGGTCGAGCAGATGTGCAAGCAATTGCTGGCCAATACTGTGATCGAGAACTACACCATCGACCTTCAGGATTGATGACGGCGCGCCTGTCGCCCGTTCTTTGCCTGTTGTCTGTTTGTTGATCGTGGCCCAGGCCCCGGCTTGTTCTGAACAGCCTGGGCCTGGGCCACGTTTTTTGGGCTGGGAGCCACGGGCTTCGGAGAAACCCGCCCGGCGAGGGATTAACAGGGTGCGGAAGAACCCTCTTTCGGGGGCATTTGCCCCCGATCCCCCAATCGAGAGGCGCAGCCTCCCGAACCCTCCAGATTTCTAACT
>JAYSBF010000085.1:0-12011 GCA_041915545.1 Magnetospirillum sp. | reverse complement strand
CGGGTTTCTCCGAAACCCTTGCCTTCCGCGGCATAAGCCGCGCGGCCCCTTGGGCCTAACCAAATCCCTATGAGTTTCACTCACCGGGATTTGGTATTAGGCTGCGCCCGGCGAGGGCTGAAAATTCATCCAGATTCAGCGCCACCCCATGGTGTGGGCGAAATCGGCCATGGCATGTTGCCGATGAATCCACTCCGCCAGGGGATATTGATTGTCTTCCGCCGCCAATGCCTGGATGTGGGCGATGGAGTCGGCCAGGGGTGGCAAGCCGACGGCGGCGCGGCGGGCGTCCACCCCGTCTTCGTCGGCCAGGGGCAGGGGGCTGAGATGGCCGTCATCGTCCCAATCCATTTGGCTGCCGTAAATCTGGGGGCGGCCTTCCAACACACGGATACGGTCTTCCAAGGTGGCAGGATGCCAGGCGGGGATCTCGCCACGCTGGGCGGCGGCTTTCATCAAGGTCAGGCACCGGCGCAGAAAAGCCGGGCGGGAAATGGCCTGCATGGCGATATGAAACGCGGCCATGACCCCATCATCGCCGGCATCATGAATGGACGGCCAGCCATCATCATCGATCAGCAATTCCAGTTCGCGGGCATTGTTTTCGTGCAAAACCCGCATGGCAGGGTGATAGCCGGCGAATAATTCGCCAGACAATGCCAGTTGCGACCCCAGGCGGCGGTCACTTTCGGCCATATGCAGTAAAAGGTCACGCATCCCAGGCACATACCTTCTTTCCCTGGCCGTGTCCACCCTTTCGGGCAGGGCTAAGCTGCGGTCAGGCGGCACCCGGCGAGGGGCAAACCTAACCCAGCGCCCATTGCGGGCGCGGCCAAGCAATCCGCAGGATTGCGCCCGGCGAGGGACAAATATAATCCCAGCGCCCATTGCGGGCGCGGCCAAGCAATCCGCAGGATTGCGCCCGGCGAGGGACAAATACCTAATGCAATTCAGCGCGGATGATCTGGCGGAATTGGTCGATGGGGACAAAGTCGTCGCCATCCTTGACGTGCCAAAAGGTCCAGCCGTTACAGGCCGGGGCGTTTTGCACCATGGCTCCCACCTTGTGGATCGAGCCACGGTGACCGCCATTGATGCCCATGGTCATCAATGTGCCGTCGGCATTGACCTGGGCGGTCCATTTTTCCGTGCGGTTGCCGTAAAGCACGGTTCCCGGTTCCAGCAATCCGCGTTCCACGACGGTCCCAAAGGGGATGCGCGGTTCGCTGCGCTTGGATGGGGTGCTCAGGGCGGTGGGGTCCGCCACTGGGCGGGTCTGGGCGATGCGGTCGCGGGCGGCCTGGATATAGTGGGGGTCGCGTTCGATGCCGATGAAGTGACGGTGCAGCTTTTTGGCCATGGCGCCAGTGGTTCCGGTGCCAAAGAACGGGTCCAGCACCACATCGCCGGGTTTGCTGCTGCTCATCAGCACGCGGTACAGCAGCATTTCCGGCTTTTGCGTTGGGTGGACCTTGGCTCCGTCGGATTTCAGCCGTTCCGATCCGGTGCACAGGGGGATGGTCCAATCGCTGCGCATTTGCAAATCATCGTTCAGCGATTTCATGGCGCCGTAATTGAAGGTATAGCGGCTATCGGCGGATTTGGCGCACCAGATCAGGGTTTCATGGGCATTGGTGAAGCGGGTGCCGCGAAAGTTGGGCATGGGATTGCTTTTGCGCCAGATAATATCGTTCAGCACCCAAAAGCCCAAATCCTGCAAGGCGCCGCCGACGCGGAAGATGTTGTGATAGCTGCCGATCACCCACAGCGATCCGTCATCCTTCAGGACCCGGCGCACACCGGCCAGCCAGCGGCGGGTGAAGGTGTCGTATTCGGCGAAGCTGGCGAAATGGTCCCAGTCGTCATCAACACCATCGACGCGGCTATTATCCGGGCGCAGTAACTCCCCGCCCAATTGCAGATTATACGGTGGATCGGCAAAGACCAGATCGACCGATTTTTCCGGCAGAGCTTCCAAATGGGCGATGCAATCGCCCTGGAGAATAGAGTCAAGTGGCAGCGACATGGCGGAATCTTGAGTCAATTCGTTGACTCCGTCAAGAACCTATTGGAATCGCTGACTCATTTTCTGCAAAGAAAAACGGGGGCGCCCGGCTAACCCATTCATAAGACTCAGGATATTGCCCGCCATCAGCAGGCGTGTCGGGTGTCCCGCGTGTCGCACAAACTGACGGTTTTGGCGAAGTTGGCCCAACTTTGCAGCATTCCATCGGGCAGGGCGGGGCTTTGGTCGCGGCTAAAGGCAGGGCCGCGCCATTGGCGTTGCACCACATACAGGGCGTCCTTGCCCTTGATGGATTGGATCAGCACAAAACTGCCCATGCCGGATGTGCGGCCACGGGTGCAGGTGATGGTGACCACGGCCATGGGATAGCCGTTGGTGGATGTTTCCGTCACCGGGCCTGGGCCGACGGCATCGCAATTGTCGCGGCTGTAATGGATCAGGTTTTCGATAAAGGGGCGCGGCATCTGTTCGCTATAGGGATAGACCTGGATGGTCAGGGACTGGGTCCATTTCTGCTCATCCTCGCCGGGCGGGTACATGCGGCTGACATTCATTTTCTCGCCCTTTTGCACGGGAACCAACGTCCAGTTGGCGGGCGGGTTCAGCAACAGGTGTTCGCCGGTTTGAAAGCTCTGTGCTTCGGCGGGGGCGATCTGGGCCAGGGTCTGAGACAGGCCCAGGCCCAGGGCTAGGGCGGCTGACGATAGGCGCATGCTGTCTCCTTAATAAGCCTTGGCAAGGGCGTGCCGGACAACCTTGCGCATCAGGGTGGGCAATGCCTGATCCCCCAATTGATCCAGTGGACACCAGATACCCCGAGCCAGCGGGTTGGGTCCAGTTTTTCCCACCGCGACCCGCAATTCCAGGTGGAAGTGGGTGAAGGTATGGCGGACCAGGCCCGGCAGCACGCGCCATGGGGCGGCCAATGGCTGTTCCGCCACCGCGTCCTCCAGACTCCAGACGCCCTCTTCCCGCCAGGAGGTGGATGGAATTTCCATCATGCCGCCCAGCAGACCTTGGGGCGGGCGGCGGCGCAACAAAACGGCGCCATCCTTGCGGATGGTCCAAAAGGCGATGCCATGACGGGTGGGGCGTTCAGCCTTGGGCTGGCGGGCGGGCAGGGATGCGGCCAATCCCAATGGCCGCGCCTGGCACAGGGTCATCCACGGACAAATGCCGCAAGCCGGATCGCGGGGGGTGCAGATGGTCGCCCCCAGATCCATCAATGCCTGGGCATAATCGCCCGCCCTGGCATCGGGGACCAATTGGGCGGCGGCGGATTTCAACTTGGCCTTCACGCCGGGCAGGGGGTCGGTGATGGCGAAGATGCGGGCGATCACCCGTTCCACATTGCCATCCACCACATTGGCCTTGCGGCCAAAGGCAATGGCGGCGATGGCGGCGGCGGTGTAGTCGCCTATTCCGGGCAGTTTGCGCAAGGATTCTTCGGTGTCGGGAAACTGGCTGTCGCGCCACTCGGCCACGGTCTGGGCGCATTGGTGCAGATTGCGGGCGCGGGCGTAATAGCCCAGCCCGGCCCAGGCGGTCATGATGTCGTCGATGGGGGCGGCGGCCAAATCCCGGACCGTGGGCCAGCGGTGCAGAAAGGTTTGGTAATAGGGTATCACCGCCTGCACGGTGGTTTGTTGCAACATCACTTCCGACAGCCAGACGGCATAGGGGTCGGCGTACTGTCCCGGCTTGGATCGCCAAGGCAGGGTGCGGGCATTGCGGTCGTACCAGGACAGCAACAAATCGGCGGGTGATGGCGGTGCGGATGACATGATGGCATCAGAATAGCGGAAGTCTTATGCTGGCCGCCATGACCAAGACATCATCCCAGGAACGGACCGGCGGTGGATTGGTATCCATCGCGGTGCCCACGGAACGGATCACCCGGCCGATTTTCGGCAAGCGTGGCTTTGTCTCGGGCGCCCTGGTGGTGGATTGGCCGGCGGTGATCAAATCGGCGATCGCCAGCTTCACCCTGCCGGTGCGCATCACATTCCCCGCCAATGAGCGGGCGAACGGCACCTTGGTCATCAAGGTGTCGAACAGCGCCTTTGCCACCGAATTGCAACATCTGGCGCCCCAAGTGATCGAACGGATCAACAGCTATTTCGGCTGGAATGCGGTGGCGCGGATCAAATTGATCCACGGCCCGCTGCCCCAGGACCGTCAGGGGCGCAAAAAAACCTCATCGGCCCCGGCGGATGGCTGGGGCGATGACAGCGCAGATCAGTCCCGCCTTGCGCGGGTTTTGGATGGAATAGACGATCCCGCCTTGCGCCAAGCGTTGGAAGGGTTGGGTCGGCGGGTGTTGGCGTCCGGCAAGAAACCGGAGTAGTATCCGCCGGTTCTGCCGTCCCTGCTATGGAGTTCCCAGGTGAAGCGTTTCGTCCGCATGATGTCGATGGCCTTGGCGCTGATGGTGCCGGCCGCTTTTGCCGCCGCCGCCGACAAGACTGAAACTTTTCCCATCGACCATGTGCTGGGCAAGGCTGACGCCCCCATCACCATCATCGAATATGCGTCCACCACCTGTGGCCATTGCGCCAATTTTCACAAGACCACCCTGCCCAAGGTCAAGGCCGAATGGATTGACACCGGCAAGGCCAAGCTGATCTTCCGCGATTTTCCCACCGCGCCCCAGCCCTTATCCGTGGGGGCGTCCATGATCGCCCATTGTTCGGGGCCGGACCGTTATTTCGGCGTGCTGGGCCTGTTCATGGAAAATCAGGATAAATGGCTGGGCGCCGCCAATCCGCTGGATGCCATTCAGAAGATGGTGCGGCTGGCGGGCATCACCGCCGACGACGTGCAAGCCTGCTTGCAACGCAACGATCTGGCCCAGGATATCCAGGCCCGTGCCGAAAAAGCCAATAAGGATATGGATATCGACAGCACCCCGACTTTCCTGATCAATGGCAAGAAGGTGGTGGGATACCAGGATTACACCGAATTCAAGAAGGTGTTGGAGCAGGCGGCCAAGTAAGCCCCACCTTGATCCATTTCACCAAACTCAGGCTGTCGGGGTTCAAATCCTTCGTCGATCCGGTCGAGCTGCTGGTCGAACCGGGAATGACGGGGGTGGTTGGCCCCAATGGCTGCGGCAAGTCTAATTTGATCGAGGCGTTGCGCTGGGTCATGGGGGAAACCTCGGCCCGGCAAATGCGCGGCGGTGAAATGGATGACGTTATTTTTGGCGGCACGTCGGGGCGGCCGGCCCGCAATTTGGCCGAAGTGGCGGTGGTTCTGGACAACCGCGCCCGCTCGGCTCCGCCCCATTACGATGCCGATGATCTGGAAATCTGCCGCCGGATCGAACGGGGGCAGGGGTCCAATTACCGGATCAATTCCCGCGATGTGCGGGCCCGCGACGTGCAATTGCTGTTCGCCGATACTGCCACCGGGGCACGGTCTTCGGGTTTGGTCAGCCAGGGCCGGATCGGCGCCCTGATCAGTGCCAAGGCGGGGGAACGGCGCAGCCTGCTGGAAGAGGCGGCGGGCATTTCCGGCCTGTATTCCCGCAGGCATGAAGCCGAATTGCGGCTGAAGAATGCCGAAGGCAATCTGGCCCGGCTGGATGATGTGCTGGTCACGCTGGAAGACCAATTGCGCGGGCTTCAGCGCCAAGCCCGTCAGGCCCAGCGTTACCGCAATCTGTCAGATCAAATCCGCGAATTGGAAGCCCGGCTGCTTTATCTGCAATGGCTTGAGGCGCTGACGGTGATCGACGCCGCCCGCGCCATGCGGACCCAGGCGGAAACACGGGTCCAGGACGCCACCCGTCTTGCCGCCGCTGCCGCCGCTGCCGCCGCCCAGGCCGCGGCCGGATTGCCGGAATTGCGCCGCCAGGATGCCGAGGTTCAGGCCCTGTTACAGCGTGTGCTGGTGGAACGGGAACATCTGGAAAGCGAGGCCGGGCGGTTGGCCGAAACCCGTCGCGATCTGGAATCCCGTCTGGCCCAGGCCCAGGGCGATTTGCACAAGGAACATGCCCGGGCCGAGGACGCGCAGGGGGCGGTGGCCCGGCTGGCTGCCGAGGAACAGGCCATCATGGAGGCGGCTCAGGGCGAGGATGATGCCCGCGCCGAGGCGGATGAACGGGTGGAACAGGCGGCCCAGTCCGTGGCCGCGCTGGAAAAGGATCTGGCCCGGCTGATGGAGGAAGTGGCCGCCGCCGATGCCGGACGCGCCGCCGCCTTGCGCCGCCAGCAGGACAGCGAAACCCGCCGCGACCGGTTGCGCGACCGGGTGACCCAGGCGGAAAATCAACGGGCCCAGGCAGCCCAGGACGGGGTGGACCGTTCGGATCTGACCGCCGCCGAGATGGATCTGGAATCCGCCTTGGAATATCTGGAGGAAAGCCGGGCCGAAGCGGAAGAGGGCGATCGCCGCCGTGTGCAGGCCCAGGCCGATCTGGACCGCAGCCGTGACCAGCTTCAAACCGCCAGGGCCGCTCATGACCGGCTGGCCGCCGAAGCCGACGCCTTGGCCAGCGTGCTGGAACAAAGCCGCGAGGGGGCGCATGCCCCGGCGCTGGATCAGGTTTCCGCCGTCAGCGGCCATGAACCGGCCTTGGCCGCCGCCTTGGGCGATGATTTGCTGGCGGCGCTGGATGATGGCGATGCCCCCATGCAGTGGCGGATATTGCCACCCCTGGACCCGTCGGCGGACCCCTTGCCCGAAGGCGCCGTGCCCTTGGGCCGCTGGGTCAGTGCGCCCCAGGCATTGGCCCGCCGCCTGTCCCAGGTGGGGGTGGCGCCCGATGCCCCGACGGCCCAGGCCATGCAGGCCGGGTTACGCCCCGGACAAAGAGTGGTCACCCCCGATGGCGGGTTGTGGCGGTGGGATGGCTATCACATGCGCCCCGGCGCCCCCAGCCCCATGGCGTTGCGTCTGGCCCAGCGCAATCGGTTGGATGAATTGCGCGCTGGTCTGGATGATGCGGTGATCGGGCTGGAAAACGCGGAAGAGACGGTCCAGGCCGCGTTGGCGGCGGCCGAGGATGCCCATGGCCTGGAACGGGCGGCCAAGGATGCGGTGCGTCGGGCCGAGGCGGAAACCGCCAAGGCCCGTGACGTGCACGCCAAATTGTCCCAGCGTTTCGCCGCTCATGAATCCCGCATGGCCGGTCTGGATGAACAGGTGGCTGCCGCCCGTGCCGATCTGGAAGATGCGGAAGCCGAGGTGATGGACGCCCGGCAGGCCGTGGCCGATCTGCCCCAATCCGCCGATGATGGCAAGGAACACATTAATGCCTTGCGCGCCGATCTGGCCGAAGCCCGTACCGGGCTGGTGGAAAGCCGCTCGGCCCTGGACCGGCTGGTCCGCGAGGCCGGGGAACGCCGTCGGCGGTTGGACAGTCTGGCCGGAGACATGGAGTCCTGGCGCCGCCGGGCCGACGCCGCCCTTCAGCAGATGGAGGAATTGGCCGAACGGCGCGAGGGGTTGATGGCCGAATTGGACCGTCTGTCATCCATGCCCGACAGTTTCGACCGCCGCCGCTCCCAATTGCTGGACCGCATCGCCGAAGCCGAGGCCGCGCGCAGGGCCAGTGCCGACCATCTGGCCCAGGCCGAAGCCGCCCAGGCCGAATCCGACCGCGCCCAGCGGGCGGCGGAAGCCCAATTGTCCCAGGCCCGTGAAGACCGCATCCGTCAGGATGCGGCGGTGGAGGGCGCCGACCGTCAATGCCGGGCGGTGGCCGCCCGTATCGCCGAACGGCTGGAAATGACCCCGGAGCAATTGCGCGATCTGGCTGGCGTGGTCGAGGAAGAGCGCCCGGCCATGGATGATCTGCAATCCCGGCTGGACCGTCTGAACCGGGAACGCGATGCCATGGGGCCAGTCAATCTACGGGCCGAACAGGAAGTGGCCGAATTGGATGAACGCCTGACCGTCATGAAGACGGAAAAGGAGGATCTGGTCCAGGCCATCGCCAAATTGCGGGGCGCCATCGGGGAATTGAACCGCGAAGGCCGGGAAAAATTGCTGACGTCGTTCCAGCAGGTGGATCAGCATTTCCGCGATCTGTTCGTGCGTCTGTTCGGCGGTGGCCGTGCGCATTTGGCCCTGACGGAATCGCCCGACCCGCTGGAAGCCGGGCTGGAGATCATGGCTTCACCGCCGGGCAAGCGGCTTCAGGTGTTGTCGCTGTTGTCGGGCGGGGAACAGGCTCTGACCGCCCTGGCCCTGATCTTTGCCGTCTTTTTGATCAATCCGGCCCCCATCTGCGTGCTGGACGAAGTGGATGCCCCGCTGGACGATGCCAATGTGGACCGCTTCTGCGCCTTGGTATCCTCCATCGCCCAAACCACCCGTACCCGTTTCCTGATCGTCACCCATCACCGCATGACCATGGCCCGCATGGACCGTCTTTATGGGGTGACCATGGCGGAACGCGGCGTGTCACAATTGGTGTCGGTGGATTTGGCCCAGGCGGAGAGCATCCGCGAGTCCTGATGATGGTTGGGCTGGGCTGATCCTACCCATACCATAAGCTGTATTTTGCGCTTTTCCTGGCCAGTCGGGGGGATGGAAGCGCCACCTACCCGGCCTCAGCCACCCCTTTGGGGAGGAAAATTCTTTCGCATTGCGGCGAGAAACTATGGGATTTCTAGGGCTTTGACGCGATTTCGTATTTAAGTTCAATGGGTTGACAATGTCTGTTTACAGTCTTGACACCCGCAGCCGCACCCCGTATGGTGCCCGCGCTTTTGGCAGTGTTGTGGCCAGAAGGGGGTTTTTCAAGGGCGTCGCCATCATGGCAGAGGACGAGTCGACCCCGTCGATCACGGGCCTGCACGAACGGATAGAAGCAGCGCGCAAGCGCGAGGCGGAAACCGTGGACCAGGGACCTGGGCGTCGGCGGCCAACCGAAGGGATGGCGCTGGGTCTTCGTTTGGCGACCGAGCTGGTGGCTGGCATCATCGTTGGTGGTGGGGTCGGCTATGCATTGGATCGCGTCGTGGGGACGGCCCCTTGGCTGATGGTGATGTTTCTCCTCTTGGGCGGCGTTGCCGGCGTCATGAACGCCTATCGCGTCGGCAGGGGATTGGATGCGACAGTCGGACTCGGTGCCGCCCAGCGGCGGAAAGCCGAGCGACAGAAGGACAGGTAGGAGACTCTCGTGGCTAATCCGATCGAGCAGTTCAAGATCAAGCCCATCATTCCGCTGGAAGTGGGTGGTGTGGACATTTCGTTCACCAATTCCGCGGTGATGATGGTCATCTCCGTGGTGGCGATCACCGCGTTCCTGACCCTTTCGGTCCGTTCGCGCTCGATCATCCCCGGTCGTTGGCAATCCATGGCCGAGCTGTGCTACGAATTCGTCGCCAACATGCTGCGCGACAATGTGGGGCATGAAGGCCGGAAGTATTTCCCCTTCATCTTCAGCCTGTTCATGTTCGTGCTGTTCGGCAATGTGCTGGGCATGATCCCGGGCAGCTTCACCTATACCTCTCACGTCATCGTGACCTTCGCCATGGCGGCGGTGGTGTTCATCGGCGTGACGATCATCGGCTTTGCCCGCCACGGCCTGCACTTCCTGCGGATGTTCTTCCCCGAAGGCGCGCCGCTGGCCACCGCGATCATTCTGGTGCCCATCGAGATCATTTCCTATTTCTCGCGCCCGTTCAGCCTCGCCGTTCGTCTTTTCGCCAACATGACCGTGGGTCACATCATCCTGAAGGTCATGGGCGGTTTCGTGGTGTCGCTGGGTGCGTTCTATGTGATCCCGGGCATCGTTCCGTTTGCCTTCCTGGGCGGCATCACCGTGTTGGAATTCGGTATCGCCCTGTTGCAGGCCTATGTGTTCACCATCCTGTCCTGCATCTATCTGCATGATGCCGTGCACATGCACTGATCGGGACAGTGTCCCTGTGGTTGTGACTGGTTTTTCTGGTTTTTTCCCTGAAGGAGCAAAACATGGATCCGCAAGCTGCTAAGTTCATCGGTGCCGGTCTGGCTGCCATCGGCATGATCGGTTCGGGTATCGGTGTCGGCAACATCTGGTCGAACCTGATCGCCGCCGTGGGCCGCAATCCGGCCGCCAAGGCGAATGTGGAACTGTACGGCTGGATCGGCTTCGCGGTGACCGAGGCTATCGCCCTCTTCGCCCTGGTCGTCGCGCTGATGGTTCTCTTCGCCTAATTCCTGGCGAAGGGTCCTCCTTCGGAACGGTTCCGGCCCCAGCCGCATCTTTTGGTGCCGTTGGGGCCGTCCGGCCGGGTCCGAAATATCTTGCCTAAATCCGGTTCCATCCGTTCCGGTTCTAATTCTACGTTCAGGAGCATCGGGATGCCCCAGTTCGATCCGGCGTTCTTCGCGCCTCAGCTTTTCTGGCTGGCCGTCACTTTCATCACCCTGTACGTCCTGATGGCCAAGCTGGCTATGCCGAAGATCGGTGCCGTCCTGGACGAACGCCAGCGCAAGATCGACGACAGTCTGGACAAGGCGGCCCAATTGAAGGCCGAAGCCGAAGCCGCTGTTGCCGCTTACGAAAAGGCGCTGGCCGAATCCCGCGCTCATGCCAGCGCGGTCATCAAGGAAGCAAGCGAACGGCTGTCCAAGCATGCCGAGGAACGCACCCGCGACCTGAATGCCAAGCTGGCCGAGCAGATCAAGGCCGGTGAAGCCCGCATCGCTTCCGCCAAGGCCGCTGCCCTGGCCAATGTGCGCGAAGTCGCCACCGATATTGCCGGTGCCGCGGTTTCCCGTCTGATCGGCGTCACCGCCGAACAGGGCCGGGTTGACGCCGCCGTTGCCACCGCTCTCAAGGAGCAGGGCCAATGATCTCCATCGCTTATGCCGCCGAACATGGGGCCGAAGCCGTTCACCACGCTGGCCCGTTCTATACCGAAGCCGCCTTTTGGGTGGGCGTGGCTTTCTTCCTGGTCGTCGCCTTGGCGTTCAAGCCGGTGCTGAAGGCCATGGGTGCGGGTTTGGATGCCCGTGCCGCCAAGATCAAGTCCCGCATCGACGAAGCGTTGAAGCTGCGTGAAGAAGCCCAGGAAATGCTGGCTCTTTATCAGCGCAAGCAGCGCGACGCCATGAAGGAAGCGGAAGAAATCATCGCCCACGCCAAGGCGGAAGCCGAGCGTCTGGCCAAGCAATCCGCCGCCGATCTGGAAGAACAGCTGAAGCGCCGCGAAACCCAGGCTTTGGAACGCATCGCCCAGGCGGAAGCCCAGGCCCTGCGTGAAGTGCAGAATTTGGCTGTGGATGTGGCCATTGACGCCGCCCGCGACGTTCTGGCCCAAAGCGTGACCCCGGTTCAGGCCGGTGTTCTGCTGGACAGCGCCATTGCCGAGCTGCCGCAAAAGCTGCACTGATCCCTTTTTAGCAGGGGATTTGTGGTTTGACATGAAAAGCCGACCTTTCGAGGTCGGCTTTTTCTTTTGCCGAGCGCAGGCATCCGCCTGCGTGGCCGCGGGAAAATGCGTTGATCGGAACCGATCACCGGCGCCCGTGGCGGTCGGGCGGGTTTCTCCGAAACCCTTGCCTTCCGCGGCATAAGCCGCGCGGCCCCTTGGGCCTAATCAAATCCCCATGAGGTTCACTCACCGGGATTTGGTATTAGAGCGTATTTCGACCGCATCGGGTCGAAATACGCGACCAAGCCCGCGCGGCGCTTGAGCGGCCCCGGCACGGGGCAGCCACAGGCAAGAATTAGAGCGGATTTCGATTGATCGAAATCCGCTCTAACTGTCGCCTCTCAATAGGTTGTTCATGGGAGCCCCTTGAGGTATGTGAGTTTTGCGAAAAGCCACACCCCATCAAGGAGATCCCATGAACGTCCATAAGAATGCCAAACTCACCCCGAGCGGTCGAGCTTTGATCGTCGAACGCCGCGCTGCTGGTGAGACCCCCAGCGCCATTGCAATGGCGCTGGGGGTCTCACCAGCTACCGTTTACAAGTGGCTACGCCGTTTTCGCGACGAGGGGGCTGCCGGGTTCGCTGACCGTTCCAGCCGTCCTC
>JAYSBF010000084.1:0-12108 GCA_041915545.1 Magnetospirillum sp. | reverse complement strand
GCCGGATGGCCGCGCCCGGCGAGGGACAAAATAAACCCCAGCCGCCATTGCGGCGGCGGCCAAGCGGCCGTATGGCCGCGCCCGGCGAGGGCTGTACAACGGTCAATGAAATTGGCCGTTGGTATCATTTTGTTGGTATCATTCTGTTTCATTTTGTCAAACCACGCCCGACCGACTTGATCCATCGCAACCGGCCATGAGACTGTGCCCCCGGCAGACCACGCCGGAAAGGGGAACCGTCCATGTTCATCAACCGGCATCACTCCCCCCAGACCACCACACCGGGGGGGCGGTCCGTGGGGTTTGTCCCCAATCTGTGGGATGTGCTGGCCTTTGCCCTGTTGCTGGGGGCTTTGGTTCTGGCGGCCCATGGGGCGCGGGAAACGCTTGTGCCCCTGTCCAGCATCGAAACGGGCGATCTGTCCCTGGACCCTGTGCACCTGCCTGAATATGCGTTGCGGACCACCTTGCGCATGCTGGCGGCCATTGCCGCCTCGCTGGTTTTCACCTTCCTTTATGCCACCCTGGCCGCCAAGAACCGCCACGCCGAATTGGTGCTGATTCCGCTTTTGGACATTTTGCAATCGGTGCCGGTCCTGGGCTTTCTGTCCTTTACCGTTTTGGGGTTCATGGCACTGTTTCCGGGCCGGGTTCTGGGGCTGGAAGCGGCGGCGGTGTTCGCTATTTTCACCAGCCAAGCCTGGAACATGGCGTTCAGCTTCTATCAATCCCTGCGCTCGGTGCCCAAGGATCTGGACGAAGCCTGCCGCAGTTTCCGCCTGTCGGGCTGGCAGCGTTTTTGGCGGCTGGAAGTTCCGTTCGCCATGCCCGGACTGATCTGGAACACGATGATGTCCATGTCCGGCGGCTGGTTTTTCGTGGTGGCATCGGAAGTGATCACCGTGGGCGACGGCCAAGTCAGTCTGCCCGGAATCGGGTCTTATGTGGCCCTGGCCATCGCCCGCCAGGATTTGCCGGCGGTCGGCTGGGCGGTGTTCACCATGCTGGCGGTGATCATCGCCTATGACCAATTGCTATTCCGGCCGCTGGTGGCCTGGGGTGGGAAATTCCGGGTCGAACTGACCGCATCCCAAACCGGCGGGCAATCCTGGGTATTGATCCTGGCGCGACGGACCCGGCTATTGATGGCGGCCGTGACGCCGCTGGCCCGCCTGTCACGGGCTGCCACCCGGCTGCGGCTGGGGGCAGCCCCCGCCGCCCGGCGGCGCGGGGCGGTATCATCTCCGTGGCTTGATCGCGCCTGGCTGGGTCTGGTGCTGGCGGTGACGTCCTATGCGGTGTGGCGGATCGGGATTTTCATCGCCGCGGAACTGAGCTGGGGCGATCTGGCCCAGGCCATGGGATTGGGGTGCCTGACTCTGATCCGGGTCATGGTGCTGATTGTCCTGGCCAGCCTGATCTGGGTGCCGGTGGGGGTCTGGATCGGCCTGCGCCCCCGTCTGGCGGAAAAGGCCCAGCCGGTCATTCAATTCCTGGCGGCCTTTCCCGCCAATCTGGTGTTTCCGGTGGTGGTGGTCGCCATCGTCCGCTTTGATCTCAGCCCGGATATCTGGCTCAGCCCGCTGATGGTGCTGGGCACCCAATGGTACATCTTGTTCAACGTCATTGCCGGGGCCAGCAGCTTTCCCGCCGATCTGAAGGAAGCATCCTCGGGCTTTCGCATCCGGGGCTGGCTTTGGTGGCGCAAGGTGATTCTGCCGGGAATTTTTCCCTATTATCTCACCGGCTGCATCACTGCCAGCGGGGGGTCATGGAATGCCAGTATCGTCGCTGAAATCGCCAATTGGGGCGGAACCCAACTAACCGCCCATGGCCTGGGTGCCTATATTGCCCAGGCCAGCGACCGGGCGGATTATCCCCGCATCGTTCTGGGCATCGCGGTGATGTCGCTGTTTGTCATTGTGCTGAACCGCCTGCTGTGGCGGCCGCTGCAAACCCTGGCGGCCAACCGCCTGCGTCTTGATTGAGGGAAGGGATACCGCCATGGCTGAAAGCGCTGTACTGCTTGACCTTCACGGCGTGCGCCAAGCCTATCACAAGCGCGAGGCCGAAGACCTGCTGGTGCTGGACGATGTGGCCCTGACCCTGTGCGAAGGCGAAGTGGTTGGATTGCTGGGCCGGTCGGGATCGGGAAAGTCATCGCTGCTGCGCATCATCGCCGGACTGAATCGCCCCACCGCCGGCACCGTGCGCTGGCAGGGCCAGCCCTTGGACGGGCCGCCCGATGGGGTGTCCATGGTCTTTCAGACCTTTGCCTTGTTTCCCTGGCTGACAGTGCTGGAAAACGTGGAAATCGGCCTGGAAGCCCTGCGCGTCCCCGCCGCCGAACGCCGCCGCCGGTCCTTGGAAGCCATCGACCTGATCGGGCTGGACGGGTTTGAATCCGCCTATCCCAAGGAATTGTCCGGCGGCATGCGCCAACGTGTCGGGCTGGCCCGTGCCTTGGTGGTTCATCCGCAATTGCTGCTGATGGACGAACCGTTTTCCGCTCTGGATGTCCTGACCGCCGAAACCTTGCGCACCGATCTGATTGATTTGTGGAGCGAAGGCCGACTGCCGATGAAATCCATCCTGCTGGTCACCCACAATATCGAGGAAGCGGTGCTGATGTGTGACCGTATCCTGATTTTTTCATCCAATCCGGGACGGGTCGCCACGGAATTGCGGGTGGATCTGCCCCATCCCCGCAATCGGACTGCGCCGGATTTCCGCCATCTGGTAGATGACATCTATGCCCGCATGACCCAGCGCCCAGTCCCCGCCGCCCAGCCGGTCCGGGCGGATTATCTGACCGGCAGCGGTCTGGACATGCTTTTGCCCGATGTGTCCACCAACAGCTTGGCGGGCCTGCTGGAAGCCGTCGCCGCCCCCCCGCATGACGGCCACGCCGATCTGCCCATTTTGGCCGATGATTTGCGCCTGCATGTGGATGAGCTGTTTCCCATTACCGAGGTGGGGCAATTGCTGCGCTTCATCGAAATCAGCGACGGACACATTCTGCTGACCCCGGCGGGACATCATTTCGTCGAAGCCGCCGTGGATGGGCGCAAGCGGCTGTTCGCCGACCATCTGTTACGCCATGTCCCCCTGGCCGCACTGATCCGCAAAGTGCTGGATGAGCGCCCCACCCACCGGGTCACCCTGTCCCGCTTCGCCGACGAATTGGAAGATTACATGTCCGAAGACATGGCGGGCGAAACCCTGCGCGCGGTCATCGCCTGGGGCCGGTATTCGGAATTGTTCGCCTATGATGAACAAAGCCGCCGGTTCAGCCTGGAAAATCCGGCCTGATACCATGTCCCGGTGATCGGAACCGATCACCGGCGCCCTCAGCGGCGGGCGGGTTTCTCCGAAACCCTTGCCTTCCGCAGCATAAGCCGCGCGGCCCCTTGGGCCTAACCAAATCCCCATGAGGTCCACTCACCGGGATTTGGTATGAACGGTGTTTGAGCGGGGCTTTTCGCTTTCTTGAAATCCATTGCACTGAACCATCCGGCTGGTTCAGTGCAATAGCGATCCAGACTCAGCGGATCACCAATTTGGTCAGCAACACATCCTTGGCTTTTTCCAACCCGGATTCCTTACGGACGACTTCCAAGGCGATGGCCTTGATGGTGACCGCCGGATTATCCTTGGACAGTTCTTCCCATTGCATGGCCGATAACGTCCGGGTGATCTTGTCCACCAATTGCTTGTTGATGCTGGTCTGGCTGGGAAAGGCCACGCTGAGTTCGATGTTCAGCATGTGAAACAATCCCTGATCATCCCAGAATTCCAGGGCGATGGGGCTTAGCTTCACATAAACTTCTGCCGGTCCGTCGCCGCCTTCCGCCGCCCAGGCCGATGTGGTGGCCATGGTGGACAGGGGGGCCGCCACGGACAGGGCAACCGCAAGCAAAATGGCTTTCATGAGTGTTGGCCTTCGTCTGTGGCAAGGTCGGCGGCAAGCGTGATCTGAGCTTCGGCCAATTCGGCCCCCATCAGCCGGATGTTGCCCAACAAGGCGGCGACAATGATCTGAATTCCCTTGGGGGCCAATTCCAATTGTTCGGTCAGGCGGTCCTTGCCGATGATCACGCAGGCAGTTTCTTCCACCGCCTGGGCCGATGCCATGCGGGGCTGGTCGTCAATTAACGCCATTTCCCCGAAAATACCGCCGGGAACAACTGTCCCCAGCGGCACGCGCCGATCCTTGACCGTCTTGAACACGGCGACCCGGCCATATTCCACCACATAGGCTTCGTATCCGGGCATCCCCTCTTCGAAAATCAGGGCGCCGGGCGGAAAGACCTTCCGGCGTGAATTTCCCGATTGGCTCATGCGGACGGTCCCCCCTTACCCGCTGACTTTATCAGCCATGGGCACGGGCTGAAAAGTTTTTAGGCACAAGAATGGTGTTTTGCGGTGGGGCTATTTCATCCAATGAGGGAAAGTCAATGGTATAATGCAGGCCCCGGCTTTCACGGCGCAACAGGGCCGACCGCACGATCAGATCCGCGACGGTCGCCAGATTGCGCAATTCCAACAGATCGTTGGTAACGCGGAAACTGCCGTAATATTCACTGATTTCATTTTGCAAAAGCTTAACCCGGTGCTTCGCCCGTTCCAATCGTTTGGTGGACCGGACGATCCCCACGTAATCCCACATGAAGCGGCGCAGCTCGTCCCAATTATGGGACACCACCACCTCTTCATCGGAATTGGTCACCCAGCTTTCATCCCAGGCGGCCATGACCGGCGGGGGCGGAATGTCGTCCAGACGGGCCACGATGTCTTGGGCGGCGGCTTCGGAAAACACCAGACATTCCAACAGCGAATTGGACGCCATGCGGTTGGCCCCATGCAGGCCGGTTCCCGCCACCTCGCCCAAGGCGAACAGATTTTCCACATCCGTCCGTCCGGCCAGATCGGTCAGCACACCGCCGCAGGTGTAATGGGCGGCCGGCACCACCGGGATGGGTTCCCGGGTCATGTCGATGCCGTATTTCAGGCATTCCGCATGAATGGTGGGGAAGTGGGTGGTGATGAAGTCCGCCGGTTTATGGCTGATATCCAGATAAACGCAATCGCACCCCAGACGCTTCATCACATCGTCGATGGCGCGGGCCACGATGTCGCGGGGGGCCAATTCTCCCCGGCTGTCATAATCGTCCATGAACCGGCTGCCATCGGGCCGCAGCAACCGCCCGCCTTCGCCCCGCACCGCTTCGGAAATCAGGAACGATTTGGCCCGGGGATGGTACAGGCAGGTGGGATGGAATTGACTGAATTCCATATTGGCCACCCGGCACCCCGCCCGCCAGGCCATGGCGATGCCGTCGCCGGTGGACCCGTCGGGGTTGGACGAATACAGGTAAACCCGGCTGGCCCCGCCCGTGGCCAAGGCCACGACGCGGGCCGGAACCGTTTCCACCATGCCCGTCTTCAAATCCAGGGCATAGGCCCCCACCGCCCGCCCCGGCGTTCCACCTGACCGGCGTTCGCGGATGACGTCGATGCCGATATGATATTCGAAAATATCGGCTCCGCATTGGCGCAGCCGGTCCATCAGCGTGGTCTGCACCGCCTTGCCGGTGGCATCGGCGGAATGGATGACCCGGCGGTGGGAATGCCCGCCCTCGCGGGTCAGGTGATAGGCCCCGTCCTCGCGGTCGAAGGCCACGCCCTGACTGATCAGCCAGTCAATGGCCGAACGGGCGTTTTCCACCACGAACCGGACCGTGGCGGCATTGCACAATCCCGCCCCGGCCACCAGAGTATCGGCGATGTGTGATTCGGTGGTATCGGCGGCATCCAGCACGGCGGCAATGCCGCCTTGGGCGTAATAGCTGCTGCCTTCGGCCAACGGTCCCTTGGTCAGCACCGCGACGCGCGCATCGGGCTTGGCCGCCAGCACCCGCAGCGCCAGCGACATTCCCGCCGCGCCCGAACCGATCACCAACAGATCATAGGACATTTTCCGTCAACTCCAATCCAGGCCGATATCCACCGCCGGCGCCGATTGGGTGATCCGGCCGACCGAGACATAATCAACCCCGGTTTCGGCGATGGCGCGAATGGTTTCCAAGGTCACGCCGCCCGATGCTTCGGTCTTGCAGCGCCCCGCCACCAGGGCCACCGCCTGACGCAGCACGGCAGGCCCCATATTGTCCAGCAACACGATATCGGCCCCGGCCTCGACCGCTTCGGCCACCTGATCCAGCGTGTCGCATTCCGCTTCCACATTGGGCAGCCCGGCGGCCTTGGCCGCCCGCACCGCCGCCCCCACGCTGCCGGCCACGGCAATGTGGTTGTCCTTGATCAGCACGCCGTCATAAAGCCCCATGCGGTGATTGGCGGCCCCGCCGCACCGTGTGGCGTATTTGCTCAGGCGGCGCAGCCCCGGAACCGTCTTGCGCGTGTCCAAAAGCGTGCATCCCGTCCCGTCGATCCGTTTGGCATAGGACCGGGTCAGGGTGGCGATGCCCGACATCATCTGCAACAGGTTAAGGGCCGTGCGTTCGGCGGTCAGCAGCCCCCGCGCCGGGCCTTCCATTTTCGCCAGGCAGGTACCCGCCGGCACCTCGGCCCCATCTTGGGTCAGCGGCGTGAAGGTGGCATCGGGCACCACCAGCCGGAACACTTCCTGGGCCACCGGCAGGCCGGACACCACCATGGCGTGGCGGGCCTGCATGACCCCTTGGAACCGCAGGCTTTCCGGGATCACCGTGGCCGATGTGATATCGCCCGGCCCCACATCTTCATCCAACGCCGCCCGGATAACCCGCTGGGCATCGTCCATGTCCAATTGCGGACCATTCAACTCACGCGACATTGCTGCTTCCCTGGCTGGCCGTGGACATGGGCACCGATACCGACAGATCCAACATGCGCTGCAACGGCTTCAGCGCCCGCTGGCGCAGATCTTCGGGCACCTGAATGGCCGGGGCGGCATTCAGCATGGCCAGATAGATCTTTTCCAAGGTGTTGCGGGCCATGAACGGACAATCCGCGCACGAGGCACAGGCCCCATCGGCGAAAGGCGCGGGAATGAATGTCTTGTCCGGCGCCGCCTTGGTCATCTGATGGATGATGTGCGGTTCGGTGGCGATGATGAATTCCCGGCCGTCGGTCTTGACCACGTAATCCAGGATACCCTTGGTCGATCCCACATAATCGGCGTGATTCAGCACCGCTTCGGGGCATTCCGGGTGGGCGGCGACCAGGGCGCCGGGATGGCGCACCTTCAGCTTCACCAATTCGCGTTCGGAAAACTGTTCGTGGATCAGGCAACTGCCCGGCCACAAGGTCAGATCGCGCCCGGTCTTGCGGGCGATATATGCCCCCAGATGCCGGTCGGGGGCGAACAGGATCGGCTGGTCCTTGGGCAGGGAATTGACGATCACTTCCGCATTGGATGACGTGACGATCACATCCGACAATGCCTTGATGTCGGCGGAGCAGTTGATATAGGTCACCGCCAGATGATCGGGGTGCTTTTCCCGGAAAGCGCGGAACGCATCGGGGCGGCACGATTCCTCCAAGGAACAGCCAGCCTCGGCATCGGGAATCACCACCACCTTGCCAGGTGACAGGATCTTCGCCACTTCGCCCATGAAGCGGACACCGCAAAACACGATCATATCCGCATCGGTGGCTGCCGCCTTGCGCGACAGATCCAAGGAATCGCCGACGAAATCGGCCAAATCCTGGATTTCACCTTCCTGATAATAATGGGCCAGGATGATTGCGTTCTTTTCCTTGCGCAGCCGGGCTATTTCGGCCGCCAAGTCAAGGGTGGGGTCAATGGCGTCCAAGGTCATGGCGCCAGGGGCGGGCAGGACGACGGTGTCGGTCATGGGGCATCGCAGCCTTTTGCGGGCGGGGCGACCATCGCCCCATCCATTTCAGGACATGAAGTAAGACCCTTTTTTTCAGCGGAAGGCAACATGACAACGGGGGCTGTCTCGCCTTCGCATGCATTTCCCATGCGTTCCAAGGTCATAGGCCCATGTCATAAT
The DNA here is from genome assembly GCA_041915545.1 of Magnetospirillum sp. Lineage (GTDB taxonomy): Bacteria > Pseudomonadota > Alphaproteobacteria > Rhodospirillales > Magnetospirillaceae > Magnetospirillum. Next base: position 4,087 of record JAYSBF010000084.1, on the reverse strand, counting down.
CCAGGATCAAAGACCTTATGCCCTCCGCCTGGATTTTCCCAACCGCCCAATTGGATCATGATCCCATCGAAACCTTAGAAACGAGGACCGGATCATGGAAGCGGAAATGGCCGAAACAGGCGAACCGCTGATCGTGGTGATCGAAGACGAAGCCATGGTTCTGGCCGGCTATCAAATGCTGTTCGAAAGCTGGGGCTATCGTGTCGTCGCCGCCATGTCGGCCGATGAAGCTTTGGCGGAACTTGCCGAGGCGCGGGGCAATCCTTGCTTCATCCTGGCAGATTACCGCCTGCGTGAGGGGAATACCGGCACCGAGGCCATTGAACGCCTGCGCCGCGCCCATGGCCCGGCCATCCCCGGCGTTCTGGTCACCGGCGATACCGCTTCTGACCGCCTGCGCAGCGCCGCCGCCAGCGGTCTGCCGATCCTGCACAAGCCGGTCAATGGCAGCCAGCTTCGGGAAATCCTGCAACGCACTTTGGGCGCTGCCGCCTGATCGGCCCCTAACTCCCGCCCCCGCCCCATCCGCCCCCTGTCGCGGAACCGGTCACAATTCAGCCCTTCCAGGGTTCTGCCATATTTCCGCCCTTCCAGGGCGTTGCCATATTTCCGCCCTTCCAGGGCGTTGCCATATTTCCGCCCTTCCAGGGCGAGACAATCCCCACAATGACGGGTAATCTGCGGCTAAACGTCTTTGTTGCCCAAGCACCAAGACCGCCAAAGCGGGAGGACCCATGAAGCTGCGTTATTCCACCACCTCGCCCTATGTCCGCAAGGTCATGATCGCCGCCATGGAATGCGGCATTGATCTGGACTTGGTGCCCACCAATGCCTGGGCCGCCGATACCCAGGCTTTGACCCAGGACAATCCCTTGGGCAAAATCCCGGTGTTGCTGCTGGATAATGGCGAGAACATCTATGATTCCGCCGTCATCTGCGAATATCTGGATGCCCGGCACAGCGGCCATCGCCTGTTCCCGTCCGAAACTCCCGAACGCTGGCGCCAATTGCGCACCCAGGCATTGGCCCAGGGCATTCTGGACGCCGCCGTGCAAATCCGCGTCGAAACCGCCGTCCGTCCCGCGGACAAGCAATGGGATGGCTGGATCAGCCGCCAGCAGGCGGCCATCATCCGCGCCCTGGATGCCCTGGAAAAGGATGTGGGCCATTGGGGCGGCGTGTTTCTGATCGGTCCCATCACCGTTGCCTGCGCCCTGGGCTATCTGGATTTCCGCAAGACCTGCGATTGGCGCCAGGGGCGGCCGCATCTGGCCCATTGGTATCAGATTTGCCAAAACCGCCGGTCGGTGCGTGAAACCGAACCCAAAGACCCGGCATGACCGGCCAGACCGCGGCACAGATCATCGGCGCCTTGGGATTGCAGCCCCATCCCGAGGGGGGCCATTATGCCGAAACTTATCGTGATGCGGGGGAAAACGGCGGTCGCGGGGCCTGCACCGTCATTCATTATCTGCTTCAGTCGAGCGAAAAATCCCACTGGCACCGGGTGGATGCCTGCGAAATCTGGGCATGGCATGCGGGCAGTCCCCTGCGCTTGGGCTTGGCCCTGTCCGATGGTCGGTGTCAGGACATTATCATGGGGGGTGACTTGACCCAGGGCCAACAGGTCCATGCGGTGGTTCCTGCCCATGCCTGGCAGGCCGCCGAATCCCTGGGGGATTGGACCCTGGTCAGTTGCGTGGTCGCCCCCGCCTTTCATTTCGCCGGGTTCGACATCGCCCCACCCGGATGGGAACCCGAACAGCAAGAAGGAGAACACCCATGAAATCCCTGGCCATGACCATCTTGCTGGCCCTGTCCCTGGCCGCCTGCGCCGGTGAGGACAAAATCAGCCGCAACCAGCCCATCGGCTATTTGCCCGATGCGCAAGAACGCTCCAATCAGGCGGATTGGAGCCAGCCCGACACCGTCCAGGTCGCGTTGGTCAATCATGCCTTTGTCCCCAACCAATTGACCTTTCATCGTGATCGTCCGACCCGGTTGATCCTGGTCAATCAATCCACCAGCGACCACACCTTTTCCTCGACGGAATTCCTGAAGACCATCGCCGTCCGCCAATTGGTGGGACGCGACATCACCGCCACCACTCCGTGGGTGGAAAAAGTGGTGGTCCCGGCTGGGGAAACCAAGGAATTGTGGTTCGTTCCCGCCCGCTATGGGGCCTTTGCCTTTGATTCCTCCGCCGCCGGCGATTCCTTGCTGGGCATGCGCGGGGTGGTCAACGTCGTCCAGTAGCCGCGTCAATGTGTCCTGGCCGGGACATGCCGCCCGGCCAGGACAGCCATGCCAATCATCGACAGTGTGAAGACTTGCCCCCGCTCCCGGATGGGCATAGCCTTCGCCTGATAGTTTTAGCCGGGGGGAACCGCCAGTGTTTGAAGCCGCCGAATTAGGGTGCAAGGTCAGCCGCGAAGAATTTGACGCCATGGCGCCTGCGTTGCGCAGCGAATTGCTGGATTTGCAGCAGCAATTGCGGGGGGCCGATTTTCCGGTGATCGTGGTCTTTGCCGGTGTGGACGGTGCGGGCAAAAACGAATCCGTCAATCTGCTGAATGAATGGATGGACCCCCGCTGGATCGACACCCGTGCCTATGGCCCGGCATCCGACGAAGAACGGGAACGCCCGGCTTATTGGCGGTATTGGCGCGATCTGCCGCCAAAGGGCAAATTGGGTCTGTTCCTGTCATCGTGGTATCACGCCCCCCTGATGCGCCGTGCCGCTGGCGATATCGACGTGCCCCAGATGGATGAAGAACTGGAACGCATCGTCCATTTCGAAAAGACCTTGGCCGATGAAGGCGCGCTGATCATCAAGTTCTGGATGCATCTGTCGCAAAAGGCGCAAAAGAAGCGCCTGAAAAAGCTGGAAGAAGATCCGCTGACCGCCTGGCAGGTCACGGACACCGATTGGAAGCATTGGAAGATGTATGACAGCTTCGCCGCCGCCGGCGAACGCCTGATCATGTACACGTCGAAAAGCCATGCCCCGTGGCACATCGTCGAAGGCGCCGATGCCCGCTATCGCAGCACGGTCGTGCTGAACACCCTGAAAAACGCCATCGCCACCCATCTGAAGGCCCGCGAAGTGGCCCGCAAGGTGGCTGCCGAAATGAAAAAATCCGCCCCGGCTACGGCGGAAAAGCCCCAGGCCCTGGTGGCCCAGCCATCCATCCTGTCATCCCTGGACATGAGCCAAACCCTGGCCGAAGCCGATTATAACCGGCAGCTTCAGGAACAGCGGGGACGGCTGGCCCAATTGCATCGCAAGGCGCGGGAAAAGGGCGTGTCCACCGTCTTGGTGTTTGAAGGCTGGGACGCGGCGGGCAAGGGCGGGACCGTCCGCCGTCTGACCAGCGCCCTGAACGCCCGTGACTTCCAGGTCATCCCCATCGCCGCCCCCACCGAGGAAGAGCGCGCCCAGCATTACCTGTGGCGGTTCTGGCGGCATTTGTCCCGCACGGGCCGCGTCACCATTTTTGACCGGTCGTGGTACGGGCGGGTGCTGGTCGAGCGGGTCGAAGGCTTCTGTTCGCAAGAAGCCTGGATGCGGGCCTATGGCGAGATCAATGATTTCGAAGATCAGATTGTCGAATCCGGCGCGGCATTGTGCAAATTCTGGCTGCACATCACATCGGAAGAACAATTGACCCGCTTCGAACAGCGCGGGCAGATCGAATATAAAAAATGGAAGCTGACGGACGAGGATTGGCGCAACCGCGATAAATGGGGGCTGTACGAAACCGCCGTCAACGACATGGTGGCCAAGACTTCGACCCACACCGCCCCGTGGACCCTGGTGGAAGCCAATAACAAGCCCCACGCCCGCATCAAGGTGTTGTCCACCGTCTGCGACGCGCTGGAAGCCCGGTTGAAGAAAAAAGCGAAGTAATACCAACGGCCGTAATACCAAATCCCGGTGAGTGAAACTCATGGGGATTTGGTTAGCAGGGTGCGGAAAAACCCTCTTTCGGGGGCATTTGCCCCCGATCCCCCAATCGAGAGGCACAGCCTCCCGAACCCTCCAGATTTCTAACTCTTTGAAAGAAAAAGAAACTGGAGGCTTGGA
>JAYSBF010000083.1:0-12362 GCA_041915545.1 Magnetospirillum sp. | reverse complement strand
ATTTCTAACTCTTTGAAAGAAAAAGAAACTGGAGGCTTGGAGGCTGCGCCTCCAAACGGGTCTGGGCGGTCGCCCAGCCGCGAAGCGGAGTTTTTCCGCACCCTGTTAGGCCCAAGGGGCCGCGCGGCTTATGCCGCGGAAGGCAAGGGTTTCAGAGAAACCCGCCCGCCGCTGAGGGCGCCGGTGATCGGTTCCGATCACCGGGATATGGTATAAGTTCTGACTTGCGGCCGTTGGTATAATACTCGTTTCAGAAAGTTCCGACCCAAGGTCGGAACTTTCCTTTAGAGCGTATTTCGACCGCATCGGGTCGAAATACGCGACCAAGCCCGCGCGGCGCTTGAGCGGCCCCGGCACGGGGCAGCCACAGGTTCATTGAATTGTGGTAAGGGACGCGCGGCTACAGCTTCAGCCGGGCGCGGATCTGATCATAGCTTTCCACCTTGGCCAGCGGACCAATGGCGGCAATGGTGGGGGTGGTGGAAAACAGCCGTTTGGCCACCTTGACGATGTCGGCGGTGGTAATGGATTCCACCATTTCCACCACTTCGGCGGTGGAAATGGGGCGGCCATAGACCAGGATTTGCCGGGCAAGCTGCTCGCAACGGGATGACGTGCTTTCCAGGCTCATCAGGATGGATGCTTTTAATTGGGCGCGGGCGCGCTGCAATTCATCATCCGATACCCCATGGGTGATGTTCACCACCTCATCACACATGACCGGCACCAATTCGGTCACTTCGTCTTCGCCGGTGCCAGCGTAAATCCCAAACAATCCGCCATCGGCATAGGACGAGGTAAAGGAATAGATGGAATAAACCAGTCCGCGCTTTTCCCGGATTTCCTGGAACAATCGGCTGGACATGCCGCCCCCCAGCAAGGTGGACAGCACGGAAGCGGCATAATAATCGGGGTCGTCATAGGACACGCCGTCAAAGCCGACCACCAGATTGACCTGTTCGATATCCCGTTCTTCGCGGAAATCGCCGCCCTGATAGACCGCTTTTTCCGGCACCACGTCGGGGGCCGTGCCGATCTTGGCAAACGCCTTGGTGGCGGCATCCACCAATTGGTCGTGATCAATCCGACCGGCGGCGGACAGAACCATGCGCGGTGCCGAATAATGTTCGTGCATATAGCCCAAGATGGTGTCGCGCCCCATGGAGCGCACCAGATCCTCGGTTCCCAGGACCGGGCGGCCCAAGGGCTGGGCGGGATAGGCGATGGCCTGGAAATGATCGAAGATGATGTCGTCGGGCTGGTCATTGGCCTGCCCGATTTCCTGGACCACCACCTCTTGTTCACGCCGCAATTCTTCCGGGTCCATGGTGGAGTTCTGAAGAATGTCGGAAATGATGTCCAAGGCCAGGGCGGAATCTTCCTTCAGCACCTTGGCGTAATAGGCGGTGTGGTCGCGGGCGGTATAGGCGTTCAGATGACCGCCCACCGCGTCCATTTCCTCGGCGATGGCCCGTGCGCTGCGGCGTTCCGTGCCCTTGAACGCCATGTGTTCCAGCAGATGGGAAATGCCGTTGATATTGGCCGGTTCATGCCGTGTGCCGGTATCCACCCACACGCCCAGCGATGCGCTTTCCACCGTGGACATGGGGTCACTGACAATGCGCAGACCAGACGGCAGACACGTTTCCCGGATACTCATCAACGGCGTTCCTCGGCAAAGGCGCGGACATAATCGCGAATGGCGCCAACATCATTGGCAATGGTGTCCAGCCGCTCGGGGCGCTGGAACAGATCGGCCATATGGGGGGGCAGGGCGGGGTGGATGCCGGTGGCCTGGGTCACCGCATCGGGGAATTTCGCCGGATGGGCCGTGGCCAGGGCCACCAGCGGGACATCGCCGCCCAGACGGGGGCGGGCGGTGGCAGCGGCGCCGATGCCGATGGCCGAATGGGGGTCGATGATTTCCCCGGTGGTCTGGTGCAGATCCCGCATCAGGCCCAAGGTGGCGTCATCGTCGAAGCGGTGGCCTTCGAACAAGGCCCGCATGCTGTCCAGGGCCCCCTGGGGCATGGCCATCCGCCCGGTCTGGCGGAAATCGTCCATCAGCTTCGTCACGGCATCTCCGTCACGGTTCAGCGTTTCGGCCATCAGGCGTTCGAAATTGGACGACACCTGAATGTCCATGCTGGGAGATAATGTGGGGACGACACCGTCATTTATCATGAGGCCAGTTTCAAAAAACCGCGTCAGGATATCGTTGCGATTGGACCCGACCACCAGCCGGTTGATGGGAAGCCCCATGCGCCGGGCAGCATAGCCCGCGAAAACATTGCCGAAATTGCCGGTGGGCACGGCGAAGTTCACCGGCACGTCCGGGGCGCCCAACGATACGGCGGCGGCGAAATAATAGGCGATCTGGGCCATGATCCGCGCCCAGTTGATGGAATTCACCGCCGACAGGCCGAATTCATCGCGGAAACCATGGTCGTTGAACAGGGCCTTGACCGCGTCCTGGCAGTCGTCGAACGTGCCATCCACGGCCAGATTGCGGACATTGGCCGACAAAACCGTGGTCATCTGCCGACGCTGCACTTCGGACGTGCGGCCCTTGGGGTGCAAGATGACGATGTCCACCCGGCTGCGGTCGCGGCAGGCTTCGATGGCCGCCGATCCGGTATCGCCCGAGGTGGCGCCGACAATCACCGTGCGCCGCCCCTTTTTCGCCAGCACATGATCGAACAGATTGCCCACCAATTGCAGGGCGTAATCTTTGAACGCCAAGGTGGGACCATGGAACAGTTCCATCACCCACAGCCCGGCATCCAACTGACGCAGCGGCGCCACCGCCCGATGGGTGAACCGGGAATAGGATTGGCCGATCAGGCCCGCCAATTCGTCTTTGGTCAGGCAGCCATCCACAAAGGGCGCCATGACTTCGGTGGCGATCTGCTGGTAAGACAGGCCGCGCAAGGCGCGAATACGGTCCGGGGTGAAAACCGGCCAGGTTTCCGGCAGATACAGGCCGCCATCACGGGCCAGTCCGGCCAGCAGGACGTCATCGAAATCAAGAACCGGGGCCTGTCCCCGTGTGCTGATGTACTTCACCGTGGCAATGCTCCAGCATCAAAGCCCGAAAACTGCGCCACACTAACGGGCAAAACCCGTAACGGCAAGCGCAGCCGGGACGATTTCTATGGGTTGAATGTTTTTTTCTTGGTTAACCGAGGGGAGCCAAATAACGCGTATGCAGATGGTTCTTGAACACCGTTGCATCCAATGGACGGCCCGTAGCCTGGGTCAGCAGGTCGCGGGTGGACAGACGGGACCCCAATTCATGGACATTCCGGCGCAGCCAATCCAGCAGGGGGGCAAAATCTCCCCGCCCGATTGCCGGCAAAATGCCTGTATCGGCGATGATGGCGGCATTGAATAATTGAGCTGCGGTCATCGCCCCCAAAGTATAGGTGGGGAAATAACCAAATGATCCCGAATACCAATGGATATCCTGAAGACAGCCCAGGCGATCATTGGCGGGGGTGATTCCCAGCAACCGGGCATAGCCGTCATTCCAGGCACCGGGCAAATCGGCCACCGCCAATTGACCGGACAGCATGGCGGTTTCCAGCCGGTGGCGGATGATCACATGGGCGGGATAGGTCACTTCATCCGCATCCACCCGGATGAAATCGGGCCGGACCCAGGTGCCCAATGCATACAGATTATCCGCATCCCAACCTGCCCCGCTTCCGTTCAGGCAATCACGGATCAAGGGGGTGGCGAAGTTCAGGAAGGTGCGGGACCGGCAGACCTGCATTTCCATCAACAGGCTTTGGCTTTCATGCATCTGCATGCCGCGGGCGCGGCCCACCGGCTGATACCGCCAGCGCCCGCCGGGCAGCCCGGCTTCGTACAGGGCATGGCCGGTTTCATGGATGATCCCCATCAGGGCCGAGGTGAAATCCGCCTCGTCATAGCGGGTGGTCAGCCGGATATCGCCGGGATAGCCGCCGCAAAAGGGGTGGGCGCTTTCATCCTGGCGGCCATGATGAAAATCAAACCCGATCCTGCCCATGATCCGCCGCCCCAGATCCCGCTGGCGATCCACGGAAAAAGGCCCCGGCGGCAATCGGGGGGTGGGGTGGCGGGATTGGGCATCCGTTACCTGAGCCAGGAAGGTCGGCAGAAAATCTTCCAGATCGGCGAACAGCGCGTCGATTTCATCCAGGCTGCCGCCTGGTTCGAACTGATCCAGCAAGGCGGCATGGGCCGACACCCCCAGGGCCTGGGCCTTGGCCTGACCCGACTGGCGCACCAGGGACAACAAGGCATCCAGGCTGGGGGCGACGCGGGCGAAATCGCTGTCCTTGCGGGCGTCGCGCCAGATCATTTCGCAGGTGGTTTCGGCTTTGGCCAGGGCTTGGACCAGATCGGAGGGCAAGGCGGCGGCATGGCCGTAAAGCCTGCGCATTTCGCCCAGATTGGCGCGTTCCCAGCCATCCAGGCTTTCATCCTGGGCTTGGGCCAGCCAATCGGCAATGGCCGGGCCGGTCAGCAGGGCATGGGCCATGGACTTCAGCAAGGCCAATTGTTCGGATCTGGTTTCGGCGCCGCCGGCCGGCATCATCACCGCCATATCCCAGTGCAAGGCGGCCATGGCGTCATCCAGGACCGCCACCTGGTGAAACACCTGTTCCAAGGATGTATAGGCTGGATTTTGTGCCATGGAAATCACCCGTTCCTGAAAAGACGACATGGTATACCAAAACCCGGTATCATGGCGCCTGTCCATCTTTCCCTGTTGGCTGAAGGAACCCACCATGAGTAACCCCACCATCGCCGTGGTTCTGTCCGGTTGTGGCGTTTATGACGGTGCCGAATTACACGAAGCGGTGCTACGGCTTGCTGCTTTGCTCCCGATATTCCCCAGCTTCATGTGATTGATCATCTGACTGGCCAGCCCACCGGGGAAAACCGAAACGTCCTGGTGGAATCCGCCCGCATCGCCAGGGGGCGGATCGCGCCTTTGGCCGCCCTGGATATCGGCCAGGTGGATGCGGTGGTCTTTCCCGGCGGATTCGGCGCGGCCAAGAATTTGTGCACCTTCGCCGTCAGCGGCCCCGATTGTTCCGTTGATCCCCAGGTGGAACGGGTGATCCGCTCGGCCCATCAGGCGGGAAAGCCCATCGGGGCATGGTGTATTGCCCCGGCCCTGCTGGCGCGGGTTCTGGGGGCGGGCGAGGTGACTATCGGCACCGATGCGGGGACGGCGGCGGCCATTGGCGCCATGGGGGCCACCCATCACGAAGCGATGCAGGGAATGGTTGTGGTGGATCAGGCCAACCGGCTGGTGACCACCCCCTGCTATATGCTGGAATCCAGCATCGGCCAGATCGCCGATGGCGTGGATGCGGGTATTGCCGCTGTACTGAAACTGATCGGCTGATCCCCGATCAATCCGGGCGGAAATTGATGGGGATGGCAAAGGTGAGCTGGTCCGCCCTGGCCCCGTCGGGGGGGCGGGGAAAGGGGGCGGCCTGACGGATCATGTCCGTGGCCAGGTTGTCCAGGGCCGGATTGCCCGAAGGCGGGAATGCCGCCACATCCAGCACTCGGCCATCGGTCGCCAAGGTGAAGCGGACGTGAACCAGGCCGGTCTGGGCGGCCTGTTTGGGGCGCCGGGCCATGATCCGGGACCAAACGGTTTGCGAGAACGCGGCCATTTCCGCCTGAAACCCGGCCCGGTTCGCCCCCTGCCGCCGTGATCCCAGATCCTCGCGCGTGCCCAATTGGTCCTGATCCACATAACTGTCAATGCCGGGGCTGGCGGCAGGATCATCGGTGATGCCGCCATCGGTGGGTGCCGGTGAGGTGGGCAATGATGGAGCGGATGACGCGATCGCCCGGGACGGAACCGCCGATGGACGCGGACGGACGGGCTGGGGCGGCTGGAGTGTTGGTTTCGGTTGGGCCATCGCCGGGCCGGGTTTCGCTGGGCCGGTCATGGGCTGGGCCGGGCTGGTCGGTTCGGGGTCGGGGTCGGGGGTCGGGGGCACAAGTTCCACCAGCATCGGCGGTTGAGACTGTCCCCCCGCCCGGCTGCCGTCACCAAGAACCAGCAGGGCCAGGACGGATAGATGCAGGCACACAGCCAACAGCGCGGCCCATCGTGGTCCGGCTGATGATTGTGCTGACAAAACAACCTGCACCCTGTCCATTGTCGCCTTGTGATCATGCCCCCGCCGGGCGGGGGGCGTATTTACGTTTGCCCATCCAAGGCTTGATGCGTTTCAAACACCAAGCCTTGGTATTGCCTTATACCGCCCGGCCAATGAACTGACCCGTTGGGTCCGTTCAGGCCGAGACGGTGACGCTCATACCATGTCCCGGTGATCGGAATCGATCACCGGCACCCTCAGCGGCGGGCGGGTTTCTCTGAAACCCTTGCCTTCCGCGGCATAAGCCGCGCGGCCCCTTGGGCCTAACCAAATCCCTATGAGTTTCACTCACCGGGATTTGGTATCAGACGCCGCGCGGGCTGGCCGGCCGCCGAACGGATCATTTCAAAGGGCGGCCGGTATTAGAACTTTACCGTCACCCCGGCCATATAGGACCGGCCGGGACCGGCCACATTGGTCCCCCATTGCCGGTAATCCGAATAATCCACCCCGCCCAGGGGCAGGTGGTACAGGGTGTTGAACACATTATCAATCCCGGCGGTAAGCGCCACATTGGTCCATTCATATCCGGTGCGCAGGTTCAACAGCGCATAGGCGGGGGTTGGGATTTCATTGCGAGTGTGGCTGACCCCGTTCTTGGCTGCGGCGCCTTCCACTTCGATGGCATTGCTCCACCCGCCCAGACGGTGATCCAGGGTCAGGCGGCCATTCAGCGGCATGATGTTGTACAGATTGTCGCCGGTATCCAGGTTTTCCCCATTCACCCAGCCCAAGGTACCGCGCACGCTGACCTGGCCATAGGCCGGGCTGTCCAGCAGCCGGGCATGGCCGGAAATATCCACGCCGTAAAGCTGGGCATCGTGATTGGCCAGACGCAGTTTGCCGAAAGCCCTGCCGCTGGTGAAGGTGCTGTAGCGGTCGGCGTCGATATAATCTTCCACATAGGTGTAATAGGGGCTGACCTTGATGTTCCAGACCTTGCGGGTGCTGTCGTGCCAATCGCCGCTCAGGCTGACCGTATGGGCGACTTCCGGGTTCAGATCCGGGTTGCCCACATAGCCGTTTCCGTCGCCGGTCCAGTTGTTCATGTTGGACGCCATGGTGCCGGTGGACCAGGAATAGCGTTCATACAGGCTGGGGGAACGGGTCTTGCGGGCATAGCCGCCTTCGATGGTGTGCGTCTTGTCCCAATCGAACCGGGCCAGCGCGGTGGCATCGAAATTCACGTCGGTGCGGGCATGGTCAAAGGCGTTGAACCGGGATGCATCCACCCCATAGGCGGCCATGGCATTGTTGCTATAGCCCTGGACCGCGCCGGTATCCATCCAGACCGTATCGTTGCGGACCCCCAGCAAGGTGGTCCATCGGCTGTCCCATTTGGCTTCCCATTCGGCAAAGGTCCCCACCCGGTTGCGTTCGCCGTCACGGATATTCCAAAAGTCATTGGGACTCATCATGCCGTTGGCGGCGGCGCTGATGGGCGGCCACCAATCATCCAAGGTATAGCGCTGAAACTCGTTGCCCACCCGCAGGGTGTCGCGCGGGTTCAGCGGAACGGTCGCCTTGACCGAATAGCCGACTTCGTCGGATTCGGTGTTCATGGGCATGTTGGTGCCCTTGACCCGGCCCAGGAAATTCATTTCGTGAGATACATCCCGCCAATAAGCGCGGGCATCCAACTCGCCCCAGCCAAATTTGCCGTCATACCGGGCATTCAGGAATTTGCTGGTGTTTTCCGTCAGATCCATGCGCTGATTGGGAAAACCCTCATGCGGGGAAAACTGCCACCCGCCTTGGACCACCAGCAAATCCTGGTCGTGACGCACGCCCACGGTCAGGGCATGGTTTTCCACCTGATAGCGGCTGGTCTGGACCGGGTTGTTGTCGCCGCCCCGGTGATAATCCCCCGCCTTGGCCCATGACCCGTCATAGCCGACGCTGACATTTTGGGTGGCGGCGGCCACATTGCCGCCCACGGTGATGCCGTGGCTGGTGCTGCGATAGGTGGTGGACAAGCGGCCTTCCGTATGGATGCCTTCCCCCGCCTTGGCGAAAGTGGGGTCGGCGGATTCCACGCTGATGGTGCCGCCGATGCTGTCGCCGCCGGCACTGACCGGGGTGATCCCGGCCATGACCTCGACCTTCGCCACCTTGTTGGGGTCGATATAGGAAAAAGTGGGATTCATGTGATTGGGGCAGGATGCGGTGATGGGGATGCCATCCACCAGCGTTTTCAGCCGGTCATCGGCCAACCCGCGCAAGGCGGGCAGGCTGGAAACCCCGCCAGCGGCATAAAGCGACACGCCGGGCAGATCCTTCAGCAATTGGGCCGTGTCCGACGTGGCCAGGCGCTTGGCATCCAGCGCCGCGCCCGATTGGCTGAAGGCGCCGGGGGAAAGCAATGGGTCGGCATCGGCTTCAGCGTCCGTCACCGCGCTGACCGGCACTTGCGGCAATTGCACCTGGGCCAGGGCGACGGGGGCGGACAAGCTCAGCCCCAAGGCGGACAAAATCGCCATACGGGCGGGATGCGCCGCCAGATGGCGGGCGCGGAAAAAAACGGGATTGGTCATGACATATCCTTTGGCTCGCCCCATGCGCGGGGCGAAACGATGACGGCGGCGGCAGCCCAGGGGGGCGCCGTCCGTGGTGGAAAAATCAGGAAATGTCAGACCATAGGAGGGGCGCGTGGCCGATGCCGCACGGCCTGGATGATGCCCGTGCGGACATGACCCACGGGAACAGCCAGAACCGTCCCGCCACCAAGACGGGCCGGTCCCGTTCCCGCAGCCATGGGAATGGGGGGGATGGCGGCCTGGCAACCGGGGGTGCGACAACAATCGTCGTCGCCGGGGCGGCTGGGCAGCGATTTGCCGGTGCCGCCATCATGGGCGGAACAGACATCGCTGATGCTGGTCGAAAAATTCTGATCCGGCGGATCAAAGGCAGACAGAACCCGACCGGGCTGAAGCTGGACCAGCAACAAGACGACCAGCAACAGGCGGGTGATTTCCCCCCTGATCCACGGTCCGAATTGTCTGTTGCCGCCCATTGCCGATCCCAAATCCGGGACTGTTTCCACCGCCTTAACCACTAAAGCAGTGGGGTGTTCGGGTCAAGCGGTCAGAACCAGCGTTTGCGTTTGAACCACAGCATCACCAGGACGGTGAAAATTAGCATGCCCGCCATAATCCACCAGAACGCGGTTTCATCGTGCAATCCAGGCAGACCGGCCACATTCATGCCGAACAGGCCGGTGACCAAGTTCAGCGGCAGCATCACCGCCGACAGCACTGACAAGATGTACAGGTTTCGGCCCGACCGTTCGGCATTGCGGGCAGAAAACTCGTCATGCAGCAGGCGGGATTGTTCGACGCAATCCTGAAGATCGCCGGTGGCTCGTTCCACCCGGCCTAACATGGGATCGAAATCCTCGCCTTCATCATCCTTGACCCAGGCGGGCATGACCATTTGCAACCGGGTCAGCAATTGGCGCAAGGGAATGGCCCGGCGGCGCAGTTTGATGGCGTCGCGGCGGACAGACCCCAATTCACCGGCAATGCCGCCCACCGCGTCATCCAACACCTGATCTTCCAGCAAATCGAACCGGCGACGGATTCTGCGGCCCAGGGCCTCGATATCGGCGACATTTTCCTCCAGCAGGGCCATGAACAGGGCCGATGCGCTTTTGGGCGCTTCCCCCACTTCCAGGCGGAACCGGATCTTGTCGGTGGCGGCCAGCGGACGCCACCGCATGGTGATAAGACGCTTGGCTTCCAGCCACATATGCAGCTCGGACAGGGCCAGGGCGTCATCGTCGAATTCCCGCAAGCGATCTTCCAGAACCACGGCGCAGCCATTGCCGAAGACCTGGGCGCCATCATCCTCGTTGCGGTCCAGCAAGGTGTTGGCCAATTGGGCGGGCAGGCCGGAATGACGCAAAATCCACTGCCGTCCCGGTTCGGTGGACAGGTTGACGTGAATCCACACGTAATCCGCTTGGGGGGCCGGTTGGGTGGATTGCGGCCGGTAGGGGACAGCCTTGCCGGCGGTCACGGCAAAAGCATAGATCAACCCGGCTTCTTCCATCTGCTGGGTGCCTGTGGATGTCGTGGCGGACATGGCGCGGATACTCGCAAGCAGGGGTGGAAAGGCGGGCTCGTGTTTCCTGATATGTCCTTTTGCCGGGGGACGATCAAGTTTCAAATGGGTGATGCCGGTTGCGCATTCCGTATTGGGATGGTTAAAGTCCGCCCCATTCCGCCCCCGTGCCCCGAGGCATCCGCTCATGACCGACCGCGTCCTTATTATTGATTTTGGCAGCCAGGTGACCCAGTTGATTGCCCGCCGTGTGCGGGAAAGCGGGGTTTATTGCGAAATCCACCCGTTCAACAAGGTGGATGGCGTCAGTTTGCGGGCCTTTGGGCCAAAGGCAATCATTCTGTCGGGCGGTCCGTCCTCGGTCACCGAAGCCGGTTCGCCGCGCGCCGATGACGCGGTATTCACCTTGGGTGTGCCCGTCTTGGGCATCTGCTATGGCCAGCAGACCATGTGCGAACAATTGGGCGGCAAGGTCGAACCGGGCGACCATCGGGAATTCGGCCGCGCTTACGTGGATATCAGCGACGATTGCGCCTTGTTCCATGGTGTCTGGGCCAAGGGCGGACGTGAACAGGTGTGGATGAGCCATGGCGACCGTGTGGTCAGCCTGCCGCCGGGTTTCCGGGTGGTCGGCACCTCGGAAGGAGCTCCCTTTGCCGCCATCGCCAATGATGACCGCCGGTTCTATGCCGTGCAGTTCCATCCCGAAGTGGTGCACACCCCCCATGGCGCCCAATTGCTGCGCAATTTTACCCATGACGTGGCCGGGTGCGCGGGCGATTGGACCATGGCCGCGTTCAAATCCCAGGCCATCGAAAAAATCCGCGCCCAAGTCGGCTCGGGCCGGGTGATCTGCGGCCTGTCGGGCGGTGTCGATTCATCGGTGGTTGCCGCCTTGATCCATGAAGCCATTGGCGATCAACTGACCTGCGTTTTCGTGGATCACGGCCTGATGCGGCTGGGCGAATCCGATCAGGTGGTCAGCGTTTTCCGGGACCGGTTCAATATCCATCTGGTGCATAAGGATGCCTCTGACCTGTTCCTGGGCCGATTGGCGGGCATGACCGACCCGGAACAAAAGCGCAAGACCATCGGCGCCTTGTTCATCGACGTGTTCGAGGAAGAGGCCAAGAAAATCGGCGGCGCCGATTTCCTGGCCCAGGGCACACTGTACCCGGATGTGATCGAATCGGTCAGCGTCATCGGCGGTCCCAGCGTCACTATCAAAAGCCACCACAATGTGGGCGGCCTGCCCGAACGCATGAACATGAAGCTGGTGGAACCCTTGCGCGAATTGTTCAAGGACGAAGTCCGCGCCCTGGGCCGCGAATTGGGCCTGCCCGACGAAATGGTCGGTCGCCACCCCTTCCCCGGCCCCGGCCTGGCCATCCGCATTCCCGGCCAGGACATCACCCGCGACAAGCTGGACATCCTGAAAAAGGCAGATGCCATCTATCTGGAAGAAATCCGCAATGCCGGTCTTTATGATGTGATCTGGCAGGCATTCACCGTTCTGCTGCCGGTGCGCACCGTGGGCGTCATGGGGGATAGCCGTTCCTACGATTACGCCTGCGCCCTGCGGGCCGTCACCAGCACCGACGGCATGACCGCCGATTTTTATCCTTTCGACATGGCCTTCCTAGGCCGCGTCGCCAACCGCATCATCAACGAGGTCAAGGGCATCAACCGCGTGACCTACGATGTGACCAGCAAGCCGCCGGGCACCATCGAGTGGGAGTGAGTTTTCAATAGGTTAGCGGATTTCAGAGGGCTCCTTCGGGAGCCTTCTTGCTGTCCGCCCCGCCCCATGCCATTCTCCCCTGTGTGTGATTTTGTGAGTGGTTGCCCACACGAAGGGGGTAGGGATGGCGTGGACTTGCCCTGAAAGAGTGGAGAGCGTGCCGTGATAAGACTCTGCATGAAGGACACCGCCATGACCGGCTCAGGACTGAAGACATTCACGGACGAGTTCAAGCGGGAAGCGGTTCGACTGGTGTAAACCAGCGGTCGCACGGTTGGTGAGGTTGCTGGCGATCTTGGGATTGGCAAATCGACGTTGGGCAAATGGCTGACCCGGCATCGCGAGGCAGATTTGCTCTCCGGCCCGCACGATGACATGGCCAA
>JAYSBF010000082.1:0-12769 GCA_041915545.1 Magnetospirillum sp. | reverse complement strand
ATAATAAACGCCCAACCACCTATCGCAGCCGAGTTTTTATTTCAACGGTATACGGCGTCCCGAATTCGGTTCTGGCCGACAATACCTTTGTCGCGGTTTGGGATGATACGTTCCTGGTCCGTTTTGACCTGAATTTGAACTCACCCTATGTGGATGCCAGCCCGGACTTGTTTGCCCTGCCGTTCCAGCAATTGGAACCGATCCTGATCGAAACAAACCGCCGGGAAGAGGAAGACCCCACCTTTAATTCCTTACAATTCCTGCACGACCGCCTGACCGAAATCATCCTGGCGATCCCAAAGCCAGCGGGACAGTGATTGAGGGGGGGGGCAGTTTTGGCATCTGCCGATGGCGCCCTGTTGGGGCCACTCGAACGCCACGCGGGGTCATCACATTTTCCATAATGACCGCATCGGAATGAAAATACCAAGACATAGGAGAGAGATATGGCAATTTTAGAAGAAGATGATGAAATGAAAAAATTTTTAGTCGATCTTATTTCAACAAATGAGATAGGAAATGATACCCAAAAAAGACTTCCATCAGCCATGCGGGCACAAAAGAAAGCGGATTTAGTGTCGGCGGCATGCAAACGGATTTGGGGGCAAACAAAATTGTCCGGGGTGAATTGATCGACTTATTGAAGGCATCGAAAAAATTTACCGATGCCGACATGGAAACGATCACATCCGGCTTGGCTGCAAAGGGGGAGCCATCCGCGATTTCCGACGGTCTAAAAGAGAATATCAATACAATCATCCAAACCCCAGAAGGTAAGAAATTGGTGGAAACCTGGGATAAGCAGCAGGTAGCCAAGGTAAAAGACATGACCGACAGCGTCATCGCCGCCGCCCAGAAAAATCCACGTTACAATACGGATAAGGATTTCAGGGACTATGTCAGTTCAAAGCCTTTTTATGCAACAGTCGCGGATAATATCAACCAATTCGGCAAGCCGACACGCCTGCGATCATATGTGGAAGGGAAGGATGCTTCCTTTACCCATGGGAATGTCCGCCTGAAGGGGGACGAACCATTCAACGCGGAAACCATGGCGAAATTCGAGAACAATTATCTTTGGGTTCGAGAGGGCGGAAAAAAATCCCCAAATAAAGGAGCGGAGGACATCCGCCGCCGCCGGTCAAATAATGGAGAAACCCTTCTACAACATGGACATTTTTCAGAAGATCAGAATGACCAATATCGGGATATGGTGAAATCGGCCTATGAATCACTGGCCGAGAGACAGGCAAAAAACACCCAATCCGAGATGGTGGCGGCGATTCGCCGTTCTGGACGCGATCCGTCCATACTTGATCAGCCCAGGAAGACTTTGTCGATCCTTGGCACGACTGGGACCACCCCGGTCAGGGATTCGCTGCTTTCTCTTTACCCCAGCATGGACCCGTCCAGACAGGCGGATGCCAATGGCCCCAAGGCTTACCCAAGCTTTTTCAGTGAATCCCAACAGGACCGGCCGATCATCGCCACCCCCGACTGGCGCCGGACGCCATTCCGGCAGGGCTGAAGCGGCATGTGATACCAACGGCCAATTTCATTGACCGTTGTCCAGCCCTCGTCGGGCGCGGCCATCCGGCCGCTTGGCCGCCGCCGCAATGGCGGCAGAACCAACGGCCGTAATACCAAATCCCGGTGAGTGAAACTCATAGGGATTTGGTTAGGCCCAAGGGGCCGCGCGGCTTATGCCGCGGAAGGCAAGGGTTTCGGAGAAACCCGCCCGCCGCTGAGGGCGCCGGTGATCGGAACCGATCACCGGGATATGGTATCAGACCCACAATGTCAGGCGCAGCATGTCGACCAGACGGCGGCTGATGATCCAGCCGATGCTGTGCCAACCCACGTCAATCTTGGCCACGCCGCTCATCCCCGGCCGCCACCATGATGGGTGGGCAATGGTCATTTCGGCTCGGGCCGGGAATGTGTTGGCGCCTTCATGCACCGCTGGGGCGGGGATGATGCGGCGGATGGTCATGGGCCAGGATTGGCCGGGGCTGGAAACCAGCCGGATATCGGCGGATTGGCCGGGGGTCAGCAATTGGATATCCCGTTCGCCCACGGCGATTTCGGCGTGCAGATTGCCCACTGCCGCCACTTTAACCACCATGTCGCCGCGCTTGACCGGTCCGCCCAGATTTTTGGCGGGTTCACCTTCCACCACCACGCCAGCGATGGGGCTGCGGACTTCCGCATGGGCCAGGCGGTAATCAATCTGTTCCATCTTGGCCTGGGCCTGGGCGGCCTGGGCCTCGGCGATTTGCATTTCCACCAATTGGCCGGCGGCCAGGCGCTTTTCGATTTCCCGGCTGTATTGGGCGATATCGGCCAGACCGGCGGATCGTTCCAGCAGGATTTCGCGGGTGGCCAGGGTAAAGACCACGTCGCCCGCCTGGACCGGGGTGCCCAGTGCCACGGCGCTGGATTCGATGAAGCCGTCAAAGGGGGCGCCGATCTGGGCCATGGAATCGGTTTTTAAAATCAGGCTGGCATCAATGCGATAGGGGATGGGGGCCACCAGGATCATAGCGGCGATCATGGCCAGGGTCTTGGCCAAGGTCCGGCCATCCTGGGTCAAGGGTTTCAAGGGTGCTGGCAGACTTTTCCAAACTTCACGGCCCAGCCGTTTCAGCAAGGGGCGGCCCTGCAATGCCAAATCGTTCAGGGGGCGGGTCAATTGGTCGCACAGCATGCGCAACGCCCATTGTTCCGCCTGGGAAAACGCCGCCAGCCGCCGCCCGCATAACAACGCCCCCATCGGTTGGCCGTCCAGGGTCAGGGGCAGGGTCAGCAGATTGGGCAGGTGGCAGGCATCCACATAGGCGCGATGAGCCAAGGTGACGGCATTGCCGCGCGGGGGCCATTGGATTTCCTTGCCCTGGCTCAGGGCTTCCTGGCCGGCTTCTTCCAGCAAGGCGGTGTGTTCGCTGCGCCGTTCCGCCGTTTCGCTTTGGTTCAGGGCGCTCAGGCGCAATCCTTCGCCCGATCGCCACATCAGCGCCACCTGTTCGCAAC
Source organism: Magnetospirillum sp. (assembly GCA_041915545.1). Lineage (GTDB taxonomy): Bacteria > Pseudomonadota > Alphaproteobacteria > Rhodospirillales > Magnetospirillaceae > Magnetospirillum. The sequence continues at coordinate 9,739 of JAYSBF010000082.1, read as the reverse complement.
CGAAGCGTTCCGCCAGATCGTTGACGAAAGCCAGGGCAGCCAGATCGAAACGTCCGGTTTCCAGAACTTGGGACAGGACATCCAGGCAGCCACGGGTGCGGGCAAGATCGCGCCGGGTCTGGCGACCCGACCGTCGCATTTCGTAAAACAGCGGCACCAGCGCCAAAGACCGCAATTGCCCTGGATGAACCGCCTGGCCATTCCGCAGGACCAGGACCATCAGCAAATCCTGGCCGCCATTTTCCGGGCGGATGCCCATCAATCCCAGGTGCAGCCCACCGGAAAGCGGGCACAAGGCGGACCCCTGGGTCAGGGCGCTGGCAATGACCGCGCCGGGCAGGGTCTTTGGCAGATCGGCCAGGGCGGCGCCGTCGGCGGCGGGCCAGGCCAGGGTCAAGGCCCACCCCTGATTGTCATCATCGTTCTGATCGGCGTTGCCCAAGGAAAGGCCGCGATCGGCCGCGCGGTGGAACAATGCGGCCCGTTCCGCCCCCAATTGGGCCATGGCTGCGCCGCCCCAGGCGATCCAGAAATCCCTTGGCGGGCCATCGAACCGGGTCAGCAGACCCAATTGTTCCCAATCATTGCCGGATATGTCCATGGCTTAGAACCCGATCCTGTCCAATTGGGTGTCCTGTTCAAGAATGGCGCGGCGCTGCCGCCGGCTCATGCGTTCGGCCTTGCTTTGGGCCTGATGCAGCAATGGGCGGGCCAGCAGCCGGGCCAGCCAGGGGTGACGGGTGGTCAGGCCCGCCCAGCGTTTCAGCCAAAAGGCTGTCAGGAACCGGCGGAACAGTTCATCGGTGGGGCAGATGAAATGCTGCACCGATCCAGGGTCGCCCTGGCGGCCGCAGCGGCCGATCAATTGGCGGTCGATGCGGGCAAAATCGTTGGATTCGGCGATGATGACGTGTAATCCCCCCTTGGCCCGCACGCCGTCATCCAAGGCGATATCCGTGCCGCGCCCGGCCATGTTGGTGGCGATGGTAATGGCGCCGGCCCGTCCGGCCTGGGCGACAATGGCGCTTTCCTGGGCATGGTTGACGGCATGCAGAACCGATGTGGCCTGGGCGGTGACCGGGTCTTTCCTGGCCAGACACTCATGCAATGCCGTGGCTGACCGCACGCTGCGCACGCCGATCAACACCGCCCGACCGTCTTGGGCCAGAGCCAATGCCTGATCCACCACCGCATCGAATTTTCCGGCTTCGCTGGTGCAGACCCGCAATGGCAGGTGGATGCGTTTGATCGGGCGGTGGGTGGGAATGCGCAGGGTGGGCAGACGGTAAACCCCGGTCATTTCCGCGCGCGCTTCCTCGGCTGTGCCGGTCATGCCGCCCAGACGGGGGAAGCGCTGGAAAAAACGCTGAAAGCTCAGACGTTGGGATATTTTGGTGGGCGGCGATATGGGCAGATGGTTGACGGCTTCCAACACCTGCTGCATGCCGTGGGACAGGGTCCGTTGGTCGGCCAGCCGCCCGGTCAATTCATCCACCAGGATGATTTTGTCGCCATCAATGACGTAATGCTGGTCGCGCACCAACAAATGCTGGGCGTAAAGAGCCTGTTCCACCAGTTCCTTTGACCGGGCCGGGCTTTGCCAAAAGGCGGAAAAATGGCTGGTCAATCCGCCGAGATTGTCCCGGCCGGTGGCGGTCAGTTCGGCGGTGCGCAAGGATCGGTTGATCCGGTAATCCTGATCCGCCACCAGTTGCGAGGCCAAGGCCACTGCGTCCATGGCCGCTTTTTCCAGGGATTGGTCATGACTGGGGGATGAAATGATCAGCGGGGTGATGGCTTCATCAATCAAAACGCTGTCGGCTTCATCCACGATCACCTGAAACAGGCCGCGCATGACCACGTTGCCTTTGGCGCCCTTGGTTTCCGCCGGGTCGGGGGCGGCGAAGCGGTCCAGGGCAAATCGTCCCCGCGCGGGCAGCCGACCCAGGGCGATGCGGTCGCGCAGGTAATCACCCAGCAGGTCGCGGGCGGTGGTGTAGACCACGTCATGAGTATGGGCGGCGGCGCGGCTGGCGATGGGGGTTTCACCGTCGATATGGGTGACGCTGATGCCGCAAAAGGCGTAAAGCGCGCTGAATAATTCCGCGTCGCGGCGGGCCAGATAATCATTGGCGGTGACCACGTGGCAGGGCCGCCCCCGCCAGCCCGCCGTCAGGGCCGCCATCACCGCCGTCAGGGTTTTGCCTTCGCCGGTGGCCATTTCGGCGATGTTGCCATCCAGCAATGCCAAGGCCCCCATCACCTGTTCCTGGTGGGGCGTCAATCCGGTCACGCGGCGGACGGCGGCGACCACACCGGCCATGGCGGCATCCAGGATTTCGGGCTGGTCATCATCGGATTGGCGGCGCATGGCGGCCAATGTGCCCAGCCAAGCCTGTAAATCGGTATCGGTATCGTTTTCATGGGTGCCGGCCACAGCCAGAATGGCTATGGCCCGCCGCCGCAAATGCCGCCCCCGGCGGCGCAGGCGTCCGCCCAGAACCGTCAGACGATGCCCCCAGCGGTCGGCCCAGGAAAAAACGGGCGGGCTTTCATGGGCGCGCAGCACCATTTGCTGTTCGGACGGGGAAATATGGACCGCAGGCTGAGTATCCAGCCCGTCGCCATCGTGCCACAGATCGCCGGTCATAGCTGGTATCGCCTTTGGAAGAACTGGCGCAGCCGTCCCCAGCCTTGCACGGCCAGCGGTCGCCAGGGCAGGTGCAGCCTGATCCACCCGGACCGACCGGATCGGATGGTGGCGGGCTGTCCGTTTTCTTCGAAGGTGGGCAGGTCGGCTTGCAACAGGAAAAACGGCTCGGCGCTGCGTTTTCCTGACGGATCGGCGGCGCTGACTGGAACATCCCCGCCCGCCGCCGGGGACAGGGCGGCGGTGGGCAAGGTGACTTGGGAATGGGGAACCAAGGTCAGATCCAGAGCATCCAGGGCGGTTCCCCGGTCGCCTTCCAGGCGGATTTGGGCATCGGTGCGGCGGGCCTGGGTCAGAACGTCGGCATCTTCCTGGCGGATGATGCCGACGAAACGATGGCGGCGGTCGTCCACCACTTCGCCTAATTCGGCCCCGCGCCCCAGCCAGACCCCATGACGCTGATCCAATTCCGGGGCGACCCAAATGCCGTCATGGGGAGCGCGGATGACCAGCATTTCTTTCAGATGCAGCAGCGATGCCCGCAATTTACCCAAGGTGGCCAGGCGTTCCTGGATCGGGGCCAGATCCACCGCGTTTTCGCTGATGGATTTCGCTTCCATATGGGTGGCCTGCTGAATTTGCGCCTGGGCCGAGGCCAATTCGCTGTCCAGTTCCGGGTTTTCCAATTCGGCCAGCACGTCGTCCTTGGCCACCCATTCGCCATGCTGGCGATACAGCCGTTGAACGATGCCTCCGGTTTCACTGTAAAGATGGGTGTCGTCCCTGGCTTCGACCACGCCGGGCAGAACCCGGTTATCGGGCAGGGGCAGGGCGAAAATCACCAGGACCAAAACCAGCAGGACCGGGCCGAACCGCCGGAACAAAATCATGCGCTGATAGTGGAATGTGGGACTGGCCAGGGTCTTCAAGCCCCGCTGCACCGGCAGGACAAAGGAACTGAGGCCCAGGGCCAGGGCCACCACCAGGCCGATGCCGAAATAAGCATCGGCGATGAACAGCACGACACCGCCCATGACGAACAGCCGGTACAGGTTGGATGCCAGGTAAAACCCGATCAGGGCCAGGCGTTCCCGTGGGCTGTGGTCATCCTGGCCACCGGGATCGGCGGCCAGGACGACCTGGCCGAACCAGCGGCGGAAGGTCTGGGCCGCCTGTTCATGCAGATTGGGCATTTCGATCAGATCGGCCAGGATGTAATAGCCGTCGAAACGCATCAGCGGGTTGATGTTGAACACCACCGTGTAGATGGTGGTGGAAAACATCAGATTATAGGCCAGTTCGTTGATGGTTCCCGGCGGGGAATGGGCCCAGACCACGGTGGCCGCCCCGGCCACGGTCAGATCCACCAACATGCCGCCAGCCCCGACCAGCGCCCGTTTGAACCGGTTGCGGAATGCCCAACTGGCGGTGACATCGACAAAGGGCAGGGGGGTGAACATCAGCAGCATGATGCCCCCCGAACGCACTTCGCCGCCGAATTTCTTGCACAGGCAGGCGTGGCCCAACTCGTGCAGTGCCTTGGCCATGAACACCGCCACATAGAGCAGGACCACATTATGCATTTGCAGCAGATGGTCAGCCTGCGCCCAGGCATGATGCCCGGCCATCAGCAATTCATAGACCCCCACGCCCACCAGGATCAGGGCCAGCACCAGGCCGGGCGGGCCGAACAGGATGCGGATCAAGGGATGGATCAGGCGAAGCGCCGGTTCGGGATCGACCAGCGGGATACGCATGAACATCAGTTCCGACAGCCGGGCCAGAACGGGCTTTTGCTTTTTCGATTGGGCGCGGGCCAGCAGTTTCTCGCCATCGGCACTGCCTTCCATATACAGCAGATTACCGCGATACAGGCTGGCCAATAATTGAAAGGCGTCTTCCTGGCCGGGGGTGTCTTGGGGGTCCTGTTCGATTGCCGCCAGCCAGATTTCCTCGATGGTGTGATCCACCGTCAGGCGGCTGAGAAAACGATAGGTGGCCGGGTTGACGCGATGAAAGGTGTTGTGGGTGCGTTCATGCAAAACGTACCAGGGCCGTCCGCGATAGGTGTGCAGACGGATGGATACGCTGGGACGCAGTCCCAGGCGCAGATCGGCCACGCGGCACCAATTATCGGAAAAAGTCTTGGCCATGGCCGATATTCACGTCCTGTTGCCGGATCGCGCCGGACCGGAAGGGGTCATACCATATCCCGGTGATCGGAACCGATCACCGGCGCCCGTGGCGGCCGGGCGGGTTTCTCCGAAACCCTTGCCTTCCGCGGCATAAGCCGCGCGGCCCCTTGGGCCTAATCAAATCCCTATGAGTTTCATTGGTATCAGGGGATTTTCTTGACCCTGGCCAAATCCAGCCGCGCGGTCATGCCGGGGCGGACGCGGCGGGCCGGGTCCTTGCCGTCGCCCGAAATTTCGATCTTCACTTCCCGCAATCCGCTTGCCGGGTCCAGGACCGGGGAAACGAACAGAACCTTTCCCGGCACGGCCCGCCCGTCGGAACCGATCAGCAAATCCACCTGATCATTGGCATCCAGTCCTTCCAACATGGCGGATGGCACGTTGGCGTAAAACAGGACCTTGCTCATGTCGCACAGCTTGATCGCCGGTTCATTGGCCTGAACGCTTTCCCCCGCCTGTTTCACCAGTTTGACGATGATGCCGGGGGTGGGGGCACGCAGATTGCGGCGGTCCAGGTTTTCCCTGGCAGTCAGATAGTCCAGCCGTTCCATCTCTTTGCTGACCTTGATCCGCTGGGCTTCGGCCTGAGCCAAGGCCAAGGCCAGTTCCCGGTTCTGCACTTCCTCGGCGCTGACGCCGCGGTTGGTTTCGTAAATCTGCCGGGCGGCCTTGGCCTGGATTTGGGCGGTGGAGGCGCGGGCCAGGGCGGCCTGATATTCCGCTTTGTTTTCCCATTGCAGGCGGCGGCGTTCCACATCCAGGGATTCCGCCACCTGATCCAGGGCCGCCAGATTTTGGCCGGTTTTAACCTCGTCCCCTTCCGCCACACTGACTTCGGCCAAGCGTCCGGTGATGGCGAAGCTTAGGTTCAGATCGGCAACACAGCGGGTGATCCCCTTGATCATCCGGTCATCCGCCCCGGCCGGTTTGGTCGGCTGAGGCTGCACGGCAAAGGCTGGTGCCGGGGACGTTGGGGAAGACGGAGGCGCCTTGACCGGTTCCTGCGTCCAGGCGGGCGTTGCCGCGCCCAGGAATGTGGCCAGCCCGACAATAGCGCGCCAGCGGATGGCATGCATCATTCCATACCCACCTGAGCCAGGACCACGCCACGGGCCTGAAGCAGATTATAGCTGGCCCGGTTGGCCACGGTGATGGAATCGGCCAAGGCTTCTTCCGCCATCAGGGATTCCAATTGCTTGCGCATCAGATCCACCGCCGACCGTTTTCCTTCACCCTCCATTTGGGTTTCGATGGTCAACAGGCGATGCTGGGCATCGACGATTTCTTGTTGCCGTTTCACCTGGGCCAAGCTGCGATCCATGATGATCTGGCTGCTTTCCACTTCATTGGCGATTTTTTGTTCGGCAGCCTGTTGGGCCAATTTGGCCTGTTCGCGTTTCATGCGGGCGGCGCGGACCTCGCTGTCGCGCTTGATATCACCTTGCAGATAGAATTTGGCTTCCAGCCCCATGTACCAGCTATTGTAAAAGCCGTGATCCCCGGCGATGTCATAGGCGCTGCGGCCACGATCATCCAGGGTTTCGAACCCACGGCGGACGGTCAGGTTCAATTCGGGCAGGGCTTGGTTTTCCGCGTAATCAATGCGGATATCCTCGCGCTGGATACGGTGCTTGGCCACCTGGGTTTCCGGGCGGCGGGACAGACTGTCGCGGATAGCGTCTTGCATGGCATCCTCGCCATCTTCGGGGATGCGCTCCACCGGCAAGGTGATCAGTTCCAGCCGGTCCGCCGTGCTGTAGCGGCGGGCTTTGGCCGGAATTCCGTCGGCGCGGTCGCGGGCGGCCAGCAAAATCTGCAATTGGGCCGATTGTTCTTCCAATTCCTGCTGGGCCTGGCTGAGCTGGGACCGGCGCAAGGATGCGGTTGCTTCGGCGTCCAGCACTTCGGATGAAGAGCGCAAGCCCAGTTTTTCCTGTTCCCGGACGGTGACCAGCAGCCGTTCCGCCACTTCCTGCGATTTGGTGCGCAGTCTGACCCGTTCTTGTGCCCGCTGCACCATCAGATAAGCGGTGATGCCTTCCATCACCCGCTGGGTTTTGACCTGACGGGACATTTCCACCGCCGTCGCCTTGTCGGTTTCGGCGGCGTTGATGCTGGACATGGTGGCGTCCACGCCGCCGTTCTTCAGCAAGGGTTGGGTGATCTTGAAACCCATATATCCCTTGAATTCCGGCGTGGTTGACGTGGCCGATGTCTGTTGGACCGAGTTGCGGATTTCGTCGATGTTGTACGACACCTCCACATCGGCGCCGGTGGGGACTTTCATCCCCAGCCCGTATTTACGGATGTTTTCGCTGGACCGGTATTCGGCGCTGCTTGACCGTTGGGCCTGTTCCACCGCGGTATTCTTGGTGAACTGGCCCTGCCGTTCCACCGACATGGTGCCATATGGTTCGAAAATGGCATTGGCCCCGCGCAAGGATTCATCCGCGATGCCCACTTCCAATTGCTGAACCCGCACCAGTTCGTCGGATTTGACGATTTGGCCCAGAAATTCCTGAAGCGACAGCGGTTCATCCACCCGATTGGCGGATGATGGTCGGCTCTGGGCCACGGCCCCGTGGGATACCCCCCCCAACAGGGCCAAGCTGATGATAAGGATACGGCGTATCATTGGCTCATCCGAAAGATCAGGCCGGACTAACCGCATCAGGAGATGCGGCCAATCCGTTCTTCATAGGCTGTCAGAACACGTTGCAGGGTTTCCAGCAGATTCTTGGCCACTGACGGGGTCATGATGATGCGTGACGACAGGTCGATGACGATTTCATCCTCGACCGCGCCCCAGGTCTTGTTGGTGCCGAACAGCAAGGTCAGTTCATCCTTGCTCATGCCGACATTGGCCACGTTGGCGTAATGGGTGGCCATGTTGCCGTCCAGGAAGCGCACCCGAACCGAGCGTTCACCGTCTTGGGACCCGACGGCCATATCCGCCGTGTTGATATTGGTATGTTCCATTGTCTTTCACCATTTCCTTGTGTGAACGTCAATCAATCAGGCCGCCGCCGTGTCGTCGGTGATGGCAAAGGCGATCAGCCCGTCATCCAGGGAATCGTCGGCCAGTTCGTGGATGCGGCGGATGCTGTCACGCAATTCCGCCGACTGGTCCGGGCCGACCGACGGGGGAATCGTATCATCCGGTGCCGCACCCTGGTCCGACGGCGCACCGACATCCGGTGTGCCCGCGCTTGCTTCCGTATCCGTGGTGTCGGCGGGGATGCTCATGGAAACACCGTTATCTTGCGGCCCCAAGCCAAAGGCGTCCAGAACCCATTCGGGCTGCGGATGGATTTCTTCCAAGGCGCCGCCGAAAACGGACTGGCCGGGATGGTGTTCCAACAGGGATTGCAGGTCCAGACGATGGTTGCGGTCCTGCTGGGCCAGCAGCTTTTCCAGCAAATCCAGCAACGAGGTTTCAGTGCCGCCCGCATCGTACAAGGTGGGGCTGCCCAGCGCATTGACCATGTCGGCCACCGTGTTCCGCCACCCGCTTTCCAAGGAATGGGCGGCAATATTCCCCAGATTGGTCTGGGCGCTATCCACGGTGATGGGACGCTGGAACCAGTTATTGCCCGCATCCCCCGCCGTTTCACGGCGGTCATTGGCCGCGTTGGCGGTGACGACCGGGCGGTTGCCGCCTGACAAATTGACACCCAACAGGTCGGTGCGCATGGACGGCATCCACCGCCGGACATCCGCCGGGTCCGTATCACCCAAATTCCGGTTGAAATCGGACGCCCCCAGGTTACCGGCCAGATAAATGGCCTGGCCAGGGGTGTTGACCACCATATTGGAGCGCAACTCATTGCCATAGGCATAGCTGCCCGGCCGGATTCGTCCGGTCGATGTCAAAACGATCGCGCCAGTGCCGCCATTCCAAATTCCCGACACCCCAGGAGACAGAGTGGATGCGCCGCTTCCCACCTCGAACCCGGTACGGTTCTGAATATTGATGCCGCCGGTCTTCGTGGCTGCACCCAACCGCTGGGCGTTGGTGTTCAGATTGTCTTTCCAGACGGTGCCGATACCCGTGGCCGCTTCCAGCGCCAAGCTGGGGGCGACGATGTTGTCGTCATTATCCGGCGAGTTGTCGATAATCGACCCGGTGGCCGAAGACAATGATGCCGATTTGGACGACGATATACGATCCACCTTGATGGTGCCGGTCACATCCAGCCGCAAATCATTCTGGCTGCGGATTTCCGTGTCAAAGACGGTCACCCCCATCACCAGATCGCCGCCAACCCGGACCAAGGTGGTCCCACGGCTGTCCAGGACCGCACGATGGTCCATGGTCATGGTGCCGCCAACGGAAAGACGGGTGCCGGTTTCGCTTTGCAGCAAGGCCCCACCCTGTGTCCCCAAATCCATTCCCCCACCCACGGTGATGTCCAGGGCAGTGGCGGATGTCACATTGGTCTGCTGACCCGTGGTCAGGTCATTGGTGACGTCCAGGCTGACGCTGCCGCCCTGCAAGGTGACGGGACCAGTCTTGCCCAGCGTGGCGGTGCCACCCACGGTGATGTCCAGGGCAGTGGCGGATGTCACATTGGTCTGCTGACCCGTGGTCAGGTCATTGGTGACGTCCAGGCTGACGCTGCCGCCCTGCAAGGTGACAGGACCAGTCTGGCCCAGCGTGGCGGTGCCACCCACGGTGATGTCCAGGGCAGTGGCGGATGTCACATTGGTCTGCTGACCCGTGGTCAGGTCATTGGTGACGTCCAGGCTGACGCTGCCGCCCTGCAAGGTGACAGGACCAGTCTTGCCCAGCGTGGCGGTGCCACCCACGGTGATGTCCAGGGCAGTGGCGGATGTCACATTGGTCTGCTGACCCGTGGTCAGGTCATTGGTGACGTCCAGGCTGACGCTGCCG
>JAYSBF010000081.1:0-13204 GCA_041915545.1 Magnetospirillum sp. | reverse complement strand
ACCCGTTTGGAGGCGCAGCCTCCAAGCCTCCAGTTTCTTTTTCTTTCAAAGAGTTAGAAATCTGGAGGGTTCGGGAGGCTGTGCCTCTCGATTGGGGGGGCGGGGGCAAATGCCCCCGAAAGAGGGTTTTTCCGCACCCTGTTAGAGCTGATTTCGACCAATCGAAATCAGCTCTTATTCTTGCCTGTGGCCGCCCCGTGCCGAGGCCGCTCAGCGCCGCGGGGGCGGATCGCCTTTTCCATCCGACCTCATTCGAGTGGAAAAGACTCTAGAATTCGTACCGGACCCTGGCCAGACCAGTATGGCTGACATAATCCGACCGGATTTCCGCGTCATATTCCGCCCGCACCGTCACCTGATCCGTGGGTTGCAATTCCACCCCCGCCGACAGCCGTGCCCCGTCGCTGGATGGACGGGCCGTGGTGCTGACAAAGCCCACGCCCCCAATCACCGCCGAGGTGCTGATGGGAGACTCGGTGAAATCATGCACCCAGGCGGCCCGAACATCGCCGCGCAACAGCCCCAATCCACTATCGGTTTCGGCCTGGGCACGGGCACCCAATTCGCTTTCCACCGAGTTAAAGGAAAGCGAGCGAACCAGTAAATTGGCGGCGCCAGCCCCGCTTTCGCTATAGCTGTCATTGGCCAGACGGGCGAATTGCATGCTGCCCAGGGGGGTCACGGTCACTTTTCCCACAGGAATGTCGTAGCCGGCGCCGATCTTAGCCTGATATTGCGATCCGCCATAATCGGCCCCGGCAACCACGCCCAGGAAATCAATGCCGCGATCCTGATCATAGCGGTTCAGCCCCACACCGGCCAAACCTTCCACATAGGCAGGTCCCGCCTGTGGGCGCCATGTACCATAGGCGGTCACTTGATAGCTGTCCAAACGGGTTTCATTGGCGATACTGCCCGCTCGTCCCCGCGACCGGCTGTGCAGCCAGCTTGCCGCCAGCCCCAGGGCCAGATCGTCGGTCATATGAGTGTCGGCGCCGAACATCAGCCCATAAGATCCAGAACCATAGCCATCGGCCCCGGCGGTGGATTGACGGCTGGCATAACCGGCCAGTACTTGCCCCCACAGACCATTCGCCAATGGCTGGGACCCGGCGGCCACACCGCTTTGCCCATCCAACAAGGTCAACTGGCGTTGCTGGATGGCATTGGTCGTGGGAACGATCGTCGTCCCCCCCACATTGACCTGAGGAGTCAATTGCGACACGCCCAATTGCTGAACGCCGGTCGCCTGCTGGGACGGTGACAATTGGGACAAGCGGCTGAGCATGGATTGGAAATCGCTGTTCTGGGTCGCCAAGATATCCAAGGCGGTGCCCAGGGAACTGCCGCCCACCGGGCTGGGCACCTTGGATGACCACCCATCCACGGTCACAATCAAATTTCCGTTTTTGGTCTGAACCGAGTTGGAAAAGCCGGTTACGGTGGCCGCGAACCCAGCGGCCGACAAATCCCCGGCGGATACGATGGTATAGCTTTGCCCCGCCGCGAATTGATGCCCCGATACCGGAACCAACGTGGCGGTTCCATTATCCAGATTGGCGGTTCCCGACACGGTCAATCGGCCATAGTTGGTGGTCGATGCGACCCCGATCACCAGAGCGCCAGTGGCGGTCTGGGTGTAATTCCCGGTCACCCGCAGGGCATTGTTCACCCGAGTGGTGGCCCTGTTGGTCAATGTCCCGCCCGAAGAAAACACCACATTGTCGTTCAGCACCATATTGCCTGACGCCAAGGTAATGGCAGATGCCGAAGCGGCGGTGATGGTGCCTACCGTATTATCATAGCCGGTCAGCGTGCCATAGGTGTCACCACTGCCGCCAGCAAAGGACAAGGCGTTGGCGCCCGTATAAATATTGCCCTTGATGGTGCCCGTATTGACGATATCGCCGATAGTTCCGGTACTGTACAGGGCGTAAGTCTTACCGCTGATTATTCCGCTATTGCTCAGCCTCCCGATCCGGCCCAGATTATAGATTCCGTAATCGTCGGAACTGATGGTCCCGGAATTGGTCACACTAGTCAGGGTGGCCACGGGGCGGATGCTTCCGGCAGCCCGGTTCAAAATGCCATAGGCGGTCCCTTCATCGGCGATGGCCGCGACGGTCCCGCTATTGGTCAGGGTGGTGATGGTCCCGTAATTTTCCACCCCATAGGCGTTGGCACCGCCATACCCCGTAGCCGTCACCGTCCCGCTATTGTCCAAGGTGCCGATGGTGCCATAGGTATTCTCGATGGCCACCGTATAGGGAGAGCCGGAGGAAAGAGCCGCATTGGTGTAATTGCTGTTGGTGCTGATGGTGCCGGTATTGGTCAATGTCTGGATGCTGGCCCAGGTGTGATTGACATCTGTCGCGGTATTCTGGATACCCATGCCAAAAAGCGACCCACCTGTTTTGATAGTGCCATTATTGGTGATACTGGTGATGGCACCGTAATTCAGAATCCCCACCGGATTGGCATCGGCAGGAAAGGTGTTGGGGGTGGTGCTGATGGATTGGATCAGGCCATCATTGACGATGGTGCCAATGGTGCTGCTCTCGTTGTTCACGATGGCATGGGCACGATCCGTCATCCCCGACAACACCCCGGTGGACGTGTTGGCGATGGATTGAATTGTCCCCGATTGGTTCAGAATGACGTATTTTCCGGCGGACAAGGCCCCGGAATTGGTGATGACGCCGATGCCCCCACTACCATCCAAGTTGATGGCCGCCAGATCACCACCGGCGATAGTACCACCTTGTTGATTGATGATGGCAGCGACCGTGGCGCCGTTGAGATAGACCCCGCCCGGCCATGTGCCACTGGCGGTGATGGTCCCTGCATTGGTCAGGGCCCCCACCGTGGCGGACGATGTCAGTGGCGTGCCGGTCACGATGCTGCCTGCCGATGTCACGGTGAATGTGCCGCCGCTCCAGGTCAGATCATTGGTGCACGCGGTCGAAACCGTCAGATCACTGCCGGATGAACAGCCCGGCGACGTTGCCAGGGCCGGGCTGGCCATGCCTGAAAACAGACCACAAGCCACCGCCAAGGCAAGGCCAGAGACACACCGTGTCAACGAAATCCGCACAGCCACCCCCACATCATCCATTAGATGCAGGATGATGAAAAACAGCGCCCGGACTGTCAATCACAACTCGCTACGCACACCCCAGGCCTTACGGTATAGAATTCACTCACAACACCTAAAAGTAGATGAATATAAAGAAATGTACTTTTTATCAGCATTATTTTTCCGCAGCGACCTCATCCAAGATAGTAGTAAGTCAGATCCCTCTGGACAAACGATCTCCCTTCCGGGGGCCGCCTGCTCAATACCTGTTAACGGGATAGCCGGAAGAAACCCATCAACTGGTTCAGCCCGGCTGATTGATCTTCCAGCGCATGGGCGGCAGCGGCGGATTCTTCCACCAGGGCGGCGTTTTGTTGGGTCATTTCGTCCATTTGGCTGACTGCCGAATTGACTTGATCAATGCCCGATGCCTGCTGGCTGCTGGCGGCGGCGATTTCCGCCACAATATCGGCCACCCGGCCCACACTGGTCAGGATGTCGTGCAGGGTTTTCCCCGCACCATTGACCAGATCGGCGCCATTGCGGACCTGGGACGAGCTTTCGGCGATCAGCCCCTTGATTTCCTTGGACGCTTGGGCCGAACGCTGGGCCAGATTGCGCACTTCCTGGGCGACCACGGCAAAGCCCTTGCCGGCATCGCCGGCCCGCGCCGCCTCGACCGCCGCATTCAGGGCCAACAGATTGGTCTGGAAGGCGATTTCGTCGATCATGCCGACGATATCCTCGATCTTCTGGCTGGATGTTTCGATCCGGCCCATGGCCCCGACCGCATCGGCCACCACCTGACCGCCCGAAGCGGCGACTTCCCGCGCCCCGGCGGCAAGCTGGTTGGCCTGTTGGGCATTGGCGGCGTTCTGGCGCACGGTGGCGGCCAGTTCTTCCATGGAAGCTGCGGTTTCTTCCAGGGCGCTGGCCTGCTGTTCGGAGCGTTCCGACAAATCCTGGGCGCCCGCCGCCACTTCCGATGCGGCACTGCCGATCTGACCGGCCGCGCTGTTGATGCCGGTGACAATTTCAAACAGCTTGTCGGCGGTCTGATTTACATCCGCCTTTAATTCACCGAACAGTCCTTCGTAATTATTGGTGATGCGTTTGGTCAAATCCCCCTTGGCCACTGCCGCCATGATGGTGGCCACGTCGGTCAGGGCGGTTTCCACCCGGCTGATCAGATCGTTGATGCCCGCGCACATGGTGCGCAACACCCCATCCTTACCAGCCAAATCAATGCGTTGGTCCAGCAGGCCATTACCGGCGGCATCGACGGTGCGAGCCACTTCGGCGGCGGTGACGGCTTCGCGCTTGGCCTGGGCTTCCTCGGCTTCGCGCTTGGCGTCCTGGGCGGCGATGACCGCCTGTTCCTCGGCCCGCTTTTTGGCCAGGATATTATCCTTGAATACTGCCAGGGTTTGGCCGATCTGGCCGATTTCATCCCGACGGTTCAAGGTGGGGACATCCACATCCGTGTAGCCGGCGGCCAGACGGTTCAACCGCCCCGTCAAATCCACCAGCGGGCGGACAATCCCGCCCCGGGCCAGCAACAGGGCCGCGATGGCGGCCAGAATACCGACGCCGATAATCACCAAGATGACAGCGCGCTGCGCGCTGGCCGCACCTTCCATGAAATCAGCCTGCTTGACCCCCACATACAGAATGCCGATGACCGTGCCCCGTTCGTCCAAGATGGGATCATAGGCAGTCATATAGGGTTCGCCCAGGATGATGGCGCTGCCGCGATAGGGCTGGTGCCGCCCCAAAACCATATCCCGAGCCGGCCCCGCATCCAAACGGGTGCCGATAGCCCGACTGCCATCGGCTTTCACCACATTGGTGGAAATGCGCAGATCGTTCATGAAAATGGTGGCGGTGCCGCCCACCAGGGTCTTGACCGCATCCACCGCCTGATAATCCTGGTTCAACACCTGATCCCCGGCCAGCAATTTGCCGTCGGCCAAGGTAAAGCCGTTGCCGATCCGGCGCAGTTGATCCCAGGCGACCGACATGTTGCGGTTGACTTGGGCCAAGGCTTGCATCTCTGCCTCTTGCCTCAGGATATAGGCGCTGACCGGGGCCAGAATGCCGCCCAGCAGGACAATGGGAAACAGGACCAGCAGCAGGACGCGGACGGACAAGGTCAGGTGCATGGCGGGCTCTTGCGGAAATGTGGGTGATGTTTCCTATCGGATACGGACCTTAAAATCCATCAACATCAATCCGCTATGTGCAAATAGCCCGTTATGGATGCCGCCCTTCCCCCCGCCTCCCTCATTAAGTGGGGTAGATTGGGATTAAAATAACACATTTAATATGTTTAATATGAAAAATATGCGTTCTTCTTGCGTTGAAATAAAATGACCACTATCTTCGCTATGTGGAATGTGGAGCATATGACATGAAAATTCGCACCATCGCCGCCGCCATGGCGCTGTTGGCCATCCCCCTGATTGGCGCCCCCCTGTCCAGCGCCCAGGCGGAAGACAAGGCCCCAAGCGAAATCCTGAATGTTTCCTATGACATCGCCCGCGAATTGTATGCCCAGATCAACCCGGCCTTTCAGGCCGAGTGGCAGAAACAAAGCGGCCAGACCATCGCCATCAAGCAATCCCATGGCGGATCATCCAAGCAGGCACGATCCATCATCGAAGGGCTGCCCGCCGATGTGGTGACCTTCAATCAGGTGACCGACGTGCAGGTATTGGCGGATAAGGGATTGGTGCGGCCCGATTGGCAGCAGGCTTTCCCCAACGGGGCATCGCCCTATTATTCGCTGCCGGCCTTTCTGGTGCGCAAGGGTAACCCCAAGAATATCAAGAATTGGGACGATCTGGTCCGCCCGGATGTGAAGTTGGTCTTCCCCAATCCCAAGACGTCGGGTAATGCCCGCTATACCTATCTGGCCGCTTACGCCTTTGCCCTGGAAAAATTCGCGGGCGATCAGGCCAAGGCCAAGGAATTCGTGCGGCAATTGCTGGCCAATGTGCCGGTGTTCGACACGGGCGGGCGCGGCGCGACCACCACCTTCGTCGAGCGGGAAACCGGTGATGTGCTGATCACCTTCGAAGCCGAGGTCAATGGCATTCAAAAGGAATTCGGCGCCGACAAATTTGACATCGTGGTGCCGCCGGTCAGTGTGCTGGCCGAATTCCCGGTCGCCGTGGTGGATAAGGTGGCGGAAAAGCGCGGATCGAAAAAGGTGGCAGCCGCCTATCTGAACTTCCTGTATTCCGATCCGGCCCAGGAAATCCTGGCGAAGAATTTCAACCGGGTGCGCAATCCCAAGATCCAGCAGAAATACGCGGCTCAATTCCCCAATGTCCGGCTTTATACGGTGGAATTGTTTGGCGGCTGGGCCAACATTCAAAAGGTCCATTTCGCCGAAGGCGGAATTCTGGATCAGGTTTTCGAAAAACGGTGATCCGGCGCCAGTACCTCGCCAAGAGGTATTGATCGAGGAACAAGAATCAGTGGTCCAAGCATATGGATTGGGCCACTGGTATCTCGGGGCATCCTTGGCTATACCTTGCGCCCTTCGTGCCAGCACGTTTTTAGGAGGATGGGGTGAGGCGCAGTGTCCTGCCCGGATTTTCCCTGACCATGGGAATGACCCTGACCTATCTGGGGTTGATAGTCTTGCTGCCCATCGGCGCTTTGCTGATGAAGGCCGGGGGGCTTAGCGCCCACGAATTCCTGTCGGCAACCACATCGGCCCGTGCCCTGGCCACCTATCGAGTCACCTTGGTTTCCGCAGCGGAAGCGGTGGCGTTCAACGCCTTTGCCGGGTTGCTGTTCGCCTGGGTCCTGGCTCGGTACGATTTCCCCGGACGGCGCCTTTTGGATTCGCTGATCGACCTGCCCTTTGCCCTGCCGACCGCAGTGGCTGGCGTGGCCCTGACCGCTGCCTTTGCCCATAATGGTTGGCTTGGCCATTATCTGGAACCGCTGGGGATTAAAATCGCCCATGCCCAGGCAGGGATTGCCGTGGCCATGGCCTTTACCAGCCTGCCTTTCGTGGTACGCACGGTTCAGCCGGTGATCGAAGACCTGGAAACCGATGTGGAGGAAGCCGCCCGCGTCCTGGGAGCCAGCGAATTCATGGTGTTCACCAAGGTCATCCTGCCGGTGATCCTGCCCGCCCTGATCGCCGGGTTGACCCTGGCTTTTGCCCGGTGCCTGGGGGAATTCGGCGCCATCATCTTCATTGCTGGCAATCGGCCTTTTGAAACTGAAATCACCGCGCTGCTGATTTATATCCGGCTGGAAGAATACGAATACGGCGCCGCCACCGCCATCGCCACGGTAGTCCTGGCGGTGGCGTTCGTGGTCATGCTGGCGACCAACGCCCTTCAGGCGTGGCAACAGCGTTATCTGGACAGGGGATAAGGGATGATACCGTCCATGGCACCCAGCCATCATCGTCATCGCCGCCACCCTGCCCGCTGGGGACGCCGGGTGCTGATCGGTCTGGCCGTCCTGACTGCCCTGGCGGTCTTGGGGGTGCCGACGGCGGTGATTTTCGCCAATGCCTTCGCCAAGGGCTGGCATGCCTGGTGGGCCACCATCAGCGCGCCGGAAACTCTTCAGGCCATTGGACTGTCATTGCTGGTTCTGGCCATCGTGGTACCAGTCAATGCGGTTTACGGCCTGTCCGTGGCCTGGGCAGTGACCAAATTCCACTGGCGGGGCAAGAAATGGCTGGTCAGCCTGATCGAAGTACCGTTTTCGGTGTCGCCTATCGTGGCGGGTGTGGCGTATTTGATGGTCTATGGCAGTTCCGGCCTGTTGGGGGAATGGCTGTCCGACCATGACATCAAGGTGATGTTCGCCATCCCCGGCATCATCCTGGCCACCTTGTTCGTCACCAGCCCCTTTGTCGCCCGTGAAGTGATGCCGTTGATGCAGCTTCAGGGCACGGATGCCGAAGAGGCCGCCCAGGTCCTGGGGGCCAAGGGATTGCGGACTTTTCTGTCCGTAACCTTGCCCAATGTGAAATGGGCGTTGTTATATGGGCTGATCCTGTGCGCGGCCCGGTCTTTGGGCGAATTTGGTGCGGTTTCGGTGGTTTCTGGCCATATTCGGGGCGAAACCAACACATTGCCGCTTTATATCGACCTTTTATACCATGATTACGACGGGTCCGGGGCATTTGCCGCCGCATCGATCCTGACATTGCTGGCGCTGATCACCGTGATCCTGAAAGCATTGGTGGAAGGCCGCCGCGATCAATCCCTGGACAATGCCGGGGGAGAAAACGAATAGAAGTTGTTACCCGGAACGATTTCGGGCGCGGAAGCCAAAAATGGAAAGCCCCTGAAAGGCGTTACCTTTCAGGGGCTTAGAATGGTGCCCAGGGGCGGAATCGAACCACCGACACTGCGATTTTCAGCAGATGCTTTTGAAACTTAACTTATTGAAATCTAACAACTTGCCCCAGCGGATATTTTTTTAATTTTCCGCTGTTTTACAATGCATACCAACGGGTTGTCAGCTACCGACACTGCGACTAAGATTTTGGGGCAAGTTTGGGGCAAGTTCCCTTCCCTTACCAAGTCGGACGCAACGCCCATGCCCGCCTACGCCACCGAATGGCACGACGACACCAACCAATTGATTCTGTTTCAACGCCCCTCCGCACGGGGGCAAGGGCGGTTCTATTTCCGCCTTCAGATACCCGGTCAACCTCGCAAAGAGGGGTTGGTGGCGTCCGAGTTCCGATACAGCCCAATGCATCTGGCATCCGCAGGCAGGGAATTCAACTTCGAGAGTGTGAAGCGGAACGGTCCACCCGATGAAATCATCGAGTTCGGCAAGCGCATCCTGTATCGCTATCGAGAACAGATCGGCAAAGGCAAGCGGCTCAGCCCCCGCCGCACACCGACCTTGGTCGAGGCCGCTGAACGCTACTTGGATGACCTTCTCGAACTCCAAGGTCAAGGGCAGGTTAGCTGGACGAAGTACGAACATCACCGCAGCTTCATCCATCGATATGTCGCTCAATATGACCTTTTCACCAAGAAACCCATCGATGAGGTAGACACTGTGGACTTGATGATCTGGCAACGCTGGCGTGACACCTACTGGGTCAGCGGTCCAGGCGTCGAGTTCGATGTGATCGAGTCCATGCGCAACGGAAAGCCCTATGTTCGCCGTATAACCGCGAAGGAAAAGACGATCCCTGCCGCGACCACCAAGAGCAAGGAATGGTCGTACCTACGGGCTGTCTTCAAGTTCGCCCGCCGCAACAGGCACGTCACATCCATCCCCGACCACTCCCCGACCACGACTGACACACCGTCTTCCGCATCCAGCCCCACACCGCACTTCACCCAACCCGATTGGAAGCATCTTACAGAAACCGTCCCAGATTGGCTGAATCCGCCCAAGCTGGTCGGAGACAACCGCAGATTCCGCCAACTCTGCTGGTGGTTCTGCCTGACCCTGCGAGCCTATGGCCTGCGAGTGGCGGAAGGGTATCAGTTGAAATTCTCCTCGCTCCTGCCCGATGTGTATCCCGATAGCGACGAGATTTTCCTGAAACTGCGCGTCAATGCCGTGAAATCAAAGGTTCGACCGCGCACGGTCGAACCCATCGATCATATGCGGACAGAAATAACCGATCTCCTCATGAACAAGCTACCGGCGTACTACGAAGCTCAATACGGAAGGAAACCCGCGAAAAGCGATCCCCTATGGATGCACAGCGATGGCAGCGCGATCCTCTCCCTGGCCAGCAGCTTTGATAGCCTGCTGGAGCAGGCGAAAATGACTCATGATGCCTATGGTCACGACTTCGACCTGACCAGCATTCGGCACACCACTATTACTGAGGAAATCGAAACGACGGATTTGAACCCAGGCGTCATCGCTACGTGGGCAGGTACCAGCATTGCCATGCTGGACAAGACCTATAACCACGCTCTGGGAGTTCGGGCGCGTCGGCAAGAGCGAGAGCGGCGAGAAAGAATGCGTCAAAGGGGTAAAGCCGACACCAATGCATCAGGGTAACCCTCTCCGCCCCCCCGTCGCGGCCACCGTAATGCGCCTTGCAGGGCGGCGCGCCCCAGGCTTGCGCTTGCCAAGCCTTATCACTAACTGATATGGGTTGAGGCATGAGCGGTGCCGATGAAACCCTCTCGTACCTACTCGACCTTGATGGTGAGGAAATCATCTACGATGGCGGCTACGTCGCGTGGTTCAAGGTCAAGAAAATCGACGCGACGCCCACCAAACCGCACGGCATCTCATATTCACTGACCTTTCATGCTGCGGACGGTCGGCGGTTGATGGGCTATGACAATGCCCACGGCGTTGCCCATCGCGGCGGCAAGTTTGTCGAACGGCAGGCTGCGTTCGACCACTGGCACCGTGACGAAACGGATGAAGGGCGACCCCACCAGTTCGCGACCGCCGAAAGGCTGATTGCCGATTTCTTCAATGAGATCGAGCGCATTCTGAAGGAGCAGAACGATGGCTGAGAAAATCAAGGTCGGCATCGCCACCCACGATGAGCTTCGCGAACGCGCCCTTCAGATTGCTCGGGGCGAGCGTCGCCGCCAACCTGATGAACCCAAGGTCTGGTTCACGTCGCTGGAATCAATGGCAAAGGTGCTATCGGAACCGAATCGGAAGCTGCTGCGCATCATTGATGAGCAACATCCCGCCTCTCTTGCCGAGTTAGAGGTGATGAGCGGCCGGAAGGTCAGCAACCTGTCGCGCACCCTCAAGACCATGAACCAGTACGGGTTGGTCAAGCTCGTTCCTGGCAAGCGCGGATCGGTCGCGCCCGAAGTGTTGGTGCGTGGGGTTCAGGTGGACCTTTCCATCGTCGGGTGAGATCAGGCTTCCTACTGCCGCCGTCACCACCCGGCGATGTCCGCGATAGTGCGAAACCCCATGAGCGGGGCATTCTTGGACGGCAAAAAGCCAAGACGCTGCTCCTGGGGGCTTACCGCGCCTTTCCAGCACCGATGATGCCAGGAAGAATGGTGAGGGCTTGTCCTGCGCTCTGCCCGGCTTCAAATGCTCCCGCCGCCACTTTCTTCCCCGAGGCGCGTCCACGTCGAAGGTTCAGGTCCAGCTTAGCGAACTCGGCTTCGACAACCGCATGACGGACCACCACGAGATCGCGCCCCATATTGATCTTGATGGCGTCATCACGTTCTGCTTTCAGCATCATCAGCTTGTCACCGATGGAAACCGCCATGCCAAACAGGAACGATCCCTTTTCGTCATGCCCATAGCGGATGAACCGCTGGGTGCGCGCATACTGTTCCCAGGCATTCTGCATGGTGACTGAGATCACGTCGTAGACGTAATGCGCCATCTCGATGCTGGGGCGAAGCCCGAAGAAAACGTACCGAATTCGCCCTTCCACGTCCTTCTCACGCCACACCTTGCAATCACAATACGCGGCTATGGCGGGGACGCAGACTGAGATCGGCTGTCGCTGCTTCTTGTTGGTGGCGATGGCGGATTGTTCGCACTGCTCCTCGCGAATTTCCAAATCGCTCAGGGACAGATCATGGCGATCCAGCAATTCCGCGACCTTGGCGGCGGCAGCTAGCGTCTCTTCCTCCGTGCAACCGTTCATCACGGTTTTCGCGCGAAGCGCCTGAAGACGGCTCTTGAGTCTATCGAGGTCTGTCGTCATTGCAGTGTCCGTTTTTCATCTTCCGTAACCAGCCATACCTGAGCTTTGCGATTTCCGGCATCAAAACCTTCATCGTTCCCTATGTTGAAATGCGGTGATCACAGCAAGCATAATTCCGCAAGTAAGGAGAGAAATCCCCGTGCATATCCGAAAATCGGGTCCATGCGATAATTCACCGGGAGCCGCTGCTCGGCACAGATGTCTGATTTTCATCAATAACATTGAAGAAAATCAGGCTTCCCATACGAAGCCGTTTTGTGGCCTATTCGACATATTGACGTTCTGGCGAATCATTTTTATCAATGGCGTCGTCGCGATGAGCAATCTCGGTTCGCTCATCATCGACAGCGCAACCTTTCAGAACTTGGCGGGCATCTGACCCGCCCCCTTACCGATTGGTGCGTGTGACCTGAGTTTTGCGGCTGCCACGGCAGCCTTGGGTTCACGCGACTGGTGGGGATCGTTCTGTCCTTCGACATGCGTTCACCAAGGTCGCCCGAAGTGTCGGGATGGTCCCGACGCGCATGTTGGAAGGAATATAGGTCGTGTCTTATGAACAACGGCTTGAGCGCAAATCACCCGATGGCGTTCCGTACTGGGTCGCCATTCACGAAGCATCCCATGCGATTGCTCATTGGCAAATCACCACCGAGTTGAACCTTTGGGTTCCGGGATTTTTCGAGGTAGTGGTTCGAACCCCGACCGAGGTCGCTACCAGTCCCTATGTCGATCACAAGGGACGTGAGAACTATGGCCAAGCGGGTGTAGTGGATGGTCCGTCGCTCTACAATGCCACTGGCATAAAGGGGGTGATGCTGACTAATCGGACTGCCTTACCGCAAGCAGAGTTCAATGAGAATTTGAAAAGCCTGCGAATGCTTGCAGAAGCGGAAGTCGTGACGCGTTTGGCTGGCCCTGCTGGTGAGCTTCACTATCTCCAAGAGGAGGAATGGGCGTTTTGGGATGACTTGGTACAGAACGGAGAGAGTGATTGGCGTGGCGCATCTCGTTGTGCGTTGGATTTCTCTGCATCGGATGCAGATTTTTGGAAATTCATTAACAAAGCTCGAAAAAAGGCGACACGCATCGTTCGTCGGCACTGGCCTTCGGTGGTCGCACTGGCTGATACCCTCATGGTTCAGCATTCGCTGTCCGCCGATGAGGCTTTGCCGATCATGAAAGCCGCAAGTTTACCGAGCTAACAGGTCGCGCAGAACGCCTCGCTGGAACGGCCCGAAAATGCATCAGCGGGTTATCCCTGGACCCAAGAAATCACACCGCTGCCAGAAGGCAGCCGCTTACGGATCGAAGGTGTTCACCATCAGAGCGACCGCTGATTGAGGTGGCTCTGTCTGTTCGGACAGATCGGCGGCCCGAATAAGCTAATCCCGGATCACGATCATGCCGCCAGGAGGCTGGACGACACCGTCTCCGGGGCATGCCCCGGAGACGGTGTCGTCGCG
>JAYSBF010000080.1:0-13796 GCA_041915545.1 Magnetospirillum sp. | reverse complement strand
TTGGGGGATCGGGGGCAAGTGCCCCCGAAAGAGGGTTTTTCCGCACCCTGTTAGAGCGGATTTCGACCGCACCGGGTCGAAATCCGCGACCAAGCCCGCGCGGGCCTTGTGTTGTTGGGGCAGTGTCGCTGCCTCTGCTTGCCATCGTCTGATTTTGGCATTAGGGTCCTTGGGTCCCAGGATTTGTTGTTCTCTGGCGCGATGCGGTTGGTGGCACTTGCCCAAGGATGGTTTCCCGCGGCAGTTCCGCCCCGCCGTTTCCCGCGCCATGATGGATCGGCGATCTTGGTATCCCCGTCCCCCAAAGCCTTGCCCAAACCGATGGATGGCGCGGCGCTGGTTCCGTGACGGCGGAACGCAGTCAGGACCAGCAAAGGACAAACGCGGTGATCGAGTGGAGCAAACGCTTTTCCCCCTATGGACAACGGGCCAAGGCATCTGAAATCCGGGAACTTCTTAAGCTGCTGAATCAGCCGGGCATTATTTCTTTCGCCGGCGGCATCCCCGATCCCAAATTATTTCCCCGCCAGTTGATGGCCCAGGTCCACGACGATATTTTCGCCGATGAACCCCTGGCCCACCAATCCCTGCAATATTCCGTCAGCGAAGGGTACGGCCCCCTGCGCGACCTTTTAGTCGCGGAAATGGCCAGCTTTGGCGTGACCTGCGCCGCCGACAACATCATGATCACCAACGGATCGCAACAGGCTTTGGACCTGTTGGGCCGCCTGTTCATCGGCCCGCAAGATGAAGTGCTGGTGACCCGTCCCACCTATCTGGGGCTGCTTCAGGCATTCACCGCCGAAGCGCCGCGCTGGGGTGATCTGGCCGATCTGGCCGATCCGACGGCCAAAATCAGTGCCAAATTGGCCTATGCCATGCCGGACTTCCAAAATCCCAGCGGCGAAAGCATGACCTTGGCGGAACGCAACGCCCTGTTGGACGGCGCCGCCCGTGCCGATGTGGTGGTGATCGAAGATACCGCCTATAACAAACTGTCTTACGACGGCCCGCTTTTGCCATCCTTGATGCAATTGGACATCGAACGGACCGGCCATATTGATAAAAGCCGGGTGATCTATTGCGGCACCTTCTCCAAATCGGTGGTGCCGGGGCTGCGGGTGGGGTGGATCGTCGCCCCCCAGCCGGTCATCCACAAATTGGTACTGATGAAGCAGGCTGCCGACCTGCATACCTCGACCTTGGCTCAGGTGACCCTGGCCAAGCTGATGGAACGGCTGCCCGCCAATCATGCGGAAACCCTGTGCGCCACCTATCGCCCCCGCCGTGACGCCATGGTGGCGGCTTTGGAAGAGCATATGCCCGCCGGCGTTACCTTTACCCGGCCCGCTGGCGGCATGTTCATTTGGGTCACCCTGCCCCAGGGCATCGACGGGGCGCAATTGCTGGAACAGGCCATTGCCGAGGAACAGATCGCCTTTGTCCCCGGATCGGCCTTTTTCGCCACCGACCCCATGCCCAACACCCTGCGGCTCAGCTTTTCCGCTACCCCGCCCGAAACCATCGCCGAAGGAATCCGTCGGCTGGGCGCCTTGCTGAAACGGCGGCTGTAATTCATGGATCATGGGTCCGGCGGTTGGCATCACCCCCTGCTTACAGGTCTGTCAGCCGCCGAAGCCACGGCCCTGACCACCGGGGGCCGGACCATCGACGTGGTACCCACTGCCGTTTTATTCGCCCAGGGCCAGCCTGCCGATCATGTCTATCTGGTCATGTCAGGCAGCCTGGAATTGCTGAAGGCACCATCCCCCCCATCCCCGGACACCGCCCAAGTGGTGGACATGGCCCAGTCGGGCCGTTTGGTGGGGGATGATGCCCTGATCCCCAGCCCGCCCCCTGGGCCGCCCCGTCTTTATTCCGTGACCGCCCGTGCGGCAACCCCGGTCACCACCTTGGCCATCCCGGCGGCGGTCATTCATCGGGCCGTGGCGGATTTTCCCGCCCTTGGCTTGCGCTTGCTGGCCATGCAATCCCAATCCCTGCGCCGACGGGTCGCCCATATCGCTGATCTGAAGCTGAAAACAGCCAGTCAAAGGCTTGGCAGTTTTTTGCTGTCCCACCTGCCGGACCCATCCCACCCCGCCACGATCAGCTTTCCCTATGACAAGCGCCAGACCGCCCGCATTCTGGGAATAACGCCGGAAACACTGTCCCGTGCCTTGGCGAAACTCAGCGGATTGGGGCACATCCAATCCCGTCCGGGCAACCGGGTCCATCTTGGCGACCCCGACGGATTGCGATCCTTTTGCGCCCAGGATGACGACGCATCATGCTGACCGATGCCGATCGCGCTTTATGCGCCACGGTTCCATTGCTGGCCGGGCTGTCCCCCGCCCAATTGCACGCGGTCCTGGCCCATGCCCATGTCAGCAGCCACCTCGCCGGAACAGTGCTGTTTTCCCAAGGCGATGCCGCCGATCGTTTTTTCGTGGTGGTCCAGGGCCAGGTTCATCTGTTCGCCCTGTCTGCCGATGGCGGTCAATCCATCATCGAAGTGATTGACGCCGTCAGCAGTTTTGCCGAAGCAGCGGTTTTCGCCCGCGCCACCTTTCCCCTGAACGGAGAAGCCCGTAGCGGCACCCGGTTGGTTCATATCCCCGCAGCACCGCTGATGGCCCTGCTGCGGGATGACCCGGCCCTGACCTGGGCATTCCTGGACGGTCTGGACCGTAAACGGCACATGCTGGATCACGAAATCGCCCAGCTAAAGGGGTCATCCCCCGGCCAAAGGCTGGCATCGTTTCTTTTGGGTCTGGCCGGGGATGACGGCAAACACCCGGTCCGCCTGCCCCTGCCCAAGCAAATCCTGGCCAGCCGCATGGGCATGACCCCGGAAAGCCTGTCCCGCGCCCTGGCCCGGCTAAAACCATTGGGAGTCAGTTGTCAGGGGGAATGGGTGGTGATTACCCGCCCCGATGCCCTGTGCCAAATCCCGATGAGTGAACCCCACCAGGATTTGACATAATACCATGTCCCGGTGATCGGAACCGTTGAGTCAGTTCATTGGCCGGTACGGGGGCGTATCACACAAAGCTAGAGCCGGTTCCATTTGAATGAAACCGGCTCTAGACCCAAGGGGCCGCCAGGGCTGGAGATTGGGCGAACCCGCACCCAGCCTTGGTATCGTTTCAGCCGCCGGACAGCTTGCCGGGGTCCAGCCGGATATCCCGGCGGACTTGTCCCACCGCCCCCAAAGATGGGGCGGCTGCGCCATCCACGGTCACATCCAAGGCCCCGGCATTCCCCACCATCAAGGTCAGGCCCGGCCGGTTCGGCACACGATACACATCCCCCCGGCGCAGCAGACGGGACAGCAGCAATTGTCCATCATTTTCCCGGACCTGCACCCAGCAATCATCCTTGGCCGCCTTCAGGCTGATGCGGCTATCGGCATTGTCCTGACCGAACACCTTGCCTTCCGCCGCATCCGTGGCGGAAGCCGTATCAGATAGACGGGCCGGTTCGGCGGGCTTGGCCGGTTCGGGAACTTTCACCGCGTCAACCGGCTTGGCGGGCTCGACCGGCTTGACCGGTTCGGGAACCTTCACCGTTTCGACAGGTTTGGCGGGTTCAGGCGGCTTGACTGCCGCCGTGGCGGGCTTGACCGGCTCGGGAGCCTTCACCGCTTCAACCGGCTTGACAGGTTCGGGCGGCTTGACAGGTTCGGGCGGCTTGACAGGTTCAGGCGGCTTGACCGCCGCCACAGCAGGCTTGGCCGGTTCGGATGGCTTGGCCGTTACCACACGGTCTTCCCCTTCATCCGGGGGAACCATATCGGTTTCCTTGACCTCGCCCACGGGGGGGGCGGCATCCGGCTTGGCCGACACGGGCGGCGGTGCGGTTTCACCCACCAGATTGGCCTGGCGGTTCAGCCGTTCCGGCAAGGACGGCACCATTTCCGCCACCTTGTCATGGGATGCCGACAGCCATGACCACAGACCATAGGCGACCGCCGCAATCACCAGACCCAGCAACAATACGGCACCGCCGGGGATACGCCCTTCGCTGACCGGGGACGGAAATGCCAATTGGGCATCCAATGCGCCGGCGGCTTCGTCGCGGAAGCGGCGGGCCATTTCCTCGCCATCCAGACCCAGATATTCGGCATAGGTGCGCAAGAAACCGATGGCATAGGCCCCACCGGGCAAATCCCGATGCCGACCTTCTTCCAAGGCGTGCAGGAATGGCTGGCGGATACGCAGTTTGGCGGCGATATCCGGCAGGGTTTTCCCCATCTTCTCGCGCGCTTGGCGCAGGGTATAGCCGACGCTGAATGCGGGCTGGGCGGGTTCCACCACCGGCACCTGACCGCCGGTTTCTTCAGGAGTGCTGGTCAAATTCGACAGTCCTATCCCTGGCAGCGGCAAGAGCCAGTCGCCCCGCCGGCCTGCTGCACACTGTGTTCATGTCCCAATCGACATGGCGGACAGCGATGACCGCCACTGTTTAACAAACTCTTCCTTGTCAAAGCAACCATGGCGCTTACCCAAACCCGACGGATCGGCTGGGTCTTTGCCGAAGCCCGAGAAAAAAGCGGCTAGATCATCACCCCATGATCCAGGGCGAAACTTTTCAATTTAGACCGCAAACTACGGTCAGGCAGGGTCAGCAGCCCATCCAGATAGGGGCGCAATTCGGTCAGCGACAGGCTGCGGATCATGGTCTTCACCGGACCGGTGGACGGTGCCGCCACCGACAAAGTGCGAACCCCGCAACCGATCAGGGCCATGGCTTCCAACGGTCGCCCGGCCATTTCACCGCAAACCGACAGGGGAACATGGGCCGCGTTACATTTATCCGCCACCTCGCGGATAAACCGCAGCATCCCCGGCGACAAAGGATCATAGCGTTCGGCCATCCGCGGATTGCCCCGGTCCACCGCATACAGGAATTGCAGCATGTCGTTGGAGCCGATGGACACGAAATCCACCAAAGGCAACAGCGCCTGCATCTGGAATGCCAGGGCGGGCACTTCCAGCATGGTCCCCACCTTGACCGAACAAGGCGGAGTTTCGGCCCGGACGATTTCCATATCCAGCAATTTGCGGGCCTGAACCAGTTCGGCCACTTCGGCGATCATGGGGAACATGACCCGCAATTCCCGCCCGGCGGCGGCATTCAGCAAGGCCCGCAACTGGTGGCGCAAGACGGCGGGACGGTCCAGGGTGATACGGATCGACCGCCAGCCCAGGGCGGGGTTATCTTCTTCGTGCGGGTTCCAATAGGGCAAAACTTTGTCGCCGCCCACATCCAAGGTGCGGAACACCACCGGCTTGCCCGCCGCCTGATCCATGATCTTGCAATAAAGCTGGGTCTGGGCCTCCACGTCCGGCAGGGCCGACCGGGCCATGAACGGCAATTCCGTCCGGTACAGGCCAATACCATCGGCGCCGCAATCGTGCAAATGCTGCAAATCCAGCAACAGCCCGGCATTCATCATCAGATTGACTTGCAAGCCATCGCGGGTGATGGCGGGCAAATCCTTCAGTCGGGCATAATGGGCCGCACGCTGCTGACGCTGGGTGATGGCATCGGCGAACACATCGCGGATATCGTCGGCGGGACGGATGAAAACCTGGCCGTTATCGCCATCGACGATCACCGGGTCCAGAGGTTCGATCTTGTCCAACACGTCCTTGGCCCGGCCCACCACCGGAATATCCAGGGCACGGGCGACAATGGCCACATGCATGGTGGGCGATCCTTCCTCCAGCACCAGACCACGCAGGCGCTTGGGGTCGTAATCGAACAAATCCATTGGCCCCATGGTGCGGGCGATCAGGATGGCATCATCCGGCAATTCGCCGCGTATGGCGCCATTTTCGTTGCCGGAGAGATGCTGCAACAGGCGGTTGGCGATATCTTCGAAATCGTGCAGACGTTCGCGCAAATAAGGATCGGCGATCTGGCTCATGCGTGCCCGCATGTCGTCATGCACCTTTTGCACGGCGCCTTCGGCGGTCAGACCGGTCTTGATGGCTTCACTGATGCGGGACAACCACCCCTTATCCTCGGTGAACATGCGATAGGTTTCAAGCACGTCCCGATGTTCGCCATCGCGCATTTCCGGCCGAGAAAACAATTCGTCCAGGGCGCTTTTGATGGCCGACAGCGCGGTTTTCAGCCGATCTTGTTCAACCTCTGGGTCTTCAGCCACCAAACGGCGGATGGCGATGCGTGGCTGATGCAGGACGGCAGTGCCGATCCCCACCCCGGCATTCAGTTTGATCCCCTCGACCCGCACCGGCAGCAAAGCGTTGCCATCCACCGGCATCAACTCATCCCGGTTGACCAACTCGCCCGATGCCACCAATTCGGCCAACACCATGGCCACGGTTTCCAGGGTTTCGATTTCTTCATCGGTGTAATGCCGCATGGTGCGGTTTTGCACCACCAACACACCAATGACCTTGCCGCCCCGGATGATGGGAACCCCCATCAGGGAATGGAAATTTTCTTCGCCGGTTTCCGGGCGATAGGCAAACATGGGGTGGGAATGGGCGTCCGCCAGGGCCAGCGGCCGGGCATGCGCGGCAATATCGCCCACCAGACCTTCCGCCACACGCAGCCGGGTTTGGTGCACCGCATCCTTGCGCAACCCTTCGGTGGCGAACAATTCCAGCACTTCACCCGCGCGCATGACATAGCACGAGCACACTTCGGCCACCATATCGGCGGCGATCAGCGTCACCACCTTATCCAGCCGTTCCTCGGCCGTGCCGCCGCCCGCCATGACATCGCGCAGACGGGCCAACAGGCGGCGCGACACCGAAGGCGCCGCCGCCTGCATCACGCCACCGCCGCTTCGCGCGGGGCGACGCCGCGTCTATCCAAGGCGGCTTCGGCCTGAGCGGCCAATTCGGCCAAAATCTCGGCACAGGGCTGAACGGCGGTGACCATGCCCACGCTTTGCCCGGCCATCACCGACCCGGTTTCAACGTCACCATCCACCACCGCCCGGCGCAAGGCACCGGCCCAGTAATGTTCGATTTCCAATTGGGCATCCTTTTGGTCCAATTCACCCGCCTGGAACCGGCGGATCACCGCATGCTGGTAATCAATGAACTGGCGGGTCCCCTCATTGGCCAAGGCCCGCACCGGAATGACCGGAAATGCCGGGTCCACCTGGGTGGTGGGAATGGCATCGCGGGCAGCGGCCTTGATGAAAGCCTGCTTGAAATTGGCGTGGGCCACACATTCGGACGCGCAGACAAAGCGGGTGCCCAACTGCACCCCCGCCGCCCCCATTTCCAGGAAGGACGCGATGGTTTCGCCCCGACCGATGCCGCCAGCCACGAAAACCGGCACCTGATCCGCCAGATGGGGCAGGATTTCCTGGGCCAGAACCAAGGTGGACACCGGGCCGATATGGCCACCGGCTTCCGATCCTTCGATCACCAGCGCATCCACGCCAGAGCGCAGCAGCTTTTTCCCCAGCACCAGGGCGGGGGCAAAGCAGATGACCTTGGCCCCGGTTTCCTTGGCCCGTTTGATGGCGGCGCCCGAAGGCAGACCGCCAGCCAGAACAATGTGCCCCACCTTCAACTGGCCGCACACATCAATCAGGGCATCCAAGCGGGGATGCATGGTGATCAGATTGACACCAAAGGGGCGGCTGGTCAGGGCTTGGGTGGCCCTGATTTCCTCGGCCAGCCGGTCGGCCTCCATCGAGCCGCAGGCAATGACGCCAAAGCCGCCGGCATTGGAAATGGCCGCCACCAGATGGCGCTCGGATACCCACGACATGGCCCCACCCATGATGGCCATGTCGCACCCCAGAAACTCACACCCCCGGCGCCACAGCCGGTCCAATCGCGTCGTCTCGGACATTACGGTATCCCTGCCGGGTGATCGAGGAACGGGTCAGGCTGCATCCAATCCATAGGCAGTATGCAGGGAACGCAGCGCCAATTCCGTGTATTTTTCTTCGATCAAGACCGAAATCTTGATTTCCGATGTCGAGATCACCTGGATATTGATGCTTTCGCCCGCCAAGGTCTGGAACATTTTCTGGGCGATGCCCGCATGGCTGCGCATGCCCACGCCGATCACCGACACCTTGACCACATTGGCATCGGCCACCAGACGCTCATACCCCAACTTGGCCGCTTCCACCACCTGCTTGGCCCGATCCAGATCGGCCTTGCCCACGGTAAAGGTCATATCGGTGGATTTGCCATCTTCGGACACGTTTTGCACGATCATGTCCACATTGATGGCGGCATCGGCCAGGGGGCCGAAAATAGAGGCGGCCACGCCCGGACGGTCGGGGACCTTGACCAGGGTGATCTTCGCTTCGTCGCGGCTATAGGCAATGCCGCTCACCAATTCCTTTTCCACGATCTCATCCTCGTCACAGACCAAGGTTCCAGGGGCGTCCACGAAAGACGACAGCACTTGCACCCGCACGCGGTGCTTCATGGCCATTTCCACCGACCGGGTTTGCAGCACCTTGGCGCCCACACTGGCCAGTTCCAGCATTTCCTCATACGTGATGCGGTCCAGCTTGCGGGCCTTGGTCACGATGCGGGGGTCGGTGGTATAGACGCCATCCACGTCGGTATAAATATCGCACCGGTCAGCCTTCAGCGCCGCGGCCAAAGCCACCGCCGAAGTGTCCGAACCGCCACGGCCCAGCGTGCTGACCCGGTTATCGGGGCCCAGACCCTGGAATCCGGCGACCACGGCCACCTGCCCCGCTTCCATGCGGCTGATCATGCTGGCCGTGTCGATTGCTTCGATACGGGCCTTGCCATGAACGCCGTCGGTGCGGATGGGCACCTGCCAGCCAGCCCAGGATCGGGCATCCAGGCCCAATTCCTGCAATCCGATGGCCAACAGACCGGTAGTCACCTGTTCACCCGTCGCCACCACCGCGTCATATTCGCGCGGATCGTGCAGGGGCGCCATTTGCCGACACCATTCCACCAATTGATTAGTGACGCCGGACATGGCCGAAACCACCACCGCCACCTGATTACCGGCATCCACCTCGCGCTTCACGCGCTTGGCTACATTCTTGATCCGGTCGATGTCTCCGACGGAAGTGCCGCCGAATTTCATCACGATACGCGCCATCAGGACATCCTCTTGAACCACGCACTTCCGCGAATATTGGACCGGAAGCGACGAAGCCTTGCCAGAAATCTTTGTTTGCCCGGTTGCCGCCCGGAGGGCGCCTCTTCATACTCTGTCGCCAATCAGGAAGCAAGTGCGGCCCCCGGCCCTTTCCGCAGCAGGAGCACCCGTTATGTCCTCAACCCCCATTCCTGCCCCCGCCTCTGGCACCGTCGATGACGGCGAGGTGGCCCGTTTCACCGCCATGGCCGAAGCCTGGTGGGACCCGGCGGGGAAATTCAAACCGCTGCACCGGTTCAATCCCGTGCGCCTGGCGTTCATGCGCCGGGTGCTGGCCGCCCATTTTGGCCGCGACCCCCAGGCCCCCCGCCCGTTCGAAGGGCTGCGCCTGGTGGATGTGGGCTGTGGCGGCGGCTTGCTGAGCGAACCCATGGCCCGCATGGGCTTTGCCGTCACCGGACTTGATGCCGGGGACCGCAATATCGGCATCGCCCGCGCCCACGCCCAGCAATCGGGCGTGGCGGTGGATTACCGCGTCGGCGGGCCGGAAAGCCTGGACGGCGAACAATTCGACGTGGTGTTATCCATGGAAGTGGTGGAACACGTCGCCGACCGCCCGCACTTCCTGGCCCTGACCGCCGGGCTGGTGCGCCCCGGTGGCGCCATGATCGGCGCCACCTTGAACCGGACCGCCAAATCCTATGCCCTGGCGGTCATCGGGGCGGAATACATCCTGCGCTGGCTGCCACCCGGCACCCATGACTGGCGCAAATTCGTCAAGCCATCTGAATTCTGTGCCGCCTTGCGCCAATCCGGCATTGATGTCCGCGAAATGCGGGGAATGAGCTATAGCCCGCTTTCCGGTGACTGGCGGGAAACCATGGATCTGGATGTGAATTATATACTGTTCGGTGCAAAAGCCTGACCCTGTGCATATCGTCAGGCACCACATGCCCCACCAGAGGAGCGGAAGCTTGCGATAAATTC
The DNA here is from genome assembly GCA_041915545.1 of Magnetospirillum sp. Taxonomy (GTDB): domain Bacteria; phylum Pseudomonadota; class Alphaproteobacteria; order Rhodospirillales; family Magnetospirillaceae; genus Magnetospirillum. The sequence goes on along the minus strand of JAYSBF010000080.1, from coordinate 3,710 downwards.
GCATTTTCCGCCCGATTCCGTGACAAAGGGCTTGCAAAACTGATCGGTTTAGTAAAGCTTGGTCATCACAGGTTCCGCTGAATACGGTCGGCGCTCCGTCCCCCTCCCCCCCCATAGGGGTGCTGGCCGTGCGGCCCGAAAGTCGCTTTTGCTGATTTTCGGGCCGCCCCTTTTCGTCTTCCCCCATTCCCATGCGGGTGCGCCACGCACCCGCAATCGCAGCCCGATCACGTCCTTGTGCTTTCCGGCGCAGTGTGCCTATGCTCGCCTTACGGGCGTCTGCACGGGTGGGTGGCATGAATCACATCAGTACGTTCAATTGGGCCAGGATATATCAACTGGCCGTCGTGACGATCTTCGCCCTGTCCCCTGGCGGAGCCGTGGCTTACCTTTATATAACCGCCAATCCCACCGTTTACGTCTGGCACACCTTCCACGAACTGGCGATCACCGTGGCGGTGGTCATCAGCCTGTTCCTGGCCCATCTCAGCTATCGCTGTCACCGCCAGGGGGGCGAGGCGCTGACCCGCTATATCGCCCTGGGCTTCTTCAGTTTCGCCGTGCTTTATGCACCCCATGGCGCCTTTACCCCGCAAGCGGCGGACTGCCCTGCCCTGTTCCTGCTCTGGGGGCCGGTGTCGCGCTTTTACATGTCCAGCTTTGTTCTTTACGGCATCCTGGTCCGCCATGACCAGGCCCGCCCATGGTGGCCGGCCCTTGCCCTGATCGGCCTGGGCTGGGTGGCGACGCTGTGGGTGACCTTGGCCCATCCCGAATGGTTCCAGGTCCTGCGGCTGTGGATCGAAATCCTGGCGGGGATTTTCAGCCTGACCGCCCTGACCGTCCTGTTGCTACGCCGCATGAACGGCTTGGTCATCAATTATCTGGCCATCGCTCTGGTCTGGTTTGCCCTGTCCTCGCTGGCCTTCGTGCTGGGCAAACCCTGGAACGCCCAATGGTGGCTGGCTCATGCCATCAGTGCCGCCGGGTTCCTGCTTTTGGGGTTATCGGTGGCCATCGTGTTCCGCACCTCCCAGGCATTCAAGGCGGGATACGATCCCGAAGCCATGTTTTCGCTGTTGCTGAATGCGGAACGGATCACCCAGGAACTCCGTAAATCCAAGGACGAAGCCGAACAATCCGCCCAATCGAAATCCAGCTTCCTGGCCGCGGCCAGTCATGATCTGCGACAACCGGCCCAGGCGATCATGCTGTATCTGGACGCCTTGCGGTATCAATTAGGCGCCGACCACCCCGCAGCCCGCGTGGTCAACCATCTGGACAAAGCCGCCACCGCTTTGCAAGACATCCTGGAAGGTTTGCTGGACGTATCGCGGCTGGATGCGGGCATTGTCGAAGTCCGGGCCGACACCATTCCCCTGGCCGCCTTTCTGTCCGAAATCGCGGCCCAGGCCCGGCTGGGGATGGAACGGGGCAAGACCGTGGATATCACCGTCGAAGCCCCCCCCCTATGGGTCCGCACCGACCCTCGATTACTGCGTCGGCTGATCACCAATCTGGTGGACAATGCGGTGAAATACACGCCAAAGGGCCATGTGCTTATCGACTGCCACCCGCAAGACGGCATGATCCGCATCCAGGTGACCGATGACGGTCCCGGCATCCCCAGCGACCAGCATCAAGCTATTTTCGAGGAATTCGTGCAACTGACCAACCCGGAGCGGGACCGGTCCAAGGGCCTGGGGCTGGGTCTGGCCATCGTCCGCCGCCTTGCTGTTTTGCTGGGCGGGAAAGTGGGGCTTACCAGCATCGTGGGCCAGGGGTCCACCTTTTGGGTGGATTTGCCGCCCGCCCCGCCCGGCGAAACATTGGACCCGCAGCCCAGCCATCCATCCGTATCCGCGTGATCCCGCTTGCACGGTGCGCGTCCTTGGGCGTACCTTGCTTCGCTTCTTTTTCACACTCTCCAAACGGGGATCACTATGCCCTTTATCGCTGACAGGCTTTCGGTCATCAAGCCGTCGCCCACCATCGCGGTAACCCAAAAGGCCGCCGAACTGAAGGCCGCTGGCCGCGACGTGATCGGCCTTGGCGCCGGCGAACCGGATTTCGACACGCCCGATCACATCAAGGCCGCTGCCAAGCTGGCCCTGGACAAAGGCCAGACCAAGTACGGCCCGCCCGCCGGCACCTTGGAACTGCGGAAAGCCATCGTCGCCAAGTTCAAGCGTGAAAACGGCCTGGACTACACCGCCGATCAAGTGACTGTTGGCGTCGGTGGCAAGGGCGTGATCTTCAACGCCTTCATGGCCACCATCAATCCCGGCGATGAAGTGATCGTTCCGGCCCCTTACTGGGTGTCCTATCCCGACATCGCCCTGATGTTCGGCGGCGTCCCGGTCTTCGTGCCCTGCACCGAAGAAAACGGCTTCAAGCTGACCGCCGCCGATCTGGAAAAGGCCATCACCCCCAAGACCAAGTGGCTGGTGCTGAACTCGCCATCCAACCCCACCGGCGCCGCCTATACCCGTGCCGAGCTGAAGGCGCTGACCGACGTTCTGCTGAAGCACCCCCATGTCTACATCATGTCCGACGACATGTATGAACATCTGGTCTATGACGGCTTCGAATTCACCACCCCCGCCCAGGTGGAACCCAAGCTGTACGACCGCACCTTGACCATGAATGGCGTGTCCAAGGCCTATGCCATGACCGGCTGGCGCGTCGGCTATGCCGCCGGCCCGCTGCCGTTGATCAAGGCCATCAACATGATCCAGTCCCAATCGGTGACCCACACCGCCTCGGTCAGCCAGGCGGCGGCGGTCGAAGCCTTGAACGGCACCCAGGACTTCATCCCCAAGAACGCCGAAATCTTCAAGGCGCGGCGCGATCTGGTGGTGGGCCTGCTGAATCAGTGTCCGGGCCTGACCTGCAAGACCCCGGAAGGCGCATTCTACGTCTATCCGTCTTGCGCCGGCACCATCGGCAAGAAAACCCCCGATGGCAAGATCATCGAAACCGACACCGATTTCGTTTCCGCCTTGCTGGAAGCCGAAGGAGTGGCGGTGGTTCAGGGTGCAGCATTCGGCCTGTCCCCTTATTTCCGCATCTCCTATGCAACCTCGACCGAGGCCCTGCAAAAGGCGTGCGAGCGGATCAAGCGCTTCTGCGAAAGCCTGGTCTGATATCCTGCTTCGGGAATTTCCGATTTCCGGCCAGACCATCGTGTGTCAAAACCGCACGATGGTCTGGAATTAATCCGCCTCTCCTGACCGGGCGCAGTGACCACAAGCGTGTCGCGCGTCTGGTAAAACGCGCGACACGCTTCAACTGCCCCCGCCATTGGCGGGTTTTTTATCCACGCCCCTGATAAAAATTTTCAAGAAAACAAAAACAGCCTCTTGCCAACCCACCTCGAGGCGGATACAAGTATCGCCCTGCCGCGATGTCCCCATCGTCTAGAGGCCTAGGACACCGCCCTTTCACGGCGGTAACAGGGGTTCGAATCCCCTTGGGGACGCCAAGCGTTTTAGTGACTTAAGGCCGCCTCCGGGCGGCTTTAGTCGTTTCTGTCCAACTTTTATCCAATATACGCCCACGCATGATGGCGAATTTTGGCGGTTGGGCGCGGGCAAGCTTATACCAAATCCCGGTGAGTGAAACTCATAGGGATTTGGTTAGAGCACTTTTCGCTCTGCCGGAATCGGTTAGGGATTCCCATGAGGTGTGAAATCTGATTCAAGATACAG
>JAYSBF010000079.1:0-13801 GCA_041915545.1 Magnetospirillum sp. | reverse complement strand
CAATCGTGCTAATCTCGGTCATGGACGGCCCCCTCGAATGGTGTGTTTCGACAACCACCATCTTGGCGCATTGCGACGCCGATGAGCAGGGGCCGTCCACCCCATCAATTCATTGGCCGGTTGGTATTACAGCCAATCCACTTCGTATAAGGGCACCGGATCCTTGAAGCCCTTCAAGGTGTGCGGGCCTTGATCCAGGAAGCGCAGGGTGGTTTTGTCCCGTCCCTTGACCAGTTCCTTGACGAAATGGGTGCACAGGATCTTGTCTGTATCGGTGGCGGCACAGACGCGGGCGGCCAATTGGACGGTGGTGCCAAACAGATCATCATTTTCGGCGATAGCTTCGCCGGCATTCAGCCCGATACGCAGATGCAGGCCCATTTGCGGCGATCTGTCATTGGTGTGGGCCACCTGTTTTTGGATGGCGATGGCAGAGTGCAGCGCATCGGCGGCGGACAGGAAAGACGCCATGATCCCGTCACCGGTATGCTTGATTTCCTTGCCATTGAATTGAGCCAGGGCTGAACGGACGATGGCGTTGTGGCGGCGTACCACCTCTTGGGCTGCGGCGTCGCCCCGGCTTTGGGTCAGGTCGGTGGACCCCACCATATCGGTAAACATCACGGTCACCGTCTGGACAGGGGTATTGCGGCGCTGATTCCATTCGGTCAGGACTTCGCGCAACGGAATGTGCGCCCCCTGCTCATTGCCCAAAAGGAAGTCGCCCATGGCATCGCGCCCGGCCTTGATTGCCCCCATATAGCGGCTTTCCTGGCGGTATTCCTGTAATTTGGCGCTGAAATTCGCGGGCATTTCGTTTTTGGTGCCCAGAATGTCGAACGCTGTCGCGAACATGCCATCCTTGGCCGCCGGTTGCTTCTTGAAGTCGCACAGGGCTTCCACCGCCCCGGCCATATAAAGATGCAGGGCGAATTTATTATAGGCGTCCATGGCCGGTGCGGCTGATCGCGCGACCGGAACCGCCCCGTTGATGAAACGGTCCAAAAGCGGCCGCAACGCCTGGACGGCCGGGCTGTTCTGATGGGCCGGATCGGGTTTTTCCTCGGGCTTGTTATCGGGCTTTGCCGGTTCCTCGGGCTTGGCGTCGGCGTCATTGGCGCCGGTCGGCGGCAGGTCGCCCAACAATTCGGCCGCAGCTGCCGCATCGTCTTCTTCGGTCAGGGCTTGATTGGCCAGTTTGTCCAAGGATTTTTGCAAGGCCCGGCGGCGTGCCTTTTCCTCGGCGGTCAATTGGGGTTCGGGTGGTGGCGGTGGCGACGCGACGGGCGCGGCCTGCTTTGCCGGTTGATCGCTTTGACGCGGCAGCAGCTTCAGCGCCAGCGGGACGGCGACCACCAGGAAGATGATGACGAAAACAAAGAACAGCAACTGGCCATAGGATTGCTCTGTCAGGGTGATGGGGACGCCCATTTGCCAGATCAGATTGATCACATGGGGGGTGGCCTTGATGGACAGCATGGATGCCGCCAGGCCGATCGCCGTCACCGCCAGCAGGCGGGCCATGATCTGCCGGGTCCGGGCCATATCCTCGGGCGAGCGGGTGCGGGAGCGTCGGGCGGGCGCCGGGCTGCTATACGTATGGGTGCTGCCGACAGGGCGTGGGGCGTTGCCGGCAGGGGCGGCGACGGCCTGGGGTCTGGGGGCAGGGGGTTTTTCGCCGACCTTGGTGCCGCTGATATAAACTTCAGCTTCTTCGAAGTCGTTATTATCGGTGTAATAAGTCTCACGAAGAACACGGACGCGGAGGTTGAGGTTTTTTTCGACATCCTTGGCTTCAGCCAAGGCGGCGTCCCGTTCTTCACGGGGGAAACGGGCATGCAACGCCCATCCGCGGCCTTCGAGGACGTAGACCTCGTAATGGACAATGATCATGGCGCGCGGTTTTCCATACTTTTGTCACCCCCCCCCTTGGATGACATTTCCCCTTCTGGCTCTGTACCGTCTTCCGGCTTTGAAGTCCACATAAAAGCAAAAAGCCGTCCAATGGACGGCTTTTCGACAAACGGTCAAAACCCGACCAGACTTAGGACTTGATGCCGAAGCTGGCGAAACGCTTGTTGAACTTGGCGATCTGCCCGCCGCTGTCAACCATGCGATGCACGCCGGTCCAAGCGGGGTGGGACTTGGGATCGATGTCCAGGCGCAGCGTGTCGCCTTCCTTACCCATGGTCGAGCGGGTCTTGAATTCGGTGCCGTCCGTCATGACCACGTTAATTTCGTGGTAATCGGGATGAATGTCGTTCTTCATGGCGTACTGCTCCGCAAATCGAAGGCGCCTCTATACAGAAAACCGTATCGTTTTGCAAGAGGCTGGTTTGCGTTTTATTCGCCGCCGCCGCCGGGGGCGGGCGGTGGGGTAACGCCCAGGGTGACCCGCACCGCCGCCAGCAGATCATCGCCGCGAAAGGGCTTGGGCAGGGTGTGGCGGGCCTGGGCGGATAAGCCGACGGTCCGCCTGCGTCCACCGGGCACGGCCAGCATGGGGATGCCGTCCAGGAATGCGCGGGCATCGTCATCCACCCGGTCGGCGATAACCAGATCGGTGGGGCACCGGGTCTGGGCCTGGGCCTGACGCGCGGCCAAGCTGTCGGCTGCCAATTCAACTTCATACCCCGCGCTTTCCAGGATGTTTTTCATGGCGTGGCGCGTGCGCGTTTCATGCTCGATCAGCAGGATACGGGTCATCGTCTTCCTCCCACAAGCGGCCCTTTACGGGCGGGCCGTCTTTTATGGCAGCAGTATCCCCGGTTGTGGTGCGTGGGGGAAGTATACGAAAGTCGCTTTACCGAAATGTAAGGTTTTGCCCTGACACCATATCCCAGTGATCGGTCCCGATCACCGTCGCCCGTGGCGGCCGGGCGGGTTTCTCTGAAACCCTTGCCTTCCGCGGCATAAGCCGCGCGGCCCCTTGGGCCGAACCAAATCCCCATGAGGTCCACTCACCGGGATTTGGTATGACATGGCCATTGGGCAGATGGCGGGGTTGCAAGTGCCGGGCATTGGTCTACCATCCCCGGTCAAAGCCACCGGCAACGGGAGAGATGACCGTGAGTTTGGACGAAAGCCGCTATACCGCCTTGGCCGATGAAACCCTGGAACATCTGGCCGATACCATCGACGATTTGCTGGGGGACAAGATTGATGTGGATCTGGAATCCGGCATTTTGACCCTGTCGCTGGATGGCGGCGGTCAATACGTCATCAACAAGCATACCCCCAACCGGGAAATATGGATGTCGTCGCCGGTCAGCGGGGCGCTGCATTTCGCCCCCGCCGAAGATGGTCAGTGGATATCCACCCGTCCGCCCCATGGCAGCCTGCTGCCCATGCTGGCGGGGGAATTGTCGGCCAAATTCGGCGTGGCCATGTCTTTTTAGATGTTTATTCCCGCCGGGCTTGTCTGGCGGGAAAGCACAGGGATTTTCCGGTTCGGGTGCCGGAAAATCCCCGATGCCGCCTTTCCCTATTCCGCCTTGATCAGGGCGTGGCGCTTTTTCCCCGAGCTTAGCTTAATGGCGCCATCCTTGATCTGGGGCGTTCCCACCATGGCAGCGGCATCGGCCAGCGCATCGCCGTTGATCCGTCCGCCGCCGCCCTGGATCAGGCGCCGGGCTTCGCCATTGCTGGCGGCCAGACCGGCCCGGACGAACAGGGCAAAGGCAGGAATGCCCGCATCCAGTTCCGCCGCAGGCACCAGAACGGTGGGCAGGGAATCAGCCAGCGCCCCTTCCTCGAAGGTTTTGCGGGCGGTTTCCGCCGCCTGGGCAGCAGCTTCGGCGCCGTGGGCCAAGGTGGTGACCGCACCGGCCAGGATTTTCTTGGCTTCGTTGATTTCGGCGCCGCCCAAGGCTTCCAGCCGGGCGATTTCGTCCAACGGCAATTCGGTGTAAAGCCGCAGGAAACGCCCCACATCCGCATCTTCGGTGTTGCGCCAATATTGCCAGAAATCGTAAGGCGCCAGCATATCGGCGTTCAGCCAGATCGCCCCATTGGCGGTCTTGCCCATCTTGGCCCCGGAACTGGTGGTCAAAAGCGGGCTGGTCAGGCCGAACAGTTCAGCCTGGTGCACGCGGCGTCCCAATTCCACGCCATTGACGATGTTGCCCCACTGATCCGACCCGCCCATTTGCAGCAGACATTTCCGTCTGGCCCACAATTCGGCGAAATCGTATGCCTGAAGGATCATGTAGTTGAATTCAAGGAAGCTGAGAGGCTGTTCCCGTTCCAGCCGCAGCTTGACCGAATCGAAGGTCAGCATGCGGTTGATGGTGAAATGCCGACCGTAATCGCGCAGGAACGACACGTAATTCAACTGGTCCAGCCAATCGGCGTTATTGACCATCACCGCCTGACCGGGGGCATCGCCAAAGGTCAGATATTTGCTGAAGACGGTTTTGATCCCGGCCATATTGGCGGCGATATCGGTATCGGACAGCACCTTGCGGGCTTCGTCCTTGCCGGTGGGGTCGCCGATGCGGGTGGTGCCGCCCCCCATCAGGACGATGGGGGTGTTGCCGGTCTTTTGCCACCAGCGCAACAGCATGATCTGCATCAACGACCCCACATGCAGCGAGGTGGCCGTGCAATCAAAGCCGATATAGGCCGAAGCAGGACCTTCGGACAGGCGTTTGTCCAGGGCTTCCCAATCGGTGCATTGATGCAGGAAACCGCGTTCGTTGATGACGCGCAAAAATTCGGAACGGATGGCGGACATGGCGATCTTTGGCTGACTTGCGGAAAAGTCGTCCGTTTATCACAATCGGCGCGTTGTCACAACGTGCGGGGGGAAATGGCCGTTATGTCCATGCTGGCTGTGGGATTGATGAGTGGAACATCCATGGACGGCATTGATGCCGCCATCCTGGTCACGGACGGGGTTTGTGTGGACCGTTTCGGCCCCGCCGTCACGGTTCCCTATGATCCGGCGTTCCGCCAGGATTTGCGGTCGATCCTGGGCGGGCAGGGGCGGCCTGACCGCATTGCCCAGGTGGAACGGGACCTGACCCTGGCCCATGTCCGGGCAGTGAATCATTTGCTGGACCAGCACGGATTGGACCCGGCCCAGGTGGATGTGATCGGCTTTCATGGACACACCATCCTGCATCGTCCGGATCAGCGCCGGACGTGGCAGATCGGCGACGGCGCCTTGCTGGCCCGCGAAACCGGCATTCCGGTTGTCAATGATTTCCGCAGCGCCGACGTGGCCGCAGGCGGGCAGGGGGCGCCGCTGGTGCCGGTGTTTCACCGGGCGCTGGCCGCTGGGCTGGACCGTCCGGTGGCGGTGCTGAATTTGGGGGGCGTCGGCAATGTCACCTGGATCGGCGATGATGACCAGTTGTTGGCTTTCGATACCGGGCCAGGCAATGCCTTGGTGGATGATTGGGCCTTGGCCCATACCGGCCTGGCCCAGGATACCGATGGTCGGCTGGCGCGGGCCGGGCGGGTGGATGGCGGCAAGGTGACGGAATTTTCCGCCCTGCCATATTTCAGCCGTCTGCCGCCCAAATCCCTGGATCGGGATGATTTCGCCCAGGCTGCCGCCCGGCTGGTCCAGGGGATGGATGCCGCCGATGGTGCCGCCACCTTGACCGCTTTCACCGCGCAATCGGTGCGTCTGGCCGCCAGCCATTTCCCCAAGCCGGTGGCGCGCTGGCTGGTATGTGGCGGCGGCCGCCACAATCCAACCCTGATGGCGGCGCTGGCCCGGCATCTGAATGTGCCGGTGGACCCGGTCGAAGCCGTGGGGTGGGATGGCGATGCGTTGGAAGCCCAGGCTTTCGCATTTCTGGCGGTGCGTTCGCTTCAGGGGTTGGCCCTGACATTTCCAGGCACGACCGGCGGGGCCGAGCCGCAGGGCGGGGGGGTATTCCATCCGGTTAACAATAATTGATCATCGACAGACGGGGATGTGGCGTCTACCGTTAGGATGGAGCGTTGCCCATCGAAGGGGAAAATTCATGCGTCTTCGGATGTCAGCCACTGTTGCCGCCGCCGTCTTGGTCATGGGGGTCGCGCTGCCAGCCCTGGCCGATCAGGCATCCGCCATCCAGGCGGTGCGTGCCCAAAGATTTGTCACCGATGCCCAGGTGGACAACAGCGGCAACATGTACGTTTTCGTCAAGCCCGACACGGTCGCCGCCGATGATTTCGCCGTTCACCTGTGCAAGGTGGTGGTGCCCCATCAGGGCCGGATTTTCCGCGTCAGGATCATTGACGTGTCCAAGGCCAATCTGACTCAGCCGTCCAAGGGCTGGCCCCGCTTGGCCGATGCCGCCTGCGTCACGGTGACGAAGTAGCCCGTTTGGCCACGACGAACAGGAAACAGGTGGCCGCGATGGCCGCCCACCAGGAATCGGTGCTGATTTCGTAATTGACCAGGGAACAGGCCATGGCGGCGGCATAGGCGGCATAGGCAAAGGGCCGCACGCCGTCGGGCAGGCGGGCGGCCTGTTTCAGCATCAGCCACAGGAACAGCCCGGCCAGGGCCATCCCCGCCGCCCCCAATTCCACCCAGATTTCCAGCCATTGATTGTGGGGGTGGATGCCCACGCCATCGGCCCAGACATAGCCTTGCAGTTCCTGCGGGCTGATGGGCACATGTTTCGCCCCGCCCAGGCCCCAGCCGAAGAGGGGGCGGTCCAGGATGCGCAGGCTCATATAATCCCATATTTCCAGGCGGTGCAGGCCCGAATTGGGGATGTGTGGGGCCACAAGCGGGCGCCAGGGGGCAAAGCCGCGTAACAGCGCGGGCAACAGCACGGGCAGGGCGATGCTGACCGTCGCCAGCAGGCGGGGAGTCCAGCGGGGAAGCCACAGGGATAAAAGCAAGACCGCCGCCCCGGCTACCGCGCCGAAACGGGCGGACCCGCTTAGTCCCAGGACCACCGGCACCGCCACCAATGCCGCCACAGCCCAGGCTTGGCGGCGCCATCCCAGAGCCACCATGCCAGCCAGCAGCGGCCAAGCGATCAGCATCAGATAATTGATGCCGCGGTTATATTTGTAAAACTGGCCGGGATCTCCCCATCCCATCCGCAGGAGCGTGAGTTTGTAACCCGATGCCATATCGGCGCCGACCAGGACGGCGCCCACCGCCACCGCCACCGCCAGCCCGGCCAAAAGCCGCCGCCGTTCCTTGTCACCCAGGCCATGGGCCAGGGGCGGACACAGGATTGCCCCCAGGGCGATCAGTGAAAATTGTTTGGCGGTTCGGGCGGTTTGCTGCGGGTCCACGCTCCACCACCAGCCGACCCAGCACAGCAGCGTCAGCGCGGTCACCACGGCGATCAGGGATGTGGGGGGCAGGAGAGGGGGTGTGCGGTGACGTGCAAAATAATATATAAATATAATTCCAGATATTGAAAATATAATTGGCGCATAGGCCGGGCCTGATGACAGTCCAATTGTTGGGAGTGTGAAAAATAATGCGAGTATTATATTTTGCAGCGCTGTTGAGTTTAGTTTAAATGAACCGTAAGAGTTTTTGCCATAACTCATTGTATTCTTTCGCTTTATTTAATTAAACAAACCTTCTATAAATATACATCAGCGATGGTTGGAAGCCAATGGCGGATGTTTGTGTCGGCAAACTTCATTTGCGGCGCGCAGACGGTGTTTTTTATTTTTGTCAGCAACCAAAGGGTATGTTTAGTGAAAATGCATATTTGTTTAAATCTTTTTCACGAAAGGCAGGCTGTCCGTTGCATTATTTACGGCATCTCGTTCGTATGGGAATGTTAGTGTTCGAACCGTTCAATTGATAAAGGCGTCAGGCAATGTCCGGGAACAAGGAAAAGATGGAGGGGATTCCATCCGCCTTTCCACCGGATGCGGACTATTTGCAACTGCGCTTTCCACGGGTCTGGCCCTATGTCATGGCCTTGCTGATGACGGTCAGCATGGCCACCGCCTATGTGGTCTGGGAAAAGGGGGAAGGTGACCGCCTGTCGCTGTTGGCCCGCGACCGTGTGGCCCGGCAGGTGGAAATCATCCACGACCGGCTGGGCCGGGAGGTGACCTTGCCCATGCTGCGGGCCGATGCCATGGCCAATGTCATCGCGATCCAGGGTGATATTTCCGAACGCGATTTCGCCCATGCCGCCTCTAGTCTGGTTGCCGCCCAGCCATCGGTGCGGAATGTGGCTTTGATCCGCGGCACCATTATTACCCAGGTCTATCCGCCGGATGGCAATGAAAAGGCATTGGGGCAGGATATCAGCAAGGTGGCCGAGCAATGGCCGCTGGTGGAAAAGTCCATGCTTCAGCATGTGGCGGTTTTGCAAGGGCCGGTGACGCTGTTGCAAGGGGGCAAGGGAATTATCGCCCGTGTCCCGGTTTATTTGCGGGAATCGGCCAATCAGGGCGGACGCTTCTTCGGCTTCGTCAATGTGGCATTGGGGTTCGAACGTCTGCTGTCCGAGGCGGGAGTCGAGGATTCCAGCCAGGACATCATGGTGGCGATCCGTGGCCAGGATGGTGAGGGCGACCAGGGACACAGCATTTACGGCGATGATGCCCTGTTCGGGAAAAAACCGGTTTTGCGGACCCTGACCCTGCCATTTGGGATATGGCAGATTGCCGCCATTCCCCGGCAGGGGTGGGACCAGGCCCGTTCGGTTCCCGTGCCGGTCCGCCTGATGGGGTGGGGTGGGGTGTTCCTCAGCGGGGTGGCATCGTTCGGTCTGGTGATTTTCCTGCACCGCCATGCCCGTGCCTTGGCCAGGATGCAATCCAGCCAGCGGCGGTTTTCCGCCCTGTTCCGGCGATCCCAAGCGGTGATGCTGCTGATTGATCCGCTTAGCCGTACGGTGGTTGACGCCAATGAAAGCGCCTTGCGTTTTTATGGCTATCCTCTGGGCAAGCTTTGCGGCATGCCGGTATCGGAGATTAATGTCCTGCCGTCCGAGGAAATCGCGGCGGAGATGGAGCGGGCGCGTCAGGAAAAACGCTGGCATTTTTATTTCCGCCACCGGCTGGCATCGGGGGAAATCCGCGATGTGGAGGTGCATTCCGGCCCGGTGCCGTTGGATGACGGCGAATACCTTTATTCCATCATTCACGATGTGACTGACCGCCGCCGATTGGAAGAAGCGCTGAACAGTGAACGGCTTAGCCTGCACAATATCGTCTGGGGGACGGGTGTGGGCACCTGGGAATGGAACATCCAGACCGGCGAGGCCAGGTTCAATCAGCGTTGGGCCGAGATGCTGGGCTATGCCCTGGATGAATTGCACCCCATGACGGTGGATGTGTGGCGCCGTCTGGTTCACCCGGACGATCTGGCCGGAGCCGAAGCCCTGTTGGCCCGGCATTTGAGCGGGCAGGCCGATTTCTTCGAACATGAAGTGCGAATGCATCACCGCGATGGCCGCTGGATATGGGTTCTGGCCCGTGGACGGCTGGTGTCACGCGGGGCCTCCGGCAATCCGGCCTGGCTGGCGGGCATCCATCTGGACATCAGCCATCGCAAGGAGATTGAAACCGCCTTGCAGGCCAGTCAGGCCCATCTGGAAGTCATCGTCGATATCGTGCCGGTGGGCATCGCCATCACCGACGATTCCGGCCAGCCCGTCGAAAGCAACCGGGCGTTCCGCCAGATTTTCGGTGGGAATGGTCGTGGCGGAGTGGACGGTCTGGCATGGGCGCAGGATCGTGGCGTTTTCGCCGACATCCTGCGGACCGGTGAACGGGGCAAAGCCGAAGGCGGGGTGGTCCGGGTTGCCGAAGCCGATGGTGACCGTTGGCTGATGGTGCGGGCCGCATCGCCAAATCTGCCTGGGCATGGGCTGGTGCTGGCCTGTACCGACATCACCAAGCAGAAAATGGCCGAACATGCCCTGGCCGAAAGCGAAGAACGCTTTTCCCTGGCGATGGAAGGCGTGTCCGATGGCATTTGGGATTGGGATGTGCGCAGCGGGCGTCTTTTCCTGTCGCCGCAATGGAAACGGCAATTGGGATATGCCAGTGATGAATTGGACGATAGTTTCGATACCATCGAAGCGCTGTGCCACCCGGATGATTGGCCCAGGCTGCGCGACGAGTTGGGAAGCTATCTGCACGGCGACCAAGCCCATTTCCTGATGGAATTCCGGTTACGCCACCGCGATGAAAGTTACCATTGGGTGATGATGCGCGGGGCCGCGTTGCGTGACAGCGATGGCATCCCCTATCGCATGGCCGGATCGCAAAGCGATATCAGCGGACGCAAGGCAGGCGAGGAAAGGCTGGCGCTTCAGCGCGAGGAATTGGCCCGTTCCAACGCCGAATTGGAACAATTCGCCTATGCCGCCAGCCACGATTTGCGCCAGCCATTGCGGATGATCAACAGCTTTGCCCAATTGCTGGGCCGCCGACTGGGAAGCATGCTGGACGATGACGGCCGGGAAATGATGGGCTTCATCACCGAAGGCGCCACCCGCATGGATAATATGCTGGTGGCGTTGCTGGAATATTCACGGGTCGGGCGCATGGGGGAACCCATGACCGATCTGGAATGCGGTCAGGTGGTTGGGGATGCCGTGTTGTTCCTGACCCCGGTGATCGACGAAGCCCAAGCCCAATTGCATCTGCCGACACAGTGGCCCCATGTCTGGGGCAGCCGCAACGAATTGACCCGCCTGTTCCAGAATCTGATCGGCAATGCCGTCAAATTCCGCGCCCCCGGCCAACATCCCGAAATCCGGCTGGAGGTGGAAGAACAAGAGGAGCAGTTACGGTTCTCTGTCGCCGATAACGGAATTGGGATTGCTCCAGATCAGGGCGGCAGGCTGTTCAAAGTCTTTCAACGGCTGCAAGCCCAGGGTAAATATGAAGGCACAGGTGTCGGTCTGGCGGTGTGCCGCAAGATCGTTGAACGCCATGGTGGTCATATCTGGGTTGAATCCGATGGCGACGGGAAAGGAAGCTGCTTCGTTTTCACTTTACCGAAACCGTCACTGTCCAGGGATCGGGATGTCCGGGAAAATGGTGATGGCCAAAGCCAGGGTGACGGGAAAATCCAGGGTGATGGGCGGGCTTAGCACGCCGGTGGAGCGGACTGGGATGCAGGGTGGGGCAATCTGATGAGACGGGATTTAAAGCCGTCGGCCTTGACGCTGATCAATGTGATCGTGGCCTTGGCCTATGCCTTGGCCGGATCGGTGGGGCTGTGGCTTGGTGGTCTGGTCAATGGCAATGTCACCTTGCTGTGGCCACCCACCGGGATCGCCCTGGCGGCGGCCTATCTGTTTGGCTGGCGCATCTGGCCCGGTCTGTTCATGGGGGCCTTCGCGGCCACATGGTCCACCGGGGCATCCTTGTCATTCGCCTTGTGCACGGCCATCGGCAATCCGCTGCCCGCCATGGCGACCATTTGGGTTGTCCGGGCATTGCGTGGCGGTCGCAGGCCCGATCTGTCCGATTCCCAGGATGGGGTTTTGCTGGTGGGGATTGGCGCGGGATTATCCCCGCTGATCAGTGCCGGACTGGGCGTGGTGTCGCTGCTGCTGAACGGGATAATCCCAGCCCAGAATATGGGGCATACGTTCCTGTCATGGTATGTGGGCGATGCCGTCGGCGCGGTGGCGTTGGGGCCGGTCCTGATCGCCCTGGGGCGGGTATCGGGGGCGCCGGTGCCTCTGGCCAAGCGGCGGCTGGAACTGGTGGCTTTGGCCCTGGCTTTCCTGCTGTACGGGTTTCTGCTGGTGGCTCGTGGCGTCGAACACACCCAGATCGTCATTGTCGCGGCTTTCCCGCTGGTTATCTGGGCATCCTTGCGTTTCGGTGTGCTGCTGTCCGCCGTGATGGCCCTGGCCATTGGCGGTCTTGCCGTCGGTGCGCTGATCGGCGGCATGCGGGCGGGGGCGGCGGCATTGCCTGCCGTCTTGGATATCCAGATTTTCGTCATGGCCATCTGTTCCATCGGTATCATCCTGTCGGCCACCATTTCAGAACTGGGATTGGCCCGGCGGGACTTGACCCAGGCTAATACGGAATTGCGGCGGATGACCGAAATCACCGCCCATCATCTGCAAGAGCCGGTGCGTCGTCTGGCCGGGTATGCCGACCGGTTGCTGAAGCGTTTGGACCCCGAGGTGCTGGACGAGGATGACCGCCAGTCCTTGAAGGTCATCAGCGGCCAATCGCTCAGGCTCAGCATGCTGATTCGCGATGTGCAGCGTTATCTGGCCCTGACCGCCGATAATCTGAAGGACGAAGTCAGCAATCCGATCCAGGCCATCGCCCGCGCCCGGCAATCCCTGCCCGAAGAGGCCCGCGTCGGCATGACGGTGACGGCGCCCCCGGCCCTGCCTAATGTCCGTTTCCGCGCCATCCGATTACAGGAAGTGTTCCTGGTCCTGCTGGATAATGCGTGGAGCTATCGCCATCCCCAGCACACGCCCAAGGTCGAGATCACCGCGCATCAGGAACGGGGGCGGGTGATTTTCCAGGTCACGGATAACGGTATCGGAATTGCGCCGGAATACCGGGAGCAGGTCTTCGATCTGTTCAGTCGGCTGATTCCCAACAGTGATGATCATTTGGGAACCGGCATGGGATTGGCCCTGTTACGGAAAAGCATCGGCCTCTATGGTGGGGCGGTACGTATTGACGATGGGCGGGATGGGGGTATTCGTGTGACGTTCGATCTTCCCGCCGCCAGTATGGTTCAGTGATGGAAACACCCGCATGACTCAATATCGCCATACCCTTATCGTCCTTTTGGTCGAAGACGAAGTTGCGGATGCCCATCTGGTCCGCATGGCCTTTCAGGAAGGGGGGCTGCCCATTGATCTGCACCATGTGACCGATGGTGTGGAAGCCCTGTCCTATTTGGAAGGCCGTTCGCCCTATCAGGGCAAGCCGCGTCCAGATCTGATCTTGCTGGATCTGAACATGCCGCGCATGGATGGGCGGGCCTTCCTGGCCAAGGTCAAGGCCAGCCAGGATTTGCGCCGTATCCCGGTGGTCGTGCTGACCACGTCCGACGCGGAAAGCGATATTGTCGCATCTTATGATTGCGGCGCGGCCGGTTTTGTGGTCAAGCCCATTGATCTGGACGAATTCGTGGCCCGTTTGCATGAATTGGAAAAATATTGGTCCGATGTGGTGCGGATACCGTCCCGCTGACAGGGGGATGGATGAAATCGGCCCTGATATTGCCCCATTGGCCATTCATGCTTATTTCCTTGCTGTGATGGCGTCGGGCCATCTGTGACCCCTGGGGACATTGCCGGTGCGCAAGACCGTTTACATCGCTGCCGGGGTTTTGCTGGTCGTGGCTGGTATCATCATCGCGCCCTTACCTGGGCCGGGCGGGGTGCCGGTGATTATGGCCGGGATGCTGATCCTGCTGCGACATTCCCCTTCCATGCGCCGCCGCTGGGTGCGTACCCGCCGCCGCTGGCCCCGTGCCGCCAGCCCGTTCGACCGGGTGTTGCGGCGGATGCGGGGCAAGCGCGGTGCAACCCCTAATTCCGGTCCGGCTGAGTAGAGCGGATTTCGACCGCACCGGGTCGAGATCCGCGATAAAGCCTGCGCGGCGTTGAGCGGCCCCGGAACGGGGTGCCGACAGGCAAGAATCAGAGCGGATTTCGACCGCACCGGGTCGAGATCCGCGATAAAGCCTGCGCGGCGTTGAGCGGCCCCGGAACGGGGTGCCGACAGGCAAGAATCAGAGCGGATTTCGACCGCACCGGGTCGAGATCCGCGATAAAGCCTGCGCGGCGTTGAGCGGCCCCGGAACGGGGTGCCGACAGGCAAGAATCAGAGCGGATTTCGACCGCACCGGGTCGAGATCCGC
>JAYSBF010000078.1:0-13994 GCA_041915545.1 Magnetospirillum sp. | reverse complement strand
CGTGGATGCTCCATAGCGGTCGGGCTGAAACCGTGCGAGAGGCCCGCCAGGCCGTCCTTGATCACGCGCTTAGCCGAAATCCACAGCGCTTCGTCCGAAAACCGCCCCGGTCTCCGGCCCCGCCCAATGCCGTCTGGATCAATCCACCGACACAGAAAATTGCTGCCTAAATCCGCAGTCAAAGTGTCGTATTTTCATTGACAGGTTCCGATACCGTTCCTGATAGGCACTCTTTTTGGTCGGAGTGACCATATCGCGGTACCGCTCGATGAGGTCTGCCAGGGTGGTGGTGGCGAGTTCAACGACCTCGACCGGGCGTTCGGCAACGTCGATCTCAGCCTCTTTCGCCCGCGCCCAGGCAACCGCTTCAGCCTTTGTAGGGAAGGTCTGGGACAGCGTTTTCTGTCCAAGCCGCCTGACCAGGGCTTGCCAATTTCCACTGCGTTTTCGAATGGTTGCCATCCGAACTTAAAGTCCCGTTGTGCCAAATTTGCGCCAAACGGGCTTTTATGAACGGTTCGGGCGGGAGGCTGTGACCACGCTGGTCTGGGCTAACCTGTTGGGAAACCATCAGGAAAGCGTTGGAGCGGGTGAAGGGAATCGAACCCTCGTCGTAAGCTTGGGAAGCGCGCCCGGCAGACTGCGGCAAGCCCTTGAAGAAGAACGAAATACCATTTCATATCAATGTGTTGACAAACCTACTCAGTGCCATGGAGGCACATCATTTTCCATGGAAACTTACGCCCTACTGTGGGGAGGTGACCGATTTGGTCTTTGTCGAAATTACGATTGTGTAGGCTGTATGGTGCGGAAACGCTGACTTTTTTGTATTCCCGCGCCGGTTACCGATTTGGCCCAAAATGGTCAAAAGTGGTCGGCATGGGCGCTATATTTGGCCCCGCTGTGGTCACCACTTCACCGGTTTTTCCGGCGGCACGATGCTGCCGGGTGTGGTGTATTTTTTTTCCAGATCGCGGGCCAAGGCCATAGTGCTGGGGCTGATCAGCAACAGCCGTGCATCACCCATCACATCGTAGGGGATGCGCTTTTTGCCGTAGGCCATCGCAGCTTTGGCGTAGACCATGGTGATTCCCGCCAGCAATCCCACTTGCCGATCATCTTTTCCAATTGCGGCGGCTGTAGCGGCCAAAGCCGCGTCCAGCCTGCGGACGATTTGCGGCCTCATTTCCATGGGCAACGCATTGTCTTCAGCCAATTGAATCATATCACCGACCACCACCATATCCCGCCAAACCCGCACCACATCGGCAGGCGTTTCAGCTTTTCGGATAGGTGCTGGATTAGCTTTAATATATTGAGATACATCACTATTCATCATATCGGTCAAGTCATCTGCACTGGCAGACGTCGCAATCAGAAACGATGCTATAGCAATGATGGAAGCTCTCATTTACTTTTCACCTTATAAGTTTCTGCATCCCAAATCAGCCTTAGGCCGAGTGTTTAGCGGCTTCAGAAGGCCGCAACGGGGCGGTTAGGCGCCTGCGCAACTGGGAGACGGCTAAGCCGAGCGCACCCAATTTCGCATCCCAATTGTCCAGATCAGCCCCGGCGATTTCGTTATAAATCTGGGCGGTCACCCTGCCCAGATCACGAGGCGAAATGGCGGCTCCGCACGCTTGATAGGTGATGGTGACGGCCTCAACCACGCGTGCGTTCAGTTCTTCGTCCAGGACAGGTATCGTTGGTCGTTCGGGATCTGCAGCCGACAAACTGGGACGCATCTGCCCCTGGCCCGTCAGAAGCCAATCGGATGAGAATCCTAGATCAATGAGCTGAGCGAGAATGTCCCCCTTAGGGGCTCGGCCCTCAAGTTCCAGGCGCTGCCAAGCATTTTCGCTTAGCCCGAAGCGGCTAGCCATGCCCTTTTGGCTTTCGCCAATCGCATCCCGAATGATGCGCAAGCGTTCACCCAGCGTGCTCATGACATTTTTTTTGATGCGCTGATGCCGCCGTGGCATCGCCGCATTTTGCTCACAGCCATCTGCGCATGCGCAGATGGCATGATTTTCTTTGAAATCAATGAACTAATAAAATTAACACGAGAAAATTTGCCCAAGGGCATTGACGCATCATTTTCGATGTTTCCGATGCACCAATTTTTGTGTATAACGCTTGTCATGTCACACGCCATATCAACCTCTGACGTCCCGAAAAATCCCGCCGTGAGGCGGGAGTGGGTCAATTTCCAACTGAGGCTACGCGGTCGCAGCCTGCGGTCCCTGGCCTTGGCGGAAGGCGTCAGCGCACAGGCAATGAGCGCAGCCCTAATGACACCCAATAGTCATCTTGAGCCGGTAATCGCGGCCGCCCTGGGCATTCTTCCCCGCGACCTGTTTCCCGAACGGTTTAACGCCGCCGGAGAACGGATCGCCAGGATCAGGCCCATTCAGCGTAGCACGCGGCGAATTGGGCGCAATGTCGAAAGCGGGGGGGCTGCCTGACATGTCCCGCCGTCGCGACCCACACACCCTGGATTTGTTGGACTGGCAGCCGTCGGCCGTCGTCAAAACCTATCCCGAAGAGACGCTTCGGGCGGTGAACTGGTCAGCCAGAATAGCCAAGGCGGTAGCCGCGACGCTGAAGGAATGCGGCATGCCCCGCGCACTGGTGGCAAGCCGCATGGGTGAATTCCTGGGGGAGACGGTCAGCGAAAATATGCTGGACAATTATGCCAGCGAGGCCCGCGAAGACACGGTCATCAATGCCACGCGGCTGATCGCCCTGCTGCAGGTTACCCGCGATACGCGGTTGTTGCAGGTACTGGCCGACCCCTGCGACTGGGCGGTAGTCGATCAGCGCTATGTGTCGCAGATCCGGGCGGCGCAGATGCGTGACAAAGCGCGCGAGCTTGAGGTTCTGGCCGCCATGGAAGAACGCCGGGGCCGGGGGGCTGGCCGATGATTGATCGCGTCGCCATCAACCTGATTGCCCGGGCTCTTGGTCTTAGCCCCAGCCAAGCGCGTCGTCGCGCCCGCAACGACGCTTGGGTGTTCGCTACGGAGAAACTGCCGACCGGTAATGTTCGGCGCGTTTATCCTGTAGCTCGGCTGCCAGTCGCTGTTCGCGAGGCTATTCTGCCTCTTTTATCTCAGCAGGCTGCCGTCGCCATTACGGCGCCTGCCGAGGCCCCGGCCGGGGGTTCTCCCCCCATCCATGCCCCGGCCGGGGTTGCCATTGTGGGTGAGACTGCACACCTCACGGATGCTCAACGCGCCACCATGGATGCGCGGGCGATTATTTTGGATTGGGTGTCCCATTTGGGCCACGCCTTGGGCGGTATCACTGCCGCCCGCCAAAGTGCCGAGCGGATGGCCAAGACAGGTGCTTTACCTGAAAATATCAACCGCCTGGTCCCCATCGCCAACGCCAGGGCAGGCAGCACCCGCACACTGTCCGCCACGACGTTGAAGCGGTGGGCACTTGACCGCGCCGGCCAGGGCGGCCAAGCCGCAGCCTTGGCGCCAAAAACGCCACAACCGGATATGAGTGTTCCGCCCTGGGCTGCCGCCCTGCTGACGCTCTACCGCACCCCACAAAAGCGGTCCTTGCGTGAAATCGTCACCCAGGATTTAACGCAACCGGGTGCCTTGCCACCTGGAATCTCCCCCCCCTCCTATGATCAGGCCAAGCGCTTCATCGGCAAGATCAGCACCATCGAGCGCAATCGCGGGCGCATGGGGGTCAAGGAACTAAAGTCCCTGCTGCCTTACGTCCAACGAGACCTGACCGGTTTGGACCCGCTGGATATCGTCCAGTCGGACGGACATTGTCTCGACGCCGAAACCTTGCACCCACGCCACGGCCGCCCCTTCCGACCGGAAATGACCAGTATCATTGATCTGGCCACCCGTTTGTGCGTGGGCTGGTCCGCTGGCTTGGCGGAAAATGCCCTGGGCGTGACCGAGGCTATCGTCTACATGGCAACGCGCTGGGGGATCCCGGCAGTTTGGTATGTGGATAACGGATCAGGGTATAATAACCAGTTGATGGATGACCAGCGGACCGGCCTGTTGGTCCGGCTGGGGTCAACAAAACTCAACCGTTTACCCCATAATCCGCAGGCCGGCGGCTATGTGGAGCGGTCTCACCAAACCATCTGGATCGCCGGAGCGAAGAAACTGCCCAGCTACATGGGCAAGGACATGGACCGTCAGGCGAAACAAACGGTCTTCAAGCTGACCCGTGCCGATCTGAAGGCCACAGGCGGCACCCACCACCTGATGCGGTGGGATGATTTCATCGCGTGGGCTGAAGAACAGGTCCGCCTTTATAACAACCGACCGCATCGCGGTCTGGCCAAAATAAGCGATCCAACGACAGGGCGCCGCCGCCACATGACACCAATGGAAGCGTGGAACGCTGCGCTGGCCCGCGGCTGGACGCCTATGACTATCACAGCGACTGAAGCGGCTGACCTGACCCGGCCTTATGAAACCCGCATGGTCCAGCGGGCCTCGGTTTCAGTGCTGGGGAACACCTATTATGCCAAGGAACTGAAGGACCATCATGGTGATGAAGTCCTGGTGGGTTATGACATCCACGATGCCAATCGCGTTTGGGTCCGTGATCTGCATGGCCGCCTGATTTGTGAAGCCAGATTCGAGGCGAATAAACGAGCGGTGGTCCCCCGATCCTATCTGGATCAAGCCCTTGATCGGCGCCATGAAGGCCGCATCCGCAGGGCGCAGGAACATATAAAGGAAATTCACGAAGAACGGGGCCACGTTCTGATCGATGTGACTGCCGCGCCAATTTTGCCGGAAAACGTCACCGCCATCCGGGACCATCTGGTCTTGGAATTAACGGCCACCCCAATTCCCACCACCGCCCCGGCTACTGCCGCCGCCATCCCGGAAACCCCGGATGGCCGCTGGCAAAAGTGGCGGGACATCGACGAAGCCATCACCACCGGGGGCCAGGTCAACGACGATCTGCGCCGCTGGCACCAACGGTATCAACTGTCGGCTGAATGGCGGGCCAGGTCGGATTTGTTCGGCACCGGCACTGCTGCCGCCACTATCGCCTGATCGAAGGACAAACGATGAATAACTACGCGATCACCGTTGCCCCGCTGACTAACGTGGCAATCTTGCAAGAATTGGTTGGACGCCTGCGCAATCGCAAGCCCGATTTGCCCGGTATTGGTTGTTTTTATGGTTATTCCGGCTATGGCAAGACGGTCGCAACAAATTACGCCGTCAATAAATTGGATGAATATGCGGCCTATGTCGAAGTCCGCAGCACGTGGACAAAGAAGAAGTTTATTCTATCGCTTTTGCAAGAGCTGACGCCGGGTATTCGCTATGGCGGGAAGCCTACCTGTGATTTGATCGAAATCGCGGCAGAACGTCTGATGGTCGGTCGCCTCGTGCTGTTCGTGGACGAGGCTGACTATGTGGTTGACCGCGGATACGCCGAAGTCATTCGTGATCTTTACGAGATCGCGAAAACGCCAATCGTGTTGATTGGTGAAGAAGATTTGCCGGTTAAATTGGAGCGATATGAACGTCTTCATAATCGCATGGCCACCCCGGCCCCGGCACAGCCCTGCACGCTGGATGATGCACGCCACCTGATCAAGTTATATTGCGATCAGGTGCGGGTGGCTGATGATCTGCTGGCCTATCTGGTGGAACAGGTCCAGGGCTGCACCCGCCGTGTCGCCGCCAATTTGGACGACATTCAGGAAGAGGCACTGCGGCAAGGCTGGGAATCGGTGGACCGCCGGATGTGGGGTGACCGCCGTTTCAACACTGGCGCGGTTATCTTGCGGAAGCGGTCGTGATGGCCCGCCAACCAGCCCAAACCGTGGTCACGGACCAGAAAATAACTGGCCAGGATGCCATCTGGACCGCGATCCGTGCTGTCTCCCATCCCTTCACCTTAACCAGTGTGCTGGATCATATGCATTCCGCCCGGCGGCCCCGTCTGGCCGCGGACCGCCGTACCGTCACCGGCTATTTGGACCGGTTAACAGCCGCAGG
Source organism: Magnetospirillum sp. (assembly GCA_041915545.1). Classification (GTDB taxonomy): domain Bacteria; phylum Pseudomonadota; class Alphaproteobacteria; order Rhodospirillales; family Magnetospirillaceae; genus Magnetospirillum. The sequence goes on along the minus strand of JAYSBF010000078.1, from coordinate 7,986 downwards.
GATTTTAACGGCAGATGGGGACAGTTACCGTCTGCCTCTGGACCCCGGCCCCAAAGCTCCACGGGTCCGTAAGGATGGCAGTGTAGTGGAAATGGGCGCGGGGCGCCGCGCCATTTGGCGGTCTATCCGCATACAGGGCCAATTCACCCTGAATGATCTGGTGCGGCTGGGATCGACTGAAGACGTAACGATCAGCCGTATTGACGCCAAATATTACGTGGGCTGGTTGGTCCGAGCTGGATACGTGATCGTGGTGGACCGACCTGCGCAGACGTCACAACCGACCATGTACCGGTTGGTTCCCAGCAAATCCACCGGCCCCATGCCCCCCCAAGTCCAGCGAGCGCACACGCTGTACGACCCGAACATCCGTCGGGTGGTGTGGGAAGGGGAAGGCGAATGCCTATGACTATAGCGTCATCACCGCTTTCAACCGAGCCCGATTGGCTGGCTGCGCTGCGCGCTGCTGCAGCCGCAACCAGTATCGCCCAGGCCGCCGCATCTATCGGGATGTCGCGGTCTGCGGTTTCCCTTGTCCTGGCGGGAAAGTACGGGGCCCGCACCCAGCGGATCGAGGGCCGGGTCCGTGAAATGCTGCTGGGTCACGTCGCCTGTCCGGGCCTGGGCGAATGCATCACTTTGGACCGGTGCGCAACTCTGGCCGCCCGGCCATTCACCGCCACATCTTCCCGCGCCGCCCGTCTGTGGCGGGCCTGCCAGGATTGCGCCAATCGAAAAATGGAGGATCGCAATGACTCCTGACCTGTTTTCCATCCTCGCGGGTATCCCGCCGGGCACCGACCTGCCCGACCATATAGCAGACGGCATGATTCAGCTTGGAAACGCCCCGGCCACCGGCCCGTGCGTGCGGGTGTACCTGTCCGATGCCGCCGCCCAAGCCAGCACACCCTTGGTCCTGCTGGTCCGCAGTCGTGCGGATTGGAAAATGACCTATCGCCTTGTCCGCGCCATCCGTCCCGGCGGGTGCGGTAATGGAGGGCTGCTGGGCCGGCCCGTCACCCTGTGGATGGGGGACGGCTATGCTGAGTGAGAAACTTCAATACCTCGCCGACTGGATGGCCCGGAACGGCGACGATGAAACCGTGATCCTTGAAGCGCCCGCCGTCACCTCGTTAACCGCCGTGCTGGCCGCCCTGGCTGAGGATGCCCGGAAGCTGGAGCAAGCGGTGCTGCCGCCCGTATCGCCCTCGACGGCCCGGTCGCGGGCCGAGGCAGCGGTGGTGGCGAAGCCGCCTTCGGCAGCAAGTGAGCTTTGGCAGCCGGTCGGCGACGCACGCCCGCGTCCCCATCATTGGGGGCCGCGGCTGGTGGTCAGCAATGCCGGGACCGCCATTCAGCCGGCCCCCTCGCCGTCCGATGACGGAGGGCATGCGGCATGATCACCCCCGCCAAGTCCTATCGATTTGTCCATGACGGCGCCGAGATCGCCGCCGTGACGGCCGGCTATCTGGCCGTTGCTGCCGAAGGCGGCTCCGCCACCGCTGCCGAAGATATCCGGGTGGTGGCCATCGACCTGTCCGACCGCTGTTGGCTGCTGGGCACCGATGCCCAAGGCCGGTTTATCCGGGTCATCGCCGGGCCGGTCTCGGCCGAGGCGGCGGTGGCCACCGCCGAGGCGGTGCTGGGTGGGCGGGACCATGGTTCAGCCACCGCCGTGGCCACCACCCTGGCCCTGGCGGTTGCGGCCATGAAAATCCAGGGGGGGGCCGTGATGGCGCCCCGCAGCAAAACCGTGCTGACCGCCCACTTCCCCGGCACCGGCCCGGCAAACAAGTCCTGCCGGGACTGTGAGCATCACACGGAAGAGGGATGGCACCCCTCGGGCCGGCCCTGGCGTTGGTGCCAGCGCGCCTTGGAACTGGCGGGAATGACCCATCTGGACCATCGCAAAGCCTCCGCCCGTCTGCCCGGCGGCACGCCGGCCTGCAAATATTTTGAAGAGGAGACCGACCATGACTGAGCGTGACCCGCAGGCGGCGTCGTGGCGTTCCGTTGCTGCTGGAAGCGGCTTCGCCACTATCGGGACGGTGCTGGCCGGGGCGATCATCACCGGCGTGCTGACCGGCACCCTCACCCTGGCCCCGTCATCCCCGCGATGCCCATCGCCCCCGCCGCCGACCCCGGCCCGGACTATTCCGCCATCCCCCGATCTGCTGGATCTGCGTTCGGCAATGGTGGCGAAGCCGCCTTCGGCAGCAGGTGCTGCTGGAAGCGGCTCCGCCACTGCGGCCGACGGGTTGCAGTTCATCCCCCCGCATCCATGAGGACCACAATGGACACCACCGCCCCCCACCCCGCCGCCGTCGAAGTAAACGGCGTGCCCTACCTGCATAACGCCCAGGGCGATCTGGTCGCCCTGGGCAATATCAAGCCGGTCCATCTGCTTGAGGATGAGATGGTTCGCCGTATCGTCGGCTATGGCGAAGACCTGTCGGCCGAGCTGGTCCGCTATTCCCTGCACACCGATGCCGACGTCGCCGCCTTCGATGCGCTGCTGGCGCAGGAATACAATGTGGAGCCTCGCGAAACCAAGGGCAACCGCACCTTCACCACCTATGACGGCCTGCTGCGGGTCCAGGTGGCGGTGGCGCAGCGGATCAAGATGGGGCCGGCGCTGGACGATGCCAAGGCGGTGCTGGACACCATGATCCGCGAGCGTGGTGAAGGGGTTGACCCGTTCCTGATCACCCTGATCCAGCGGGCTTTCAAGACCGACCAGGAGGGCAAGGTGGACGTCCGCGCCATCCTGGCGCTCCGCCGCCTTCATGTTGACGATCCGCGCTGGCCGGATTTCTGCCGGGCCATCGACGACGCGGTCCAGCCCGACGGCAGCAAGCGCTACATCCGGCTGTACCGCCGGGTCAATCAGCAGGCGGCATGGCAGATGGTCCCGCTGGATCTGGCCGCCGTCCAGCCCAGCCCGGCGGCGCTGTCGCGGCGGTCGCTGCGCCGCCAGGTCAGCGAGGCGGCGGCGGAGCGCCGCGCCATTCTGGCCGACCTGATCCGCGCCAGCGCCACCTTGGCCACCGGCGACGGTGCCGGGGGGCGGGACATCGTCGCCGGCCTGGTCGAACGGCTGGCCGGTCTTTCGGAGTGATGTTTCCCATCCTTTTTAAATCACAGGAGTAATGATCATGACCATTACCACCCCCGTTTCTACCGCCTCCCGCCGTAACCAGAAGTCTCGCGGAAAAACCGTGGACGGCAAGCCCAATCCCATCGACGTGCATGTGGGCGCCCGTGTCCGCTTGCGCCGCACCCTGCTGGGCCTGAGCCAGGAAAAACTGGGCGAGGCCCTGGGCCTGACCTTCCAGCAGGTGCAGAAATACGAACGCGGCGCCAACCGCATCAGCGCCAGCCGTCTGTTCGATTTCGGCCGCACGCTGGACGTGCCCATCAGCTTCTTCTTCGACGATATGTCGGCAGAAACCCGCGCCACCAGCCCGGCCCAATTGGCCGGGGCCAGCCCCGAGGCCGTCGCCATGGTGGCGAAACCGCCTGCGGCAGCAATCGGCGACCGGGATATCGCCCGTCGGGAAACCCTGGAACTGGTGCGGGCCTATTACGGTATCGGCGGCATCGCTGCCCGGCGGCAGGTCCTGGCCCTGGCCCGCGCCCTGGCAGGCTTGGATACCTCGGGAGACGCGCCATGACGCAAACATTTTACCGGGCCGGCGACGCCTTGCCCGACGATCCAGTATTACAGGTGATCCATGGGCTGACCGGGGCCTATCTGGAAACGGCGCGGGAGATGGTGGCCACCGTGGCCGCCGACGTCGCCTTCGACGGCGTTGAAAAGGACGCGGCGATCACCCGGCAGCGAGCCGCGTCTTGCCTGTTTAGCGCGCTGTTATCTGCGGCAGTGCAATTGGCCGAGGATCATGGCGCCATTCTCAGTGCCATTGAGCATTTGCAGGCGGCGGCGGTGGCCCTGCGTGATTTCGGCCCGGCGGCGGAGCCGGGGTTCCGCACCGCCGTCCATTTTCATGAGCTGGCCAAGCATTTTCTGGCCGACGGCATGTCGGCCCCGGCGGTGCAGACCGCGTTGCTCAACGCCGTCTGCAATATCGGCCTGGGGGGCGATGCCAGCACCAGCGCCGGGGTGACGGTGCTGTTGCTTGAGGAATTCTGGCAAATGCTGACCGACCCGACCCGCATCGATGCCGCCCGTGCCGTCGCCGCCCTGGCGAACCGGGCGGCGGACGCGGCGATCAATTAGGGAGGGTGACACGATGGATCAGGAAGACCGTAAAAAACTGCGCGCCCGGATCGCCGCCTTGGCGGCCCGGACCACCGGAAACGGCTGCACCGAAGCCGAGGCCCTGGCGGCGGCCGAAAAGCTGTCCGAACTGCTGTCGCGCCACGGCATGGAGGATGCGGCGGGTTTGGAGTTTGACGAATATCGCATCGAGATCGGCCGGCGCACCGTGGTTGATGCGGCGTGGAACCACGTGGCCACCTTCTGTCACTGCGAGTTCTGGTACGCCCGCGACTGGACGCGCCGCCGCTGGACGGCTGTTTACTTCGGACGATGGAATGACGTGCTGATCGCCGAATATCTGCACGCCCTGCTGGCCCGCCACATCAAATCGGCTACCCGCGAGTTCCAGCAGGCCAAGGAATATACCCGCCGCCGCTCCCCCCGAACCAAACGGGAGGCCACCAAGGCATTTCAGGAGGCCATGGTGGGCAGCCTGATCGCCCAGCTATGGACCATTCAGTGGCGCCGCACGCCTCATGTCACCGGCCAGGATCACCGCGCCCTGGTGCTGGCCCCGCTGGCGGCGGTCCAGGCCGAACTGGCCCGTCGCGGCTGGGTCTTCGACACCAATCTGAAGCCGGTCAAGGGGGCATCAAAGGGATTCGATGCGGCCAAAAATCACGGCGCCATCGCGGGATCGAGAATCGATATCAATGCCGGGCTAAACGCCAATTCCGGCGATGATGTCCCGGCCCGCATTGGTTATGGGGGGGCCCATGGCTGACCAAAAGCTGCGCCACGATCTGGTGCTGGCCTGCCGGCCCTTTGGTGGGGTGAAGGCCGTGGACATGGCCCGTGCCGCCTATGACTTCATCACTTCCCCCCGGCCTGAAGGCGGCTTCGCCGGGATCCAGGAAAAACAGCGTGAAGATACCCAAGCGCCCCCGCCGCCGTCCGCCGCCGGCCCTGGCGAGACAAGAGCAGGAGCAGACAAATCGCCTGATGGCGGAGACGTTTCGGGCCTGCCCGACCCTGGCGGGGATGGCGGAATTGGTGACCGGGGAGAACCAGGCCACCCGGCGCCTGCGCCGGTCCCTGGCTGCGAAGACCCGCCGCTAGCGGCTGAGGGCGGCTCTGCCACCGTCAAAAATGGCACGGCCCGGTCCGGCAGCCGGCAGGACGAACTGACCGACTTGATGATGGATGGCCTCACCGCTGCCGAAATCGCGGACAAGACCGGGCTGCAACGATCCAGCATAAGGGCGCGGGCCACGCAATGGGGGCTGACCGCCGCTTGGCGCACCGCGCGGGAAAGCAAGAAAAGCCCCGCGCCACCCCCACCGAAGGCGGCCCCGTCACCATTCACCCACGCCGCCACCGCTGCCAAGCGCCCGCCCCCGGACCGGCTGGCCGAGAAGCAGAAGGAACGGGCCTTCGTGGCCCAGGCCATGGCTGCCAGTCCGGTGGAGATCACCAAGGTGGCCACACCCGTGGACCACCCCGGCGGCCGGGTGCCGCTGGAAACCGTGATCCTGTTCCTTCGCAACGAGGACGAGATCATGGAGATCAATAAGGGCCAATGGCTGGTGAACGGGATGGAAACCCTGTCGGCCCGCCAGTTGGTCGAACGGGCAAACCGGCGCCGGAAGCGGCAGCGCCGGGAATTGTTCGAGTTGGATCCGTGATCATGAAAGAATCGGGAGAAGCGTCATGAGCCGCATCAGCACCGCCACGGTTCATATCGTCCGGGCCTGCCATGAATGGGCTGTGGTGGCCCTGGACGATGTGACCGGATTGATCGCCATTCAGTCCAGCTATGGCGCCTTCGTGCACATCTGGCCACCACACTATCGCAGTGAACCGCTGGACATCTTCGTCAGCACATGCGACTTCGGTTATTTCATGGGAAAAGCCAGAGGAAATTCAGCGCAAGAATTCGATCTGGAAGAGACCATTTTAACCTTTCGACGTGATGTGGTTGCCGAGCGAAGGCATGGTAATCTTAGCCGTGAAATGGCAAGAGAGGCGTGGACGCTACTGGACGATATCTTGAATGATCCGCCGCTTTCGGCGGATAGGTTAAGCCTCGTGATCGAGGAAAACTGGGATGTTTTGGGAGCAGCCCTCGGATGTGATTATTACGACGGCTTCCGCAAGCGGTACACCCCGGAATGCACCTATTTCTGGTCAGAACTGTGGCCGGCCATTGTTACCGCAATCTGGTGCGCGGATGGCTTGGAAAACCCGATGGCGGGCGCATGATCATGGCCGCCCCCGACATCAATGCCGCCCGCCGCCGCTGGTTCGCGGCAGCCCGCGAAGCCGGGCTGGATGACGATGCCCGCAAGGCCGTTCAGATGCGGATCGCCGCCAAGGCATCATCCAGCGCCATGTCTGTGGCCGACTTTAACGCTTGCTTAACCGACCTTAAAAGCCGGGGCCTGTGGGCACCGGCAGGGGTGGCGAAGCCGGGGAAAACGGCGACCTGGCGCAAGAAATCCGACAAGGCCCATGTGCGCAAGGTCTTCGCCATTTGGGGCGACCTGTGCCGTGCCGACATCCCGGCAAAACCAGACCGCGCCAGCCTGCTGGCCTTCGTCAAACGCATGACCGGGGTGGACGATCCCGAATGGCTGACCCCGGCCCAGGCCAATCAGGTGGTCGAGGGGTTGAAGGCGTGGCGGGGGCGGCATGGCTGAATGCATCGTTTCCTACATGGAGATAGCCGAATTGATCGGCGAGGCCCAGGCGTTGGCTCTTTCGCAAAAACGTGGCGGCCGCACCCTGTATATTCCATCAGTCGCCCGGCTGGGCGAGGCATCGCCAGTGGTGATTCTGGTCGGGATGGACAACGCACGCGCCCTGGCTGCCCGCTTTGGCGGTGGTCCGATCATGATCCCTATTGGACCAGGAAAGCGCGCCCGTATTTGGGAATTACGCCGTCTTGGCCGACCTGTTTCTGCTATTGCCGCAGAAATGCACTGCACGGAACGGACAGTATATAATGTTTTTGCGGGCGCTGCACCTGATTTACCCCCGTCTTCTCAAGAAGAACTTCCTCCGCTCCTAGCATTTTTAGCCAGAAAACCGCAGTGACTGGCACTGAAATTATTCAGTGCGGATCGGAGGTGGGGGGGGGAATACCCTCGGGTAACGAGGCCCGAGGGTATTTTTATGCAAATCGTTCAAAATTGGTCCGATGTTTTACGCCGTGCTTGGTCGGTTCGGTTGATGGTGCTGGCCGCGATCCTGTCCGGGGCCGAGGTTGCGGTGCAGGTGCTGGCCACCGGGGATGCATCTGACCTGCCGCCGGGCCTGTTTGCCATCGGCAGCGGGCTGCTATCCGCCGCCGCCCTGGCGGCCCGGCTGGTGGCGCAACGGGGATTGAGTTTGGGGGGCGATGATGCGTAGCGCCGGGAAGGCGGCAGCTGCGTTGGCCGTGGCGGTGCCGCTGGTGGCGGGCTTTGAAGGGCTGCGCACCGAAGCCTATCGCGACCCGGTAGGCATTCCCACCATTTGCTTTGGTGAAACGCGGGGGGTGAAGCTGGGCGACATCGCCACGCCGGAACAATGCCGGGCCATGCTGGGGGACCGGTTGTCCGGGTTTGCCCAGGAATTGGATGCCTGTTTGCCCGGCGATCTGCCACCCCAGATACAGGCAGCCTTTTTGTCCCTGGCCTATAATGTGGGATCGGCCAAAGTGTGCCGATCCTCCATCCCGGCCAAGCTGAGGGCAGGGCGCTGGCGGGCTGCCTGTGACACGC
>JAYSBF010000077.1:0-14311 GCA_041915545.1 Magnetospirillum sp. | reverse complement strand
GAAGGCAAGGGTTTCGGAGAAACCCGCCCGGCCGCCACGGGCGCCGGTGATCGGTTCCGATCACCGGGATATGGTATAAGTTCTTTGCTCCTGGGGGCATGCCTTGCTATACCCGGATCATCATGTTGGACACTATTTCTCTCGCTTCGCTGTCCTCGCTGTTCCAGGTGGTCGCCATTGACGTGGCCCTGGCCGGGGATAATGCCGTGGTGGTCGGCATGGCCGCCGCCGGCCTGCCCGCCATTCTGCGCCGCCGGGCCATTCTTGTGGGCATTGTTGTCGCAGCGATGCTGCGCATCTTGTTCGCCATCTTTACGGTGGAATTGCTGAAGGTGGTGGGGCTGCTCTTCGCCGGCGGTTTGCTGCTGCTGTGGGTCGGGTGGAAATTATGGCGGGAATTGTCGCAGGGCGGCGACGGGGATGCGGACCAGACGGGGGACGATTGCGGCCAGCCAAAGACCTTTGGCCGGGCGGTGTGGCAAATCGTCGTCGCCGACGTTTCCATGTCGTTGGACAATGTGCTGGCCGTGGCCGGTGCCGCCCGCGAGCATGAATGGGTCTTGATATTGGGGCTAAGTCTGTCGGTGGCGTTGATGGGGCTGGCGGCCAATCTGGTGGCCAAGCTGTTGCACCGCTATCGCTGGATCGCCTATGGCGGCTTGCTGATCATTCTGTATGTGGCGGTAATGATGATTTGGCGTGGCGGTCAGGAATTGGTGCCGGTGGTGCAGGCTTTGCATCTTTGATTTAGCAGGGTGCGGAAAAACCCTCTTTCGGGGGCATTTGCCCCCGATCCCCCGATCGAGAGGCACAGCCTCCCGAACCCTCCATATTTCTAACTCTTTGAAAGAAAAAGAAACTGGAGGCTTAGAGGCTGCGCCTCCAAACGGGTCTGGGCGGTCGCCCAGCCGCGAAGCGGAGTTTTTCCGCACCCTGCTAGAGCAGGTTTCGACCGCATCGGGTCGAAATGGCCGCGCCCGGCGAGGGCTGTACAACGGTCAATGAAATTGGCCGTTGGTATAAAGCGGATTTCGATTGGTCGAAATCCGCTTTATCCGTTCAGCAAGGACCGGGCGGCGGCGCGGGCTTCGTCGGTGACGGTTTCGCCCGCCAGCATGCGGGCTATTTCCTCGCACCGGGATTCCTGGGGCAATTGTTCCACCCCGGTCACCACCTGACCGGGCTGGGCCTCGTGCTTGGCCACATGGTAATGCTGGCCGCCACGGGCTGCCACCTGGGGGGAGTGGGTCACCACCAGCACCTGGACATCGCCGCCCAGCCGGGCCAACCGGTCCCCCACGGCTGCGGCCACCGCCCCGCCAATGCCCGCATCCACCTCGTCGAAAACCATGGTGGGCACCGATCCGGTCTGGGCCAACACCACCTTCAGCGCCAGCATGAAACGCGATAATTCCCCGCCCGATGCGATTTTTCCCAACGGCCCCGGCGCGGCGCCGGGATTGGTGGCAACCTGGAATTCCACCCGGTCCAACCCCGCCGCCCCCCAGGCGTTTTCGGCCAAAGGTTCGACCAAGGTGGTGAATCGGGCCTTGTCCAATTTCAAAGGCGGCAATTCCGCCGCCACCGACTGATCCAGCCGGGCCGCCGCTTGGGTACGGGCCGCCGACAAAGCGCGGGCTTCGCGCACATAATCCTGACGGGCGGCATCTTCCGCCCGCGCCAAACGGGCCAAATCGTCGCCGCCGCCATCCAAAGCGGCCAATTGGCGCGCCAGACGGTCACGCAAATCGGCCAACCCATCCACCTCGGTCCCATATTTGCGGGCAGCACCGCGCAGGGCGAACAACCGTTCTTCCACCTTTTCCAGATGGCGGGGGTCCAGGTCGATATCGGCGGATACCCGTTCCAACTGGCCAATGGCGTCGGCGGCTTCATCGGCGGCGCGATCCAGGGCGGCGATCACCGGCTCCAACCGCCCGTCGGCCCGTTCGGCCACCCGTTCCAATGTCCGCCGCGCCGTGCGCAAATTGCCTTCCACATCGCCCCGCTGTACCAGGGCGCCCATGGCGGAATTCATGGCTTCCACCAGTTTTTCGCCGTGCTGCAACAAGGTGCGGGTCTGCGCCAGTTCCGCCTCTTCCCCTGATTTGGGGTTCAGCGCCTGCAATTCGTCGCAGGAATGGCGCAGCAAATCCTCTTCCGCCCTGGCGGTGGCCAGGCTTTGCTCGGCCTCGGCCCGGATCTTCGCCGCCTCTCGCCATTTTCCCCAGGCGGCACGGGTCGCGGCCAACATGGGTCCGGTATTGGCGAAAGCATCCAGAACCGGCAGATGGGTTTGCGAATCCAACATGCCGTGGCTGTCGAACTGGCCGTGGATTTCCACCAATTCATCGCCAATCTTACGCAGCAATCCCACGCTGGCGGCCTGATCATTGATATAGGCCCGTGACCGGCCATCGGCGGTGACCACCCGGCGCAACACCAACGGCGCGCCATCCACATCCATATCCTGTTCGGCCAGGACATGGCGGGCGGGATGATCCAAAGGCGGATCGAATTCCGCCGTCACTGATAATTGAGGCGCCCCGCGCCGGACCAAACCGGAATCCGCCCGCGCCCCCAGCACCAGCGACAGGGAATCGAGCAAAATGGACTTGCCCGCGCCGGTTTCGCCCGTGAAAACCGACAAACCGCCGGCAAAGGGCAAATCCAGCTTTTCGATCAGGACAACGTCACGGATCGACAGCGATACCAGCATGGATCACCAGATTTCCCACCAATTGCCAGAATCCCCCGGCGCGGATGATGATGCCCGGCCGGTCTTGAGCAAAGAATAGCTGTCTTCGTACCAATCGCTGCCGGGAAAGTTATGGCCCAGCACGGCGGCGGTTTTCTGCGCATCCTCGGTCATGCCCAAGGCGGAATAGATTTCCACGATACGGTGCAGCGCCTCGGGAACATGGCTGGTGGTCTGATACTGTTCCACCACGATCTTGTAACGGTTCAGCGCTGCCAGATATTGGCTGCGCTTCTGGTAGTACCGTCCGACCGCCATTTCCTTACCCGCCAAGTGATCACGGGCCAAATCGACCTTCAGCCGGGCATCGCGAGCATAGGAACTGGCGGGAAAACGATCCACCACTTCCTGAAGGCTTTTCAATGCCTGGCTGGTCATCTTCTGATCACGGGCCACGTCGGTGATCTGTTCGTAGTAACAAAGGCCCTTCAGATAATAAGCATAGGCCGCATCCTTATTGCCTGGGTGCAATTGGATAAAGCGGTCAAGCTGGACGATGGCATCGTCGTATTTGTTGCGTTCATACAACGCATAAGCGGCCATCAACTGGGATTTCGTCGCCCAGGCCGAATAAGGATGCTGGCGCTCCACTTCTTCGAACGCCTTGGACGCCCGCAGGAACTCATCCTTGTCCATCATGTCCATGGCTTCGTTGTAGAGCTCCTCCACCGGGCGCTCCACATAATCTTCCTTTTTATCGGAACAGGCAGACAAGGCCATGACAGCGGACAAAGCCACGGCCCCCAGCCGGAAAGAGCGGAAGAAGAAACGCGAGACGGTCATGAAACTTCCTAAACCGATGCCAGGTCCAGACAGGCGGCGACTATAGCATGAGCGCCACCAAGGGCCAGTCTTTGATGAAAGGGAATGGCCCCCCCCACGATGAAAGGGAATGCCCCCCACGTTCCCCCCTATGGGGTCGGCCCGTCATCAAGCGCCAAAGGCACAATCACGGTAAAGCACGACCCCTTGCCGGGCTGTGAGCGGATGGTCACGCTGTGCCCCAACAATCCGGCCATGCGCCGCACCACCCCCAACCCCAGCCCCAGACCGCGCCCCTGATTGCGGCCCTTGGGTTCGTTGTCATCCAGCCGGGTGAAATCGTCAAAGATCACCTTGTGCATCTCGGGCGGGATGCCCGCGCCGCTATCGGCCACGCAAATCCCCAACCGGCCATCCCCCCGCCGACGACATCCCAGCACCACGCCGCCATGGGCGGTATAGCGCAAGGCGTTGACCAGAAGGTTGCGCACCATGCGTTCCAGCAAGATCGGATCGCTGACCACTGCGGCGCTGGTATGGACCATCCGCAGCCGCAGGCCAGAGGCGGCGGCCTCGGGCTCCATCTGGCTGTACAGGCGGTGCAACAGACTGTCCAGGTCGAAGGCCACCGGCTGAGGCCGGACCTTGCCGGCCTCAAGGGTCGATACATCCAGCAATGCGGTCAGCAGGCTTTGCGTGGCTTCGACGCTTTGGCGCAATTTGTCCACGATGGCCAGATGATTGGTGCCGTCCAATCTGGAGCCCAACACTTCGACGAACATGCCCGCCGCCTGAAGCGGTTGGCGCAGATCGTGGCTGGCGGCGGCCAGGAAGCGGGTTTTGCTTTCATTGGCGCGCTTGGCTTCCTCGGCCTGCAACCGGGCTTCCTCGGTCCGTTCGCGCACGGAATTTTCCAGCCCCGTGATCAGCGCTTCCTCGCGCTTCAGCCCGGAAAAAGCCAAGGCGACCAGACCGCCCAGAATGGTGGACAGGGCCACCCCCACCAGCAAGGTCACCACGGTCTGCCGACGCCAATCGGCCAGCACCTCGTCCATGGAAACGCCGACCGCCACCACCAGACCGAATTCCGGGATCAGGCGAAAGGCGCTCAGCCGTTCGACCTTATCCAGGGGGGAAACGCCCACCAAGGTTCCACCGCCGACCCCCCGGCGCAGGGCGGACATCAGCGGGCCGTCACCGGCCAATGACAAACCGGCCCATAATTCCGGCTTGGGCTGGCGCAAGATGATGCTGCCATCCAGATCGACCACGGTGACCGCCCCATCCGTGCCCAAAGGCAAGGTGCGATAGAAATCGGTGAAGGTGTCGGCGTCAAATCCCGCCACCGCCACCCCCAGGAAACGGCCTTCGGGGGTTTCGATGCGTCGGCTGAGATGGAATGCCTGTTTTTCCCGTTGCTTGGTCCAAACCAGGGGACCGATGACCAGATCGCGCCGGGATTCCTTGTGCAGGCTGAAATAACGCCGGTCACCGACATTGCTGGGGAAAGCCGGGAATTTCAGCGTGCCCTGGACCACGACACCATCGGCATTGACGATCCACAAGGTTCCCGGTTCAGGCAAACCCTGAAGCAGCGATACCAATTCACGCCAGACCGGTTCATCGCCGACCAGCTTTTCCATGGGCATGGACCGGCCCAGATCGACCACCCGGCCCACGATGAAATCTGACGCGCGCAAGGTCCGTTTGACGTGTTCTTCCAGCAGGCGGGCGGAATCTGTGACCCGCAGGGTGGCGTCCTCAATCGCGGCTTCGCGCTGATAAACCAGGAAAAGCGACGACGCCACCACCACCAGACCGGCCACCATGGCCACCAACGCGATCAAGGCCCGGCGCACCTGATTAGGCGCCTGCGGCCAGGACTCGGCGTGCTCGGTCACGGGATGGTTCACGGGCGGCATCCGATAAAGCGGTCAATGAACTGCCACAGGGTTGCACAGGAAAATGGAAATAGGAAGGGTGTATCCCAACCTGACGGAATATTCCCGATGACCAAAAAATCATCCTTTGGTCACAAAGCTGCCACCAGTTCCGGCTAAACCCGATCGACCGAACGTGATAAACCCAACCCCCCGGACGCCATCAGCAGTCATCGCCATGGAATTGCAACATCCCGAACTGACCGCCGCCGCCATCGTCGCCATGGTCGCCCTGCTGTGCGGCGTGGTGATGACCCGGTTCCGTCAACCGGCCATCGTCGGCTATATCCTGGCCGGCGTCGCCTTGGGGCCGTCGGGCCTAGCCCTGGTCAGCAACCGCGACGCGGTATCCACCTTGGCCGAATTCGGCGTGCTGATGCTGCTGTTCGTGGTGGGGATCGAACTGGATCTGCGCCGTTTCGTCCAGGGCTGGAAAGTGGCCCTGTTCACCACCGTCATCCAAATCGGCGGATCGGTGGGGGCGGCCCTGGCCCTGCACCAAGTCATGGGGTGGAGCTTTGGCCTGTCCATGGTGCTGGGCTTCGCCGTGGCGGTGTCGTCAACCGCCGTGGTCATCAAGATGCTGGAAAGTTCGGGCGATCTGAACAAACCCGTCGGCCGGGCCATCATCGGCATTCTGATCGCCCAGGACATGGCAGTGGTGCCGATGATGCTGTTCCTGGGGGGATTGCAAAAACACGGCATCATGCCCATCGACGTGGCCAAGGTACTGTTTTCCATCATTTTCCTGGTCCTGCTGTTCTGGTTCCTGGTGCGCAAGAAAACCCGCCTGCCCATCACCGCCCGCTTGGCCAACAGCCATGAATTGGGGCCGCTGGTGGCTTTGGCCTGGTGCTTCGGCGCCGCCGCCCTGTCGGGTCTGGCCGATCTGTCCCCCGCTTATGGCGCCTTTTTGGCGGGGGTGATCATCGGCAACTCGGCCCAGCGGGAAGCCATTTTGAAAAGCGCCGAGCCCATGCAGGCGGTTTTGTTGATGGTGTTTTTCCTGTCCATCGGGCTGTTGCTGGATTTTCGCTTCATCTGGAACAATCTGGGCCAGGTCCTGTTGCTGCTGCTGATGGTGACTTTGTTCAAGACCGCGCTGAACATCGGGGCATTGCGGCTGCTGCGCCAGGATTGGCATTCCGCCTTTCTGGCCGGTGTCGCCCTGGCGCAGATCGGCGAATTTTCCTTTCTGCTGGCCGAAGTGGGCAAGGCGGGCAAGCTGATCACGTCCAAGGAAACCAAGCTGATCATCGCCGTGACCGTTCTCTCCCTGGTCCTGTCGCCATTCTGGCTGTTCACCATGCGGCGCCTGCACCGTCTGGCGGAAAACGGCGTCACCTCGTTCCATGGCCTGCTGGGCGGCGTCTATGGCCGGGAAGCCAATGCGGTCGCCACCGCCATCACCAAGGGCCGAACCTTGCTGCCGGGCCGCAAAGGCAACCCCCATGCCTGACCTGTCATGGGAAAGCCGTCTGGGCGGGACCGTGTGCGGCATCGACGAAGTCGGGCGCGGCCCGCTGGCCGGGCCGGTGGTGGCCGCCGCGGTCATCATCGACCCGGCCCGCCTGCCCGACCAGTTGCGCGATCAGTTGGACGATTCCAAAAAGCTGAGTGCGAAAAAGCGCGACGTCCTGGCGGCGCTGGTGCAAGCCCATTGTCATGTGGGCATGGGACAGGCATCGGTAGCGGAAATCGACCGGATCAACATCCTGAAAGCCACCTTCCTGGCCATGGAACGGGCGGTACAGGCCCTGGATATTCCACCGACCCAAGCCCTGGTGGACGGCAACCGCCCGCCCCCCTTGGCCCTGCCGGTTCAATGTCTGGTGGGGGGGGATGGCTTGTCCCTGTCCATCGCCGCCGCGTCGGTGGTGGCCAAGGTGGCCCGTGACGCCATCATGGTGGGGTTGGACAGCCAGTTCCCCGGCTATGGCTGGGCGCGCAATGCCGGTTATGGCACCGCCCAGCACCTGGAGGCCCTGCGCCGCCTGGGGCCAACCCCGCATCACCGGCAAAGTTTTGCCCCGGTGGCCCAGGCTTCCCTGTTCTGACCCTCCATCAAGGGGTGCTTTTCCCGTGCCATCGGGGTATACGGATGGCGTCCATCCATCATCGGGGCATTGTCATATGAGCGTGCTGGTTACCGGAGCCGCCGGCTTCATCGGCTTTCACACCTGCCTGCGCCTGCTGGCACGGGGGGAACAGGTGATCGGGGTGGACAGCCTGAACACCTATTACGATCCGGCGCTGAAGCATGCCCGACTGGCCCAGTTGCAGGGAAAGCCCGGCTTTACCTTTCATCAGGCCGATATCGCCGACCGCCCGGCCATGGCCGCCATCGCCGCCCAGCACCCGGATGTCACCGGCTATATCAGCCTGGCCGCCCAGGCCGGGGTGCGCCATTCGCTGAAGGCGCCGCACGATTACACCCATTCCAACATCGAAGGCCATCTGTGCATGTTGGAACTGGTCCGCGCCAATGATCGCTGCCGCCATTTCGTCTATGCCAGTTCGTCATCCGTCTATGGCGCCAACACCAAATTGCCGTTTTCGGTGGAAGACCGGGTGGACCAGCCCATTTCGCTGTATGCCGCCACCAAACGCGCCGGCGAATTGATGAGCCATTGCTATTCCCACCTGTACCGCATCCCCACCACCGGACTGCGTTTTTTCACCGTATATGGCCCGTGGGGGCGGCCCGACATGGCCGCCTATCTGTTCGCCAAGGCCATCGTGGATGGCCAACCCATCACTATCTTCAACAATGGCGACATGCGGCGCGATTTCACCTATGTGGACGATATCGTGTCGGGCGTGGTCGGCGTTCTGGACAACCCGCCCGCCGATGACGGATCGACCGTGCCGGCACGGGTCTACAACATCGGCAATCACCGGTCGGAAAAGCTGATGGACTTTGTGGGGCTGGTGGAACAATCCCTGGGCCGCAAGGCGGATTATCAGTTCATGCCGCTGCAACCCGGCGACGTGAAGGAAACATACGCCGATATTTCGGCCATCCAGCGGGATGTGGGATTCGCCCCCACAACGCCGATCAGCCAAGGCGTTCCCCAGTTCATCGCCTGGTTCAAGGACTATCACGGGGTGTAATACCAACGGCCGTAAGTTCTGACTTACGGCCGTTGGTGTAAGGACAGGGTATTGCCAACTCAGAATGAATACATTCACAGGTTGATGAATACATCTTTTTATGCGCGATTTAATCTACACTCCCCCATCGAACCCAGATGGGAGAGTGTAGAGATGTCAGTTCGTATCAAAACCCGCCTCACCGTCCTTTTCGCCGCTGCCATCATGCTGGGCCTGTCGGCAACCGGACCGGCCCAAGCGGCCACATGCCGGGACATTAAAACCGTCCAGTCCAGCGCCGACCCCGACAAGAATACCGCCGCCGGTGGGCATATGACCCAGCACATCCTGGGAATGGCCCCCCCTTCCGGCCTGTCCCAAATAGACAAAAGCCTGTTTTCCGATAAAGGCAAGGCACAGGCCGCATGGCGGCAATACGGCTATATCAGCAATCCCGTCAATTGTGGTGGCGGCAGTGCACAAAGCCAAAGCGTATCCGTGGAAAAATTGGGCATGGGAAAGATTGACTCCCTCTCATGCACCAAAGTTGATGCAAATAAAAAATGCATCGAGTGGAAAAGTTATATGGCTAAAAGCATATTTTTTGGCTTTGTCCTGAAGAATAACAATTGGATACTGAATACAATGTATCCAGAACCATTGACTGAATAATTCAATCAATGAATTTATTGGTTGTATTGCCCCTCGCCGGGCGGGCGCCTTGGCGCCCTTGGCCGCCGCCGCAATGGCGGCTGGGATTATTTTCCCCTCGCCGGGCGGGCGCCTTGGCGCCCTTGGCCGCCGCCGCAATGGCGGCTGGGATTATTTTTCCCCTCGCCGGGCGAGGGGCAACCATCCATCCACTCGGCCGCGTCGGGTATCATGAAGATTTGGCGTCGGCCTGTGCGGTTTCCAGTTCCTCCATGGCGGTCATCCAGCGGGTTTCCGCGTCAGCCATGGCCTTATCCAGATCGGCCGCATCCTTTTGCAATTGGGTCACCTTGGCCGCCGGACCTTGATACAGGGCGGGATCGGCCAGTTGGGCGTCAATCTGGGCCTTGCGCTTGGTCAGGCTGTCCAAGGTCTTTTCCGCATCGGTGACCTTTTTCCGCAGGGGTGCCAATTGCACGCGGGCTTCGGCGGCGGCGCGGCGTTCGTCCTTGCGGCTGGCGACGGGGACGCTCCGGTCGGCGGATGCGCCACGGCGGGCATCGCGGGCCTTATCCAGCAGCAGCTTGCGGTAATCATTCAGATCGCCGTCAAAGGACTGCACCCCGCCATCGGCCACCAGCCACAGCCGATCCGCCACCAATTCCACCAGATGAGGATCGTGACTGACCAGAACCACCGCGCCTTCATAGGCATTCAGTGCGGCAACCAAGGCGTCACGGGCATCAATGTCCAAATGGTTGGTGGGTTCGTCCAGGATCATCAGATGGGGGGCATCGCGGCTCATCAGCGCGAACAGCAACCGGGCCTTTTCCCCGCCTGACAGATTATCCACCACCACATCGGCGCGGTCCTGTTCGAAACCGAACCGGCCCAGATGGGCGCGCACTTTGGATTCCGGCGCATCCTTCAACAATTCGGCCATGTGGTGATAAGCAGTGCGGCCGGGGGTCAGTTCATCGGTCTGATGCTGGGCGAAATAACCGATGCGCAGCTTGGCCGACCGCCGCAAACTGCCATCCATCAAATCCATGCGGCCCGACAGGATTTTCGACAAGGTGGATTTGCCGTTGCCATTAGCCCCCAACAGGGCAATGCGGTCATCCATGTCGATGCGCAAGTTCAGCCGCTTCAGCACCGCCCGGCCATCATAGCCGGCCACGCCGCCTTCCACCGCGATGATGGGGGGCGATAATGGGTCCGGGTCGGGAAAATCAAAGGAAATCGAGCGTTCCTCGACCACTGAAATCACCGGCTCCATCTTTTCCAGCATCTTGATGCGGCTTTGCGCCTGGGCCGCCTTGGTGGCCTTGGCGCGGAAGCGGTCGATGAAGGATTGGATCTTGCGGCGCTGTTCCAACTGCTTGGCCTGCGCCTTGGCCGCCAGATCCAGCTTTTCCCGCCGGACCCGCACGAAATCATCGTAATTGCCGCCATAGGATGTCAGCTTGCCGCCTTCCAGATGAACGATGCGGCCACACACATCGTTCAGCAATTCGCGGTCATGGCTGATCACCAGCAGCGTGCCGGGATAGCCGGCCAGAAAGGATTGCAGCCACAGCGTGGCTTCCAGATCCAGATGGTTGGTGGGTTCGTCCAGCAACAACAGATCGGGCCGGGCGAACAAGGCGGCGGCCAAGGCCACGCGCATGCGCCAGCCGCCGGAAAAGGATGATACCGAACGGGATTGGGCATCCACGTCAAACCCCAGCCCGGCCAGGATGGCGGCGGCGCGGGACGGCGCCGAATGGGCGTCGATGGCGTTCAGCCTTTCGTGGATTTCGCCGATCCGGGCAGGGTCGGCACATTCATCGGCTTCGGCCAGCAGCCGGGTCCGTTCCTCATCCGCGGCCAGCACACAATCGGTCAGGCTGATATCACCTTCCGGCGCGTCCTGGGCCACCCGTCCCATGCTGGCACGGGGACGGACCTGAATGGCGCCGCCATCGGGGGACACTTCATCCAGGATCAGCTTGAACAAGGTGGATTTGCCGGCGCCGTTGCGCCCCACCAATCCCACGCGGGCGCCCGCGGGAACATGAACAGTGGCACCGTCGAACAAGGTCCGGCCGCCGATGCGGAAGATAAGGTCGTTGATGTGCAGCATGGGACCGCCTGTCTAGCATGACCGCCCGCGAAAGCAAACAGCCCAGGCCCCCGCCCCCTTGCCCTGGTGCGGAGAATAAGGGTATAAGCGCCCAAGTTGCCGGTTCACAGGCTGAACCGGAGCTGTTTCGTGCGCGCCAAGCTTGGGTCCGACTGGGAAGGCGGCGGCGCGCCCAACCCGCCTAAAGGATTTGGATTACATGGCTCTCGAACGCACCTTGTCGATCATCAAGCCGGACGCCACCCGCCGCAACCTGACGGGCAAGATCAACGCCCGCTTCGAAGAAGCCGGTCTGCGCATCGTCGCCCAGAAGCGCGTCCGCCTGACCAAGGAACAGGCCGAAGGCTTCTATGCCGTTCACAAGGAACGGTCGTTCTTCCCCGAACTGGTGGCTTTCATGCTGTCCGGCCCGGTGGTTGTCCAGGTGTTGGAAGGCGACAACGCCGTGCTGCGCAACCGTGAAATCATGGGCGCCACCAACCCGGCCAATGCCGCCCCCGGCACCATCCGCGCCGATTTCGCCGAATCGGTGGAAGCCAATTCGGTGCACGGTTCGGATTCCCTGGAAAACGCGAACATCGAAATCGCGTTCTTCTTCGCCCAGAGCGAAATCCCCGGTTGAAAATAGGCCGTATCCGCCGAATGCGACCAAAGGGTAGAAGTACCCAATTAAAGTTTGGCAGATACTATCCTAAAGATTAGAAAAAACGCCCTCAGAGCTCGCTCTGGGGGCGTTTTGTTTTGGAAACTATCTAAAACACCAAGATTAGCACTGTACTGTGGAAAACCGATACTGCATCACAGTGTCAAATATCGCATAAAGTGCAGACTATCTGAAAATGACATGGCGTTTACGGCTGTAACGGGTAGCGGCACCCCGCCCGCCAAGGTAGGGACCACGCTATCCCATTGTTTCAGAAAGCCTTTTATCGCTTTATGCGATTGAGGATATGTTGCATTATTAATGCATCTATGATATCGAAGTAATCGCAACGTCAGATTGCAAATCATCGGCATCAGCTTTGACCGCGCGATGTGGGGGGATTTTAGGTTTCACGATGGCACCCGGAATACGGCGTGCCAAAGACCTCAGAGGTGGCTATCTAATGGTTCAGCTTTCCAGCAAAACTACGGGCAGTGTATCGCGCCGCGCCAGCCGCGGGCGCACACCGTCGGGTTTGCCCAATCCTATCGACGTCCATGTGGGCGGGCGCGTGCGCCTGCGCCGCACCTTGCTTGGCATGAGCCAGGAAAAGCTGGGCGAAGCCCTGGGCTTGACGTTCCAGCAAGTGCAGAAATATGAACGCGGCGCCAACCGTGTCGGGGCGTCGCGCCTGTTCGACCTGTCCCGCGTCCTGGATGTGCCGGTCAGCTATTTCTTCGAAGACATGGACGAAGAAATCATGTCGGCCAGCCCGCGCCACATGGTGCGTGCCACCGAAGACCCGCCGCAGGTGGAAGACAATCTGATGGTCCAGCGGGAAACCCTGGAACTGGTGCGCGCCTATTACCGCATCCGCGATTCCGAGGTGCGCAAGCGGGTACAGGAACTGGCCAAGGCGTTGGGTCCCGCAGCCGAAGCATCCGACGTCGGCTGATCCCGGCTTTTCTTGGGCGGCCTTTCCAATCAAGGCCGCCCAAACGCCGTTTTCCCTTTCCGCCCATGCCCAATACGCGGGCGACACCCTGTCGGCGTTGGCTTACCCTTGGTCATCGTCACCATGACCGGGGAATACTGTCATGCGCCGCCCCCTGATCCTGACCATGCTTGCCGTGGCCGTCCTGGCCGGAATTGCGGCGTGGTGGGTCCAGCATCGTCATCCCGCCGATGATGGCGCCTTGCGCTTGTCCGGCACGGTGGATATCCGGCAAGTGGATTTGGCCTTCCGGGTGGAAGGCCGATTGGACAAGCTGCTGGTGGAGGAAGGCGACACCGTGAGGCCTGGCCAGGATCTGGCCCTGATGGAAACCGGCTATCTGGATGATGCGGTGCGGCTGGCCCAGGCCCGGCTGGACGGGGCCAGGGCCAATCTGTCCAAGCTGGAAACCGGCAACCGCCCCCAGGAAATCGCCCAGGCCCGCGCCGAGATGGACCGGATTCAGGCGGCCTACACCAATGCTAAAGCCACCTTTGACCGCCGGGCCGCCCTGCCTATCGATTCCACCATTTCCCGCCAATCCCTGGATAATGCCCGCGCCGATCTGCGCCAGGCCGAAGCCCAGCTTTCCCGCGCCCGCGAAGCCCTGTCCTTGCAGGAAAAGGGCTTTCGGCTGGAAGACATCGCCCAAGCCCGTGCCCAGGCCCAGGCCGAGGAAGCCACCTTGTCCCTGATGGTCCGGCGGCGGGGCGATGCGGTCCTGACCGCCCCCGCCGCCGGGCGCATCATGACCCGCGTGCGGGAACCGGGGTCCATGGTCATGCCCGGCGCCACCGTGCTGACTCTGGCTTTGTCCGATCCCATGCAGGTGCGCGCCTGGGTGGCCGAACCCGATTTGGGCCATGCTGTCCCCGGCACCAAGGCGGATATCACCACCGATGGAGGCCGCACCTATCACGGTCAGGTGGGATTTGTGTCGCCCGTGGCCGAATTCACCCCGAAATCGGTGGAAACCACCCAATTGCGCACATCCTTGGTTTACCGGCTGCGCATCATCGTCAGCGACCCCGATGACGGATTGCGCCAGGGCATGCCGGTCACCGTCGCCTTGCGGCCCCAGAGCTGATTTCAATTACTCGATATCAGCTCTTGTACCAACGGCCGGATGGCCGCGCCCGGCGAGGGCTGGACAACGGTCAATGAAATTGGCCGTTGGTATTATTCTTGCCTGTGGCCGCCCCGTGCCGGGGCCGATCAAGCGCCGCACGGGCTTGGTCGCGGATTTCGACCCGATGCGGTCGAAATCCACTCTAACAGGGTGCGGAAAAACTCCGCTTCGCGGCTGGGCGACCGCCCAGACCCGTTTGGAGGCGCAGCCTCCAAG
>JAYSBF010000076.1:0-14470 GCA_041915545.1 Magnetospirillum sp. | reverse complement strand
CCCAATCGTGCTAATCTCGGTCATGGACGGCCCCCTCGAATGGTGTGTTTCGACAACCACCATCTTGGCGCATTGCGACGCCGATGAGCAGGGGCCGTCCACCCCATCAATTCAATTCAAAGGGTGGCCGATGTCAGGCGGCCCGCACACCATCCAAAAATCCAGACACCGCCTGTTGCAGCCGCCCGGACTGGCTGGTCAAATCATGGACAGCCCGCAGCACCGTGGCTGCCGCCGTTCCAGTTTCCGCCGCCGATTGATTGACCTGACCGATGGTGGTGGCCACATCCTGGGTTCCCGCCGCTGCCTGCTGCACATTGCGGGCGATTTCGGCGGTGGCCGCCGATTGCTGTTCCACCGCCGCGGCGATGGCGGCGGAAATCTGATTGATGTCATGGATGCTGGCACCGATGGCGGCGATGGCATCCACCGCCAGACGGGTGGTGGTTTGCACCTCACTGATCTGGGCACCGATTTCCTCGGTCGCCCTGGAGGTTTGGGTGGCCAGATTTTTCACCTCTCCCGCCACCACGGCAAATCCTTTGCCCGCCTCACCGGCGCGGGCGGCTTCGATGGTGGCATTCAAGGCCAGCAAATTGGTCTGACTGGCAATATCACCGATCAAGGTCACCACTTCGCCGATCCGCAACGATGATTGGGCCAAAGCCTGGACGGTGGCGCTGGTCTGCCGGGCCTGATCCTGGGCGGCCTGGGCCACGTCCGATGCCTGGCTGACCTGACGACCGATTTCCAGGATCGAGGTGGACAATTCATCCGCCGCCGCCGCCACCGTCTGCACATTGGCCGATGCCTGGCCGGTGGCTGCGGCCACGCTGGACGCCTGCTGGTTGGTTTGCTGGGCAATGGCGCTCATGCCATCCGCCGTTTCTCCCATCTGGCCCACGGCATCGGCCACTGCCCCCAATGCTTGGGACACAGTCCGATCGAACCCGCTGGTCAGATCGTGCAGAACCCTGGCGCGCCGGTCGCGGGCTTCGTGTTCCTGGGCCTGCTGGGCCGCCAGTTGATCCCCGGCGATCATGGTGTCCTTGAACACCTGCACCGCCTGGGCCATGGCCCCGATTTCATCGGGACGGCCCACAGCCGGAATGGCCACCGCCACATCATGGCCTGCCAGACGGCGCATGGCGTCGGTCATGGCGATAATGGGACGGGCGATGGTCTGGCGCATGACCCAGCCCAGCCACAGGGTCAGAACCGCGACCACGGCGATACAGATCAGGATGGATATCCTGGCCAGATGATGGACATGAACCGATTCCAAGGTGACCCGCTCGGCTTCATCCGCGTTGAAGGCAATCAGCTTCTCCAGCGCGGTCTGTGCCTCGACCAGGGCCTTGCGGCCGTCGCTTTGCATCAGGGCCAGGGCAAGATCGGCTTCCCCCTGACGGGCGAAAATGGACACTTGACCGGAAATAGCCAGATACCGCGCCCAGGCGGCCTTCAGCGTATCGAAAACCGCCTTTTCCTGACTGTCCACGATCAACGGCGCGTAATCGGTCATGCTTTTGGCGACCATGGCGGTGCGCACCGACAATTCATTTACGCGGGTGCTGCGATCACCTTCCATATTGGATACGGCCAGATCGTATTCGCTGATCCTGCGGGCCGCCATGGCCGCATTGATGCGCCCCAAAGCCCGGATGCTGGGCAAGGCGTCGCCGGATAAAGACACCGTACTGGCATTCAGCCGCGACAACTCGAAAATGGAAAAACCACCCAGGGCGGTCAAAGCCAGCAGCAGCACCACGAAAGACACGGCGATTTTCACGGAAACTGGTAAAGCCGAGAAGCGCATTCCCTTCCCCCGTCGATGTGATCAGCAGACAGAAATAACTGTGATATATTACAGCCACAGATAAATCCGCCTCAATCACTCTTCCGCATCACCCCGGTGGTCAAGGTAAGGGGAAATCCGCACGAAGGACGTATGCCCGCACCCGCATTGTGGTAACAAAAGGATAGGGCTCATGGTCCGGCCCAGACACTTGTTTCCCAGGCGTCTGGGTAACCGGCGAGGGGCTAAAGGAAAGTTCCGAGCTGTGGTCGGAACTTTCTGAAACGAGTATGAGACGCTATACAGCAGATACTGGGAAAGCCCTGTTGGGTTAATCAGCACCCGGTCCAATTCCGGCAGCCCCACGCAATCGCGTAGCCCCAACAAGACTTCAGCCGTGACGGTACTCTCTCCGCAGTGATGTGGTCAATAATCGTGAGGGATTGTACTATCAACCCGACAGCGACAGCCTTCCCCCAGCACGGCGCATCACAATGCCTAAGCGGCCCGGACACTCACCAGGAATGCCGACACCGCATCCTGCAACTGGCCGGATTGACGCGACATATCCTGAGCCGCCTGCAAGACGGTGGTGGCGGCTGATCCGGTTTCCGCCGCCGCCTGGGTGACTCCGCCGATATTGCTGGCGACTTCCTGGGTTCCCGATGCCGCTTGCTGCACATTGCGGGCAATTTCATTGGTCGCCGCCGATTGTTCTTCGACCGCTGCTGCGATGGTGGTGGAAATCTGGTTGATGTCGCGGATGCGGGCCACGATACGGGCGATGGCCTGGACCGCATCATTAGTGCCGCTTTGGACAGCGGCGATCTGGGTGCTGATTTCCTCGGTGGCTTTGGCGGTCTGGTTGGCCAAGGACTTCACTTCATTGGCGACCACGGCAAAGCCCTTGCCCGCCTCGCCCGCCCGTGCCGCCTCGATGGTGGCGTTCAGGGCCAGCAAATTGGTTTGGCTGGCGATGTCGTTGATCAGCTTCACCACTTCCCCGATCCGGGCGGATGATTGGGCCAGGATTTGGACCGTATTATTGGTCTGTTCCGCCTCTTCCGCCGCCGACCGGGCGGTTTCGGTGGATTGATTGACCTGACGGCCAATTTCCAGAAT
This sequence comes from Magnetospirillum sp., assembly GCA_041915545.1. GTDB lineage: Bacteria > Pseudomonadota > Alphaproteobacteria > Rhodospirillales > Magnetospirillaceae > Magnetospirillum. The sequence goes on along the minus strand of JAYSBF010000076.1, from coordinate 11,550 downwards.
GGAAGACGATAGTTCTTCGGCTGCCGTGGCCACGGTCTGCACATTCGCCGATGCCTGTTCGGTAGCAGCCGCCACCGTGGCCGCCTGCACATTGGTTTGTTCGGCCACCGCACTCATACCGCCGGCCGTGCTTTCCATTTGCGATACCGATGATGCCACCGCCTTCAGCGATTGCGACACGATCTCGTCGAATTCGCTGGTCAATGCCTGAATTTTCTGGCTGCGCTGTTCGCGCGCCTGTTGTTCCTGAGCCTGTTCGGCGGCCAGACGGTCGGCGGTGATCATGTTATCCTTGAACACCTGGACCGCCTGGGCCATGGCGCCAATTTCGTCATGCCGCCCCACGGCCGGAATCTCCACCGCCATGTCCCGCCCGGCCAAACGGCGCATGGCTTCGGTCATGGCGACAACCGGCAAGGCGATGGTGGATCGTAACAGCATGCCCAGATAAACAGAAATCCCCGCCGCCGCCACAATCATCACCAGGGTCATGATCTGGGACCGTCCATAATTGGACTCGGCCATCTGATGGGCCTGCTCGGCCCGGCTACTGTTATTTTCAACCAACTTGTTCAAAATATCCTGGGTTTCCGCCCGGACACTCCGCCCCTCACCCTGAAGAAGTTTCAGGTATTCATCACCTTTTCCATCCATGGATAAAGCAACTCCACGGCTTGAAATCAGCTTATATTTTTCCCATGATTTTTCCAGATCTAGATATAATGTCTTTTCGTCCGGTGAGGATACTTGCCGGGCATAATCAGCCAGAGCCTTTTCGACAATAGCAGTGCGTTCGCTCAAAACCTTGCGCCGCGCCCCACGGTCTTCATCGCTTTCCGCGATGGCAAGATCGTATTCGAACACCCGCCGCTGCGCCATTACCGTGGATAAGGCCCCCAACGCCTGTACGCTGGGAAGAGAATCTGTTGAAACCTGCTCTGTCGCCTGATTTATTGTATAAACTGAATAGGCAGAAAATGCGCCAAGGCACACAACCACGACAAGAAGAACCGCAAAAGATATCGCAATTTTTCTTACTATCGACACAGATTCAAAAGACATTCGCCCCTCCACCCGCAAAAAAATCACCCCGCATCTTTCATTTAAATTCTACATCCAAAAATCATCAATTCAATTACTCTTCCGAACGAACCGACTTCAAGTTGAATTGATATCTATTATCAATATAGTGAATTAGGTAAAACCCCTACATTCGCCATCCTGGCGCCACAACCTGATAGAGATTTTTTCTTATTTAATAAGATTAAATTCGCCAGGAGACGGCCCGAAACGATACCTTCGTCATAGCCAAATCATATAATTGAAAGCTGTATTGCCCCTCGCCGGGCGGGCGCCGTGGCGCCCTTGGCCGCCGCCGCAATGGCGGCTGGGATTATTTTGCCCCTCGCCGGGCGGGCGCCGTGGCGCCCTTGGCCGCCGCCGCAATGGCGGCTGGGATTATTTTGCCCCTCGCCGGGCGGGCGCCGTGGCGCCCCTGGCCGCGCCCGCAATGGGCGCGGGGGAGATAAGGCACGTTAATCTAGCCTGTACAAAACTTGGGAGGCCGCAGCCTCCCAATTGGGGGATTGGGGGCCAAAGCCCCCAATATCCGCCCGATTCCGACCTTTCGCAGTCCGGTCAGGCGATCACCCGTTCCTCGCCGCCATTGGCGAAGCTGCGTTCCGCGTACCCCAACAACTCACCCACCACTTCGTCAATGGACCGCCCAGTGGTGCGCAACAACAAATCCGGCTGTGCCGGTTCTTCATAGGGCGACGAAATGCCGGTGAAATCGGCGATATCGCCAGAGCGGGCTTTTTTATACAGCCCCTTGGGGTCACGCCGTTCGCATTCGGCCAGATCGGTGGCCACATGGACTTCGTGGAAAGCGCCGGGATTGATGGCCCGCACCCGATCACGGTCGGCCTGAAGCGGACTGATGAAGGATGCGATCACCACCATGCCGGCCTTGGCGAACAGATGCGCCACTTCGCCGACCCGGCGGATGTTTTCGCTGCGTCCCTGTTCGGAAAAATCCAGATCCGAACACAGGCCGGTGCGCACATTGTCGCCATCCAGCACGGTCACCTGCCATCCTTTTTGGAACAGACGGCGTTCCAGTTCCATGCCGATGGTGGATTTTCCCGCCCCGGACAGACCGGTCAACCACAGCACCCCGCCCTGATGGCCGTTGATCTGGGCACGGGCTTCGGGGGTTACCTTGTGATCCACGGTGAACAGGTTACGCTGGTCCGCCGCCGCATCGGCGATAATGCCGCCGCCAACGATGTCATATCCCTGCACCAGGACAAAGCGGCCCAGCCGGGCATTGGTGGCGAAAGAATCGAAGGCGATGGCCGAACGCGCCCGCAACACCACTTCGGCCACGGCGTTCCGGGCCACCTCGGTCGCTTCGCGATTGGCCAGATCCTCCACATCCACCACCCGTTCGATGGCGGACACCTCAACCGGATATTCGGCGGTGGCCAATTTCATCTTCAGCCGAGCGCCCACACCCAAGGATTCCCGCCCCAGCCAGAAAATGCGGGCGCGGACCTGATGGGACAGACGGGGGGCATCTTCGGCCAGATGGGCCAATTGGCCGCGTTCGACGAAAATAGGTTCGTCCAAGGTGACGCCGACGGCTTGGCCGGCGGCGGCGGAAACGGTGCTGACGTGATCACCCGCCCAGCCTTCGATGCTGGAAATCTTGGCGGTCTTGCCCGATGGCGAAAACACCAGACGGTCACCCACCTTCAACCGGCCGCTTTCCACCCGACCGGCGATGATGCGGCGCTGGTCGAATTTATAGACATCCTGGACCGGGAAGCGCAGGGACAGATCGGTGGGCGGGGTGGCGGCGGCGAAACCGTCCAGGGCTTCGATCACCGTGGGGCCTTTGTACCAGCCGCTTTTATCCGACCGCTTTTTCACATTGTCGCCACCGCGGGCGGACACCGGAATGACATGGGTGGGCGTGACGCCGATTTCCCCCAGATAGGCGCGGATTTCCGCTTCGACCGCGCCAAAGCGTTCCTGATCCCAATTCACCAGATCCATCTTGTTGACTGCCACCGCGATCTGGGACAGCCCCAGCAGGTGCAGCAGATAGCCATGGCGGCGGGATTGTTCCTGCACCCCTTCATGGGCGTCGATGACCAACACGGCGGCTTCGGCGGAAGCGGCCCCGGTGATCATATTTTTCAGAAATTCCTTATGGCCGGGGGCGTCGATGATCAACACCGGGCGCTTGCCGGAATGAAAGCGCAATTGCGACGTGTCGATGGTGATGCCCTGGTCGCGTTCCGCCTGCAACGCATCCATGACGAATGCCCATTCGAACGGCATGCCGCGTTTTTCGCAAACTTCTTTCAAATACTCGACCTTGCCGTCGGGCAAGGCGCCGGTTTCATTCAGAATGCGCCCGACCAAGGTGGATTTGCCGTGGTCCACATGGCCGACGACAACGATTTTCAGCGGCGAATCGGTGCTGGTCATAATACCCTGCCCCCCTGATCACATGTAGCCGGCGGCACGCAGCCGCTCGAACGCATCTTCGGATTCCTTGTCCTGGGCACGGCCCGCACGTTCGGATGTCTTGGTGGTTTCCAGTTCCGTGATGATCTCGGCCACGGTGGATGCGTTGGATTCGATGGACCCCGTGCACGGCGCGCACCCCAAGGACCGGTAGCGGCGGCCATTCTTGGAAAAATACAATTCCACCACGGGAATGTTTTCGCGCTGGATATAGCGCCACACATCCAATTCGGTCCAAGCCAGCAGCGGGTGAATACGCAGATGGGTTCCGGGGGCGAAATCGGTCTTGAACTGGCCCCAGAATTCCGGCGGCTGGTCCTTGAAATCCCATTCATTGGTTTCGTTGCGGGGGCTGAAGACCCGTTCCTTGGCCCGCGTTCCTTCCTCGTCACGGCGTATCCCGGCGATGACCCCGGTATAGCCATGCTCGCGCAAGACCTGCTTCAACCCTTCGGTCTTCAGGGCGGAACAGCAATTCACCCGGCCTTCATGCGGCCCCATGCCAGCGGCCAGGGCTTCCTTATTACCGCCGACCACCAAGGGCAACTTCCATTCCTTGGCAAAACGATCGCGGAATTCGATCATTTCGGGGATTTTATAGCTGGTGTCCACATGGATCACCGGAAAGGGAACGTGGCCGAAAAACGCCTTGCGGGCCAGCCACAGCATCACGTTGGAATCCTTGCCGATCGACCATAGCATGGCGATCTTGTCCAGGCGGTTGAACGCCTCGCGGAAGATGTAGATCGATTCGCTTTCCAAGGCATCAAGATCATTCATTTCTTTAATCCCTGACGGTCCCCAAGGGGACGGTATGAATTCCGCATTCGGTCTTGGCGCTGCCAACCCACCGCCCGGCACGGGCCGGTTCATCCGGGTTGGTCGGCCTGGTACAGGGCCAGCAGCCGATGGACCGGTATCCCTGGGCCACCAGGGGATGGCGCGGCAAGGCATGGTCGGCGAACCGCGCGGAGACGTCGTCTTCCGACCAATTGGCCAGCGGGCTGACTTTCAAAATCTCGCCCGACGCTTCCACGCATCCCAATCCCTGGCGGGCGAACCCATGGGCCTTTTTCCGGCCATCAATCAGCACCGTGTACCCGGCCACCGCCCGCGCCAGGGGCAGAACCTTGCGCAGATGGCAACATCGGTCGGCATCCTGGCGCCACAAATCCTCGGCCTCGCGCCGTTCGTCATCGGTGGGACGAACCACCAGCACATTGCCCAGACCCAGATGGCGTTCCAGTTGCGTGCGGTATTCGACGGTTTCATCGAACAATTCGCCCGTATCCAGGAAGATGACCGGAATATTCCGGTCAACCGCCGCCACCATCTCCAGCAATACCGCCGATTCGGCGCCAAAGGACGACGTTACCGCCACCTGTCCGGGGAACAGGCGATGCACGGCGGCAATCAGCTCCTCCCCTTCCAGGTGAAGCAGTTCGTCCGGGATGGTGGTCATTCATCCCCTCCAAACGACAAGATGGAATTGATATCGCCCACGGCAGCGGCGGCTGGCGGCGGGGCTTCCACCACGGCACGCACGGTGTCGATGAACTGCACCAGCAGCTCGCGCAATTCTTCCAACGGGGCCTGCTGCTTGGCCTGGACCGCGTCCAATGCCTCCACCACGTCGCCCGATCCCAAGGTCGCCCGCAACAGGGCCACGGCACCGGCATCGTCCAGGGCTTCGTCCACCGCCACCCCTTGGGCATGCAGCAGACGGCGGGCCGAATAGGCCAAAGCCAGAACCGCCGCGTCACGGGCGGGGGCGTCAATACCGGCCAGGGATGCACGATCAAAGGTGATCAGCGCGTCATCCACCATGTCCACATACAGATCGCCCATGGCAAAGGGCGCCGCGCATTCACCACGGGTCTGGGGGGCACCGGCGAAATCATCGGCATCGCCCCAATCCACGAACAGACCATCGGCATCCTGACCATCCAGCGGGGCCAAAACCGCCGCCAGCCCGGTCTTGCCCAAGGCTTCGGCCCATGCCCGCACGCCCTGGCCGTTGCCGGTCTTGGCATAGGCCGTGCGCAGCAGGGTCAAGGCATCGCCAGCCAGACGGGCCGGAACCACCGGCCCGGACAGACCGATCACCCCGGTCCGGGCGTCACCGCCCAGATGAAGCTGGTAATGCGGCGCCGACCGTCCGCCGATCTTCTTGGCGGCACCGTGCAGGCCGAAATCGGCGACGTGGTGCAGACCGCAGGAATTCTGACAGCCCGACACATGCACCGACAGCCCCCGCGCCAAAGGATCGGCGGCCAGTTCGCCCACCAGGGTCCGGGCAAAGGTCTGCGAATTGGTGATCCCGATACGGCAGGTGGTGGTGCCGGGGCACGACACCACGTCCGGCACATCGGCGACATCGGCGGGCACATCCATGCCGATGGCCCGCACCCCGGCGGTGATGCCATCCACCTTATCGGCCGCCACCCCCAGGAAAGCCACGTTCTGATCGCGGGTCAGGCGCAATTCGGTGACGCCCGCCGCATCGGCCAGATCGGCCAGCCGGTCCAATTGGTCCGACGACACGATCCCCAGCGGCACCGAAACCACCACCACCTTGCTGTCATCGCGCGAGGTGATGACCCCGACCGGGGCGCGGTCGATGGCCGCTTCCTTGGGGGCGTGCCATTGCAACCCGTCCCAGGCGCGTTGCGGCAAGGATTTGACCCGCTCGAATTCTTCGGCGAACAGCGCCTTGAACTTGTCATCGCCGAACCGCTTGGCCACGAATTTGATGCGGGCAGCGTTGCGGTTCTTGCGGTCGGAATACCGGTGATGCAGCCGGGCCAAAGCCTCGATCACCGCCGAAAGCTGATCTTCGGTGACAAAAGGCAGAACTTCGACCGCATTGCGCGGCAGCGACCCCAGACCGCCGCCGCAGGTGATGCGGAAGCCCTGGCGTCCGCCCTGCTCCACCGCGACGAAAGCCAGATCGTGAATGGCCGAATGACCGCAATCGGTGGCGCAGCCGGACACGCTGATCTTGATCTTGCGGGGCATGTGCTGGACCAGGGGATGGCGTATCCACGCCTGGGACAGATTTTGCGCCACCCGCCCGGCATCCACCAATTCACGCGGGCAGGCACCGGCCAGAGCGCAGGCATTGATGTTGCGCAAGGTGTTGCCGCAGGCTTCGCGGGTGGTCACCCCACGGGAATAAAGCGATTCCAGCAGATCGGGGGACTTTTCCAGCGGAACATAGTAAATCTGCACGTCCTGACGGGTGGTGAAATGCGCATCACCCTGGGCAAAACGGCGATTGGCATCGGCGATGGTGCGCAGCCAGCCCACCGGCATCACCCCGCCGGGGATCTTGATGCGGACCATCTGGACGCCGGGCTGCTTCTGACCATAGACTCCGAAGCGGACGCGAAAGGCGGTCCAACGCTCGTCATCCCATTCGCCGGATTGATGGTGCGCCAGGCCGTCGCGGTATTCGGCCAGGTCGCCCATGCGCACCAGCGGTTCGCGCCCAGTCAGATCCGCCACATTGGCATCAAGCATTCCACTCACCCTCTCACTAAATACACATTTTTCAGTGTATGTTGAAATTTAAATCTGTTGTGCCATGTTATAGGCTACAAAGTCAACGGATTTTTGTGTAGAATAGACCCATTCACCACTAGACTAACTGTAGTAGGAGCACCCAATGACAGCTTACGCAGGCGACATCACCCCCGCCGAAGCCTGGGACCGGTTGAAGACCGACCCCAAGGCCAAGCTGGTGGACGTCCGTACCCAGGCCGAATGGGTGTATGTGGGCATCCCCGACCTGGCCAGCCTGAACAAACAGCCGCTTTTGGTGTCCTGGCAGATTTTCCCCGCCATGACCAAGAATGACGCCTTTGCCCAGCAATTGGCGGCCCAGGGCGTACAAAAGGATGACACCGTGCTGCTGTTGTGCCGGTCGGGCGTGCGCTCCAAGGCGGCGGCGGAAACCCTGACCCAACTGGGTTATGCGTCGTGTTGGAACATTCTGGACGGCTTCGAAGGCGGCGCCGACGCCCAGCGCCATCGCGGCACCCAAGGGGGATGGAAGGTTCAGGGGCTACCCTGGGCGCAGAACTGACTCCGGGCTTTCCCTTATCACAAAATGCATAGATTCCGGCCCGTTAGCCATAACGGGCCGGATCATGCGATGTACAAGCTGATGCCATCAGGCAACACTGTCACCAATACACAAGATACGTGCCGCTTTGCCGTTGACTTCCGGTTGGTAACCATCGATATCCATGACATGCGGCATAGTGTCGGCCACTACCAATGGACGGCCCTGATGATCGCGGTTTCTTGACGGTTTAAGGCATCGTGCTGTGTCTCTCGTCCGCCCTCTGCTGATTTCGCTGGCCCTGGCCGCGGCCTCGCTGACCACGTCTGCTTTTGCCGGTCTGCCCGAAGATATCCAGCGGCGGATCGAGGATGAAGCCACCAGCCTGAAAATTGGTGACCGCACCATTGATCTGGCCCCGCTGAAAGATGCGTACCGGGCCAAATCGTATCATTCCCTGTGGGCCGGTGCCTCGCTTCAGGACGGTCAATTGGCCAAGGATGTGCAATCCCTGGCGGCGTCCGAAGGGCTGCCGCCCGAAGCCTATGCACTGCCCACCGCCGATCTGCCCGCCGCCGACCGCGAATTGCTGCTGAGCGATGCCATCGTCCGCCTGGGCCACGATCTGGCCAGCGGACGGGTATCCCCCACCCGCGCCCTGGGCGGCATGGGGCCGGAAACCCGTCCGGCTTTCGACCCTGCCCAATTCCTGAAGGATGTCAGCGCGGCCCAGGACCCGATGGCCCGCATCCGCGCCGCCCATCCGCCTTATGCCGGCTATGCCTTGCTGAAAAACGCCATGGTCCGCTATCAGGCTTTGGTGAATGCGGGCGGCTGGCCGACCACGCCCGATGGCCCGTCCATCAAGCCCGGCCAGGAAGATCCCCGCATCCCCACCATCCGCAAGCGGCTGATGATCACCGGCGATCTGGACGCCAAATATGAAAAGGGCAAGGTCCTGGACCAACCCCTGGCCGCCGCCCTGCGCCGGTTCCAGGTGCGCCATGGCATTGAAAATGACGGGGCCGTGGGCAAACAAACCCTGGCGGCCCTGAATGTCAGCGCCGAAGACAGGCTGCGTCAGATTCAGGTCAATCTGGAACGCTGGCGGTGGATGCCCCGCGCCCTTGACCCCAATCATGTGGCGGTCAACCTGCCCGCCGCCCATCTGGATCTGGTGCGCGACGGCCAGATTGAATTGTCCATGCGCGTGGTCGTCGGCGATGTGGAACATCAGACCCCCGGCATGCAGACCAGCATGGGCGCGGTGGTCATGAACCCCACCTGGACGGTGCCGCCATCCATCGCCACCCGCGAAATCCTGCCCAAATTGCGCAAGGACCCGCGCTATCTGGCCAATAACAACATGCGCATCCTGGACGCCTTCCCCGAAGGCAGCGCCAAATCGGTGGGCAGCGGTATTGACTGGGCCTCCATGAGCAAATTCCCCTGGCGGCTGCGTCAGGCACCGGGGGCCGATAATGCGCTGGGCCAACTGAAATTCGTGCTGAGCAATTCTGACGACATCTATTTGCACGACACCCCGCGCCGCCAGTATTTCGACCGTATTTTCCGCGCCCTGTCCCATGGCTGCGTCCGGCTGGAAGACCCCGTGGCCCTGGCCCGCGCCGTCCTGCCGACGGAATGGGGCCCGAAAATCCCCGAGATCATCACCGGCGACGACACCAAGACCGTGCGGCTGGAAAAGCCCCTGACCGTCTATTTGTATTACATGACCGCCTGGACGGAAGAAGACGGGCAAGTGCAATTCCGTGACGATCTGTATGGCCATGACGGACGGCTGAAAGCGGTGCTGAAGCGCCGCACCCCCGCCGCGCAGATGGCCCAGGACCACCCCCAGGGAACTTTGTGACGCACTGGCCGCAGGTGCGGCGCGTCCCCCCTCCCCTCTCGGAAAATCAAAGGGGCCGCCCATCCGGCGGTCCCTTTTTCGTGTATTTTCATGGAAATGCACGATTCATCTGTTGTTAAGGTTGACACCCTACCCCTCGTGGATGCTATGTATTTACATCCTAACGGGGGTAACACATGCAGCATGGTGATGAAGGAAACCAGCGCCGGGGCGTGTCCCGCCGGTCGTTCCTGACCGCAGGGCTTGGCGGTATCGCCGCGTCGACTCTGATCGTTTCCCCGCTTGATGCCGCGGTTCGTGCTTTGCCTGAACGCGGATTGCATCTTTACAACATCCATACTGGCGAATACTTGAAGACGGTCTATTGGGCCGACGGCAAGTACCAGTTCCGCTCGCTTCTTCAAATCAACCGCTTCCTGCGTGATCACCGTTCCGGTGATGTCCATCCCATGGACCCGCAATTGCTGGACATGATGGTCGCGGTTCACAAGAAGTTTGGGAATAAGGGCGCCATTCACATCATTTCCGGCTACCGTTCGCCCCAGACCAACGCCACATTGGCGTCGGCGACCGACGGTGTTGCCCATAACAGCCTGCATATGGCGGGCAAGGCGCTGGACATCCGCATTCCCGGCCAAAGCGTCGCCACCGTGGGCCGGGCTGTCAAATCGTTGAAGGCTGGCGGCGTCGGCACCTATCCGTCATCGAATTTTGTCCATATGGATACCGGTCGGGTCCGTTACTGGTAACGGACCACCCCGGCCCCCGGTCAGCCCCGTTCAGAAAAACAATTTCCGCAACGGATGGCCGCTTTGCCCCAACCCACTGGTGGTTGGCAAAATCGGGGCCGGAGACGCCGGATGGGTTGCCCAGCCCATGACCTGCATGACGGCGGCATCCTGGGTCATGGCCTGCTTCATCATGGCCAAGCCGGGATCGGGGCAAACATCCCCCCACCCGGACCCTGGCCGGTCGCGATTATCCACAGCGCGTTTCATCCTTCGCCTCCATCACGGTGCGTCAGGGAATTGCCGGTCATACCCGCTTCAGAAATTCCCGACCTCTGGCCGGAAATTTATTGTTGTTCCCCGCCGGGCGCGGCGCCGACGGCGGCTTGGCCGTGCCCCTAACGGGGTATCAAACGCGGCATCCAGCCATTGTTTTTCAAGGCCCTCATTGTAACATCCTGGCCGTGGCGATTCATCGCTGCGAAAGGCATATCCTTTTTTTGCCACACCACCTTAGAGCGTATTTCGACCGCGTCGGGTCGGAAATACGCGATCAAGCCTGCGCGGCGTTGAGCGGCCACGGGACGTGGCGGCCGCAGGCAAGAATTAGAGCTGATTTCGATTGGTCGAAATCAGCTCTAGTGCGAACATGGCACATGGGTCGTGTCTGGCCTTGCCCCCACCACACCGGACATCCGCGCTATGCCCTTTCCCGCTCCACACCCGGAAACCCTGGCCGCCCAGGCCATGGGCCGAATCGACCCCGTGACCGGGGCGATCATCCCCGCCTTGCATGCCTCGACCACCTATGAACGCGGGGTGGATTTGACCTATGGCCACGGCCATTGCTACTCCCGATCCGACAACCCCACCTATGACCTTGCCGGCGACACCCTGACCGCGCTGGAAGGCGGGGCGGCCACCTTGCTGTTTTCGTCAGGCATGGCGGCAGCCACATCCGTTTTCCTGTCGCTGGAACCGGGCGCCCATGTGGTGGCATCGCGGGTAATGTATTGGGCATTGCGCAATTGGCTGACCGGCTTTGGTTTGGAATGGGGTTTGGATGTCCATCTGGTCGATACCAGCGACACCGATGCGGTGCGCGCCGCGCTGCGGCCGGGAAAAACCCGGCTGGTCTGGGTGGAAAACCCGGCCAATCCACTGTGGGTGATCAGTGACATCGCCGCCCTAGCCCAATTGGCCCATGATGCCGGGGCTTTGCTAGAGCATTTTCCGCTCAATTGCAGTCGTATCCGGCAGCAGCAAAATAGTTCTGGCAGTCTGTGGTGGTGAGGAGATCGATGCCGCGACCGATTGCGGCCCAGAGTTCGTCTTTGGTCCTGGCG
>JAYSBF010000075.1:0-14636 GCA_041915545.1 Magnetospirillum sp. | reverse complement strand
GCCAGGACCAAAGACGAACTCTGGGCCGCAATCGGTCGCGGCATCGATCTCCTCACCACCACAGACTGCCAGAACTATTTTGCTGCTGCCGGATACGACTGCAATTGAGCGGAAAATGCTCTAGCGCCCGTTCCGCACCAAACCGTGCGGCTTGCGCGATTCCCCAGACGCTTTCATCCTTGGCCTCTTCGCGCATTTTCCCGTATTCCGCCAGGGTGATCCAAGGGCCGGATAGTGGACGGGGGTCATCCTCTGGCACGACTTTGAACCCCAAGGCATCCAGACGGGCACGGGCTCTGTAGTCCTTATTCCGGTCAAGTCCGTACCCCCGCCGATATTGAAGCAGCTCAAAGGCGGGGACATGTTTATCCGGATCAAAGAATGGGTCGGGAATGAAGGCGGCCTCATTCTGAAGGTCATCCGCCGGGCTGGCATCAGTCATGACGTGCCCGCTATCGGCGAATTCAGTCCGGGGTGCCTGAGGGGCTTCGGTTTGCCTTCCATCCGGTCCCGATGATACCTGTTCTTTTGCCGCCGTGACCGGCGCACCACCCTCTTCCCCCAAGGCATGCGCCCACAGCGCGTCCCACTGGCCGATCACCGCCGGGTGATCGCGTAAGGTAATGGGCAGTTGGTCGGGGGTTTGGCCTGATTTCACCCCGGCCCAGGCTTGCCGCAAAATGTCGGCCTCGGCCTGCTGCCGGGCTTGTTCACGGGTACGGAACCCGGCCTTGATCATCCGTTCGGTTTCCCTCTGAAGGGCGGGAGTGTCCGGGGTGGCGGCTTGGGCCAGCAGGGTGTCCAGGGGATGATCGCCCGCCTGGGCCAGCACCGCATCGGCGGTTTTACGGGCATCGGCGAACAGGGCATGGCGGTCGATTTGGGTGATCAGTTGGTCGCGGCCTGTTTCACCATGGCCTTGGTGAAGTCGCGGGCATAATCCTGTTTGGCCTGTTGGGTGCGGGCCTGGTCCCAGCCTTGGCGGCGGGCCTGATCCTCCACCTCTGCCGCCCCGGCGCCGTAATGGCGGGTGTACAGGCGTTGGTCCTGCCAGTTGGCGGCGCCGTCGGCGATGGCATTGGCCTGCCGGGTTTGGCTGATCTCGTCCCAGGCCTGATCGCGCTGGGCTTCCGCATGGGCCTGGGCTTGGGCCAGCACCGGTTCGGCGCGTTTGGCGGCGATGGCGCGATAGGTGTCCTGGGCGATCCGGTTGGTCAGGGTTTGCGCCGTCCGGTCGATGCGGTCCATGGTCTGGCGGCGGAAACCGGCCAGACCGGCCCAGGCATCCTGCCCGGTCAGGGCGAAAAAGCCCTGGGGATCGGTTTGCTGGCCGCGATACCAATCGCTGTCCTGATTGTCGGCGGCCTTGAGGGCGGCAAAATCGGAATCATCGGGGTCTGGGGGCGGCGCGGATGGCTAGCGGTTGGGGGTGAAGGGGATTGTGGGCATGGGAGACTCCATCGTGGCGGACCATTTGTTCACTGTATATTCTATCGCTTGGGCCGCCGATAAGTCAAGGTCGGATGGTGATTTTATACCAACCGACCAATGATTTGAGCGGTTGTATTGTCCCTCGCCGGGCGGGCGCATTCCTCCAGAATGCTTGCCTTCCGCGGCATAAGCCGCGCGGCCCCTTGGGCCTAACCAAATCCTCATGAGTTTCACTCACCGGGATTTGGTATAAGAGCTGATTTCGATCAATCGATATCAGCTCTTATTCTTGCCTGTGGCCGCCCCGTGCCGGGGCCGCTCAACGCCGCACGGGCTTGGTCGCGGATTTCGACCCGATGCGGTCGAAATCCACTCTGAATGGAGAGAGTATAGCCATGGATGCTTTGGTCCGGCTGCACCACGTCACCAAATCCTTTGGCTCCATCCGGGCGGTGGATGGGCTGAATGCCCGCATTGGTGCGGGTCTGGTCACCGGTCTGGTCGGGGCTGACGGCGCGGGAAAATCCACCTTGCTGCGGCTGATGGCGGGGCTGCTTCCCCCCGATAGCGGACAGGTGGACATGGACTTGCCTGCGGGTATGGTGGGCTATATGCCACAACGCTTCGGCCTGTATGAAGATTTAAGCGTGGCGGAAAATCTGCGGCTTTACGCGGCGCTGCGCGATTTACCCAAGCATCTGTGGGCCGAATCCTTTGCCCGACTGCTGGGATTTTCCGGTCTGGCCGGGTTCGGGGACCGGCTGGCGGGCAAATTATCGGGCGGGATGAAACAGAAATTGGGGCTGGCCTGCGCCCTGGTGGCCACGCCGCGCCTGCTGTTGCTGGACGAGCCATCGGTGGGGGTGGACCCGGTGTCCCGGCGGGAATTATGGCACATGGTGCACGATCTGGCCGATCAGGGCGTAGCCGTGGTCTGGGCCACCGCTTATCTGGACGAAGCCGAACGCTGCCACCGGGTCTTGCTGCTGGACCGTGGGCAAGTGCTGCATGACGGCGCCCCACAGGATTTGACAGCCCCCATGGAGGGACGCAGTTTCGCTATTCGCGGCATGCACGACCGCCGCGCCATCCAGGCCCGTGCCAGCGCCCTGCCGGACGTTGCCGACGCCCTGATCCAAGGGGCATCGGTTCGTCTGGTGACGAAGACCGGCGCCCCGCCGCCAACCCCGGATCAGTTGGGCGCCCCCGAAGCCCGGATCGCCCCGGTTCCGCCCCGCTTTGAAGACGCCTTTGTCACCTTGCTGGACCGTCGTCCCGGCCATTCCCCCGCCCTGCCCGGCTTGGTGCACCATCCCCGGCCACGATCGGGCAAGGCGGTGGAGGCCGTGGATTTGACCCGCCGCTTTGGGGACTTCACCGCCGTGGACAGCATCAGCTTTTCCGTGGCGCCGGGCGAGATTTTTGGATTGCTTGGCCCCAATGGCGCAGGCAAATCCACCACCTTCCGCATGTTGTGCGGGCTGATGCCCCCCAGTTCGGGCAAGGCATTGGCGGCCGGAATTGATCTGGCCCGCGCCGCGCCCCAGGCCAAGCGGCGGCTGGGCTATATGTCGCAGAAATTTTCGCTGTATCCCGATCTGTCGGTAAGCCAGAATCTGAACTTCTTCGCCGGGGTCCAGGGATTGGCCGGCTCGGCCCGCCGGGCCGCCTGTCAATCCATGATCGACGTTTTCGGCCTGACGCCCATGGCCAAAGCCAATGCCGGAAGCCTGCCTTTGGGGTTCAAGCAACGTCTGGCCCTGGCAGCAGCCATTTTGCACGGTCCCGACATCTTGTTCCTGGACGAACCCACATCGGGGGTCGATCCGCTGATCCGCCGGGAATTCTGGGGACACATCAATGCGTTGGCCGCCGATGGGGTGGCGGTTCTGGTCACCACCCATTTCCTGGATGAAGCGGAATATTGCGACCGCATCGGGATTGTCCAGGCGGGCCAGATGATCGCCATGGACAGTCCCGACGCCTTGAAGGCCCAGACCAGCACCCCGGATTGCCCCGACCCCACCTTGGAAGACGCTTTCATCACCTTGGTGGATCGCTGGACCCACTGCCACGGAAAGGCCGGATCATGACACCACCGCTTCACCCCACCCGCCTGTGGGCACTGATGGTCAAGGAAAGCCTGCAAATCATCCGCGATCCGTCCAGCATGATCATCGCCCTGGTGCTGCCGGTGGTGCTGTTATTGCTGTTCGGCGTCGGGGTGTCGTTGGATGCGCGGGATGTGCGTCTGGCCGTGGTGGTGCCCGCCCCCACCGCCATCACCACCAGCCTGGTGGATTCCTTCGCCAATTCCCCCTATTTCCGCGTCAGCGAGTTGCGGGACCGGTCCCAGGCCGAACAGGGCATGGTCAACGGGTTGTACCGAGGCGCGGTTCTGGTGGCCGATGATTTCGACGCCCGCGCCCAAAAGGGCAGCACCGCCGCCATCCAAATCCTGTTGGACGGCACCGACGCCAACACCGCCCGCCTGGTCAAAAGCTATGCCGAGGGGGTGTGGCAAATCTGGCTGGCCCATGAAGCCATGCGCACCGGACGGGCGGCCAGCCTGCCCATCGCCGTCCAGACCCGCATCTGGTTCAACCCAACCCTGGAATCCCGCCATTTCCTGGTCCCCGGTCTGATCGCCATCAACATGACCCTGGTGGGCACCATTCTGACTGCCCTGGTCGTGGCACGCGAATGGGAACGCGGCACCATGGAAGCCATGATCGCCACCCCGGTCGGGCGGGTGGAATTGCTGTTGGGCAAGGTCTTTCCCTATTTCGTCCTGGGCATGGGGGGGATGGCGTTGTCGGTCTTGCTGGCCATGGGATTGTACGGGGTTCCATTGCGGGGATCGGTGTGGGTCCTGGCGCTGGTATCGGCCCTGTTTCTGGCCGGGGCCTTGAATTTGGGGTTATTGATCTCGACCATCGCCCGCAACCAGTTCGTTGCCGGACAAATCGCCATTGTCGCCGCCTTTCTGCCCGCCTTCATGCTGTCGGGCTTCGTATTCGAACCATCATCCATGCCTGGCTGGATCGAAGCCCTGTCCCATGTTGTGCCCGCCCGCTATTTCGTCACCTGCCTGCAAACCATTTTCCTGGCCGGCGATGTGTGGAGCGTGATCCTGCCCAATGCCGGGGCCCTGGCGTTGATCGCCCTGATCCTGGCGGGCATCACCTTGCGGCGCACCCGCAAAAGCCTGGAGTAGTCAGCCATGTACAGACGCATTTGGGCCTTGATCATCAAGGAATTGCTGTCGGTCTGGCGCGACCCGAAAAGCCGCTTTGTCCTGATCGTGCCGCCTTTGGTGCAATTGGCGGTGTTTTCCTATGCCGCCACCTATGATGTCAGCAACGTCACGGTGGCCTTGCTGAACCAGGATGACGGGTTGGCATCACGGGATTTGGTGGCCCGCATCGAAGGATCACCCACCTTTTCCGGCCTGTTCCGGGTGGCGGACGACGCCGCCATGGCCGATGCCATCGATTCCCGCGCCGCCATGGCCGCCTTGCGCATTCCCCCCGATTTTTCCCAACGCATCGAATCCGGGCGCGGCGCCAGCGTTCAACTGATCCTGGATGGGCGGCGATCAAACACCGCCCAGATCGCCGCCGGTTATCTGTCCGGGATCATCGCTGAGTACAACCAATCCCTATCCGCCGCCACCGTCCCCACCTTGGCCACGCGGGTATGGTTCAACCCCAATCTGGACAGCCTGTGGGTGGTCGTCCCCGGTCTGGTCGGCATTCTGACCCAGGTGGTGGCCCTGGTGGTCACCGGATTATCGGTGGCCCGCGAACGGGAATTGGGCACGCTGGAACAATTGCTGGTCACCCCCCTGACCCCGTGGGAAATCCTGGTGGGCAAGACCGTGCCGGGACTGATGATCGGTCTGGCCGAAGGCAGCATCATCATCGCCGCCAGCCAGATATGGTTTCATGTCCCGTTCAGCGGATCGGTGCTGTTGCTTTATGCCGCCCTGGCCGTGTTCCTGCTGTGCACCATCGGGGTGGGGTTGTTCATTTCCGCTCTGTCATCCACCCAGCAGCAGGCGATCATGGGGGCATTTTTCTTCATGGTTCCCACCATGATCCTGTCGGGCTTCGCCACCCCGGTGGAAAATATGCCGCAATGGCTGCAAACCGCCACCATGGTCAATCCGGTGCGGCATATCCTGGTGGTGCTGTGGGGAGTCTTCCTGAAGGGGCTGCCCGCCGCCCAGGTCTGGCAATCGGTCTGGCCCATGCTGGCGGTGGCCCTGCCCACCCTGGCCGGGGCCGCCTGGCTGTTCCGCCGACGGCTTTACTGATCACACCCGCTTCAGAAATTTCCGGCCCGCGGTCGGAAATTCGTGGAACCGGCGTCACCTTCCGTTTGGCCATCCCGGATCAGGGTGGCCAGGCGGGTCGGCTGGATCACGACCACATGCCCGCATCCGGTGGAGATCCATCCTCGCCGGACCATGCGCCCGATCAGCCCCGCCCCGATTCACGTCGTGACAGGATGCGCAAGACAGGCTGCGATCCCGCGACAACGCCGCGTCATGGAACAATCTGCGCCCCAATGACACCTTGTCCGGACTGGTCGGATTGTCCACCGGGGCCGGGGGGGATCAGCCCTTGGCAGGACGAAAGGTCAGTACCGCCGCCAGACCGGGGTTGTTATCCCCCAGATTAAGCACGGCCCCATGCAGTTCCGCCACCGCCGCCACCAGCGACAGCCCCAGGCCAGACCCCGGACTGCCCCGGCTGCTGTCCAGACGGGTGAAACGCTGGATCACATATGTGCGCAGATGGGCGGGTACGCCGGGGCCGGTGTCGCGCACTTCGATGCGGGGATGGCCGTCGGGCGACCGGCTGGCCGTAACGGTGATGTGTCCACCCTCGGGGGTGTATTTGATGGCGTTGTCCACCAGATTGTTGATGGCCTGGGAAATCAGATGGGGATCGCCATTGGTCACGATGCCCTCGCATCCCTCGGCGATCAGGGTCTTGCCGCTTTCTTCGGCCAGCGGGCCGTACAGATCGGCCATGGCCTCGGCCAATTGGCCCAAATCCACCGGTTCGCTGACCGGGGTGGCGGCGCCGCCTTCGATGCGGGCAATGCGCAGCATGGCGTTGAAGGTGGCGATGACGCCATCGGCTTCCTCGATGGCGCGGGACAGCACCTCTTCATATTCGGCGGCGCTGCGCGGCGCCATCAGCGCCACTTCCAACCGGCTGCGCAGACGGTTCAGCGGGGTGCGCAGATCGTGGGCGATGTTGTGGGTGATGCCGCGCACCGTCCCCACCAACCCCTGAATCCGGTCCAGCATGCTGTTCAGATTATCGGCCAATTGGTCGAATTCGTCGCTGCTGCCGACACGGGCCACCCGGCCGGACAGATCGCCAGACAAGATAGTGGCGGCGGTTCGGTTGACTTCATCCAGACGGCGCAAGGCATAGCGGGCGATCAACAACCCGGCGCCAATCCCCACCAGCGCCATCACCGCCACCGATGCCAACAGGGCTTCACCCCCCAAAATCGCCATCCGGTGATATTCAGGGGTGGGTGTGCCGGTTAATATCCGGCTGCCATCGGCCAAGGTGACGACGCGGATACGGGCGCGTTCCCGGCTGCCCGTATCCAGAAAAATGCTGGCCGGCCCTTCCACCTGCATGGCCTGACGGGGCCAGACATCCAGATTGCCGGCCAAGATGCGCCCATCCCGACCTGCCAGGGACAGCATGAGCAATTGCGGGGACAGATGATGGGTGCGGGCCTGGACTTCCGCCCGCAGCCCCGCCGGGCCTTCGCGGGTGGCGGCCATGACCAGATCGTCGGCGATGATGGCCGAGGTGCGGTCCAGGCGGTGATCCACCAGGCGATGCAGATTAAGATAAAGCAAGGCGACAACCGCCGTGCCGGCCACCGCGAACAAGGCGGCGGCCAGGGCAACCAGACGGAAGGTTGTGGTGTTAACCAGCCGTATCCGGTTCACGAAGGCAATATCCCATGCCGCGGACGGTATGAATCAATGGTTGGGGGAAATCACGGTCGATCTTTTGACGCAGTCTGCTCATCTGCACGTCGATGACCTTGGTTTCCGGGTCGAAATGGTAATTCCACACCCCTTCCAACAGCATGGAGCGTGTCACCACCTGACCGGCGCGCCCCATCAGAAAGGTCAACAAGCGGAATTCACGGGGCTGAAGCGGAATGTCCACCCCGGCGCGGCGAACCCGGCGGGAAATCAGATCGGCTTCCAGATCGCCCACCTTCAAGGCGGTGGCGGCCATGGATTCGCGGCGGCGGACCACCGCTTCCAACCGGGCCAGCAATTCGGTCAGGGCAAAGGGCTTGGCCAGATAATCATCACCACCGGCCTTCAACCCCTCGACCCGCTGATCCACCTCGCCCAAAGCGGACAGGAACACCACCGGGGTGTCGTTACCGCGCCCGCGCAGGCTTTCCAGCACACCCAGACCATCGCCATCAGGCAACATCCGGTCCAGCACGATGACGTCGAAATGATCGTCATCGGCACGGCGCAGCCCCTGGGCGGCATCAATGGCGGTCACCACCTGATGTCCGGTTTCGGTCAATCCCTGGGCAACCACCTCGGCCGCGTCGGAATCATCTTCGATCAACAAGATACGCATGGTGTGATAGTGCCGCGAATTCGGATCGACGGTACAGTTTCTCTTTGTTAACGTCCGCTGGCAAGCTCTTCCCGCGACGGAGCCTTATCCCGTGCCCATCTATCTGCCCATCGCCGGCGTGTCGGTGGATGTCTATGCCCTGTTGGCCCTGGGGGGCGGGGTGGGCTTTTTGTCCGGCCTGTTCGGGGTTGGCGGCGGCTTTTTGCTGACGCCATTCCTGATGTTCCTGGGCATTCCCCCGGCGGTGGCGGTGGCCACCGGAGCCAATCAGGTGGTGGGGGCATCCGTATCCGGTCTGATCGCCCATTGGCGTCGGCGCAATGTGGATGTGCGCATGGGGGTGGTCCTGATGATCGGCGGCTTTGCCGGATCGTCCGTGGGGGTGGCGCTGTTCGGCTGGTTGAAATCCCTGGGCCAGATCGATCTGGCCATCGCGCTTTGCTATGTGTTTTTCCTGGGGTTCATCGGCATCACCATGGGCTGGGAATCCCTGTTATCCATCTTCCGCCGCGACCGCATGCGGGTTCCGCGCAAACGCCACCGCCATCCCTGGCCCGGCCTGCCGTTCAAGATGCGGTTTTCCCGATCCGGCCTTTACATCAGCGTGCTGATGCCGCTGGGGGTGGGCACCGTGGGCGGGGTGCTGTCGGCGATCATGGGGGTGGGCGGCGGCTTCGTCATGGTTCCCCTGATGATCTACGTCCTGGAAATGCCCACCTCGGTCGTGGTCGGCACCTCTTTGTTCCAGATCATTTTCGTCACCGCCAACGTCACCTTTTTGCAGGCCGTGCACACCCAGACCGTTGATGTGGTGCTGATGCTGACCTTGCTGGTGGGCGGGGTGATCGGCGCGCAATTGGGGGCACGGTTCGGCGCCCGGCTGCGGGCGGAACAGTTACGGCTGTTGCTGGCGGTGGTGATCCTGCTGGTCTGCCTGCGTCTGGCCATGGATTTGGTCGCGGTTCCCACCGATATTTACGCCCTGCAATAAAGTCTCGCCCGATTTCCCGTGCATCCCCCCCGCCCATGGGGCACAGTGGCGAATTGGCACTGTTCCGGTTGCGAGGTTCGCGATGTCCACTTCCCCCACCCAACGCACATGGCGGACGCCAAAGGGCGAGCCGGTGGCCTGTCTGGAAAAGCTGAAGGTTCTGGAACAAAATCTGACAGAGTTCGAGAGCGTCGCCTTGGACATTCTGGAAGATGCTGCCCTGATGGGATGCGACGTTGACCAAGTGCGCGAAGCTTTGCACGAACGCATTCAGGCCATTGAAATTCGTTACGCGCAGGCCAAATAAAGCTGCGGGCAGAATACTTTTGTGCAAATTGACCCCCGCATTATTTACGGCGCATAAACTAGGGGAGTCAGGACGTGGCGAAAAGGGACGGCAATAGAACCGCTCCACGCCAGGGAGGAACACATATGGCGCAGAATGACGGCGGCACCCGCCCCGATGACGGACAGCAGGGCGATGTCTTTGCCAGCACCGTTCTTGAAAAAATCGAAAGCCTGAGCCTGGAAGTGGCCGATATCGCCGGCAGCATGGATGGCCTGACCAAATTCGTCAAACATCAAGAAGCGTTGTTCGGCAATCTGAAATCCATTGCCCATACCATGGCCGAAGCGATCCGCAGCATCGACGCGGCCGGTCGCGAAACCCGCGATGTGACAGCCCAAGCCGGGCAGGAATCCCACGATTCACTGCGCACCATTGAATCCGCCCTGGCCGATATCAACCGTCTGGTCGGGTCGGTGCAAGGGATCGAACAGCGTTTGGAAGAATTGGAAGGGGCCTTGGGCGAAGTGGGCACCATGTCCCGCGACATTCAGAAAATCGCCCGCCAAACCAATCTGCTGGCCCTGAACGCCACCATCGAAGCCGCCCGCGCCGGCGAAGCCGGAAAAGGTTTTGCCGTGGTCGCCAATGAAGTCAAAGGGCTGGCCCGGCGAACCGGCGAGGTCACCACCGGCATCGACGAAACCGTGGGGCGGCTGTCCGGCACGGTCACCGATTTGATCACCGTGTCCACCGACACGCTGGACGTGGCCGATTCGGTCAATTCCGGCGTCGGGGTCATCAACCATGCCGTCTCGGTTTTCGGCACCGCCATCGGCACGGTGGAAGCCCGCGTGGGCGATATTTCCACCGCCGCCTCCACATCGCTGGACCAATGTTCCAACGTCATCGGCGAGATCGACAAATTCTTCGACGGCATCGCCATGACCAGCGAATCCCTGCGCCGGGCCGATGAGCGCATTTCATCGCTGTTGGGCCATTCCGAAGAATTGATGGGCTATATCGCCGCCTCGGGCTATCGCACCGGCGACACCCCTTTCATCCAATTGGCCCAGGCCAATGCAGCCCAGATCACCGCTTTGTTCGAAGACGGGATCAAGGGCGGTCGCATCACCTTGGGCGATTTGTTCGACGAAAATTATGTCCCCATCAGCGGCAGCCAGCCCCAGCAATTCATGACCCGCTTCATCAGTTTCACCGATGCCATCCTGCCCGCCATCCAAGAACCCGTGCTGGACCAGGACCCCCGAATCGTTTTCTGCGCAGCGGTGGACCGCAACGGCTTTCTGCCCACCCATAACCGCAAATTTTCCCAGCCCCAGGGCAAGGACCCGGTATGGAACAACGCCAATTGCCGGAACCGGCGCTTATTCAACGACCGCACCGGGCTGCAAGCCGGGCGCAACACCCAACCCTTTTTGCTGCAAACCTATCGCCGCGACATGGGCGGCGGCCAATTCGTGATGATGAAGGATATTTCCGCCCCCATCAAAATCCAGGGCCGTCACTGGGGCGGCTTCCGCATCGGCTATCGGGTCTGATACCGGTCGCCTTTTGACGTGACATGATCCGTTTGGCAGTCGGCGGGGATGATACATATCCCCAAGGACAGTGCGAATATTTACCTTCCATTAAAAAACCAGCCATTTGTTGTTTGCACTGGAAATCAGCCGGGCTTTGGGGTTAGCGTGAACCATCGGCAACGGATTGAACGGTTACCAGCCCATGTGGTGGCGTCACCTTCCCCAACCCGCATCTTGTTGTGTCGCACATGGTGCGGCCACCGATTCTCCGCCGCCGTCTATCCGGGCCTTCCATTGGGAAGGCCCTTTTTATTTGCGCTTCTTTTCCCGTGGATTTTCGTAAGCCAAGCAGGAGAGCAGCATGGCCAAACGTCCGTTGCGCAGCACCCAGGCACAGCACAAATCCAACAATACCGTTGTCTCTCTTTATTCCGCCGAAAACGAATGGCACCCCTTGGGCGATGATGCCGAAGAACAGCGCGACCAAAGTTATGTTCGCAAGGTCCGCCCCTTAAGCGACGGCCAGCGGCAATTGATGTCGGCCATCCGCGATCACAATCTGGCCCTGGCCTTGGGACCGGCGGGCACGGGAAAAACCTATCTGGCGATTTCCGCCGCGGTCGAAGCGTTCGAGGAAGGTCGGGTTTCCCGCATCATCTTGTCGCGCCCGGCGGTGGAAGCCGGCGAATCCCTGGGCTTCCTGCCCGGTGACCTTCAGGAAAAGCTGGCCCCCTATCTGCGCCCGCTTTACGACGCCCTGTCCGACCGTCTGGGGGGAAAACGGTTACGGGCCGCCCTGGCCGATGGCAGCATCGAAGTGGCCCCCATCGCCTATATGCGCGGGCGCACCCTGAACAACGCTTTCGTCGTCATCGACGAAGCCCAGAACTGCACCTATGGCCAGATAAAGATGCTGCTGACCCGCCTGGGCTGGCATTCCACCATGGTCCTGACCGGCGACCCCGACCAGACCGATTTGCTGCCCGGCATGTCGGGATTAGCCGATATCGCCAACCGGCTGGACAATCTGCCCGATGTGGCGGTGGTTCATATGGGGGAAACCGATATTGTCCGCCACCCGCTGGTGGCCAGCATGCTGACCGTGCTGTGATACTCGTTTCAGAAAGTTCCGACCCCAGGTCGGAACTTTCCTTTGATCCCTCCGCCGGGCGGGCGCATCCGCGCCCTTGGCCGCCGCCGCAATGGCGGCTGGTGACCGGTTCCGATCACCGGAATATGGTACAATACCAAATCCCGGTGAGTGAAACTCATAGGGATTTGGTTAGGCCCAAGGGGCCGCGCGGCTTACGCCGCGGAAGGCAAGGGTTTTGGAGAAACCCGCCCGCCGCTGAGGGCGCCGGGGATCGGTTCCGATCACCGGGATATGGTATAAGCCCGCGACACCCGCGCTATTTCCGGTCGCGCAAAACTTCCGCCAGGGCCAGCAGGGCCGGAACCTGGGCGCGGATTTCCTCCATCACCTTTTTATTCAGCTTGCCGGACCATGCGCTGGGCACTTCGTCCACGCCATAGGTTGCCCCGGCCAACATCCCGGCCAAGGCGCCGGTGGTGTCGGCATCACCACCTTGATTGACCGTTTCGATGACGCATGAACGAAACGAATCCGTGACGAAATAAAAATAGAAAACCGTCTGCACCGTATCGACGATATAGGCCGAACTTTGCCCCTTGAACGGCTCGAAGCGAAAAGCCGAATGCTGTTCCACCAAGGAATTGGCGACTTCGCGCGCCCCCTTGACCCCTTCGCCCCGCAGCAATTCCTGGAACATGCGGCCAAAGGCCAGGGCCGCCGCATCGGACAGGGGGTGGTGATGGGTGATGTGGGCCTGGGAAATGGTCCAGGCTTCGTACAAATCAGGACGGTACAAGGTGGCGATGGCCAGGGGCAGCAAGCGCATGGCCGCGCCATTGCCAGCATCGCCGTCGCAATAGGCGCCTTCGGTGGTGCCATGCACCATATAGCGGCGGATGCCCCGACGGCAGGTATTGCCGATATCCACCGGCCCGCTTTTCAGCCACGCGGTGAATTCGTCGCACACATCCTTGACATCATAACCTTGGCTGCGGATCAGCGACCGGCCCAGGGCCAGGGCCATATCGGTATCGTCGGTCACCTGTCCGGGGGCCAGATGCAGCCAGCCGCCGCCGATCATCTTGCGATGAACGCCATACTTGGCCTCGATCTCGCGCCGGGTCATGAATTCGACAGTGGCCCCCAGGGCGTCACCCACGGCAAAGCCGACAAAGGCGCCCAGCGCCCGCTCCTCAAGGGTGATACCAGTCATGCGTCCACCTTCCTCACAGCACGAACCTTACAACCATTATAGATATCGCGTCGAAACGCGATAGTCCCCCCCGATCACCAGATATTCGCCCTCCCCCTTCAGGGGGCTGATCGGCATCAGGGTATTGAAAAACACGATCTTCACCATGGGGACATCGGCGGTCAGGATCACATCCCCAAAACAATCCGCCGTTTCACGGTCCCACGAAAACGACGCCAGATTGTTCAGCCGCATCACCACCGTATGCTTGTCGATCCGTTCGACAATCTGATGTTCGTCGAACGAATTGGTCCCCCGGTACAACCGTATATGTTGGGATGGCGACACACCGAAGCGCCGCAAGGACCATTGGCAGAACTCGTACACCATATCAAGCTGGGTGTAGATGGAATTGTTGTGGAAGCGGCTGGACATTTTTTCTTCCACATAGGTCGCCCATTCCTGGCCGCCCACCCGCGCCAGCACCGCCTTGTGATAGGTGGGGAACAAGCCGAACCGACTTTCAACCCAGCCTTTCAGCACCGCGCCTTCGGGACTGTTGGAATCATACCCCCACCCTTTCAGCAGCCGCAGAAAGGACGACCGGTAATGCCGGGGGCGCGGGGGGCGACCGGACGAGTGGGCCGCCTCGCGCTCGCGTTCCTGCTGTTCGGGGTCGATCCCGAACATGGCCATCATATATTTATAGAAGGCATCGCCCGCATCGGCCTGACAATCCGACTGCGACAGCATTTCAAACAATCCCTTGTTCATTTCCCGCACACCGGAAACGTGCAGGTCCACCGGGTGGTCATTGAACGCGGCACTGCCCAAAAGATCGGTCGGCAAGCCGACAAGATTGGTGGAATGCCCCAGACGATGCTGGTTTGCCTGCATGCGGACACCGCCCCCGTCACAAAAGATCCATGGCCCCGCCGCCTTATACCAGGAAGCGGGCCGTTTGCCACCCTTTGACACAAACGCCACAATTGGCCGTCCAATGTGGGCTTACGACAAAGATGTCGGATTCCAGACAGCCATTTTTCCGCCCAAAAAACAGGCAAAACCACCATGCACTTTTTTAAATCATTGTTTTGATTGAATTTTATATAATTTCCAAAACTTGGCACGGACCTTGCTGGTATAAGGGTGCGGCGGTGGTCCGACACTCCGCCAAGCGAATTGGAAGGTTGAGGAAGAAAGGAACCTAGAAGATGCCTCGTCAGATCGCTTTCTACGGCAAGGGCGGTATCGGTAAGTCCACCACCTCCCAGAACACCCTGGCCGCCCTGGTCGAAATGGATCAAAAGATCCTGATCGTGGGCTGCGACCCCAAGGCTGACTCCACCCGTCTGATCCTGAACACCAAGCTGCAGGACACCGTGCTGCACCTGGCCGCCAAGGCCGGTTCGGTGGAAGACCTGGAACTCGATGACGTGATGAAGATCG
>JAYSBF010000074.1:0-14997 GCA_041915545.1 Magnetospirillum sp. | reverse complement strand
GCCAAGCCATCATCCGCCTGTTCGCCAAGGCCGACAGCAGCACCATCATGCACGAATTGGGGCATGTCTGGCTGGAAGAAACCCTGGACGATGCCGACCTTCGGGCCATTTTCCCCCAGGCGGTGAAGACCCTGGCCCGCGATGTACGGGAGTGGCTGGGACTGGCCGAGGGAGAGCGGCCCAGTATCGACCAGCACGAACTCTTCGCCCGTGGGTTCGAAGCCTATTTGCGCGAAGGCCGCGCCCCCACTGATGGATTGCGCGGGGCCTTCGCCCAGTTCCGCCGTTGGCTGACCCGTCTGTATCGCCACATCCGCCGCCTGAACGTGGAATTGAGCGACGACGCCCGATCCGTGTTCGACCGGATGTTGGCCACCGAAACCGAAATCCAAACGGAAACCGAAGCGGGACGGCAGGCCCAGACATCGGCGGATCGGGTGGCCGACGATCTGCGCACCCAGCTTCTGGAAGCCGGTCGCACCGAAACCCAGGCGAACGCGGAAGCGCAGCTTGCCGCCGCCCATTACCGCACACGGGCTGAAAATCTGGGGCTGGATGCCTTTGCCCTGTACCAGGAACGCGGGGTGGCGGTACGCCGGGGGGATGAGCGGACGCTGAAGCAGGACGGCGGCATGGTACTGCGTCAGCCGGTCGATCTCGATGTTGACTTGGCGCGCGAAATGCCTGTCGTACCAGTACCGCAGATAGCCATGGACAACACTCCAGCGGAACGGAAGACGGCTAAGGAAGCGCGCAAAGGCAACGCGCCAGTGGACCTCACACACCCGGATATGCCGGGTACCACTATTCACCTTTCTGCCACGGACTGGGTACATGCCGTTTCGAGTTGGAAAAAATCGGTTAAAGCGATTGGTGAGGACGAGGCTGCGTTAGCGCACCTAGACGCGACCCGCCTATTGCCGGATCTGTTCGCGGCATCAGCACGAGTGGAGACACACACCGACCGCAAGAATCACCAGGACACGCTACAAATCCGTCGTTTCTTCGCAGCCATGCGCCATAGCGATGGCGTTTACGCCGTCAAAATGACGGTCGAGAATCACCGAAGCGGCAGTGCCGTGCTCATCATTGATGGGGTGGAGCGGCTTGACAAATTGCACGACATGCATCTTGCCAAGAAAATGCCCGCAGAGGGAGTGCTCAGGGAAATCCCAGATGCGGGCGCTTTGTCCTCGCCTAGCCTGCAAATTCCATCCCTTGAAAGCACTGGAACAGGCAGAACCGGGGACATCATCATCCTGCGCGACCTGATCCGTGGAATCAAGGACGAAGGCGGCAAGGTCTATCTCCAACCCGACGGCGGCAGCCGTCCCTCACGCGGATCGGTCACCTTCGGCGACGGCCAAGCCATCATCCACCTGTTCGCCAAGGCCGACAGCAGCACCATCATGCACGAATTGGGGCATGTCTGGCTGGAAGAAACCCTGGACGATGCCGACCTTCGGGCCAATTCCCCCCCCAGACGGTGAAGACCCTGGCCCGCCATGTGCGGGAGTGGCTGGGACTGGCCGATAGCGTGGCGCGGCGGACCCAAGGCAGCTTCGCCCCCTTCTCCATCGTCCACGCCGCCACCAGCGACAGCCTGAATGCGCTGGGCATGGTCACCGGCCTGCCCCTGGGCCAATTGGGCAAGCCGTTGGCCTATGCGGCGGACGTGGCCACGGGCCGGGCACAGCCGGAAATCCCCGTCGATCTGATCCAAGGCGCCCTGTCCGGGCGTGACGGAACCAGTCAACAGTAGGAGCACACATGACGCTTTCGACCACGACCAACGCCGTGTCCTATGCGGGAAACGGCGTGACCACCCAATTTGACTTTTCCTTTCTGATCCCATCGGGCGCCCTGGTGGTTTATCTGACCCAAAACGGCACCGCCAGCGTGATGGGAAGCGGCCAATATTCCGTCACCGGATTAGGCGGCGCCTATGGCGGCACGATCACCGTCGCCACGCCCCCCGTCAGCGGGCAGATCATAACCATCCGCCGGGAAATGCCCATGATCCAGGATGTTGCCCTGGTCACCGGGGCCGCCATCTACGCCGAGGTGGTGGAAGGGGCATTGGACCGGCTGGTCATGGCTGACCAGCAATTGGCCGAAGGGCTGAACCGGGCGGTGAAGGTGCCGGTGGGATCGGGCGATAACCCCGCCGATTACATGGGAATCATCGAACGCGGGGCGGCGGCGGCCACCTCTAGCGCCTCTGCCGCCGCCCAATCGGCCAGCGAGGCGGCGGCCAGTGCCCAATCGGCCCTGTCATCGTCCACCAACGCCGCCGACAGCGCAGCCACCGCCCAGGCGGCCCGCGATCAGGCCCAGTCCGGTGCCGCCCAGGCGGCGGCCAGCGCCATCACCGCCGCCAGTCAGGCGGGCACCGCCACCAGCGCCGCCGCCAATGCCATTGCCAGTGCGGGCGCGGTTTATGCCCAGCACCGGATCAACGCCAACACATTGTGGGGCGATTACCGCACCCAGTATCCGGGGAATGTGGATTTGGGCGCTTTGCCGCCCGCCACCGCCCCCTTCACCGATGAACGTATTCCCGCCGTCAGGATCAGCCTGGCCCAGGGCAGCGTCACCACTAATTTTGGAGGACTGTAATCATGGGGGATCAACTGTGCTTGCGTGGCGGCACCGCCACCGAAACCGCCGCCTTTACCGGGGCGCCCAAGGAAGTGACCGTCAACACCACTGATCGCCGTTTGCATGTGCATGATGGGGCCACCCTGGGCGGGACCCCCCTGGCCAAGCAGAACGGCGACACCCTGACCGGCCAAACCCTGATTGACCCCACGCTCAGTGGTGCGGTCAAGATGGATGTGATTTCCGAGAAGACCGTCAATGCGGGGGTCACCGTTGACGGGGTGGTGCTGAAGGATGGCGGGGTTACCATGGCCGCCTGCGCCTCGCCAACCGGAACTCTCTCCCTGATCGGAAATCAGACGGTATCCGGCACCCTGACAGCATCGGGCGCGGCCACGGTCGGCTCGACCCTGGGCGTGACGGGGCTGTTGACCGCGACGGCTGGAATCCGGTCGCCGGTCGGCACGGCCACCTATTATGGCCAGGCGGCCTCTACTCAGCATTCCGCTGGCAATGTCGGGTCGATCTGTTTCGGCACCAGCGACGGCGCCGGGTGGACCGGGCTGATTGTCTACAACACGCATAACGGAACCTATTCATCCCAATCCGTCGGGATCAACACCTCGTATGGCGGGAGTTACGGCTCCCGCGAAATCCTGCGCATCACCTCTGCCGCCGAGGTTCACCCAGGGATGGATGCGGCCTATCCGCTCGGAAGCGGGGGCTATCGCTGGGCGGTTGTCTATTCCGCCACCGGGGCCATCAACACATCCGACGCCCGTGAAAAAACCGCCGTCACCACCCTGAGCGCGGCGGAACTGACCGCCGCCAAGGCCCTGGCCGCCGAAATCGGCACCTTCCAATTCCTGAGCGCCATTCAGGAAAAGGGACAGGATCGCGCCCGCCACCATGCCGGGCTGACCGTCCAGCGGGCTATGGACATCTTGACCGCCAACGGCCTGGACCCCAACCGCTATGGCTTCATCTGCCATGACGAGTGGCAGGCGGAAACCGGCGAGGATGGAACGGTGACCCGAGAGGCGGGCGACCGCTACAGCTTCCGCACTGATGAATTGCTGCTGTTCATGGCGCGCGGATTCGATGCCCGGCTGAGTGCGCTTGAGGCGGCAGCCCAATAGAGCGGATTTCGACCTCATCAGGTCGATATCCGCGATAAAGCCCGCGCGGCGCTTCGTGTCTTGAAAATTCGGTAAGAATGATCCGTCCGAAAGGATGAACGTGGGGGGATGGTCATCCCCCCACGTCGGCGAGGGACAATACAACCGGTCATTGGCCGGTTGGTATGACAAGACAGTTGCTGAGCGGCCCCAACGAGATGCCATCGGCAGAGTCTAGCACCCGCCTGCTTGGCCGCGCCCGGCGATGGGCTCATTGACCCAGGATCATCCGCCGGAATTGGCGGCAATCAACCCGGCATACCAGGCAAACGAATCCTTTGGCGTGCGTTTCTGCGTGGCGAAGTCCACATGCACGATGCCAAAGCGATTGCCGTACCCAGATCCCCATTCAAAATTGTCCAACAGCGACCAGATGAAATATCCCCGGACATCGGCCCCTTCGGCGATCGCGGTGGTCATGGCGTCGGTATACAAATCAAGATAAGCGATGCGATACGGGTCATGCACCTGCCCGTCAGGTCCCGGATTTTCTTCCGATGCCCCCCGTCCCATGCCGTTTTCGGTCACATAAACCGGCAGACCATATCGACGGGAACACCGGACCAGTTCATCCGTGAAGGCTTGGGGATAAATGGGCCAGCCAATGGCCGGATGGGGCTGGGGATCGGGATTATCCCCCCAGGCGAATCCCAATTGGGTGGAGGCATCGGCGCGGGTCCAGATGGGACCGTAATGGTTGATGCCGAACCAATCCATGGGCCGACAGATCCGGGCCATGTCACCGGCCTGGATCACCGGATCGAAATCGGGGATCACCACATCGGGGTAATGGCCCAAAATCTGCGGATCGGCATAAACCAGATTCCAATGGGCGTCCAGTAATCGGGCGGCCCGCTGATTGTCTGGACTGTCATTTTCCGGGTGCACCGGCTGCACATTATAAATAGCGCCAATCCGGGCATCCCGCACCCAGTCGCGCACGACATCCACCGCCGCCCCATGGGCCAGATTAAGGTGGTGGGCGGCCCGAAAATACGCGGCACGGTTCTGCAAGGCCGGGGCGCACCATGTCATGGCATAGCCGAACAAGGTCGCCACATTCGGTTCGTTAAAGGTGGCGAAATGCCGAACCCGGTCGCCGAAACGGCGGACAATCACCGTGGTATAATCGGCGAACCACCCCGCCACATCCCGATTGGTCCAACCGCCCAAATCATCCAACGCCTGGGGCAAATCCCAATGGTACAGGCACAGCCACGGTTCCATGCCCATGGCCAAAACCCGGTCGATCAGGCGGTCGTAAAAATCCAATCCCTGGGCATTGACTGCCCCCTTGCCCTTGGGCATTACCCGTGGCCAGGAAACAGAAAAGCGGTATGCCCCGCCCCCCAGCCGCCCCAGAAGATCCAAATCTTCGGCCCAGCGATGGTAATGGTCACAGGCAACATCGCCAGTATCGCCATTATTGGTCCGCCCCGGCAGACGGCAGTGAACATCCCAGATACTTGGTCCCCGCCCATCCTGATCCGCCGCACCCTCGATCTGATAGGCGGATGTGGATGCCCCCCATAAAAACCCGGGCGGCAAGGCCAGATGCTTGCTCATGCTCATCGTCCCACGACAAAAATCATAATATTTTCAAAGTTCTGCGATCAGCGGACAGAGCGCAATGCCTGAATGACCTTTTCCAGCCCACGGAATGCCGCCGCCAATTCCACATGGGCATCGCGCATGCTGCCGGCATCGGGACAAGGGTGGCCGCCCAGGCGATTGGCCTGCAACATGCGCACCGCCGCTGCCAGACTTTGCCCTTTGACAAAATCCGACACGCGCTGAACCGCGGCATAGTGAACCGACACATGGGCCGCCAGCTTATCAGGCAGCAAATCCAGTCGGGATTGCACGGCACGGAACCCGGCATCCACCCCCGCCAGCGATGTCACCGCCGACACGAACGACACCCCGGCTTCGGCATTGGGGGGCAAGGGCACGGTTTCAAACGCCAGATGACGGGTTTCCAATTCGGTGGCCAGTACCGATGCCACGGATTGCCGCCGCCGCCGGACTTCCCCACGGCGGGCCAGCCGGACCAACCCGCCCACCACCAGACCGGACATCAATGCGCCAAGCAGGGCGGCCATTCCGGCGACACCGGCCACGACCGGCCAATCGTCCCCGCCCCCGGCCAAAGCAGCCTGTCCGGCAAAAGCCGCAACCGGCGCGGCGGACGCGGCAACCGCCCCGCCAGCCAGGGGGGGCTGAAGCGGAACGCCCCCCGCCGCTGTTTGTGGCGGCGATTGCGGCGGAATCACTGCGGGATTTGGCCCCCCGGCGACCGCCTGATCCGCCGGGCGGATCGGCTGAAAGCTGGGGGATGGTTCGTCCAGCAATTGTTTGTCTTCCACCGCGACCGACGCATCCCCATTGGCGGAATCGGGGGGCAAGGTTTCGACGATCGGGCGGGGTTCGCGGATGACCCGGCCATCTTGGGGGAGCCGGTTGGGAATTTGGCGTTCGGATGCGGCCCGGTCGGGAAGCTGTTCCGATGGCGGCAACAGGTTAAGGGGTTGCTGGGCCATGGCCGTCCCCGTCCCCAAGACTGCGCACACGATGACGGCCATAACGGAAGGCGGATGACAAAACACGGACAGCAGCCCCCGATAGTGGTTCCAGACAAGAATTTCAGGCGAGAGGATCAGGCATTTCGCGGATACGGGCCAGGATAAACCACTTCTCCACCCCAGCAAAGAGAGTGCGGGGCACCATGCCCAGGATCAATGCGATAAAATCCGGCTGGCCGGAAACACCACGCTGGCAATTGTTCCCTGCCCCACTTTCGACGTCAGCGACAGGCTGCCCCCATGGGCGGCCACCAGGGCATTGGCCAAGGGCAGGCCCAACCCGGTTCCTTCATATTTGCGCGACAACCGGCTATCGGCCTGAACGAAGGGTTCCATCACCTGAACCAATTCTTCGGCGGTCATGCCGATGCCGGTATCGCGCACGTCCAGATGGAAACCGTCTTCGGCGGTCCAGGCAACGACGGACACCATCCCCCCTGTATCGGTGAATTTGACCGCGTTGGACACCAGATTAAGAATGATCTGACGCAGACGCCGTTCATCCCCCAACAGATGCGGCAAGGTGGCGGGCAGGTTGGTTTCCAGCCGCACCCCTCCCTCTTCCGCCCGGCGCGACATCAGCCGCACCGATGATTGTACCAGAACAGCCACATCCACCGAGCTGTTTTGCAGATCGGTCATCCCGGCCTCGGCTTTGGACATGTCCAGGATATCGTTGATCAATTCCAACAGATGCATACCGCTTTCGTGGATATCGTCCACATAGCCGCGATAAGCCCCAGGCTCCAGGGGGCCAAAAATTTCGTGCTTCATCAATTCGGAAAATCCGATAATGGCATTCAGCGGCGTGCGCAATTCGTGGCTGATATTGGCCAGGAATGTCGCCTTGGCCCGGTTTCCCCGTTCGGCGGCATCCTTGGCCTCGCGCAAGGTATCCTCGGCCTTTTTCCGTTCGGTCACATCGGCCATGGTCAGGATCAGCCCGCCACCGGGCATCGCGGTGGATCGGATTTCCAAGGTCTGGCCATTGGGGCGCGAATGCAGGAAATTTTGATCGGGAAACCCCCGCAGCCGTGCCAGCCGCCGTTCCACCTTGCCAGCCACCCGGCCAGGACCGAATTCGCCCTGAACCGCCAGATGCAGGACCACCAATTCCAGATTGGCGACACCGGGAAAAATCTCGGTTCCCGGCAGATCCAGCAGAATACGGGCCTGACGGTTCAGCGCCACCAGGACTTCCTCGCCATCGAACACCGCCACGCCTTGGGCCATGTTGTCGATGATGGCTTGGCGCAAGGTGGATTGGGCCTCTAATTCCTGGCCCTGCCGCTTTAATTGGGTGATGTCGGTGGCGGTGCCGCGATAGCCGGTGAAATCCCCGGTCTGGTCAAAGGTGGGACGGCCCGACATTTCCACATAAAGCGCCCCATCCGCCCCATCCCGACCACTGAAGGCAAAAACAAAGCCTCGGAACGGACGGCGCCCCCGGATCAGGCCGAATTGGAATTCGCGGGTGGCCGCATCCTCGCTGGCCATGCCCACTTCGTCGAAAGACCGGCCCAGGAAATGGCTGACCCCCACACCCAAAACCTGACGCACCCGGTCAGAGACAAAGGTGAAGCGCAAATTGGCATCCAATTCCCAGAACCAGTCGGTGGACGATTCCGCCAGATCGCGGAAGCGCTGTTCGCTGTCCACCAAAGCTTCTTCCACCCGCTTGCGGTCGGTAATATCGCGGATCACGCCGATAAAGGTGACCATGTCCCCCTGGCGCATTTCCGTCACCGCCAGATCCAGCGGGAATACCGACCCATCCTTTCGCCGCCCCTTGGATTGACGGCCAATGCCGATCAGGCGGGGATCGCGGCTTTCCACATAGCGTTCGATATAGGAATCGTGTTCCGAATGAAACGGCTCGGGCATCAGCATGCGGACATTGCGCCCCACCACATCGGCGCTGTCATAGCCAAAGATGCGTTCCGCCGCCGGATTGAACGACAGAACCGTACCCGTATCGTCGATGGTGATGATGGCGTCGATCACCGTATCCATAATGCCGCGCAGCCAGGACACGCTTTCCTTCAGCGACAATTCCGCCTGTTTCCGGGTGCTGATGTCGCGCAAAACCCGCAAATGCCCGCCATCATTGGTGCGGTAGACGTTCAAAGCCACCCAGCGGCCATTCCATAGCTGGAATTCCCGTCCCTGCGCCTCGGCCCCCATCTGCTCGGCCATCAGGCCGCGCACCCATTCATCGCGACCGGCTTCAGACAGCACCGTCCCCGTGCGTAATTCGGCGGCCAGGATATCGGCCAAATGACGGCCCGGCTGGATGATGTCCTCGATCGGCGCCAGGAACGCGCGGTAGTGGGAATTACAGGTCAGCAGATGATTGCCGGAATCGTAAACCGCCACCGCGTCTTCCACACTGCCCAAGGCATCCACCAGCCGGTTTTGCAGCATGTCGGCCCGCAGCCCCTCGCTTTGCGCCACCGCCTGATGCTGGCGCAACACCACCAACAGCAGGGCCAGCGCGGTCAGCATGGACATGAATTGGCTGAACAAAAAGCTCCAGGTGGATGTGGTGCTGTGGTGCAGCAGCAGCGGCGACACCAGTTCATGGACCCCGGAAATAGCAAAACATGACGATGCCAGCCGATACCGCCGCCCCCCCAGGGCCGCGGGATGCAGAAAAGCCCAGCCGCAGACCAGCAGGGCAATTCCCCCAATCCCCAAGACCGGCAAGGGGGGCAGTTCCAGCATGGGCCGGACTGCTTTCATCAACTCGGCCCAGCCCCCCCCAACCCCCAAGGCGACCAGGGGCAGCCAGCGGGGAACCTGCCCGCCCATCACCGAAATGGCGCCGCCAAAAATCAGGCCGGCACTGAACCCATAGAGAAAATCGGAAGCTTCCAGAAAAAGCGGGGTGGAACCGAATAAGGGCAAAGCCTTGCCCGCGGCCAGTAGAACGAAGGCCCCGGCCCACCACCCATAAGCCGCCGGCGCCGCCGCCAGCATCCAGCCATAAACAACACAGGCGGCCAGAACCGCCGCCCCCATGGCGGCCCCTGACAGCGCCGCCTGCAACGCGAAATCCATGGTTTATCCTTTGGCCGAAAAGACAATCAGCCCGGGAAGACAATCAGCAAGAACGGGGTGTGACACGCCCGCCAATCGGTTGAATTGAGGCAAGCTCCAGACGAATGGCATGGGTGCCATCCGTCGAAATCTTACCACTGGGGCACGTCACACAAGCCGGAAAGTCCGCCGTGCGATCCTATTCGTCGTAAGACACCAGACTGCGCACCGGGACCGATGCCTCTTCCAGCCGCTTGCGACCGGGCAGGAAACTCAGTTCGATGATGGTGGCGGCCCCCACCACTTCGGCTCCCACCTGACGCAGCAGGCTGACCCCTGCCGCCATGGTGCCACCCGTGGCCAGCAAATCATCCAGAACCACCACGCGCTGGCCCGGCTGGATGGCGTTTTCCTGGATTTCGATCACATCGGAACCGTATTCCAGATCATATTCATGGCGGACAGTCTTGCCCGGCAATTTGCCCCGCTTGCGCAGCATGACAAAGCCGCAGCCCAGTTTCAGCGCCAACGGGGCCGCCACCAGAAAGCCACGGGATTCGATACCAGCCACGATATCGGGTTGGAACCGCCGCACTTCCGACGCCAGCCGCCCCATGGCCACCTGCCAGGCATCGGCATGAGCCAACAAGGTGGAAATGTCATAAAACAGGATGCCCGGTTTCGGGAAATCGGGAATCCCGCGAATATGATCCTTGATATCCATGATCAGAACTGCCCCACCATTGGCTGTTTACTTCAGCCGCATCCTAGCCCGGATTTTTCGCCAGCGCATCGTCCAAAACCGCCCCCACCGCCGCCAGCGGGATACGCTCCATCTCATCCCCCCCATGGGATTGGGCAGTGATCACCCAGGCCCGCCGGGTCAATGGGGCGAATTTGGCTGCCGGGGTTGGGCCGAACAGGGAAATCAGGGCCGTATCCGCCGCCGCCAGCATATGGCCGGTGCCGGAATCATTGGCCACCGCCGCCGCCAGCCGACGGCCCAGGGCGATGGTCAGCATGGGGGTCACGGGACCGCCGGTCTGTTGCAACGGGAACAAGGCGGCGGGCACGGCGGCACGGATGCCGTCCACCCATTCCACTTCCCCCGGCCCCAGCAAGAACACCGGCACCCGGCCTTTTTCCACCTGGATGCGGGCCAAATCCACATATCGGTCCAAGGGCCAGCACTTGTACTTTCCCCCGGCACCGGGGGCGAAACCGATATAGACCGGGCCATCGGGCAGCAAATTCGCCGATTGATCCAAAACCGCCGGGTCCAGGGACAGAGGCGCCGGGCCGGGGGGCTGGCCATCGCCGCCGCCGCCACGGGCCAAATCCAGCAAGGCCATCAATTGCCCGGCCATGGATGCCGGGCGGACCCAACCTCGCCGGGGCCGGACCGATGACAGGGCAAAGCCCGCCGCCCCGGAAATCATCCGCTCATGGCGGATACGGCGCAGGATCAGCGTGGTCAACACCCGGCGCTGGGTGTCGATGATCAGATCGAACCGCCGCCCGGCCAGGGGATGCGGACCGATCAATTCACCCACCCGGCTGCCGATCCCCGCCTGATCCACCACATCATCGGCCAGACCCGCCACCAGCGGGGCCAGGGCACCCGCATAGACCGTATGCCCCTTGCCCGCCATCCAGGTGATGCGGGATTGGGGAAAGACCGCACGCAGCCCCCGCAAAAAGGGCAGTTTCATCAGCCCATCGCCCACCGCGTCCAGCCCGACATAGACCAGGATGGTCCCCGGCACCGGCAGCCCCATGGTTAGCGCCCGCACAAACGATTGACGAAATCACCCATATCCGGCTGCCGGTCACGCTTCAGCCGTTCGGCGTCCAGGATGGACTGGACCCGCTGGATCGAAACATCCAGGTCGCGATTCAGCAGGACGTAATCATATTCGGCCCAATGGCTCATTTCATCGGCGGCCTTGGCCATGCGCTTGCGCACCACCTCGTCACTATCCTGGCCGCGACCGCGCAAGCGGCGTTCCAGTTCTTCCAGCGACGGCGGCAAAATGAACACCTTGACCAGATCGGCGGGGGCGGATTGGGTCAATTGCTGGGTGCCCTGCCAATCAATATCGAACAGAATATCCCGACCCTGGCTCAGGGCCTCCTCCACCGGGCGGCGGGGGGTGCCGTAATAATTATCGAACACCTGGGCATGTTCCAGGAATTCCCCCTGATCCGCCATGCGGCGGAAATCATCCACAGTGGTGAAATGATAATCCTGACCATCCACTTCGCCGGGACGTGGGGCACGGGTGGTGCAGGACACCGACAAGGCGATATGGGGATCGCGGGCCAACACCTCGCGGGCGATGGAACTTTTTCCCGCCCCTGATGGCGAAGACAGCACCAACATCAGCCCCCGACGGGCCACGGTGGGAAGATTGGCGGGCAGAACAGCGGTCATGGGAAACGAATCTTTCTTGCTATACAGGTTCAATACCGATCAGACATTCAAATAAAATTGACGACATTATTCTATATTCTGGACCTGCTCGCGGAACTGGTCGATCACCGCCTTTAAATCCAGACCAATACGGGTCAGATCCACATCCGATGACTTTGAACACAAGGTATTGGCTTCGCGATTGAATTCTTGCGACAGGAAATCCAGCTTGCGCCCCACCGCCCCACCGCCGACGATCAGATCGCGGGCGGCGGCCACATGGGCACGCAGCCGGTCCAATTCCTCGCGCACATCCGCCTTGACCGCGATCAACGCCAATTCCTGGGCGATGCGATCTTCGGACAGGGGCGGCACCGCATCCAGCACCG
Source organism: Magnetospirillum sp. (assembly GCA_041915545.1). Classification (GTDB taxonomy): domain Bacteria; phylum Pseudomonadota; class Alphaproteobacteria; order Rhodospirillales; family Magnetospirillaceae; genus Magnetospirillum. The sequence continues at coordinate 2,795 of JAYSBF010000074.1, read as the reverse complement.
CCAGCAATTGGGACCGCAGCCGGTCTTTCAATGCATCGGGACGCAAGGCAGCGGTCTGGCCGGCGCGGTCGGTCAAATGGGTGATTTCATCCAATTGCGACACCAAGACCTGGGCAATGCGCCCACCTTCCACCCGACGCATGGCCGACAGATTGACCAACATCTGATCCAAAGTGGCACGCAAGGCCGCTTCCCGCGCCTGACGCTGTTCCTCGCTTTGATCGGGGTTTTCGGCCTCGGCGGCTTCCAACACGCCCTTGATGGACAGCAACCCGTCCCACCGCGCCGGAGCGATATTCTGGTAAGACGGCCCCATATCATCGACCAAGGCCAGCAATTGCCCCAGCAATTGGGTGTTCACCCGCATGGCCGGGCTGTCACTGCCCTGGCTGATGGTCAGGGAAATTTGCACATTGCCGCGTTTCAGCGCCTTTTGCGCCGCTTCGCGTGCGGCGATGTCCAAAACGTCATGGCCGGGGGGTAAACGGCAACGCACTTCCAGTCCGCGCCCATTGACGCTTTTGGCTTCCCACACCCAGGACGCCAGGGAATCACTCCCCTCGGCGCGGGCATAGCCGGTCATGCTGGACACACTCATGGGTTTGGCACTCCCTTTCCCAATCCTGGGGATCATTTGTCCGCCGACGGTTATAGCCGCACGGCACCGCCAAGACCACCCTTCCTTCGCGACGTCATGGCGGCTATGGTGGCGACCATGACGGAACGACGACGCCCCTTTCGTGGACGCCCCGATGTGGTTGACGTGACCGTGCGCGTTCCCGCCGACAAGGTGGATGCGGTCCGCGCCTATGCCCAACGCATCTCGCGCCAGCGTCCCCCCATCACCCGTGATCAGGTCATCCAAACCCTGGCCGCCCATCCCCATCTGTTTCAGCGTTTCGGCGTCCGACAGGCCCATCTGTTCGGCTCGGTCGCCCGCGATCAGGCCCGCCCGTTATCGGATGTGGATCTGATGGTGGATTTTCATCCCGGCCAACCCGGCGGCCTGCTGCGCTATGTGGAATTAAAACACGCATTGGAAGGGGTGTTGGGCCGTCCGGTGGATCTGATCACCAATACCCAGATCAAACCCCGGCTGAAGGCGGCGATCGCCGCCGATTGCCAAATCGTCTATCAGGATGAAGAAAAGGATATCCCATGATCCGTCCCGCGACCTTGGCCGCCTGCCTGCTGCTGTCCGTCAGCGTGCTTCCCGCCGCCGCCCAGGCGGAAACCTGCCAGCGGCCGCAACGTCCCGACACATCGGCTCTGCGCACCCGTGATGAACAGGCCATCACCGCGTTCCAGCGGAATTTACAATCCTATACCCAGCGCATGAACGCCTATGTTCAATGCGTGGACCGGGCGCGGGCCAGCGCCGTGCAGGAAAGCCAGGAAATCAAGGCCGAGGTGGATGCCTTTGTCCAGGCGGTGGAACGCGAACAGGCCCAGGGACGGAAATAGGTCATGACCGGACAGGCGGATAAGGACTGGCGGGTCCGGGTCGAGGACATGCTGGAAGCCATCGGACGGGCAACCGCTTATCTGGACGGCATGACCGCCCAGGATTTTCTGAAGGATATCCGCACCCAAGACGCGGTGATCCGCAATCTGGAGGTGCTGGGCGAGGCATCCAAACGTGTCCCGTTCGCCATTCAGCAGCGCCACCCGGATATTCCCTGGTCCCGTATCGGCGATATCCGCAACATTTTGGTGCATGAATATCATTCCATTGACCCGGCCATCATCCTGGATGCCGTGCGCAATGATTTGCCGCCGCTGGAATCCCCCTTGCGGGCCGTCCTGACCGGGAAAGATCATTCATGACCGCCTTATCCGCCAAATCCATCCTGATCACCGGGGCATCATCGGGCTTGGGCGAAGGCTTGGCCCTGGCCCTGGCCGCACCCGGCGTCACCTTATTCCTGTGCGGGCGCGATGCTGCCCGACTGGATGCTGTCGCCGAACGCTGCCGGCAGGCCGGTGCCCAAACCCACCCCCGCATCCTGGATGTGGCAGCGGCCCAGACCACCGCCGACTGGATCAGGGAATGCGATCAGATCCGCCCGCTGGATCTGGTGGTGGCCAATGCGGGTATTTCCGCTGGCACCGGATTGAACGGAGAAAACGACGAACAGTCTCAAGCCATTTTCGCGGTCAATCTGCACGGGGTTCTGACCACCGCGCAAACTGCCATTCACCTGATGCAGCCTCGCCGGTCGGGACAGATCGCCCTGATCAGTTCCCAGGCATCCTTTCGCGGCATGCCCGGCGCCCCCAGCTATTGCGCATCGAAAGCGGCGGTGCGGATATGGGGCGAAGGCATGCGCGGCTGGCTGTCCCGCGACAATATCCGCCTGTCGGTGGTCTGCCCCGGTTTCGTCACCACCCGCATGACCGAAGACAATCGGTTTCCCATGCCATTCCTGATGGATTGCCCCCGCGCGGTCCGCATCATCCTGCGCGGCCTGGCCCGCGACCGGGGACGAATCGCCTTTCCCTTGCCGATGAACGCCCTGTGTTGGCTGGCAGCCGCCTTGCCCGACCGGCTGATGGACCGCCTGACCCGCGCCCTGCCGCTGAAGCGATGATGTGGATTGATACCGGTTCCATGAATTTTCGGCCTGCGGAACCGGCATGCGGCCATTGCGACCGCGGCCAAGCAGGCGGATGCCTGCGCCCGGCGAGGGACTAACAGGGTGCGGAAAAACTCCGCTTCGCGGCTGGGCGACCGCCCAGACCCGTTTGGAGGCGCAGCCTCCAAGCCTCCAGTTTCTTTTTCTTTCAAAGAGTTA
>JAYSBF010000073.1:0-15455 GCA_041915545.1 Magnetospirillum sp. | reverse complement strand
CCAGATCCAACCCAATCGTGCTAATCTCGGTCATGGACGGCCCCCTCGAATGGTGTGTTTCGACAACCACCATCTTGGCGCATTGCGACGCCGATGAGCAGGGGCCGTCCACCCCATCAATTCATTGACCGGTTGGTATCAAATACCGTCACCGCGTTTTGGCATCAGAAGGACGCTTGACACCACCCGACGCATCTCATATTTTCGGCGCCTCTCGTGGGGCTGTAGCTCAGTTGGGAGAGCGCATCGTTCGCAATGATGAGGTCAGGGGTTCGATTCCCCTCAGCTCCACCACGAAATTCAAGCCGTTGAAATAAACGGCAAAAGCCAACAGGCCGGTGATCACTCACCGGCCTGTTGGCTTTTGGGGCCTTCTGCGACAAGCTCTGGGGCATACCAACAACGGACCACATCCATGACCGCAGAGCTGGACAAACTGAAACGTCTTATCCAAGCCTTGCGGGCCAAAACCGTGACGAATGGCTGCACCGAGGAAGAGGCCCTGATCGCCGCCGCCAAGGCTGCGGAATTGCTGGATCGCCACGACCTGTCCTTGAGCGACCTGGAAATCCGCACGGGGCAATGCGAACGCTCAGCCATCGCAACCAATAAAAAACAGCGCCAACCCATATCCGCCTGTCTTCCCGCCATCGCCGAATTTTGCAATTGCAAGGTCTGGCTGGAAAAAGATGAAAACCGGCACATTCATTATGTGTTTTTCGGGCTGCGCCACAGCATCGAGATGGCGCATTACGTTTACGACGTGATTACCGCCGCCATGCAACGTGCCTGGGAACACTATGCCCGGACCCAGCGTTTCATCCGCTATGGGCGGGACGAAAAAGGATCGTTTCTGTTCGGCATGGCGGTATCCATCGCCGAGAAATTGGTGGTGATGAAAACCGAACGCGACGAAGCCACCCGTCTGGGCACCGGGCGCGATCTGGTGGTGTTGCACCAATCGGTGGTCGAAAGCGAATTCGCGAAATTGGACATGACCTTTCGCCGGGGACGGTCATCGGGGAAAAAGGTGGCGGCGGCGGCGTTCGAAGCCGGTCAGGACGCCGGGCAGGGAATCACCGTCAATCCCCCCGTCGGCAAGACGTCATGATGCCGGGCCATTCCGCTTTGTCGGGTCTGCCGTGGTGCTTTTGCGCATGCGCATATCCCCAATCCCGCCACAATGCCCCGGTTTGATCATCCCCTATCCGTTTACGCAGGAAGTCATCCCACCATGTCCAGCCGCCTGTTCCGCCCCGCCCCCATTCTTTTAGCCTTGGGCCTGGGCCTGTCCGCCCTGCCCGCCTTTGCATCGGACATTTCCGACGTGGCCCGTGAAATGCGGCTGCCAGCGCCGGTGGCCGAAGATGTATTCGCCAATGTGGATGCCTTTTTCGCCGCCGCCGACGCCCCGGCCAACCGGCAGATGACCGGCGTGATGAAGGAATTGGCGTTGAAAGCCGTGCGGGCGCGGCTGTCCGATATGGGGGATGCGGGCCCCGGCAAGGCATCGGATTACAGCAGCGAAGAACGTAACGGCACCTATAAGGCGCAGTTGCGCACCACCCGGCACGACATGTCGGAAACCCGCGATTGCGTGGAAAACCGGGCGACATTGACCGCGTCCGAAGCCGTGCCGATTATCCGCGACGGCAGCTTTACCTTTGACACCACCCACCCCCGGATCAGCACCTATGGCTGGTCCATGACCTTTTGCCGGACCATGACCGGATCGGGAGAGTTTTCCGCCTGGTCGCTGATGGCCAGCCGATAACGGTTGGTTCGCGATAAAGCCCGCCCGCTCCAAACACCTACCCCAGGGCCGGGGCGTGGCGGCGCAGCCAAAAGGGCGATTGGGGCCAGCGGCGTTCCCAACCATAATGGTGCCGCCATTCCCGCACATACTTGGTCATGGTGCTGTTGGCCCGGCGCAGATAATCCGCGACAGCCACGGCGGGGTCGTGGCCGTCCAGCCAGCGCCGGATGACCGGGGCCGCAGCGATGGCATCGCTTATCGCCCCGGCGATGCCGGATGATGTCAGCGGGTCGAAGCCGATCAACGCATCCCCCACGGCAATCCAGCCAGGACCGGCAGCCCGCCCGATGCATCCCCCATGCGCGGCAAAGGACAGGGGGGCATCCTGGCCGTCCGGGGCGGGGGCCAGGGTTTTCAGGGTTTCTGTTGCATGAAAGGCGGCGGCGAAACGGTCGGGGCCGCGCAAATGATCCTGGGCCGCCAGATCGGCATCGGTCATCAGCGCCACCATGGTCTGACCATTGGGCAAAGGTGCCGCGTACCACCAGCCATCACGGCAGGATTCCACCACCGACATCCCGCCCATGCCGTTCCAGCCGGGACGGATGACCGCCAAGGCGACCAGGGAATCCAAGGTGCGCCGTTCGGCCCCCATCCGGGTGGCGATAGGCGACCGGCGGCCGGCGGCATCCACCAGGATACGCGCCCGGATCACCCCGCAAGAACCAAAAGCGGCCAGCCAATGCCGCCCGTCATGGACCAGATTTTCCAACCGATGATCGTCCAGGACCGTGGCCCCGGCCTGGATGACCGCCTGACGCAAACCGCCATCAAAGGCGGCACGGTTCAAATGCCAGCCACTTCCCCGCCCCCGGCGCAGAAAATCATTGAATTGGGGGGTATCGCCCCCCCAGACGGACAAAGTTCCCTGACTGGCCAAATGTCCACTGGCCGCCATATCCATGGGAACCCCCAGGCTTTCCAGCATCAGGGGAATATCGGGGGTGGCCGATTCGCCGATGCGGAACGGCGTCCGCACCGGCTTGTCGATGACACTGACATGCTGAATTCCGGCATCCCGCAGGGCGAGCGCGGTGGCGCACCCGCCCGGTCCGGCGCCGAAAATCAGCACATCCGTATCGGTCACCCCGATCATTCAGGATGACGGCGGAAAAAAGGGACGCGGCAAGGTCCGGGAGACTTCCACATAGCGGGGACCACCCTTGTCATCCTTGCCCTTTTCCCAGACAAAACCCAGTTCCGACCAATATTTCACCATGTTCACATCATCGGCGAAACTGATGTAGTCACCACGGTTCTGGTCGAAATCGGTCCCGATCCAGGCCACAGGCGGCCCCTTTTCATGCTCCAGGTGAATGTATTCCGGCCGTTGGGCAGGCCACCACCAGACCACGCGGCCATCCAGGGGTTGAGACGAACATTCGTTGAAATCCGCCTGCCAGGGAACCGCCATATAGCGGGTGACATCGCCCGGTTCCATCCGTGCGGGGTCAAATCCGACGGAGAGCGGGCCGTGGAGCACCAGGGCATCATTGATCCGAACCGGATCATCAGACTGATAAATGTCGGAATTCCGGGAAATCCAGGTCATTTCGATCCCCGGAGAAAACGCCCCGCCCACGCAATTTTCCAAAACGCCACGGGTAATGGCGTCCGGCTGCGGCGTGGTGTCGGTCTGATTGACGAATTTGCCGTCCATCCATTGGGTCAGGAAGAAATATTGGGTGTCGGTCAGCCGCAGATATTTCGAGCTGAGGCTGTCCAGGCGCAAGCAATTATCCCCCGCCAGGAACGGCATCAACGTCGCCCCGCCGGAGCCGTTGACCGCCAAGGCGTTCTTGCTGTTTTCCGCCGGATTGACCAGGACGTTTTCCTGGTAAGGACCCCGCAGGAAACGGACAATCCAACTGCGCAGACCATTGAAACGGTCCGGCTGGCCGGCCACGGGAACCGTCCCCAACATGGCCATGTCGAATTCATGCGGCTTGGGCGGAATGGCCGCAACCCATGGGTACAAGGTGGCCCGTTCCAGAAGCGGACCGATTTCCGTGCGGAAATTGGGGCGGTACTCGGTATTCCAAATCCCGTTACGTTGAATATCGGGATAATGCCCGGCCCGCACCGCCTGATCGAAAATGGTGTCCCACAGCGTGACCAGATTGGGAATTTGCGGGGCATAGGATGGCGGCCCCACCAGCACACGGGCGGCACTGGCGGTGAACGTCCCCTTATCGGTGACGATTTCCGCCGAAACCGGCCCGTCGGACGTATCGTCCCACCAGCCGTCATTATTGGCATAATTGCCGATTTCCACGGTTTCATTGGTGGTGCCGGACACCCCCAAACCGCCCAGGACCAGCAGGCGGCCATGGGAATCGGTCCGCAATTCGCCCAAGGTTTCAATGGCCTTGCCCACCGGCTTCAGCGGACCCGACGGGAAGTTGACGCCGGTATAATTGGCCGGCGCGCTGGCCGCGTCGAAATGCACGCCGCTGGTGGCCCGCCCGGAAATATGCCGTGGACCGGCATCAATCATCAGGGATTGGCGGTCGGTGACCGATGGATTGCGCAGGGGATGAGTGGACGCGTACCCCAATTCACCTTCATTGGTCTGGAAGGCATACCAACTGGCTTTCTTATTCGCCAGATGGACCGTCCAGGTGATGGATTTGACGCCGGGAGTGTCCAAGGTGACTTCCTGACCGTCGCGGAACACCCGGAACCGTGCCGCCTGGCGGGCCATCTTGCCCTTGTCCTGGTGGTTGTGTCGTCCGTCGTCGCGCAATTCCTTTTCGTCGATAGGCTTCCCGTCCACCGTGGTCGGCAAACCACGATAGACCTCCGGGCCGACATAAAAAGCGGTGGGAGAATCACCGACGCGGGCAATACCGATGGGCGGATAAATCTTGAATTCGGACATGTCGTTTTCTCCCCTGCTCAGATATCAAGACCGGGGCATTGCCCGGCCAACATCGCCACACCGTCCCTGGCCTGGCCCAGCATGGTCTTCAACGCCTGACGGCGGGCAGCGTCGTTGGGGTAATCCGGCACATCCAGTTCGACGATCAGTTGGACCAACTCGTCCTGACCGGCAGCCAATGCCTGGGCTGAGCGGCTGTGGGAGCGATAACGCCAGGCCGGAGCCGCATATGGCCCGATGCTGGAATTGACCTGTTTGAAGATGGGGGTCTGCATCAAGGATGTGGCCAGATTTGGCAAAATCTTGTGCATGATGGTCAGGGCTACGCCGAAATATGGATTTTCGCCGACGAATTTCGGATCAAAACTGGCTTCCAGCGCATGCAGCAGCTTGCTGTAGTAAATATCGAACTGATCCGACAGCTTTTTCGCCGCCGGATTGGTATAGGTTTCAGGATCGGGGTTTGAGGTGATCGGCGCGGTGGGGGGAAACGCGCCGGATGACAGCGCCACCGATTGGAATTTGGTGAAATGGCTCATTTCCGTGGGCGTGCCCAGGATCGGACCATAGGTCCCGTCGGTCCGATGTCCATAATGCTGGTACGCGCCAAACGGCTCGTCAGGGACCAGGGGCTTGCGATTGGGGACGGTGCCTTCCCCTTGGCGCACGATCTGTTCAACCGCCGCCAGGGCAGTGTGGTTGTCGGTGACCTTCAACACAGTGCCGCCGAACTTGCCCAAATAAATATCCGTGCGCTGACAGCCATGGGACGTTTCGGACAAAAACAGCTTTTCATTCGGGTGCTGCTTTTCAAAGGTCTTGATGCCCTGAACCAGCGCCTCGTAAAGCTGGGCGATGCTGTCATAATTGTCGCCCTGGGGCGGTGCATCGGCCGGGGCCGGGGTTTCGATGGCGGCGTAAACATCGCCGAACACTGCCTGCGACGCCTGGTACAACCCCAAATAGGCCGTGGTCGATGGATTGGCCTGGGGCAGATAGCAGGGGTAAACGGGGGCATGGTCGCCGGTGAATTTCGGCGTCCCCCCCAGGGACACCAGAATATTGGCGGCCTGGTTGACGTGGAACATTTCTTCCATGACCACGCTGCGCAACAACTGATAGGCATTGCTGCTGGTGTCGCTGATGGAATAAAGGCCGGTCAGGTAAACCGGAATGGTGGAAAATTCAACCTGTACGGCCAATTGCGCCGCATCCTGCAGATCCTTGCGACTAACCTTTTTATCATGCAACCTTTGAATTAACCCAAGCGGCGATGGCGTTTCTTTCGATCCCATAACGTCCCTCTCATGATTATCAATTGGGTGCTTTTTGGAAAGTTATACAATTTAAGATAATCATTAAATCAGCATCATGTTTCGAAATGGGTGACGATGTCACACCAAGTCACCATATGTCATATATGCGCATACAATCCGGGGGCGGGCGCATGGGCGCGGGCCGGACGGAAACACCGTGTTGGCCCTTGCCCCCCTGGTCAGCCATCTTCGGAATGGCTACCATCACGGACGGGAAAAAATGGGCGGCATGTCATGTTCGGATTTCTGACTGGCAAGAAGAAGACGGCCAAGGCCAAGACCAAAGACCAAGGCAAGAGCAGGGCCGCCGAAACGGCGCCCAAGAATCCGATCAGAGCCGCCGAAACGGCGCCCAAGAATCCGATCAGAGCCGCCGAAACGGCGCCCAAGAATCCGATCAGAGCCGCCGAAACGGCGCCCAAGAATCCGATCAGAGCCGCCGAAACGGCGGCGGGCGGCGGCACCCGTGACCAGGCAATCCAGGCTATGAAAGAGCAGATGAAAGGGGTCATGACCCCCGAACGGGCCGCGCTGATCCAGAATGCCATGGCCGTGCACAAGGCCAAGCAAACCATTCTGTCCGATCTCAGCGACGAACAACGCCAAAAACTGGTGGCGCTGGCGGTCAAAGCCCTTTTGAATGAGCAACCCGACGGCAACGACAAGAAATAGGATCAATACGTCCGTGTCTTCCCTGTCCCCCGCCGCGTCTTTGGCGCCGGCATCCTTGGCCCAGGGGGTTCTGGCGGGTGAACGCCGCGCCCTGGCCCGTGCCATCACCTTGATCGAATCGTCCCGCCCCGATCACCGCGAGGCGGCCGAGGAATTGCTGCAAATCCTGTTGCCCCATACGGGCCGGTCGGTGCGGGTGGGGATCACCGGCGTTCCCGGTGCGGGAAAATCCACCTTCATCGAATCCTTCGGCCTGCATGTGCTGGAGGATGGGCGTCGGCTGGCGGTGTTGGCGGTGGACCCGTCCAGTCCCCGATCAGGCGGGTCGATCCTGGGCGACAAAACCCGGATGGAGGAATTGTCCCGCGATACCAGGGCCTTTATCCGCCCCAGCCCGTCAGGCTGCACCTTGGGTGGGGTGGCGCGGCGCACGCGTGAGGCCATGCTGGTCTGCGAGGCGGCAGGCTTTGACGTGATCGTGGTGGAAACCGTGGGCGTGGGCCAAAGCGAAACCGCCGTGGCCGATATGGTGGATATGTTCCTGCTGCTGCTGGTCCCCGGCGGCGGCGACGAATTGCAAGGTATCAAGAAAGGCATCGTGGAACTGGCCGATGCGGTGATCGTCAACAAAGCCGATGGCGATTTGGCCAATGCCGCCAACCGGGCCGCCCGTGATTATGCCAACGCCTTGCATCTGCTGACCCCCGCCAATGCCGCCTGGGCGGTGCCGGTTCTGACCTGTTCCGCCGTGGAACGGCGCGGCATCGACACCGTATGGACCGCCATCGGCGACTACCAACGGGTGATGGAGGAGCAAGGGGCGTTGTCCGCCCGCCGCGCCACCCAGGCCCAGGCATGGATGTGGAACGAAATCAGCGAAACCTTGATCCAATCCCTGAAAAACGATCCCAAGGTGATGGGATTGCTGCCCGGATTAGAGGATTTGGTAACACATGGACGTCTGGCCCCCGGCGCGGCGGCCAGACAACTGGTTTCCGCCTTCCGGGAAATTCACGAGATACAACAATAATAAAAGTTTTAGACAGAGGGGACGTCATGCGATCTTTGCGCTGGGATGAATGTGGGAGTATCGTTATATGACCGTACCGAATTCCCGCGCTGGAACCGACCCCATGTCTTGTGACCCCCTCAGCGATCTTGTGACGTTGAAACGAGAACTTGTCGGTTTGTTTGGACATCTTCAAACCATCCGTAAGGAACTGGCCGCCCTGAACCCCAGCGGCGACAATGATCATTTCGGCGGCATGTCAGAACAATTGGATGCCATCGTCGATGCCACCGAAAATGCCACCAACACCATCATGGAAAGCGTGGAAAGCGTCGATGGCCTGATGGGCGAAGCCCGTGCCCTGACCGAAGATGAAGCGCTGCGGGGCCTGTTCGATCAGGTGACCGACAAGGTGAATTCGGTGTTCGAAGCCTGTTCATTCCAGGATATCACCGGCCAGCGCGTGACCAAGGTGGTCAACTCGCTGAAATTCGTCGAAGCCCGCATCAATTCCATCATCCTGACCTGGGGCCGGGAAGAGCTGACCAAGGTGGTGGTGGAAATCCAGGAAGAACAGGACCCGGATAAAAAATTGCTGCATGGCCCCCAATTGCCCGGCGAAGGCGTCACCCAGGTCGAAGTGGATAAGATGTTGGACCAGAACGACATCGACAAACTGTTCGGCTGAAGCTGGTCCCGTTCAAACGGAACCGGCTCTGGACATTGCCAGCTCTGGACATTGATTAAAATCCACTCTCTGACGTCATATCCGTCGGCGGGGCGCAGACACCGGGAACCCCCAGGGAAGGGCCGCCGTATGATTCCGAAAAAGCTGCATTTCGTCTGGGTCGGCGATGAAAGCAAACGTCCAGATAACTGCATCAACACTTGGCGGGAAAAAAACCCGGATTACGAAGTGGTGATCTGGGGGAATGAGCGTCTGCGCAGCTATGGTTGGATCAACGCCGCCCATATCAAGGACATGGCCAGCCACGAATTATGTGGCGTGGCCGATCTGATGCGGTACGAAATCCTGTACCGCGAAGGCGGTATCGCCCTGGATGCCGATTCCATCTGCCTGAACCCGCTGGAAGACTGGTTGCTGAAGCCCGATGCCTTTGCCCATTGGGAACAGGAACTGACCCGGCCGGGCCTGCTGGGCACGGTGGCGTTGGGGTCCGTGCTGGAAAACCCCTTTTACGGCGAATGTATCCGGCTGCTGAAGCTGAAAGACAGCGTGGTCCATGACCGGGCCTGGAAAACCACCGGCCCCCAGCATCTGACCGATCTGTTCCGCCAGACCGGCTATGATCTGACCATCTATCCATCCCATTATTTCATCCGCGATCATTTTTCCGGGACACACTATTCCGGCACCGGACATTGCTTTGCCACCCAATTATGGGGCTCCACCAAGGGGTATGACGGAATCACCTGATCCCACCCGGTCAAAGGACGACCGGCGGCCAAGCGTCCAATGGTTGACACCTGATGGGCATCTGTGCCATTCAAGACTTCGCGTGACGGTTCCCCAATGGGCAAAGCCCTGGGGATTAAAACGGGAACACGGTGAGGACGACCCAATTGGGGCCGATGCCGTGGCTGCCCCCGCAACTGTAAGCGGCGAGTTGCTGTCCATCCCCAGCCACTGGAGCGATCCGGGAAGGCGGATAGCGAACGAAGACCCGCGAAGCCAGGAGACCTGCCGCACGCCGTCGCCCATCCGACCGAGCGGGGTGCATCGGCGGTCAGGAAGTTTCTTCCGAACGTGGTGACGTGTGTCGTCCCGTTCGGAGTCCGGGTTCCCCCCCTCTCTCCGACAGGATTGATTGTCCCGCTTTGCCGGGCGTGCCTTGGCGCGTCCTGATGGCGGGGTTGGCCCGCGCCGGTCTTTCGACGGCGCGGTTGATGATGCATGGACGGGGCCGACGATCTTGGCGGACAGCGGCCCCGTCCGTGAACGGCAATCCATTCACACAGACGGAGTCTGTAATGCCCAAATTGCGTTCATTTTCCCCCAAAGTCAAAGCGGCAAGCGCTCTGTTGACGCTTTTCATCGGTCCGGCCTGGGCCGGACAAACCGCCCATGACGAACCATCCCCGGATCTGGTGGTGACCGCCAACCGGATCGGAACCGAAAGCGAGAAAATCGGCAGCGCGGTGACGGTGATCAACGGCGACCAGATCGACCGCAGCCAGAAAAAAACCGTGGCCGACATCTTGCGCACCGTGCCCGGTCTGGCGGTATCGCAGACCGGCGGCGCCGGACGGAACACGGCCATCCGCATCCGTGGGGCGGAATCCTATCATACCAAGGTGATCATCGACGGGGTGGACGTGTCCGACCCCAGCCAAAGCCAGCCCCAATACGATTTCGCCAATCTGCTGAGCACCAATATCGACCGGATCGAAGTGGTGCGCGGGCCGCAAAGTCTGTTGTACGGAGGGGATGCCCTGGGCGGCGTCATCGCCATCACCACCCGCAAGGGCCAGGATGGCCACCCCCGCGCCGACGCCTTGGCCGAAATCGGATCGTTGCACAGCTATACCGCCGCCAGCACCATTTCCGGCGTCACCGGGCGGATCAATTACGCCCTGGGGGCCACCCATCTGGAATCCGATGGGATATCGGCAGCCAGCCGCCGCACCGGCAATGACGAAAACGATCCCTATCGCAATGACAGCATCACCGCCCGGCTGGGGGCGAAACTGACCGATTGGTGGGATGTGGAAGCATCGGGACGGCATGTCCGCGCCAAGGTGGATTATGACGATTGGACCAACCGGGCCGTGGATGACAGCGACCAGATGCACAGCACCGAACGCGGCGGACGGCTGGCCACCAACGTCAGCTTGCTGGGCGGACGGTTTCTGAACATGCTGGCGGTATCGGCATCCCAATCCCGGCGGGATATTGATGCCGGAGCCAGTTACTGGGGCAACCGCAACAGCTTTTACGACGGCGACAGCGTCAGCTGGGAATATCAAGGCACCGTCAAGCTGGCCCCCGACAACCACACCATCGTCTTCGGTACGGAACTGAAACGGGACAGCACGGAACAGGACACGCTGAAACGCCATGTGGGCGATGACGGCGTGTACGCCGATTACCAGTTCAGCCCGCTGGATTCGCTGTTCCTGACCCTGGGGGGACGGGTGGATGATCACGACACCTTCGGTTCCCATAATACCGGACGCGGCACCGCGGCCTATCTGATCGACGCGACGGCAACCCGCCTGCATGGCAGCTATGGCACCGGCTTCCGCGCCCCCAGCCTGTGGGAACTGTATCACCCGCTTTACGGCAATCAGACCTTGAAGCCGGAAAAAAGCCGGGGATGGGATTTCGGGGTGGATCAGGAATTCTGGACAGGCCGGGCCGGGGTGGATATCACCTGGTTCGACAACCGCGTCCAGAATTTGATCCAGTGGCGCAACAACAGCTATGTCAACATCGCCTCGACCCGGTCCCAGGGCGCGGAACTGGCCGGACATGTGGATGTAACCCCGGCGGTGCGGCTGAACGCCAGCTATACCTTTACCGACAGCCGCAACAATACCACCAGCCAGATCCTGGCGCGGCGCCCCAAACATCAGGGGTCGTTGGGGATGGCCTGGCAGGCATTGGACGATCTGACGGTGGACAGCACCGTACGGGCGATCGGTCGGCAATATGACAGCGCCACCGGTGCCTATCTGGGCGGGTTCGTCACGGTCGATCTGGCCGCGGCCTATCGCCTGACCGACTGGCTGACCGTGCAGGGCCGGGTGGAAAACCTGCTGGATAAGCAATACGAAGAGGTGGACACCTATGGCACGGCGGGGCTGATGGCCTATGCCGGGCTGAAGGCGGCGTTCTGATGAGCGGCCAGCCCTTGATTCGGGACGAGCTTGGCACCGGACGGGTCGAGCTTTTCCCCCTGCCCACCACCGAAGATTTTCTGTTCGGGCTGCTGGACGACATTTTCCGCAACCATTGGGAAAAAATCGTCTTCGGCACCCTGATCCAGGGGGCGGTATTCGAAATCCGTGTCGCTGATGCGCCCCGGCGCATCAGCCTGCATGACGGTTATCTGACCGTGGATTTCGGCTTTTGGCACTTTCACCTGTGCATCGGCTTCCACAAAGGGCCGGTCAAATTCCCCACCCCTGCCGATTTGGCCGAACACTGCCGCACCGGGCGGGCCGAGCTTTATCGGCTGTTGAATGATGACGGATCGGCCAGATCATGGGGGATGCGCCTGTTCAACGGGGCGGGGGAACAGCAGATCACCATCTTCCTTCCCAACCCCTTTCATGCTGATGACCGGATGCTGAAACAGCCGGATTGGTCGCGCCTGACCCTGTGGGACGACTTGCGCGCCCGCTATCTGGGACTGCCCCCCGATCCGCTGGACCGGGCCGGGCGGGGTTTTTCCTGTGTGGGGTAAGATCGCCCCGGCGTTCGTGGCGGCGGTTCTGGGCGGCAACGCCCTGGCCGCCGGTGCGGATTTCACCGTGGCATCCATGGGATTATGCGCGGATCAGGCCGTCGCGGCATTGCTGGATGACCGCCGAATCGCCGGTTTGTCCAACCAGGCCGCCGATCCGGCTGTGTCGGTGATCGCCGCACGCGCCCACCATCTGCCCACCGTGTCGCCATCGGCGGAAGCGGTGATCTTCAGCCGGGCCGACATGGTCGCCGCCAATGAATGGGGGGACGGCAAGACTATCGCCATGCTGGAGCGGCTGGGGGTGCCGGTGGTGCGTGTGCCATCGGCCGATGATCTGGATCAGGCCCAAACCATCCTCCAACGCCTGGGCCACCAATTGGGGGCCGCTGATGCGGCGGCGCGGCTGACTGCCCATATGTCGGCCCGGCGGGCGCAATTGCGGGCATCCCGCCCGACCGCGCCTCTGTTGGCAGCCTATTATCGGCCCGATGGCGGCAGTGCCGGGGCCGGAACATCGGTGAATGCGGCCATGGCCGAAGCGGGGATTACCAGCCTGGCCACCCGATTGGGACAAAGCGGGTGGAACCGTCTGGATCTGGAAACTCTGGTGATGGCTCCCCCCCAGGCTTTTGTTCTCAGTTTCTTCACTCCGGGCGACGCCTTTTCCGCCCGCCGGGCCTTTGGCCGCCACCCGCTCTTGCGGCGGATGATGGCGGATCGCCCGGTCATCACCGTGCCGGGGCGGTTGTGGTCGTGCGGGGGGTGGCCGCTGGTGGATGCGGCGGCTCTTTTGGCCCGGACCCGGCAGCAGGATGGCATGCCATGAAACTTTGCCTGTGTTTGCTGGCCGCGCTGGGGCTGATTTCCGCCTGGTCCCTGTGCCTGGGCAGCGCCCCCCTTTCCCCCGCCCAGGTGATCCAGGCCACGATCGGGCAAGGCGACCCGCGCGCCGTGCTGATCGTCCGGGATATCCGTTTGCCGCGCCTGTTACTGGCTATGCTGGCCGGTGGTGCCCTGGGCATGACCGGGGCGGCACTTCAGGGATTGTTGCGCAATCCCCTGGCCGATCCGGGCATCATCGGCACATCGTCTTCCGCCGGATTGGGGGCGGTGCTGGCGCTGTATTTCGGCTGGGCATCCTGGTGGCCGTGGGCTTTGCCCATCGCGGCCATGCTGTGCGCCGGTTTGGGAACACTGACGGTCTTGCTGGTGGCCGGGCGGCAGGCTGGCACCCTGACATTGATCCTGGCGGGAATCGCCATCTCCAGCCTGGCGGTAGCCCTGACCTCGCTGGCCATGAATTTATCTCCCAACCCCTATGCCCTGTCCGAAATGGTGCTGTGGCTGCTGGGATCGCTGAAAGACCGCAGCCTGGATGATGTGATTCTGGCCGCCCCGTTCGTCCTGGCCGGCATGGCCTTGCTGCTGCGGGCCGGGCCGGGCCTCGACGCCCTGGCCTTGGGCGAAGATGCGGCGGCCAGTCTGGGGATACATCTGAGGCGCCTGCGACTGGGGGTGATCATCGGCGGGGCGCTGGCGGTGGGGGCGGTGGTGGCCGCCCTGGGGGCCGTGGGATTTGTCGGTCTGGTGGTGCCCCATCTGCTGCGCCCGCTGGTCCGGCACCAGCCACGGGCCTTGCTGCTGCCCGCCGCTTTGGGGGGAGCGGCCTTGCTGCTGCTGGCGGATGTGGCGGTGCGGCTGATTCCGGCCCAATCGGAAATCATGTTGGGGGTTCTGACCTCGTTGGTGGGGGCGCCGTTCTTTTTGGGACTGATCATGACCATGCGCAAAGGTGACGCATGATCCGGCTGGATGTACGGGGCCTGTCCCTGGAGCGGCAGGGAATCCGCGTGCTGACCGATATCGGCATCTCGGTGATGCCGGGCCAGATGGTGGGATTGCTTGGCCCCAATGGCGCGGGCAAAAGCACCCTGATCCGGGCCATGGCCGGATTGCAGCCATGTCATGGGGTTTTTCTGGAGGGACGGGATATCCGGTCCTGGTCCGCGCGGGACCGGGCGCGGCGCATTGCCTATCTGCCCCAGGGGGCGGACATGCATTGGCCGATGACGGTGGCCCAGGTGGTGGCCTTGGGACGATTGCCCCATGGGGGCCGCGACGACAGCGCAGCCATCGCCAGGGCCATGGATCAGGCCGATGTGGCCGCCCTGGCCCATCGCCCGGTGACCAGCCTGTCCGGCGGCGAACGCGCCCGCGTCTTATTGGCCCGTGCCTTGGCCGTCGATGCCCCGCTTTTACTGGCCGACGAACCGGCTGCCCATTTGGACCCTCGGCATCAATTGCGTCTGCTATCCTTGCTGGCGGATTTGGCACGGGACGGGCGGATGGTCATGACCGCGCTGCATGATCTGTCCCTGGCTCAGCGTTTTTGCCACCGGGTCGTGGTGCTGAGCCAAGGCAAGATCGCCGCCGACGGCCCCCCGGCCCAGGTCCTGACCGATGATTTGCTTGCCCGCGTCTACGAAATCCGCGTCATCCGGGGATCTCGGGACGGGCAGGCTTTCTTGCTGCCCTGGCAGGGCTGCCCTCGGTCATGAGCGGCCGCTGGGGCTGGGCCGTTCCCTTATCCATGTTGTGCCACGCGGCGGCGGGTTGGCTATGCCTGACCCCGTGGAACACGGCCATCCTGGCCACAATCCCCCCACCCCCCATCATGGTCATGATGGAATCACCACCCGCCGCCGCCCATCCCGCAATCACCCCAACGGGGGCGAATTCGGCGGAGACGAAACAGCCCAACGCGCACAAGCCGGTGCCGAAACCGGCGCCATCCCCCACCCGCCGCAGCACTGCCGCCGCCCCCCCCATGACGACCAACACCGCCCCGGCGGAAAATTTCCCGGAAAACGGCCTGGGCACGGACAACCCGCCCGCCGCACCCGGACACGGCGAAACGGACGGGGCCACCCTGCCCGGCTATGATCTGGGGGACGCACACACCCCCAGCCCCGATTACCCATTCAGTGCCCGCCGCCGTGGCATCCAGGGCCGGGTTGTCCTGCGGCTGGAGGTGGACGATCAGGGACGCCCCACACGGATTGATCTGATTGACGGCAGCGGGGATTCCGCCTTGGATCAAGCGGCCCTGGAGTGTGTGGCCCGCTGGCGGTTGCGCCCCGCCCGACTGAATGGCCGGGCCATTCCGGGATCGGTGACGATCCCCATTTCATTCCGTCTGATACCGGCCACCCTTTGAATTGATGGGGTGGACGGCCCCTGCTCATCGGCGTCGCAATGCGCCAAGATGGTGGTTGTCGAAACACACCATTCGAGGGGGCCGTCCATGACCGAGATTAGCACGATTGGG
>JAYSBF010000072.1:0-17402 GCA_041915545.1 Magnetospirillum sp. | reverse complement strand
CTCCGAAACCCTTGCCTTCCGCGGCGTAAGCCGCGCGGCCCCTTGGGCCTAACCAAATCCCCATGAGTTTCACTCACCGGGATTTGGTATTACGGCCGTTGGTTCTGCTGCCATTGCGGCGGCGGCCAAGCGGCCGGATGGCCGCACCCGGCGAGGGTTGTACAACGGTCAATGAAATTGGCCGTTGGTATTACATGCCTGCCTTCGTTCGCGGATCACCCTTCCCGCATATCCACGATCACACTGGCCACCTGTTCGGCCAATTGACGGGACACATCCTTCAGCGCTTCGGCCGATCCATAAAGCTGTTCCGCCGTCAGCTTGGTTTCTTCCGCCGCCTGGGACACGGCAGCCATGCTGTGTCCCACCGCTTCGGTTCCCCCTGCCGCCTGTTCCACGCTGCGGGCGATTTCCCCGGTGGCGGCGCCTTGTTCTTCCACCGCGGCAGCAATGGCCGATGACAATTCATCCATGGATTGGATGGTCCGGGTGATGTCTTCGATGGCGGCGACGGCGCGGTTGGTGTCCTGCTGGATGGCCGCCACCTGGGTGGTGATATCCCCTGTGGCCCGCGATGTCTGATTGGCCAGGGATTTCACCTCATTGGCCACCACGGCAAAGCCCTTGCCCGCCTCGCCAGCGCGGGCGGCCTCGATGGTGGCGTTCAGGGCCAGCAAATTGGTCTGCCCGGCGATTTCATTGATCATGTTGATCACTTCACCAATGCGCTGGGCGCTGCCGGACAAGGCGGCGATCAGATCACTGGTTTTCCCGGCCTGCTGCACTGCCGCACGGGAAATATTATTGGCATGGCTGACCTGGCGGGCAATTTCGGTGATGGACGACGTCAATTGCTGGGTCGCGGCGGCCACGGCCTGCACATTGCCGGTGACATTATGGGTGACCGAGGTGGCGGTTTCGGATTCAGCCATGGTCTTACAGGCATTATCCGACATGGATTGAGCACTGCTGAGCAGACTGCCCGAAGACACCTGCATGATATCCACCACGCTTTGCACCCGTTCGCTCAAATTATCGGCGGCACGGTTCAGTTCGCGGCGACGCTCCACCTGCACCTGGCGATCCAGTTCGGCCTTTTCCAATTGGCTATAACCCAGCTTGGCCCGCATGCCGCGCAGCAGCGACATCATGCGCTTGAATTCCGTCGTGGGTTCATCGGGGATCGGTGACGTGTAATCGTTGCGGGCGATGACGTCGAACGCATTTTCCATGCGGGCCGCGACCCGCCGGACCAACCGGATGACACCATGGGCCATGATCATGGCATAGATGGCGGCGACCAGAAGCAAAGCCCCGGTGACGATCAGCGAATTACGGAAGCTGTCCCGGCTTTTCTCATAGGCTGCGGAGCTTTGGGCGATTTCATAATCCAGCAGCTTGCGCCAGGATTGATGAACATCACCGAACATCTGGGTTCCAGGCCCGACCATCTGGCGCTGCATGGCTTCGAATTCGCCCCGCTCGGCCAATGCCATGGCCGGCTGCAGGCCCTCGCGCAGGAAACGCTGGCGTTGCGCGGTGAAATCCGCCAACAGGGCGCGGCCTTCCGCACTCATGGCATCGGCATTGATGGCAGCGAAATCCTGGTCGATATGGGCGCTGTTGGCCTTGATGGCCGCCAGGGTTTCCGCCATGGACGGGCCTGGCAATTGGTTCTGCCCACGAATGCCGATGCCGGTGATCAGCGCCATGTTGTCACGCATGCCGTCGGTGATGCTGGCCAGACGGGCCATGGGAACGGTGCGGTTGCTGTAGACATCACGCAGCAATTCGTTGGATGACTGAAAGCCGGTCAACCCCGCCCCGATGACCAGCATCATCAAAAGACCCAAGATGCCCAGACCCAGGGCCATCCGTCCGCCGATGCCGTGACGCAGGCGGGTAAGCCAGGCACCCAGGCCGGTTTTCACCACCATGCCATCCGTCAGGCTGATCCCATGGGCCTTGCCGCTGCGCATCTGCGCGTAAAGGCGTTCCGCTTCGGCCACCTGAGCAGGCAGGGGCCGCGACCGGATGGACATGAAGCCGGTGATCTGGCCGTTTTCCACCACCGGCGTGACATTGGCACGGACCCAGTAAAAATGGCCCAGCTTGGTGCGATTTTTCACCAACCCTTCCCAGGGGCGACCGGCCTGGATGGTCTGCCACATGTCGGCAAAGGCTTCCTTTGGCATGTGGGGATGGCGGACAATGTTGTGGGGCGCCCCCAGCAGTTCTTCCTCGGAAAAGCCGCTGATATCCAGGAATGCCTTGTTGATAAAAACGATCCTGCCGCCGGTATCGGTTTTCGACACCAACAACTGATCGTCCTGCATCTGGACTTCGGTGTTGGTGATGGGTCCATTGTCGCGCATTAGGCATGCCTCCTGGGGGTCATAGCCATCATATGACATAAGTGGGCCAAGACCGCAATAATTCCGAGCAAAAAACTTTGGTATTTAAACCACTTGCAAGCCAGTCATGGCCATAATCACAACAGAGTAGACATTTATTCATATGAGTCACATACGCTTGTTAAAACTATCTTATTCCCGCCACTTTAACCTACCCCTGTCCCATTCCTCGGGCTTTGCGGACAAGGACTGCCCCCTATAATGACAATGTGCATAAAATTCAAATCCGCACAGACGTAGTTATGACTTAAGTCTCGTACCCGGTCCAGATATTCTCCTTCTGAACATGGTCGGCACCCGCCGAAAACGACAATGCCCGCCTTCCGTTTCACCAACGGAAAGCGGGCATTGTCCGGGGGCGCCCAGATACGATCGAAATCCGTCCTAACAGGGTGCGGAAAAACTCCGCTTCGCGGCTGGGCGACCGCCCAGACCCGTTTGGAGGCGCAGCCTCCAAGCCTCCAGTTTCTTTTTCTTTCAAAAAGTTAGAAATCTGGAGGGTTCGGGAGGCTGTGCCTCTCGATCGGGGGATCGGGGGCAAATGCCCCCGAAAGAGGGTTTTTCCGCATCCTGCTAATACCAACGGCCAATTTCATTGAGCGTTGGACAGCCCTCGCCGGGCGCGGCCATCCGGCCGCTTGGCCGCCGCCGCAATGGCGGCTGGGGTTTATTTGTCCCTCGCCGGGCGCGGCCATCCGGCCGCTTGGCCGCCGCCGCAATGGCGGCTGGGATTATTTGTCCCTCGCCGGGCGCGGCCATCCGGCCGCTTGGCCGCCGCCGCAATGGCGGCAGAACCAACGTCCGCACGTCAGAACTTACGGACGTTGGTATAACCCTATCGCAGGAAAAATTGGATGGGCACCGTCAGGTCCAGAATCTCGCCGACCATTTCGGGGGGCGGGGGCGGCAATGGTTCGGCGCGCTTGATCAGGGCCATGCTTTCTTCATCCAAGATGTCGTGCCCTGCCCCCCGGATCAGTTCCACGGACAAAACCTTTCCCTGACGGTCCATTCTGAAATGAACGGTGGAAACCCCCTGCTGCCGCCGAAGCTGGGCCGTGCGGGGATAACGCTTCGCCCGTTCCAGATGGGCGCTCATCAATCCCTGCCAATTGGCCTTGGCATTGCTGTTGAACGGCGTGGACGGACCAGGGGCCGGGGCGGCATTGGCCGCAGCCGGGGCCACCGGCTGGGCGACGGGGGCGGTGGTATCCTTGACCGGGGTTTCCGCCATGGGGGCTTCGGGCATGGGCTTGACCGGCGGAGGAAGCGGCTTGGGCTTGGGCAAGGCCACGGCGGCTTTTTTCACCACTGGCGGCGGCTTGGGCAGATCCTCGACCTTGCGCTCCACCGGGCGGGCGGCGTCTTGCACCTTGTCCGGCGGACGGATCGTGGGGGGGGCCGGGGGGGCAGCCGGCAAAGGGGCCAGTTCGATCATCATGGCCGATGGTGGCGGCGGCAAGGCCGGGCTGTGCTGTTTCCACCACAGGGCGCCAACCACGATGGCGGCATGGGCGGCGATGATGGTCAGCCAACTGCCGCCCCACAACCGGGTGCCGCCGATATCCCAATGATCCACCCTCAGATTTTCCGTGCCGCGCGGGACGGGGCTGTCCACCATCGCGGCAGCGCTGGCAATGGCCAATCCGGTCATGGCTGGGGACCTCCTTCCAATCCGACCAAGGCGACTTTCAAATAACCGGCGCCGCGCAATTCGTTCATCACCTCCATCAAATCGCCATAAGCGACCGATTTGTCGGCACGAAGGAACACACGGGTTTCCTTATCCCCATGCGCGGCCTGATCCAACGCCTGGGCCAATTGGCCCTTTGGCACCTTGTCATTGCCAACCGACAGCGCCAAATCCGGCTGAACCGTCAGAAAAAGCGGTTTGTCCGGTTTGGGGGCGGGTTCGGCGGTGGATGCGGGCAAATCCACCTTTACATCCACCGTGGCCAAGGGGGCTGCCACCATGAAGATGATCAACAGCACCAGCATCACATCAATGAACGGAGTGACGTTGATATCGTGGACTTCGGCCAGATCATCACCTTCGGAAAGTTTGCCGGCCATGATTATTCCGCCGCTTCATGCAATGGCAGGGCACGGCGATCCAGGTCACGGCTGACAATGCGCATGATCTCGGCCGAGGCATCGCTCAATTGCGCTTTATAGCCAGCTATTGATCGGGAAAAGGCATTGTAGATCACCACGGCCGGAATGGCGGCCACCAGACCGATCGCGGTCGCCAGCAAGGCTTCGGCGATGCCGGGGGCAACCACGGCCAGATTGGTGGTCTGGGCCTTGGAAATCCCGACGAAGGCATTCATGATCCCCCACACGGTTCCAAACAGACCGACAAACGGGCCGACCGATCCGATGGTGGCCAGAATGCCGGTGCCGTGGGCCATGCGTCGGCCGGCGGCCACCTCGATCCGGTCCAGACGGGATTCCACCCGTTCCTTCAATCCTTCGGGCTGATGGGCGCCGGCGCTCAGCTTGGCTTCGGCCATGGCGGACCGCACCAGTACGGCTTCGGGGCCTTGGAACCCGTCGGTCTTTTTCACCGCATCGGTCAGGGTCCGGGATTCGGACAGGCTGTCCTGAAGACGGCGCACCCGCTTGCGGGCCTGATGCAATTCGATGGTCTTGGCCAGCCACACGCTCCAGGTGGCGACCGAGGCCAGGGCCAATCCGACCATCACCACCTGAACGATAATGTCGGCATGGATGAACATGTTCCACGGTGACAGATCGTGGGGCAATAGCGACGCATTGACGCCTGAACCGCCCATGGTGGCGGGCACGGCGGCGGCTTCGGTAAGAGTATCACTCATTTTCTCTCGGTCCCCTGGCTACTTGGAGCGGATTTCCGCCTGCCGCCATGCCTGACGGCATGACGGCGGGCATCCGCCATCGGGCGAATGAGCGAGGAATTGGCTGCGTGGCTACTGCCCCGGATCGGCGCCGGAAGCCTGGCTGCGTGGCTACGATCGTCCCCTGCCCCCCGGAAAACCGGGACCCACCGCCCCGCCTGTGCCGGCCTGTCCAGCCAAGGCGGATTGGGGAGAGCATGCTGGCGAACCATCACCTTGGCTGCCTCCTCACTAATAAGACGTCTGATAATGCCAAAATCCTTACTGATTTTGCAAAAAATTCTCATTCGCTTGTGATCGACCGAAAACAGACCAGGAGTCATATGATTCATATCGTAAGTATCTATTCGTGCGGATAAGGACTGATTGACAATACAAGTTCAGCATGGCCTAATTTTTGGAAAATAATTGAAAGAGAGAGGAAAGGTTGCAATTTGATATTTCAAATATCATCTAAACAACAATAATGCCGCCATGTTGCAGTGCGGCAAATAAAGGGCAGGGAGATATCCATGGGAGATGACCTGATCATCGAAACCCGCAATCTCACTAAGGCTTTTAAAGGATTCGTCGCGGTTTCAGGTGTTAACCTGAAAGTGCGTCGGAATACCATCCATGCGCTGATCGGACCCAATGGCGCGGGTAAAACCACCTGCTTCAACCTGATCACCAAATTCCTTCAGCCATCCGATGGGCAAATTCTTTTGAATGGCCGCGACATCACCCGCGCGCCACCGGCGGTCATCGCCCGGCGCGGCATGGTGCGCAGCTTCCAAATTTCCGCCGTTTTCGGCCACCTGACCGCATTGGAAAACGTGCGGGTGTCGTTACAGCGCAAATTGGGCACGTCGTTCCATTTTTGGAAAACCGAAACCAGCCTGAACGAATTGAACGATCAGGCCGAACAGCTTTTGGACGCGGTGGGCGTCCTGCCCTGGCGCGACATTCCGGCGCAATCCCTGTCCTATGGGCGGAAACGGGCGTTGGAAATCGCCACCACCTTGGCCCAGGACCCGGAAATCCTGTTGCTGGATGAACCCATGGCCGGCATGGGCACCGAGGATGTGGACCGCACCGCCCAATTGATTCATCGGGTGGCCCGCGACCGCACGGTGTTGATGGTGGAACATAATTTGTCGGTGGTGGCCCAACTGTCCGACACCATCACCGTGCTGAAACTGGGGAAAATCCTGGCCGAAGGCAGCTATGCCCAGGTGTCCAGCGATCCCGAAGTGATCGAAGCCTATATGGGCCAGGGCCATGCCGGGCCGGAGGTGGGACATGCTTGACGCCGCCGCCGTGGATACCGCCTTGCTGGAGGTGGCGGGATTGGAAGCCTGGTACGGCGAATCCCACGTTCTGCATGGCATGGATTTCACCATCCGCCCGGGCGAGGTGGTGACGCTGCTGGGCCGTAATGGCGCCGGCAAGACCACGACCATGCGATCCATCATGGGCATGATGGGACGGCGCAAGGGATCGGTGCGCTATGGCGGGGTGGAAACCATCACCTTGTCATCCAACCGCATCGCCCGCCTGGGCTTGGGCTATTGCCCGGAAGAACGGGGGATTTTTTCCGGCCTGAACGTGCGGGAAAACCTGATGCTGCCGCCGGTGACCCAAGCAGGCGGCATGAGCGTGGATGACGTCTATGGCCTGTTTCCCCGGTTGCGGGAACGGGCCACCAGCCAGGGCACCAAGCTGTCGGGGGGCGAACAGCAAATGCTGGCCATCGCCCGTATCCTGCGCACCGGGGCCAAGCTGTTATTGCTGGACGAACCCACCGAAGGGCTGGCCCCGGTGATCGTCCAACATATCGGCCAGATCATCCGCGACCTGAAAAACCGCGGCCTGACCATCTTGCTGGTGGAACAGAACTTCCACTTCGCCGCCACCGTGGCCGATCGCCATTACGTGGTGGAACATGGCCGGGTGTTGGACATGATCGCCAATGACGAAATCGAAAGCAACAGCGAGAAAATAAAGTCATACCTGGGCGTCTGATGGAACATTAGAAACTTTTTCTAAAGTTTCATCATAATAAAATAGAGATTAAAACCCATCCAGACGTGAAAACACGCACGGGAAAAATCCCCGGATGGCAACAGTGGAGGCACACATATGTTCAAGAATACTATTCTTGCCGGGGCGGCTATTGCACTTGCCATGGCCACATCTCCAGCCATGGCACAATACAGTGACAACAAGGTCAAGATCGGGGTGCTGACGGACTTGTCCGGCACCTATTCCGACTTGGCGGGCCAGGGATCGGTGGTGGCCGCCCAATTGGCCATCGACGATTTCGGCAAGCAATTGGGCGTACCCGTCGAACTGGTTTCCGCCGACCACCAGAACAAGGCCGATACCGCATCCGCCATCGCCCGCAAATGGTATGACAGCGAAGGGGTCGATGCCACATTCGATCTGGTGACCTCGGCCGTGGCGGTGGCGGTACGCCAGGTGTCGCGGGAACGGGGCAAGATCGACATGAATTCGGGCGCGGGTTCCACCGCCCTGACCAATGCGGAATGTTCGGCCACCGGCTTTCACTGGACCTATGACACCTATGCCATGGCGGCCGGAACCGCCAATGCGGTGGTGAAGCAAGGTGGGGATTCCTGGTTCTTCCTGACCGCCGATTACACTTTCGGGCACGATCTGGAAGCGCAAAGCGCCAAGGTGGTCAAGGCCAATGGCGGCACGGTCAAGGGCACGGTGCGCCATCCCTTCCCCAATTCCGATTTCTCGTCCTTCCTGCTTCAGGCCCAGGCGTCCCAGGCGAAAATCATCGGCCTGGCCAATGCCGGTGCCGACACCACCAACGCCATCAAACAAGCAAAGGAATTCGGCATTACCCAGGGCGGTCAATCTCTGGCCGGTCTTCTGGTCTTTATTTCCGACGTTCATGCCTTGGGCCTGGATACCGCCCAGGGAATGATGCTGACCACCGGCTATTACTGGGATATGGACGATGCATCCCGGTCTTTCGCCAAGCGGTTTGGCGAAAAGATGAAAGGCAAGATGCCCACCATGGTCCATGCCGGGGTGTATTCGTCGGTGCTGCATTATCTGAAGGCAGTCCACGCGGCCAAGACCGATGACGGCGCCAAGGTGGCGGAACAGATCCGGGCTTTGCCCATCCAGGATTTCTTTGCCCGCAACGGCAAGATCCGCGCCGATGGCCGTATGGTCCACGATATGTATCTGGCCAAGGTCAAGGCGCCGGGCGAATCCAAGGGGCCGTGGGATTATTACTCGATCCTGCGCACCATTCCCGGCGACGAAGCCTTTAAACCGCTGGCGGAAAGCACCTGCGCATTGGTGAAGAAGTAAGCCCACCCAAGGGCGGCGCGACCACGACAAAGGGGGGACGCGCCGCCCGCCATCCAATCAAGGCGGTGCGGTCATGATGACTATCCTGGGCATTCCGGCGGCGGCATTGTTCGGCCAGCTTTTGCTGGGCCTGATCAACGGTGCCTTTTACGCCATGTTAAGTCTTGGGCTGGCCCTGATTTTCGGCCTGCTCAACATCATCAATTTCAGCCATGGCGCCCTTTACATGATGGGGGCCTTTGTCGCCTGGCTGTTGCTGACCTATGCGGGGGTGGGGTATTGGCCGGCTTTGTTGCTGGCGCCCCTGGTGGTGGCGATCTTCGGCATGGTGGTGGAACGGACCATGCTGTCCCGGCTTTACAAGCTGGATCACCTGTACGGCCTGTTGCTGACCTTTGGCCTGGCTCTGATCATCGAAGGCGTGTTCCGCCAGGGATACGGTATTTCCGGCATGCCTTACGCGGTGCCCAAGGAATTGCAGGGCGGATGGAATTTGGGCTTCATGTATCTGCCCATCTACCGCGCCTGGGTCGTCGGGGTATCGCTGGTGCTGTGCCTGGGATCGTGGCTGGCCATCGAACGCACCCGGCTGGGCGCCTATTTGCGCGCCGCCACGGAAAATCCGGCCTTGGTCCAAGCCTTTGGCATCAACGTCCCGGTGATGATCACCGCCACCTATGGCTTTGGCGTGGCCTTGGCGGCCATTGCCGGGGTATTGGCGGCGCCGATCTATTCGGTCAATCCGCTGATGGGGTCCAATCTGATCATCGTGGTGTTCGCGGTGGTGGTGATTGGCGGCATGGGGTCGATCATCGGATCGGTGCTCACCGGCTTCATGCTGGGCCTGCTTGAGGGGCTGACCAAGGTGTTTTACCCCGAAGCCGCCGCCACGGTGATCTTCATGGCCATGGTCGTTGTGCTGCTGGTCAAGCCGGCCGGCCTGTTCGGCAAGGGAGCATGAACATGGAAAAATCCAATCTTTCCCTGGCCGCCGACGACGCCCAATTGGGCCTGAAAACCCCGCCGGGACGACGGCAGGCGGTTTTCGTGCTGGCGCTGGTGGCGGTGGGTTTGGTGGCCCCCTTTGGGGTCTATCCCATCTTTTTGATGAAGGCGCTGTGTTTCGCCTTGTTCGCATCGGCCTTCAACCTGCTGCTGGGTTATTCCGGGCTGCTGTCTTTTGGCCATGCCATGTTTTTCGGCTGGTCCGCCTATGTGACCGCCCACGCGGCCAAAAGCTGGGGGGTGGGGCCGGAAATCGCAGTCCTGGCCGGCGTCGCCTTCGCCGCCGCCTTGGGGGCGGTCACCGGCTGGCTGGCCATCCGCCGCCAGGGCATCTATTTCGCCATGATCACCCTGGCCCTGGCGCAATTGATGTTCTTCGTCGCCGTGCAATCCCCCTTTACCCATGGCGAAGACGGTATCCAGGGTGTGCCCAGGGGGCATCTGTTGGGGCTGATCGACCTGTCCGACACCATCACCATGTATTACGTGGTGCTGGGGGTGTTCATCCTGGCCATGCTGGGGCTGTACCGGGTGGTGCATTCCCCCTTTGGCCAAGTGTTGAAAGCCATCCGCGACAACGAAGCCAGGGCCATATCCCTGGGGTATCAGGTGGAACGCTATAAGCTGATCGCCTTCATCCTGTCGGCGGCCATGGCCGGTCTGGCCGGGTCCATGAAAACATTGGTGTTCCAATTGGCATCCCTGACCGATGTGCACTGGCATGCCTCGGGCGAAGTGGTGCTGATGACCTTGCTGGGCGGTGTGGGCACCATTTTCGGCCCGGCGGTCGGCGCCTTCGTGGTGGTGGCGATCCAGAATTATTTTTCCGAAGCCGGGTCGTGGGTCACCATCATTCAAGGTGTGATCTTCGTCATCTGCGTGCTGGCCTTCCGCTCGGGCCTGGTCGGCGTGCTGGTGCCATGGCTGAAAAAGCGCGGCATCCAGGGATAGGGGGACGGTCATGGCCTATAAAGATATTTTGGTTCATCTGGATGGCGGCGACCGCGATTCGGTCCGCATTGCCGCCGCCCTGTCCCTGGCCTCTGGCTGGGGGGCGCGGCTGACCGGCCTGTTTGCCCGGTCGGAATACCACGCCCCGGCCATGGTCGCCCGCCGCACATCGGATGGGTTTGAAGCCGCGGCGGAAAAGTCGGAACGGCAATTCGCCGAAGCCACCAAGGGGGCGGCCACCCCGACCCGATGGTGGCGCCTGGCCCATGGCGAGCCGGGGCATGTGCTGCATGAAACCTTGTTGGCAGCCCGTTTCCATGATCTGGTGGTCCTGGGTCAGCACCACGACGGCAAGGACAGTCCGGCGGAACTGGCCGAACATCTGATCGTGCAGTCAGGCCGCCCGGTGCTGGTCCTGCCCGCTTTCGGCGACTATCCCACCATCGGGACCAAGGTGTTGGTGGGATGGAACGGCGGACGCGAAGCCACCCGCGCCCTGCATGACGGCCTGCCCCTGATCCAGCCCAAGGCCGAGGTCGAGGTGCTGACCGTGCGGGATACCCACCCCAGCGGTCACCCCCAAGTGCCGCCTTTGTCCATTCCCGACCATCTGACCCAATACGGCATCACCGTCACGCGCGAAGTGCTGATGGCCGAAGATATCGGCATCATGGACATGCTGCTGTCCCGCGCCTTTGACCAGGGGGCGGATTTGCTGGTGATGGGGGGACATGGCGGCAATTATCTGCCGTTCCTGGCCAGCAAGGGGGCGGGAACCCGCCACATTCTGCGCCACATGACCCTGCCGGTCCTGCTGGCAAACTGATCCGAGGACAAAAACCAAAGCGACGTGCGTTATTTATACCAAATCCCGGTGAGTGGAACTCATACCAACCGGCCAATAAATTGACCGGTTGATTGTCCCTCGCCGGGCGGGCGCCGCAATGGCGGCTGGTGACCGGCCAACCAGTCAAGTCAAAGGGTGGCCGGTATCATGGGGCGGCCACAGGCAAAAATAAGAGCTGATTTCGATTAATCGAAATCAGCTCTAACGCACGCGGCTCTGGCAGGCCGATTCATGGAATTGTGGTAAGAATTTCCCTGAAATCTTAGCCTTTTCTACAGTCAGCCCGCTGGGGCCATCAATGCGGGCGGTGCAAAACCGGCCTGAACGATGGCGCGGACCTTTTCAAAAGCCTTGACCTCGATCTGGCGCACCCGTTCGCGGGACACGCCGTAACGGGCACCCAATTCTTCCAAGGTCAGCGGTTCATCGCGCAAGCGGCGTTCGGTAAAGATTTCCCGTTCACGCTGGTTCAAGGTGTCCAACGCCTGACGGATCAGCTTACCCCCCCGCGACGTTTCCTCGCGCCGGGCCAGGCTTGCTTCCTGATCCATGGAATCATCGGGCAGCAGGGTCAATGCCTCGACCCCGCTTTCCCCCACCGGCACGTTCAGCGACGAATCGCGTCCGGCCATGCGGCGGTTCATATCCACCACATCGCTTTCAGCCACATCAAGCTGGGTGGCGATGGTTTTCACATCCTGGGGGGCCAGATCGCCGCTATCCAACAGGTTCAATTGCGACTTGATCCGCCGCAGGTTGAAAAACAGCTTTTTCTGGGCAGCCAGGGTGCCCATCTTGACCATGGACCAAGACCCCAGAACGAATTCGTTCAAGGATGCCTTGATCCACCACATGGCATAGGTGGACAGGCGGAAACCGCGTTCGGGATCGAATTTCTTCACCGCCCGCATCAGGCCAACATTACCTTCGGAAATCAGATCGGCCATGGGCAGGCCATAATGGCGATACCCCATGGCGATTTTCGCAACCAGACGCAAATGGCTGGTCACCAGACGGTGCGCTGCCTCGGTATCGCCATGCTCGACCAACCGCTTGGCCAGCATGTACTCCTCGTCAACTTCCAGCACCGGGAAGTTGCGGATTTCGCGCAAATAACGGGACAGGCCACCATTTTCGTCCAGGGACGGCACGGCAGGAACAGAACTACGCATGACGTCATATCCTCCATCGAGCAACATGACATGCCCGCCAAATGTGGCCGGGCTAAGGCGGCGACGCCCAGGATGGGCCATCACCAATTGGAAATATTATGCGAAACTCCCCCTGTCAGGGTCAATAGTTAATACCTGATTCCGGCACATGGATATGATGCAAAAACTCCCGGCCTGCGACCGGGAGTTTCCGTAGCGTCCATAGGGGGCCGGGCGGGATCAGACCTGCTCGATAGCCGAAAGCAACCACTTGCCACCGGGGGAACGGGCGAAGGTCCAGGCTTCGGTGGCTTCCACCGGCTTGTGGGCATCGCCTTCGACCACCTTGCCGCTTTCTTCCTCGACCATGTAATCCAGTGCCGAGAACGTGATCATGGCGGTGGCGTATTCCAGCTTTTCCTCGCGCCAGCTTTCGGTGACATCACCCTTCAGCAAGGTGACGTTTTCCACCACATTACGCAGGCCCTTGGACTGGTCGCGGGCCAAATCCTCGCTCATCCAGCCCAGGATTTCCGGGGTGACCAGGGGACGCAGGGCGGCCATGTTGCCGTCACTCCACGCTTTTTGCACGCCTTGGACAATGCGGGTGAATTCGTCCTTATCCTCGTGGCTGGGTTCGAATTCCTTTTCGATCCGCCGGGGATTGGCATTGCCCAGGGCAAGCTGAGGCTCCTGGTGATGGGTCTGGCCATTGGGATAGGTGACCGCGTCACGCTGATATCCCTGATCATGCCCATGTTCCGAATAGCCATGACCCTGGACGCCATAGGGATTGGCGTCGGCGGCGGGCGCGGTCTTGCGCCGGAACAGGCGGAAAGCCAGCCATGCCAGACCGCCAATCAAAGCCACCTGCAACAATATCCCCATCATGGAGGCGCCGGGCGCCGCATCGGATGCGGCGGCCAGGGCCGGGGAATGGCCGAACAGCATGGAGCCGATACCGGCGCCAACCAGACCGCCCAAAACGCCGGCCATCATTGGATTGCGCTGGAAAAAGCTGGGCTGGGCGGCGGCGGCCATGCCCGGCGCGGTCTGCCCCATGGTGCCGGGGCGGTACATGGGCTGCTGCGCCGCCGGAGCAGCGGGCTGCGTCAGCGGGGTCTGTTCCACCGACGGGCGGGCCGGGGCGGCGGTGGCGGGCGGCGGCGTGTAGCTCCGCTCGATGGGGCGGTCATAGGTGCGGGTGCCGCGCGATCCGGTGCTGGTGGATTTGCTTGCCCGGGCCCAGGCATCGGACGCCATGGAAAGGCCGACCAGCAAGGCGACGAGAATGCTGAGAATCCGGTGTGACATGCCTTTGTTCCGCATGATGAAAAGGGGCGAGATCGTCTTCCGATCACGCCCCCATATAGGTTCCGGCGGGATGAATTCAAATTACGCTTTGCATAATCTTGCGGGTATCGTCCTGCCACAACCGACATCCGCGTCCAGATCAGCCCTGCTGATCGGCCCCCTTGATCCGGCTGGCCAGGGACGCGGCCATGAATTGGTCCAGATCGCCATCCAACACCCCTTGGGTGTCGGATGTTTCCACATTGGTGCGCAAATCCTTGACCATCTGATAGGGCTGCAACACATAGGACCGGATCTGATGGCCCCAGCCGATATCGGTCTTGGTGTCTTCCAATGCCTGGGCGGCGGCTTCGCGCTTTTGCAATTCCGCTTCGTACATACGGGCACGCAGCATTTCCCAGGCCCGCGCCCGGTTCTGGTGCTGGGACCGTTCGGTCTGGCATGCCACCACGATGTTGGTGGGAATGTGGGTGATACGCACCGCCGAATCGGTCTTGTTGATGTGCTGCCCGCCTGCGCCCGATGCGCGATAGGTGTCGATGCGGCAATCACCTTCATTGATCTGGATGTCGATGGTGTCATCCACTTCGGGGAACACCCAGATCGAGGCAAAGCTGGTCTGGCGCCGGGCATTGCTGTCGAATGGCGAAATACGGACCAGCCGGTGAACCCCGGCTTCGGTCTTCAGCCAACCATAGGCATTGTGGCCGACGATGCGCATGGTGACGGATTTGATCCCGGCGGCTTCGCCGGGGGTTTCTTCCACCAATTCCACCTTATAACCGTGCTGTTCGGCCCAGCGGAAATACATACGCTGCAACATTTCCGCCCAATCCTGGGCTTCGGTGCCGCCAGCGCCGGCATTGACTTCCAGATAGCAATCATTGCTGTCGGCTTCGCCGGACAGCAAGGTTTCCAGCTCCATCTTGCCGGCCTTGTCCCGCAATGCCTGCACCTGGGCCTCGGCATCGGCGGCGACATCGGCATCGCCTTCCATCTCGGCCAGTTCGATCAGACCCAGCAGGTCATCCAACTCGCGTTCGATGGCGCGGCAGCCTTCGATCTGGCCATCAAGCTGGGTGCGTTCGCGCATCAGCTTCTGCGCCTTTTCGGCGTTGTCCCACAGATTGGGATTTTCCGACATGGCGTTTAATTCGTCCAGGCGGCGCAGCGCCATGTCCCAATCCACATGGCGCTTCAGCAGGGCCACGGACCCACGGATCTGCTGGGCCAGCGCTTCGATTTCGGCGCGCATGGCGGCTCCTTCCACTTGTCACGAAAAGCAGGCGGCAGTTTTAGGGGAAGCGGCGTCCCAGAGCAAGGGGCGGATGGGGAAATCCCCTTTATTCCGCCGCCTGATCCTTGATGCGTTCGATGCGTGCGCCGCACGCGGCCAGCTTTTCCTCGACCCGTTCATAGCCGCGATCCAGGTGATAAACCCGGTTGACCACGGTTTCACCTTCCGCCGCCAGACCAGCCAGGATCAACGATGACGATGCCCGCAAATCGGTGGCCATCACCTGGGCGCCCGACAATTTGGGCACGCCGCGCACGATGGCCGACGATCCGTGCACATTGATCTTGGCCCCCATGCGGATCAGTTCGGGCACATGCATATAGCGGTTTTCGAAGATGGTTTCGGTGATCATGGATGCCCCCGACGCGGTGGCCAGCAAAGCCATCAACTGGGCCTGCATGTCGGTGGGGAAACCGGGATAGGGTTCGGTCATGATGTCGGTGCCCTGCACGCCGTTGGGAGCGGCGACACGGATGCCGCTGGGGGTGGATTCGACAATGACCCCGCATTCGCGCAAGACCTTGGCCACCGCGTCCATCAGACCCAACCGGGTGCCGGTCAGTTCCACATCGCCGCGGGTAATGGCCGCCGCCACCGCATAGGTGCCGGTTTCGATGCGATCGGGGACCACGGAATATTCGCAGCCGTGCAGCCGGTCCACGCCCTGAATACGCAAGGTGCTGGTGCCGATGCCGTCGATCTTGGCGCCCATGGCCACCAGGCAATGGGCCAGATCGGCCACTTCCGGCTCGCGCGCGGCGTTGCCGATCATGGTGTTGCCCTGGGCCAAGGTGGCGGCCATCAACAGGTTTTCGGTACCGCCGACGGTCACTTGCGGGAAAATGATCTCGGCGCCCTTCAGCCGTCCATTGACGCGGGCCGAGATGTACCCTTCCTCCAGCACGATCTCGGCGCCCATCTGTTCCAGCGCCTTCAGGTGCAGATCCACCGGACGGGTGCCGATGGCGCAACCGCCGGGCAGACTGACCCGAGCCTCGCCGCAGCGGGCCAGCAACGGCCCCAGCACCAGAACCGATGCCCGCATGCGCCGGACCAGATCGTAAGGTGCGGTGGTGTTGGTGATGCTGCCGGCGGTCAGTTCCAGCACCCGCCCGGTATGGCCGCCATTGCGGGCATCACCGTTCAGCGCCATGGTCACCCCATGCTGAGCCAACAGATTGGCCATGGTGGTGATGTCCACCAGATGGGGCAGATTGGACAGGGCCAGGGTGCCATCAGTCAGCAGGCAGGCGGGCATCAGGGTCAGGGCGGCATTTTTGGCCCCGCCGATGGGAATGATCCCCTTGAGCGGCAGGCCGCCCTGGATGCGGATTTTGTCCATAAGTGAGTATGTCCTTGGGGCGAAAGAAAAAGAGGAAACGGATTACAGGCGGGGCAAGGTGACGCCCAATTGGCCCTGATATTTGCCAGCGCGGTCGCGATACGATGTCTCGCAGGCCGATGCCCCCTTCAGGAAAATGAATTGGCAGGCGCCTTCATTGGCGTAAATCTTGGCTGGCAGCGGGGTGGTATTGGAAAATTCCAACGTCACATGGCCTTCCCATTCCGGTTCCAGCGGGGTGACGTTGACGATGATGCCGCAGCGGGCATAGGTGGATTTCCCCAGGCAAATCACCAGCGTATCGCGGGGAATGCGGAAATATTCCACCGTTCGGGCCAGGGCAAAGGAATTGGGCGGAATGACGCAGATCTCTGTTTCCCGGTCAACGAAGCTTTGTTCGGAAAATTCCTTGGGGTCCACCACCGCCGAATTCACATTGGTGAAAATCTTGAATTCCGGGGCGACGCGGGCGTCATAGCCATAGGATGACAAGCCATAGGAAATCACCCCTTCGCGTTGCAGCTTTTCGGTGAATGGCTCGATCATGCCGTGCTGGACGGCCATCTCGCGGATCCAGGTATCGGGCATGACGGACATGGATAAGGCTCCTAACGGGAAAGCCGCCAGTTTTAGCGCGACCGGCGGCGGGGTGCAACGCTCCCCTTATCATGGATATGCGGATGAAACTAGGGCGATAGCCCTATGTGCTCGCCCTGCCACCTTGGGTTACCATCCGGTTGGTATCATACCAAATCCCGGTGAGTAGAACTCATGGGGATTTGGTTAGGCCCAAGGGGCCGCGCGGCTTATGCCGCGGAAGGCAAGGGTTTCGGAGAAACCCGCCCGCCGCTGAGGGCGCCGGTGATCGGTTC
>JAYSBF010000071.1:0-17429 GCA_041915545.1 Magnetospirillum sp. | reverse complement strand
ATGGAACCGGCTCTAGACTCTGCCGATGGCGCCCTGTTGGGGGCGCTCAAACGCCGCACAGGCTGATCGCATTTTCCGGCATGATCATATCTGATCGAAAAATGCTCTAGGAAAAACGCTCTCCACTCTTTCAGGGCAAGTCCAGAGCGTTCTTGTCCATCCTCTGCCTCGTCAGCGCATTCATCTGGATTAAGTGAATGTCAACGCGCTCTAATATATTCCCCGCCTATATCATTTTCATCGCAACCACGCCCAGAACCAGCAACAGCACGAAAACCGTGGTTACCAGTGTCAGGCGTTTTTCCACGAATTCGCGGATCGGTGGTCCGAATTTCCACAGCAATGCCGCCACCAGGAAAAAGCGCATGCCGCGGGCGATGATGCTGGCCAGGGTGAACTTGGCCAGATCGAAATGGAACGCCCCGGCGGTGATGGTCACCAGCTTGTACGGGATGGGGGTGGCCCCCTTGACGATGATCACCCAGACCCCGTACTGATCCACCAGCGGCTTCATCGCCGCGAATTTCTGGTCCAGATGCAGCATGGACAAAATGGTCATGCCGACGCTATCCATCAGATAATAGCCGATGGCATACCCCAAATATCCCCCCACCACCGAAGAAACAGTGCAGACCAAGGCGATGCGGAACCAGCGTGTCGGGGCGGCCAGGATCAGCGGGATCAGCATCATGTCAGGGGGGATGGGAAAGAACGAGCTTTCCACGAAGGACACCAAGGCCAGCCACCACAGAGCATGGCGGTGTCCGGCCCGTTCCATCATCCAGTCATAAGTCTTGCGCAGCATGGCCTTTATCCCAAAACGGCAAAATCGTGCCGGGACTGGGTTTATCAGCCGCCTGTGAAAAAGTACACTGACCCGGATGCCAGGGTTCAGACAAAAGATCGAGGAAACGCCATGGGCGCCTTTTGGGGAAAATTGACCGCCATCGCTGCCACGCTGGCGCTGGCGGCTCCCCACGCCTTGGCCCAGGACGTGATCGTGCTGCCCAGCCCCGGCTGGGCCGATGCGGTTTTGGGCGCGGCCCTGCTTTTACCCGCCGCCCTGGTGATGATCGTGTGGCAGCGTTCCGCCCTGATCCGTCAGGGGCGCAAGGCCCAGCAGCAGCAAACCGTTTTGGAACAAGTGCGCGAAACCCTGTGCACCAGCCCCGACGGTTTTTTTTGCTGGATGACCGGCATGGGGGAAGAGGGCGGACGGGATGTCTGGTGTTCCCGCCGTCTGGCCGTGTTGCTGAGCCTGCCCAAAGGCACCCAGGCCGATTACGCCGATGTGCAGGCCGCTTTTGTCGTTGTCGATCATGCCGCGTTGGATCAGGCGGTGACCCGGCTGCGTGATGATGGCGAGGGGTTTGACATGGTGCTGTCCCTGGCGATCAGCGCCCGCCGTATCCGGGTTTTGGGGGTGCGGGCCGCCGCGCCGTCGGGGGACCGTCTGGCGGATATCCTGTGGATGCGCGATGACAGCGAAAACGCCGCCGCCATGGATGCCAGCGAACGCGCCCTGACCGACAGCCGCACCCAAAGCGCCCGGCTGCGGGCCTTGGTGGATTCCCTGCCCATGCCGGTCTGGCTGCGGGACGAGGATTTATCCTTGCTGGCGGCCAACCGGGCCTATGCCAGTGCGGTGGATGTGGCCAGCGCCGATGTGGTCATTCACGATCAACTGGAATTGGCCGCCGACGATCTGGTGCGCGAAGCCCGCGCCCTGGCCGCCCATGCCCGTGCGTCGGGCCAGCCCCGTTCGGCCAGTTTCCATCTGGTTCTGGGGGGGCAGCGGCAATTGGTGTCGCTGACCGAAACCCCGCTGCAACTGGGGGAACGCCGCCTGACCGCCGGTTTCGCCGCCGATCAGACCCGGATCGAGGATTTGCAGGATCAAATTCAATCCCACATGGCTGCTCATGGCGAGGTGCTGGAACGTCTGTCCACCGCCATGGCCATTTTCGCCACCGATACCCGGCTGACCTTTTTCAACACCGCCTTTGTCCGGCTGTGGCAATTGGAACGGGATTGGCTGAACACCCAGCCCGGCTATGGCGAAGTGCTGGACGCGCTGCGCGAACGGCGCCTGCTGCCCGAAGCCGCCGATTACCGCGCGGCCAAGGCCGATGAACTGAAACGCTTTCAATCCCTGATCGGCACGGCGGAAACCCTGTTGCATCTGCCCGATGGCCGGACATTGCGGCGGATGATTTCCGCCCATCCCCAAGGCGGGCTGATCTATACCTATGAAGACGTGACCGACACCTTGGCCATGGAACGCTCGTTCAACACGGCCCTGGCGGTGCAGCGTGAAACCCTGGACCATCTGCATGAAGGTATCGCCGTTTTTGGCGATGACGGACGGCTGAAGCTGTATAATCCCGCCTTTACCCGCATCTGGGGGCTGGACAGCACCATGCTGGCCCAATCCCCCCATTTCCAGGACATGATGGAATATTTCCGCCCGTTCTTCGAAGGACGGACCGACCGCTCATCTTCGTGGGCGGCTGCTCATAATCTGCTGTCCGGCCTGCCGGGGCGCAATGGCGCCACGGCGGAAGGGCGGTTGGAACGCCAGGATGGGATGATCCTGGATTGCAGTGCCGTTCCCTTGCCCGACGGCGCCATGTTGCTGACATGGCTGGACGTCACCGACAGTTCCCAGGTTGAACGCGCCCTTTTGGAACGCAACGAAGCCCTGGCCGCCGCCGATGCCCTGAAAAACGAATTCATCGCCAATGTGTCGGCGGAAGTGGGCAAGCCGCTGACCACCATCGTCGGTTTTTCCGACATGCTGTCGGCGGAATATTTCGGTCGGTTGACCCCCCGCCAATTGGAATATGTGAACAGCATCACCATGGCGGGAAAATCCCTGCAAACCCTGGTTTCCGATATTTTGGATCTGGCGGCCATTGAAGCCGGGCAAATGACCCTGGAATTGGATTCGGTGGATATCCACCCCATGCTGACATCGGTTCTGTCCCTGGTGCGCGAACGGGTCCGGGAAAAATCGCTGACCTTGGATTTCCTGTGTCCCCTGGAGATCGGCTGGGTGGTTGCCGACCAAAGGCGGCTGCGTCAGGTCATGTTCAACCTGATCGGCAATGCGGTGAAATTCACC
The DNA here is from genome assembly GCA_041915545.1 of Magnetospirillum sp. Lineage (GTDB taxonomy): Bacteria > Pseudomonadota > Alphaproteobacteria > Rhodospirillales > Magnetospirillaceae > Magnetospirillum. Next base: position 14,305 of record JAYSBF010000071.1, on the reverse strand, counting down.
CCGCCCGGCGGCACCGTCACTGTGGGCTGCGCCCGCCAAGGCGCCGACATGGTGTTTTCCATTTCCGACACCGGCAGCGGTATCCCGCCCGAGGAACAGGCCCGCATTTTCAACAGTTTCATGCGCGGCAATACCCCGGAAAGCGGCGCGGGTCTGGGGCTGGCCCTGGTCCGTCGCTTTGTCGAATTGCATGGCGGACAGGTGGAACTGGATTCCTCTCCCGGCCAAGGTACCACCATCCGCGTCCGCCTGCCGGCCAGCCGCTGACGTAATCCACCGGATTGCGCCCGGCGAGGGACAAAATACCCAGAACAAGCAATCGCTGAAAATCTAGGCAATTTAGCTGCACACATTGTGATCGCAGTCTGCGTTATATAGATATGCTTGCCTTGTATGAATTCATTGAATAATGCTCACGTTTTGACCACATTACTTTTTGTTTATTCTGTTGACTCCGCCTGAGAAGGCCGCATAAATTCCGGCATATCACTTTGGTGATTACATACTCTTTTGCGAAAAATTCTGAATAAAATCTCGCCTTAAGGTTTGGCGGCAACCCCGGACAACAATGCCCACGATGACCAATCAAGTCTGGACAACAAAGATCGCCGCTACCTTGGCGATGCTGTCCTGTCTTTTGATTGGCAGCATTGGCGGCGGGGTGGCGGCCCTGTGCATCGGCCAGGCCCATGTGGCGGTGGAAATTCCTATTGGCCGCCATGATGTTCCCATTGCCGCCATTTTGGTTTCCAATGCCCCGGACACCAATTGTGTCGATACGATCCTTTCCTCTCCGGTCAGGGTGGAGCGGATCAGCGGCCTGAGCGGCGATGGCTCCGGCAATCCAGATCGGGCACCCTGTCCGATTTTATCTGTTCTTGGCATACCGGCTTGGCCGTCATCCGGCATTTTGGCCCGGTCCCCGCCGCTGCCTGATGCCCAGGTCGCGGCATCCCCTGGTTTGGATCATCTCCGCACGGTTGTTCTGCTGAATTGAGAACAAGGCGTTTCCTCGCCTTTTTCCTCTCACTTCATCACGACCATACCCAATTCGGAGATCATCATGACCCGTTTCATCCCTGCTTTTGTTCTCGTCACCCTGGCTTTTGCTCCGGCTCTGGTCCAGGCGACTCCGGCCCCGTCATCTTCCGCCAATTATTCCTGCCAACAATTGGCGGAAATCAAGAATGCTGCTGGCAAAGTGGTCGCCAAACAAAACGACCGTGACCGCATCAATTGGCAAGTGCGGCAAGCCGAACGTCTGTGCAAGCAGGGTAATGACCAGCAGGCAAAGGGCTATCTGGATCTGGCCCATTCCATGGTGATCCAGGATCACACTCACTGACAGCCTGGATGAAGGCCCGGCCCTGATAACGGGGCCGGGTCTTTTTGCCCGGTAACGGGCCAGGGTTCCTTTCAATCCGGGCCGACCTTTGTCGGGTCGGCCATCCGTTTGACGCGCCGGTTTTCGTATCCGGCGCGAACGGGTGGCGCTGTCCGTTTTCTGTGGACCTTCATCATGAAAAAGATCTTCGCCTTTTCTGCGGCGATCGTCATGGCGCCGTTGTCGCTGGCGGCCCAGGAGAACGCCGCTTTGCCCCAGGCGGTGCGCCCCTTTATCGACGCCGTCATCGCATCTCATCCCAGCACCGCCGCCACCATGGCGGGCATTTCCCAGGCGCGGGCCAAGGCCAAGGCGGCGGGGCTGGCCTTGTATAACCCTGAACTGTCGTTGGATGCCTCTCCCGTCGTCGCCTCTCCCCCGGATAGCGAGCTTTACACCAATTATTCGGCCAGCATCAGCCTGGCGGTCGAAATGGGGGGCAAGGGCGATTTGCGCCAAGGCATCGGCCAGCGTCAGGCTGATGCCGCCGTGTCTCAGGCCCAAGGCACCCAATTGGCTTTGGCCGCCGATCTGCTGTCCGCCCTGGCTGATTTGCAGGCGACCCGGAAAAATCTGGAGATCGCCGGCCAGCAGGCGGATTTGGCCGGGCGCTTCCTGGATCTGAGTGAAAGACGGAACAAAGCGGGCGAATTGCCCGCCATGGAATTAGGGGCGGCACGTCTGGCCATGGCCGAGGCGTCACGCGGGCGCCAGGATGCCGAATTGGCCATGGTCAGTGCCGAAGAAAGCCTGCGTGCGGCCTGCCTGTGCGATATTGGCACGGCCCCCGTCCTGCCCGATGTGTTGCCCACTCCCCCACGGTTCAGCGAGGACCGGATTGAAGAACTGGCCTATGCCCGCCCCGAGGTTCAGGCTGCCCGCAATCAATCCGCCGCCGCCCGCCACGAGTTGGAACTGGCCCAGGCCCAACGCATGCCCGATCCTTCTTTCCGCCTGGGTGGATCAAAGGAAGGGCAGGAAAAACGGGTTCTGGTCGGTGTTTCCATTCCCATTCCGGTGCTGAATAACGGGTCCGCCACGGTTACCGCCGCCGGTCGGGCCTTGGCCCAGGCGGAAGCGGCGGAACGCCAAGCCGTCCTGACCGCCGCCGCCGCCATCCGGTCGTCCATGCGGACCTATGCCCGCACGGTCCAGGGGGTGGAAAGTTGGCGGACCTTGGGTATTCCATCCCTGGAACGCCAAGCCGACACCCTGACCCGATTGTGGCGCGGTGGCGATATGACCGCCACCGACTTCCTGGTTCAAATGCGGGAAACCGGACAGGCCAACGCCACCGAAGCCACCTTGCGCAATGCCGCATGGTCCGCTTTCGCCGATCTGATGAAAGCCGCAGGCATCCCCCCATCCTTGAAAGAGCCGGAAAATGACTGAACGCCCCCAATCGGACCGGCGGCTGTCCCATGTCGCCACCCTGGCCTTATCCCTGGCCTTGCCCTTATCCCTGGCCCTGTGGCCAATCCCTGGCCGGGCCGATACGGCCCCCCCACCCCAGGCTCAAGGCCAAGCCGACGATCATGACGAGGATGGCGGGATCGCACTGTCCCCCCAGGCCATTCAGGAAGCTGGCATCCAGATCACCCCCGTCCAACCCCGGCCGGTTGCTCAGATCCTACGCATCCCCGGCGAGGTGGTGGCCAATAAGTATCGCAGCGGTGTGGTCACCCCCCGTATCGCCGGGATCGTGAGCGAACGGCTGGTATCTGTCGGCGATAAAGTCCGCAAGGGCCAAACCCTGGCGGTGATGACCAGTGTGGAGATGGCCGCCGCCCAGGGCGATTACCAGATCGCCGAACAGGAATGGCGCCGCGTGCGCCAATTGGGCCGGGACATCGTGTCCGATAAGCGTTTCAACGAAACCGACATCCAGCGCCGTCAGGCCATGTCCCGCCTGTTGGGGTTCGGTATGACCCCACGGGATATCGCTGTCTTGGGCGAACAAGGGGCGGGCACCGCCGGACGGTTTTCCCTGACCGCTCCCCAGGACGGCACCGTTCATTCCGATGATTTCGTATTGGGGGAATTGATCGAACCGGGCCGGGTCCTGTTCACTATCGCCGATGGCAACAGCCTTTGGGTCGATGCCCGCATCAATCCGGTGGATGCCAAGGCCGCCCGTAAAGGGATGGATGCAACGGTCCACACCGTGGATGGCAGTTATGCCGCCATCGTCAGCGCCACCAACCCGATCATGGACGAAGCCACCCGCACAGTCAGCATCCGGCTGGAAACCGATAACCATGATGGACGGCTGCGCCCCGGCATGTTCGTGGATGTGGATCTGAAAACCGACAATCAAACGCCCGCCCTGGCCGTTCCCACCGATTCGGTCCTGCGCGGCCCCGATGGCGATTGGTTCGTCTATACCCCCACGGAATCGGGCGCGTTCGTGCCTGTGGAAATCAAGGTCGTGCGCACTGCCAACGGTCTGACCGTGATTGACGGCCTGCGACCCGGCCAAAAGGTGGTGACGGCGGGGGCATTTTTCATTCAGTCCGAAGCGATGAAAAGCTCGCTGGGCGCGGACCATCATTGAGGCACGGACCAGCATGCTGAACCGAATTATCGACTTTGGCACGCGCAGCCGCTTTTTGGTGGTTGCCGCGCTGCTTGCCGCCGGGCTGGGGCTGTATCTGCTGCTGCCCAAGCTCAGTCTGGATGCATTTCCAGACGTCACCAATGTCCAGGTCACCGTCAATACCGAAGCCCAGGGGCTGGCATCGGAAGAAGTGGAACAACTGATCACCTATCCCATCGAGGCGGTGATGTACGCCATGCCCAATGTGCAGGAGGTGCGGTCCATTTCCAAATCCGGCCTGTCGGTGGTTACCGTGGTTTTCAAGGAAGGCACCGATATTTACTTTGCCCGGCAGCAGGTGTTCGAACAACTGCAATCGGCCAAGGAAAATATTCCCGATGGCGCGGGAACCCCGGAAATGGGGCCGAACACCACCGGTCTGGGGCAGGTCTTTCAATATATCCTGCGGTCGGAGGACCCGGAAAAATACGGCATCACCGAATTGCGCAGCATCAATGACTGGTTGGTCAAGCTGCTGATCACTCCGGTCAACGGGGTCACCGATGTTTTGTCCTTTGGCGGCGAGGTCCGGCAATATCAGGTCAAACTGATCCCGTCGCGCCTGTTGTCATTTCAATTGGGGGTGGATGATGTCCGCGCCGCCATCGAAGCCAATAACCGCAATGCCGGCGGTTGGTTCATGGATCGGGGGGCGGAACAATTGGTCATCCGGGGGGTCGGCTTTGTGCGGGGCGGCCCCGCCGGGTTGCAGGATATCGCCCGGATTCCGCTGAAGGAAAAAGACGGCACCGTCATTCGCATCAGCGATGTGGCCACCGTCGAATTCGGCGGGGAAATCCGCCAAGGCGCGGTTTCCATGACCAAGCGCGACGCGGCAGGCCAACCCCAGGCATTGGGCGAGGTGGTCACCGGCATCGTGTTGAAACGGTTGGGGTCGAATACCAAGGCGACCATTGACGGCATCAAGGCCCGGTTGCCGGTCATTCAACAGGCATTGCCCCCCGGCGTGGTGATCGAACCCATCTATGATCAGGCGGATCTGGTGGAACACGCTGTCGGCACCGTCTCGAAGGCTCTGGTGGAAGCTTTTGTCCTGATCGTCATCATCTTGCTGTTGTTCCTGATGAATTTGCCGGCGGCATTGCTGGTGCTGATCTCGGTTCCGGTTTCCATCGGTCTGGCCCTGATGGCCATGGCATGGTGGGGGGTATCCGCCAATCTGATGTCCCTGGGCGGCCTGACCATCGCCATCGGCATGATGGTGGATGGCTCTGTGGTGATGATGGAAAACATCTTCGCTCATCTGGGCCGCATTCCCCGCGATTCCGGTCGGCCGGGGCGCGATTTGCGGCTGATCATCCGTGACGCGGCCCAGGAAGTCGGACGCCCGGTCTTTTTCGCCGTTTTGATCATCATTGTCGTCTTCGCCCCGCTTTTTTCGCTGGAAGGGGTGGAAGGCAAGATGTTCCAGCCCATGGCCGTCAGCATCGTTCTGGCCATGATCGCTTCGCTGGTCGTGGCCCTGGTGGTTATTCCGGCCCTGTCCACCTTTGTCTTTCGCCGTGGCGTGGTGGAACGGCACAGCCCCATCCTGCGTCCGTTGGATACGCTCTATGGCCGCATTCTGCCCCCGGCCATGCGCTTCCGATCCGCCGTGATCGCCGGTGCCATGGCCATGCTGGTTCTGGCTCTGGGACTGGTTCCCTTTCTGGGGACCGAATTCGTCCCCGAATTGGAAGAAGGATCGCTGAACATCCGGGTCACCCTGGCCCCGTCGGCCAGTCTGCCCACCGCTTTGGCGGTGGCGGCCAAGCTGGAACAGAAGATCATGGCCTTTCCCGAAGCCACCTATGTTTCCAGCCGTGTCGGCCGCCCGGAATTGGGGGGTGACCCGGAACCCGTGTCCAATATCGAATTGTTGGTGGGGCTGAAGCCCGTGGCGGACTGGACCAGCGCCACATCCCGCAAGGATTTGCAGGAAAAAATGGAACGCGACTTGTCCGTTCATCCCGGATTGTTGTTTTCCTTCTCGCAACCCATCGCCAGCCGGGTGGATGAATTACTGTCGGGTGTCCGCGCCCAATTGGCGATCAAATTATTCGGCCCCGATCTGGATGTGTTGGCCAAGAAAGGCGGCGAGATCGAAAGCCTGGTCAAAAACATCGCCGGCACCCGTGATGTGGCCATGGAACAAATCGCCGGGGAAGCGCAATTGGTCATCACCCCCGACCGCGATCGCTTGGCCCGTCACGGATTGGCGGTCAGTCAGATCATGGACATGGTCAGCGACGCCATCGGCGGCAGCACGGCCGGTCAGGTGATCACCGGCAACGAACGCTACGATATCTCGGTGCGGCTGGACAGCCGTTACCGCAACAGCCCGGAAGCCATCGCCGAGCTGATCGTGCGTTCACCCAACGGGGCCTGGGTCCGGCTGGGTGACGTGGCCACGGTTCAAATTCAGTCCGGGCCGCCGCAAATCCGCCGGGATGACGTTCAGCGCCGCGTGGTCATTCAGGCCAATGTGGAAGGCCGCGACATGGGCGGGCTGGTGGCGGAAATCCAGCAGGAAATCAGCCGTCAGATCGAAATGCCGTCGGGCTATTCCGTGGTGTTCGGCGGCCAGTTCGAAAATCAGGAACGGGCGCAGGCCAAATTGCTGATTGTGGTTCCCATTTCCCTGGGGCTGATTTTCCTGCTGCTGTTCCTGGCCTTCGGTTCCATGGGTCAGGCATTGCTGATCATGATCAACGTCCCCCTGGCGCTGATCGGCGGCATTGTCGCCTTGTTCCTGAGCGGACAATACCTGTCCGTGCCGGGGTCCATCGGCTTTATCGCCTTGTTTGGTGTCGCCGTGCTGAACGGTGTGGTGATGGTCAATGCCATTAATCAGAACGTGCTGGGCGGATTGCCTTTGCAGGACGCCATCACCAGGGGGGCATTGTCCCGGCTGCGCCCGGTGCTGATGACCGCCTCGATCGCCGCATTGGGACTGATCCCCATGCTGTTGGCCACCGGCATCGGTTCAGAGGTGCAAAAGCCGCTGGCGACCGTGGTGGTCGGCGGGTTGGTATCGGCCACCTTGCTGACCTTGGTGGTTCTGCCGGTCGCTTATCCGCTGTTTTCACGGCGGCTGATCGCCGGTTGGCAACAAACACATCAGACATCGGAAATGGAGGCGAACCAATGAAAGGATCGCGCCGCAGGATCAGCGACCGTGACTATGCCGAACAGCGTCAAAAGCTGAAACAGCAACAGGCGGAAGCGCTGGAACAAAGCCTGTCTCTGATTGCCCGCCAGATCGCCAGTTCCGTTACCAATCCCGGCGATGCCGCCCAGGAATGCCGGAAAGCATCCAGATTTCACGCCCTGGATGAAGACAGTACTTGGCGGCTGATCGAAAAGGTGATGACCGTCCTGCATGGGCATGCCCCGCCCTGCCAACACTGACGGCCTTATCATCGGGTTCTGGGCGCCTCTGGACTTTCAGATCCGGGCGCCCAGTTTTTCCAAGATATTTTGACCGCATCGGACCGAAATCCGCCCGCAGCCGAGGGCGCCGGTGATCGGTTCCGATCACCGGGGTTTGGTATTATAGATTGCGCCGCTCACGAGCACTTAGAGTAGCCGCACGAACTGCACGTTTCGCACCCTTCGATGCGCAGCAAGGCGGGTTGGCCGCATTTGGGACAATGGGGCAATTTCTGGCCGACGGGGGCGGATGAGCCTGTATCCAGAGGGGGGATGTCGTCATCCGGGTCCTGGGCCAAAAAGCCGATCTGGATCATGTGGCGTTCAATCACTTCGCCGATAGCGGCCAGCAGGGACGGGACGTATTTGCCGCCCATCCATTGTCCGCCACGGGGATCGAACACCGCTTTCAATTCCTCGACCACGAAAGCGACATTGCCGCCACGGCGGAAGACGGCGGAAATCATCCGGGTCAGACCCACCGTCCAGGCGAAATGTTCCATGTTCTTGGAATTGATGAACACTTCGAACGGGCGGCGGCGGCCGTCTTGGACGATGTCGTTCAAGGTGATGTACATGGCGTGTTCGGAATCCGGCCACCGTACTTTATAGGTGGCGCCGGGCAGGGCTTCGGGCCGGTCGATCGGGCGGGTCAGATGGGGCAGGGCGCCGGCTTCCAGATGGTCGGCGGGGCGGGGCATGGGTTCGTTCAGGGGCAGACTGGCCTGGGCCTCGTCCTTTTTGTCCTTTTTGTCCTTTTTGACTTCCAGCACCGATCCGGTGATGTCGTTGGGCCGATAGGTGGTGCAGCCCTTGCATCCCTTGTCATAGGCCATTTGATAGACATCGCGGAACGCATCAAAGGAAATGCTTTCCGGCACATTGATGGTCTTGGAAATGGACGAATCGATGAATTCCTGTACCGCCGCCTGCATGATCACATGTTCGGTCGGCGACAGGCTTTGCGCGTCCACGAAGGAATCGGGCAAATCGGCATCGGCACCCTTGATCTGGCGGAACAGGCGATAGGCGTAATCGCTGACCTCTTCCTCGCGCCGCGATCCGTCGCGTTGCAGGACGGTGCGGGTATAGGAAAAGCTGAACACCGGTTCCAAGCCCGATGACACATTGTCGGCCAGCAGGGAAATGGTGCCGGTGGGGGCGATGGAGGTCAGCAGCGCATTGCGGATGCCGTGGGTGGCGATGGCATCCTGGACGTCCTGGTCCAGGGATTGAATATTGTCGCCCGCCAGATATTGGTCGCGGTCATAAAGGGGGAATGATCCCTTTTCCCGCGCCAGTTCCACCGATGCCAGATAGGCTTCGCGCCGCAAGGCCGCCATCCAGTCGCGGGTCAGGCGGACCGCCTGATCCCCGCCGTAACGGGCGCCGCACATGATCAGGGCGTCAGCCAGGCCGGTGATCCCCAGGCCGATGCGGCGTTTGCTTTTGGCTTCGTGTTCGTGATTGTCCAGGGGGAAGCGGGACACGTCGATGACATTGTCCATCATCCGCACCGCCACCCGCACCAGATCGGTCAGGGCCGTCAGGTCCAGCCGGGCATCGGCTTCGAACGGCTTGGTCACCAGCCGGGCCAGGTTGATGGACCCCAGCAGGCAGACGCCATAGGGCGGCAGGGGTTGTTCGCCGCAGGGATTGGTGGCGTGGATGTCTTCGCAATACCACAGATTATTCAGGCGGTTGATGCGGTCGATAAAAATCACGCCCGGTTCGGCATAGGCATAGGTTGCCTGCATGATCTTGTCCCACAATTGCCGCGCGGGCAGGGATTTATAGACCACGCCACCGAACACCAGATCCCAGCCGGCATTATCCTTGACCGCCTGCATGAACGGATCGGTGACCAGCACCGACAGATTGAACATGCGCAGCCGCCCGGCTTCGCGCTTGGCGTCGATGAAGGCTTCGATATCCGGGTGATCGCACCGCATGGTGGCCATCATCGCCCCCCGGCGTGATCCGGCGCTCATGATGGTGCGGCACATGGCATCCCACACATCCATGAAGGACAGCGGCCCCGACGCATCGGCGCCCACCCCCCGGACCGGCGCACCCTTGGGCCGCAGGGTGGAAAAATCGTAACCGATGCCGCCGCCTTGCTGCATGGTCAGGGCGGCTTCTTTCAGATGTTCGAAAATTCCGGCCATGTCATCGGGAATGTTGCCCATGACAAAGCAGTTGAACAAGGTAACCCGGCGTCCGCTGCCCGATCCGGAAATAATCCGCCCGGCGGGCAGAAACTTGAAATCGGTCATGGCGCCCAGGAACTTTGCTTCCCATTGGGCGGGATCTTTTTCCACCGAAGCCAGTGATTTTGCTACCCGCGCCCAAGTGTCCGGCACAGTCTTGTCCACAGGCTCGCCATCTTGGGTCTTGAGCCGGTATTTCATGTCCCAAATCTGTTGGGAGATGGCTGCCATCTGGGTCATCGGGTCGTCTCCGCATCGGGGCGGCGGCGGTGCCAACCCCACGCATATAAATCTGAAAGCCGCGGAAAAGCTGGACTTTTCCGCGGCGAAGCGCCGGATTTTAGGCGGGTGTGCATACGAGATCAAGCATAATAAGTTCTAGTTTTGTTTCCACAGGGCAAGTGCTTGATTTCGTTGGCGGCGGCAACTTTATCCCCATTCATCCACAGATCAATCCACGGTCATACCGTGACAACCCACAGACTTATCCACAGGCTGTTCCGTTATCCGCCAATTGATTGCTGGCGGTTTCGATATCCGCTTGCAGACGGGCCATGAAGTCCTTGCGGTTCAGGCCGGGGGAGATGGCTGGCAGGAATTGAATGGTGGCGGTGCCGGGGCGTTTGCCAAAGCTGCCGCGTCCCCAGAACAGGCCGGAATTCAGAGCCACCGGCACGCAATCCACCCCCAGGGATTGATACAGCATGGCCACGCCGCTGTGATATTCGCCGGCCTGTCCGACGGTCGAGCGGGTGCCTTCGGGGAAGATCAGGATGGGGCGGCCCTGAGCCACGGCGGCTTCCGCCCCCTTGACCATATCTTTCAACGCCTTGATCCCGGCGGAACGGTCAATGGCCACCACCCCGCTTTTACCCAGATACCAGCCGAAAATGGGAATGCGCAGCAATTCCTGTTTCAGGATCACCGCCGAATTGGGCAGCAGCAGGCGAAGCACAAAGGTTTCCAGGGTGGATTGATGCTTCGACGCCACCAGGACCGGACCGCTGGGAAGATCGCCGACCACGCGCCAGCCCAGGCCGCAAATGGCTTTCAGCAGGAACAGGCCGCCACGCAGCCAAAAGCGGGCGGCAGCGCGGACCCAGGCAGGCGGGGCCAGCAGCAGGGGCAGATAGACAATCCCCAAGATGATGGTCCAGGCGACAAAGACGACGAAAAACAGAAGCGAGCGCGCAAGGATCACGATCCGGGGACCTTTGCTCAGGATGGGGTGGGGGGAAAAATGCGGTGGCGCAGCAGGGCGGCCAGATATTTGCTGTATTCACTGGCCAGCAAGGCGGCGGTGCCGGGCCAGCGCCACCATTCATGGCTTTTCACCGAATCGGGAAAGACCGGGTGGGGGATGATGCGGACATTGGGCAGCACATAGGAAAACTCTTCCAGGCTGCGGGGCATGTGATAGGCGCCGGTGACCAGGCGCAGGGATTCCATGCCTTCGCCGCTCAGCCATTGGGCTGTTTCCTCGGCATTGCCCACCGTATCGCCGGCGGCATGGCCCAAAACAATGCGCTGCTCCAGACCGGCATGCTGGCTGTGGGTCATTTTCAGGATGTCATCCACATCCAGGCCGCGATGGACCCCGGAAATGAACAGCTTGTCCGCCATGCGGCCTTCCATCAGGGCGATGCCGGTGCTGAGCCGTTCACTGCCGCCGGTCAGGACCACCACCGCGTCCGTGTGGGTATCCAAATCCCCGATCCGGTCGGGTACGATGCTCATGAACCACAAGAAGCCGCCGCACCAGGCCAACGCCGCCGTCACCGCACAGCCAGCCAAGGCGGTCCCCACCCCCAGGGCGATCCCCAGGGGGGACAGATGATGGCGTGTGGGGGTGGCGTCCGGCGATGCGGTCATGGCATCCGGGCCAAGGTGCCATGAACCGCCAGGCGGGCGGTGGACATGGACAAAAAGGCCGCGCCCAAGGGCAGCAGGCCGATCACCACCCAGCCCCAGAATGGCAAGGTGATCTGGGGGATGAAGCCGCCTTCGATCCGCCGGGTGGTCCAGCCGAACAGGGTCAAGGTGGGGACCGCCATGGCCAGCCCGAGCAGCCCGCCGGAAAATGCCAGGGAAAAGGCCCGGTCGGCGAATTGGCGGGCGATATAATCATCCGGCGCCCCGATTTGGTGCAAAACGTCGATCAGATTGCGGTGAATGGCCAAACCGGTGCGGGTGGCATAGACCACAGTGGCCGATGTGACGCTGCCGATCAGCATCAGGATGCCGAAGATCAGCCATTGGGTGGTCACCGACAAATTGGACAGACGCGACAGCCATAACCGGTGATCGTCCAGACTGGCGCCGGGAACCGCATTGCCGAGCCGGTCGGCCAGCACCCCCAGATCGATCAGGGCGTTGGTGTCCACGGTCACGTCGATCAGCCGGGGCAAGGGCATGTCGCGCACGACGTCGGTGCTGCCCAGCCAGGGTTCCAAAAGCGCCAAGGTTTGTTCTTTGTCCAGGGCGCGGGCCGCACGGATGCCGGGGCTGGCCTGCATCAGTTCCACGGCTTGGCGCACCCGGTCATCGGTCAGCTTTTCCCCGGCTTCGCCAGCCACGGGGGTAACCTGCACGGTCAGGGTGCCCGATGCGTCGCGGTTCCATCGGCTGACCATATCCCCCAGCACGAATGCCGCCGCCACGGCGACCGCCGACAGGAACACCATCAGCGCGATCAGCCAGGGCAGATAGCGGCTGGTGGCATCACCCCGGAGCGGCAGATCCGATCGGCGTCGGCGGAAAGACGGCCATGGCCACATCATGATGCCCGGACGATGGTTCCATGCTCGATATTGAGCCGGGAATGATGGGGGAAACGCTGCACCAGTGCCTCGTTATGGGTGGCGATGACCACGGTGGTCCCCAACTTGTTCAGTTCTTCGAACAGATATAGCAGCCGCATGGCGATGCCGTCATCCACATTGCCGGTCGGTTCATCGGCCAGCAACAGATCGGGGCGGCCGATGACCGCGCGGGCGATGGCCACGCGCTGCTTTTGTCCGCCGGACAGGGTTGACGGGCGGGCATTCAGGTAATCACCCAGTCCGACCCAGTTCAACAATTCCGGCACATGGCGTTGCACTTCGCTTTCCCGCACCCCGCGCACACGCAGCGGCAAGGCGACGTTATCCAGGGCGGATAAATGGTCCAGCAAGCGGAAATCCTGAAAAACCACGCCGATGCGGCGGCGCATGGCGGGCATATCGTGTCGTTTGATCTGGGCCACGTCCCGGTTGAACAGCAAGGCCCGGCCCCGTGTGGGGCGCAACCCCAGATACATAACCCGCAGCAGCGATGATTTTCCCGCCCCTGATGGGCCGTTCAGAAAGTGAAACGAGCCTGTGGGCAAGGCAAAGGAGACGTCCTGCAAGACCTCTGGCCCAAGGCCATAGCGCAGTCCGACACTGTCAAAACGGACAATATGTTCTCCACGGGGGCGTTGCCGCACGGTAGCTTCTCCGAACGGCGGCAGGATGACACGGGCTTTGGGTATTAGTCCAGAGCCGCTTGTGTTGGTTTTTATATGGGACTATAAGGAAGGACGTCTTGGCAGGTTTGTCATGTCATGCTGATTAGTTGCCCGAATTGTTCAACCAAGTTTTCCGTGCCGGACCCTGCTTTGGGTGGCGGGCGGAAGGTAAAATGTGGACGCTGCCACCACGTCTGGTTCCAGGCGGGGGATGCCCCTGCCGCGCCCGCGCGCCGGGCTGCCCCGGCGCCAGAGCCGGAGTTCAATCCCGATTTTGGTGACGATGATCGCGGTTATCGCGAACCGGAACCCGATTTCGGCATGGATGATGATTTCGGTGGTGGGGCCAAGGGCCGGGACGATTCCGCGCCCGTCCTGGAGGATGAGGCCCCGCTGGAAACCCTGTCCCTGGACGATCCCGCCACGACGGATAACGTCATGGGCTTGGATTCGCCGCCAATTCCCGATTTTGCCCGGCCCGAAGGGGACGAACCCCCCATTCCGTTCAATGTGGATTTGGATTCGGCCCCCCAGCCCATCCCGGAAATGTTCGCCACGCCCAAGCCGCATAAGCCGACGGCGGTTTTGTGGATATTGCTGATTTTGCTGCTGCTGTTTGGCGGGGGCGGCGCCGCTTATTACTATCAGGACAAGGTGGTCAGCCTGTGGCCAGGGGCCGGCGATCTGCTGTCCAGCCTGGGGTTGCGGCGGGAAAAGCCGGGGACCGGGCTGGAATTGCGCAACGCTGGAACGCCGGAACGCTTTGTTCAAAACGATGTGGAAGTGCTGATCGTTCGCGGCATCATCGCCAATATCTCGGAACGGGAACGGTCGGTTCCGACCATGAAGCTGGTGTTGCTGGACCGCAACAAGGCCGTGGTGCAGGAAAAATTGACGCCGCCGCCGGTCAGCTTCCTGGACCCCGGCGGGACCGCCGGTTTCAAGGTGACGCTGGAACGTCCCGACGTGAATGCGGTGGAAGTGAACGTGTTGTTCGTCGGTGCCGAAGAAAAGGCCGCGAAGAAGTAAGCCCGGTTTTGACCGCCTGCCCCCATCCGGGGGGCGGCGACGGATTGAAGGTCAAGTGCTTTCGCAGTCTGTTAACAGGGTGCGGAAAAACTCCGCTTCGCGGCTGGGCGACCGCCCAGACCCGTTTGGTGGCGCAGCCACCCAGCCTCCAGTTTCTTTTTGTTTCA
>JAYSBF010000070.1:0-17436 GCA_041915545.1 Magnetospirillum sp. | reverse complement strand
TCTAACTCGTTGAAAGAAAAAGAAACTGGAGGCTTGGAGGCTGCGCCTCCAAACGGGTCTGGGCGGTCGCCCAGCCGCGAAGCGGAGTTTTTCCGCACCCTGCTAATATCCTGTCAGGATGCCGGGGATGGCATGCGGGTGGGGGTGATGTCTGGGCGCGGCATGCGCCATGACACGTTTTCAGACGGGTCCGGTATTGATGGAGCCGGGTGATTCCAGAACTGACCGGGATGGTGGATGCGGCGCATGCCGGGCAGCGGTGCCAATTTCTTTTCCGTCGGCAGGCCCAGAACCATCAGCGATAACAGATCGAAATTCCAATGGGATTGCTGATTTTTCAGATAATTATCCTGGTTGAAAACCGGCGCGAGATGCCAATACAGGTCATATCCGAACTTGAAAGCGGTGGCGAGAAGCGGATGTGAGAGCGGTTCCACATCATTTTCAAAGTACAGAATTGGTCTGTGTGCCGTGATCGTTTTTTCCGCACTTAAAAGGACGTTCCTTTCGCCGCCATCGACGTCGATTTTTATGAGGTCGCATGAGGTGAGGTTCATGGAATCAATGGATATGGTTTGAATCGGCCAGCGCGTCCCGGTGAAATAAGGGTTCTGAACGTCGCCTTCTCGGGCGACAAAGGCATTGACGGGGCGGATGTTGGCCGCATCGTTCAGAGCCACATTGGCGCAAAGCTGGTTGAAGGGGACTGGATTGGCTTCAAAAGCATAGACACTGCCTGTGGGGCCAGCCATCTGCGCCATGGGAATGCTGAGGTCGCCAATATTGGCGCCGACATCAATAATGGTATCGCCGGGGCGGATGTAGTGCCGCAGACAAGCGACTTCGGATTCGCTGTATTCCCCGTAAAGATCAAACGAAATTGGGATAGCCCACTTTTCAGAAATTTCACGCAGCATCCAGCCATAACGGCAGCGCGTTACACGGTAACGTCCAATATCCATGATAATTTGCCCTTCCCATTATTCCCATGACGGATAGCCGCCACAGGTGCCAAAAACAGCAGGAAGTCCCGTCTTCCATTACTGTTTTATTGCGGCCCGCCGGGCCGCCATCCCGTCAGGGAAGGTAGCAAGAGCGGAAAGGGATGGGCAATCTGAAGTTGGTAAAATTTATGCGGAAATTGATACAAACGGCAGGAGATTTAGCAGGGTGCGGAAAAACTCCGCTTCGCGGCTGGGCGACCGCCCAGACCCGTTTGGAGGCACAGCCTCCAAGCCTCCAGTTTCTTTTTCTTTCAACGAGTTGAAAATCTGGAGGGTTCGGGAGGCTGTGCCTCCCGATTGGGGGATCGGGGGCAAATGCCCCCGAAAGAGGGTTTTTCGCGGCCTGTTAGGGCGGATTTCGACCCGATGCGGTCGAAATCCGCTCTTATTCCCGCCTGTGGCCCGTCGTGCCGGGGCCGCTCAAATGTACGCTCTCTAGCCGACCAGCGGCTTGCCCACGGGCAGGATGTCACGGCCGAACAGATCGGCGAAGATGACATGGGCCATCATGTACCAGGCCAAGGACGCGCAGATCAGCAGGTCCCAGCCAGCCACCACGGTCAGTTGGGGATAGCCGAAATGGGCCAGATCCAGCAGGACGAAACCGATCACCAAGGTGGTGAAGGTGGCGAACATGGCTTTGCTGACCCGCAACGAGCCGATCCACAAGATGACGCTGAAGATGGTCCAGGCCACCAGGAACCAGCCCAGATCAGAGGTCGAGGTCTTGAAGATTTCATAACGGTTGCCCAGCAAGATGCCAGCCAGGGCGATCCAGAAGCAGCCATAAGAGGTGAAGGCGCAATACCCGAAATTATTGCCGCACTTTTGTTCCTGCAGGCCCGCAATCAACTGGGCCAAGCCGCCGAAGATGATGCCCAGGAACACCACCGGGCCGATGCCGGCCCAGCCCAGGTTGTGGAATTGCAGCATCATGGTGGTCAGACCGAACCCGGCCAATCCCACCACCGCCGGATTCCCGGTCTTGCTGGGGGCTGCCTGGTGCAGAACAGGCATGGGGGTGTCGATGGAAATTTGCGCGATTTGGGACATGGGCTTGTTTGCTCCTTGTTGTCCGCGTGGTTAGGGACGATGGGCCTCCCCTTCGTCGCTTGGCATCCCTGTTTGCTTCCATGGGGCGATTTTCGCCCATTGGTCCGTGAGGACGTCTAGCGATTACCCTAACGAGCTTAATTGCGCAATCAAATTTCTCATTATCCTTGAATATGGAAATATTAATCCTGATGCCGCAGAGAGAGAGGTCTGGTCAGGCGTCGTCAATCCGGCTTTATCTGACCCGTTCCGCCCCGCTATAGATCACCAGCCGCCCACCTCGGGCAAAGCCGGCCAGGGTCAATCCGCTGTCTTGGGCCAAGCGGACGGCCATGGCGGTGGGGGCGGAAATAGCGATCAGGGCGACGGCGCCCAGGATGGTGGTTTTTTGCACCATCTCGTAACTGGCCCGGCTGGATGTCAGGACAAAGCCACGGCTGATATCCGTCTTGCGTCGGGCCAGGAAGCCGATCAGCTTGTCCAGGGCATTATGGCGGCCCACATCTTCACGCACGGCCAGGATGGTGCCGCTGTCATCGGCCCAGGCGGTGGCATGGGTGGCGCCGGTGGCGTCGTGCAGGGTTTGGCTGGCGCGCAAGGTCCGCAAGGCCGCGTCGATGGCATCCAAAGACAGAAAAGGCGTCGTGGCGGTGTTTTCGGCCAGCGGATGGACGGCGGGGGCCAGGGCATCCAGACTGTCCACCCCGCATAGGCCGCACCCGGTCCGGCCGGTCAAGGCCCGGCGGCGGGTCTTCAGGGCGTCGAAGCGGCGGGCGGCGATATCCATGCGGATTTCCACGCCGTTACAGGTTTCGCTGACATCCAGATCGTATAATTCACCAGGATGAGCCAAAATGCCTTCGGTCAGGCTGAAGCCCAGGGCGAAATCGTCCAGATCGCGGGGGGTGGCCATCATCACCGCATGAGAGATGCCGTTATAGACCAGGGCCACCGGCACTTCCTCTGCCACCAGATCCGCGGTGTCGCTACGGACGCCATTATCCATGCGGACTACCGGAACCCGGACCAGGGCCGGAGCCTGGGGGGAGTCACAAAACGGGCTGTCGGGAGATGGATCGGTCGGGATGCCCATGGCCATGCCTGCTAAACGGGGCAGCGATTTTACACCATTCAGTCCGCTTGCGGGGGTTAGTTTATGTCCCCCGCCGACGGGTCATGTGCCGTCGGCGGGGGATTGGGTCAATGGGGGTCTTTGCCGGTGACTTCCTTGTACCAGCCAGGATGATGTTTCTTTGCCCAGGCATGGGTGACCACGCCTTCGACCATGGCGCGGATGGTGCCTTTGACCCACAGCGCGGCATAGACGTGGACGATGATGCTGGCGATCAGGGCCAGGGCGCTGGCGGCATGGATCAACAGGGCCAGACGGATCAGCGGGATGGGGAAATATTGGGCGAAATAGGGCCGCCAGGCGATGAACCCGGTGCACAGCAGCAGGATCAGGCAGGCGGTCATCACCCAGAACATGCCCTTTTGTCCGCCATTATAACGGCCGACTTCGCCGACTTCATTGCCCTTCATCACTTCGCCCACCGATTTCATCCACTTCACATCCTCTTTATTCAGGATGTTGTGATGCCAATAGCGGAAGAACTGACGGGCAAAGGCCAGGAACATCACCACCCCGACAAAAGGATGGATGATACGGGCCAGTTGCGGCGTGCCGAACACTCCGGTCAGCCAGAAAAAGGCCGGATAGAAAAAGGCCAGGCCGGAAATGGTCAGCAGGACAAAGCAGACCGCCACGATCCAATGGTTGATGCGTTCGGGGGCGGTATAGCGCTGGATCAGTTTTTCCTTCATCACGCGGCCTCCTGATTATTGTCTTCGTCGTCGTCCACCCGGTTGGGGCCGACGGTGATGTAGTGGAAGAAACCAAACAGGGCGGCGGCGGCCACGCCCAATGTGGCCACCGGCTTCAAGATGCCCTTCCACAGGCTGACGGTCAGGCTGATGGCCGGGTTCTTGGGCAGGCCGTGGTATAAATCGGGCTTGTCTGCATGGTGCAGCACATACATGACATGGGTGCCGCCCACGCCTTCGGGGTCATAAAGCCCGGCCTGGTCGTATCCCCGATCCTTCAGATCGGCGATGCGGGTGGCGGCCACTTCCTTCATGTCTTCCTTGGACCCGAATTGAATGGCGCCGGTGGGGCAGCTTTTGACGCAGGCCGGTTCCTGGCCCACCGCCACGCGGTCGGAACACAGCGAACATTTATAGGCCTTGTTGTCCTGCTTGCTGATGCGCGGGATGTTGAACGGACAGCCCGAAACGCAATAGCCGCAGCCGATGCAATTTTCCTCGTGAAAATCGACGATGCCGTTTTTGTACTGGATGATGGCGCCCGGCGACGGGCAAGCCTTCAGACAGCCGGGATCGGAACAATGCATGCAGCCATCCTTGCGGATCAGCCATTCCAGCTTGCCGTTTTCGGTGGTTTCGCTGAACCGCATCACCGTCCAGGCGTCGGCGGACAGATCGGTGGGGTTGTCATAGACACCGACGCAGCTTCCTACCTCGGCCCGGATGTCGTTCCATTCGGAACAGGCCACCTGACAGGCTTTGCAGCCGATGCAGGTGGTGACGTCGATCAGCTTGGCCACTTCCATGGGGTCACGGATCTGGGGCGTGGCGGTAGGGGTCGCCGACCGGCGCAGAATGTCCAGGGATTGCAATGCCATTTGGTCGTGCTCCTCAGATCTTCTCGATATTCACCAGGAAGCTTTTGTATTCCGGCGTCTGGGTGTTGCAGTCGCCGACGGCGGGCGGCAGGTTGTTGGACAGATAGCCCTTTTTGGCCACCGTCTCCCAACCCCAGTGCAGCGGGATGCCGATCTGGTGCAGGGTTTGGCCGTGAACGGTCAGGGTGGCGATGCGCTTGGTCACCACCGCCTTGGCCTTGATAAAGCCGCGCTTGGACCACACACGCACCATGTCGCCGGCCTTGATTCCCTTGGACCGGGCCAGATCCTCGCCGATTTCCACGAATTGTTCGGGCTGGGCGATGGCGTTCAGCCGCACGCTCTTGGTCCAGAACTGGAAATGTTCGGTCAGGCGATAGGTGGTGCCCACATAGGGGAACTGGTCATGGGTGCCCAGCCGTTCCTTATCGGTGGCGAACAGCCGGACCGCCGGGCTGGTGACCACCTTCGGATGCATGGGGTTGGTGCCCAGCGGGCTTTCCATGGGTTCGTAATGTTCGGGGAACGGCCCATCCGCCATCTTGTCGGTGGAAAACAGACGGCCCACCCCTTCGGGGTTCATGATGAACGGGTTCATGCCGGTATCGGGCGCGGCATCGGCCTTGAAATCGGCGATGTCCGGGCCGCCCCAATTGCGGCCATTCCAGGAAATGATCACCCGCTTGGGGTCCCATGGCTTGCCCGCCGGGTCGCAGGATGCGCGATTGTACAGGATGCGGCGGTTGGCCGGCCACGACCAGGCCCAGCCGGGGGTGGTGCCCAGGCCGGTATCGGTGTTGTCGCGGCGGGCCATCTGATTGCCCGCCTGGGTCCAGCAGCCGGCGAAGATCCAGGTGGCGCACAAGGTGGTGCCGTCATCTTGCAACTGGGCGAAACCGGATAATTGTTCGCCCTTGCGCACCAGGATGCGGGTGGGGTCCTTGGGGTCGGGAATATCGGCCAGGGCGCGGCCGTTCATTTCCTTGGCCAGTTCCTCGGGCGATGGCGATTGGGGATCGGCATAATTCCAGGCCACGTTCAAGATGGGTTCGGCCACCTTGCCGCCTTCGGCCCGGTACAGATCGCGCAAGGCGGTGAAGATTTCGCCCAGGATTTCCTGATCGGGCTTGGCCTCGCCCGGCGGTTCGGCGCCTTTCCAGTGCCATTGCAGCCAGCGGGCCGAATTGACGATGGACCCGTCTTCCTCGGCGAAGCAGGTAGAGGGCAGGCGGAACACCTCGGTCTGGATCTGGCTGGGGTCCACGTCGTTGGCATCGCCGTGATTTTGCCAAAAGCTGGAAGTTTCCGTGGTGATCGGGTCGATGACCACCATGTATTTCAGCTTGGAAAACGCCTGCACGGTCTTGCGGGTGTCGGGCATGGAGGTCAGGGGGTTAAAGCCCTGGACGATGAAGCCGTTCATCTTGCCCTGGTACATCAGTTCGACCATGTGCAAGGTGTCGTACAGCTTGTCCCATTTGGGCAGCCAGTCATATCCCCAGTCATTGGCGCGGGTGGCGTTGTCGCCCCAGAACCATTTCATCAGGCTGACAAAGAATTTCGGCGTGTTGCCCCAGTAGTTGAACTGGCCAGGCTGCAATGCCTTGGGCGTGTTCTTGGCCAGATAATCGGCCAAGGTGGGGTGGGCCTTTTCGCTGGGCAGGGTCAGGTAGCCGGGCAGGCTGGTGGACAGCAGCCCCAGATCGGACAGACCTTGGATGTTGGAATGGCCGCGCAACGCATTCACCCCGCCGCCGGGCATGCCGATATTGCCCAACAGCAATTGGATCATGGCCATGGTGCGGATGTTCTGCGACCCGGTGGTGTGCTGGGTCCAGCCCAGGGCGTAAAGCACGGTGGCCACCTTGGTGGGCACCGCGGTCTGGCCCAGGGATTCGCACACCTTCAGGAAACCTTCCTTGGGGCTGCCGGTCAGGTCTTCCACCAATTCGGGGGTATAGCGGGCGTAATGGGCCTTCATCAAATTCCACACGCAGCGTGGGTGCTGCAAGGTGGGATCGGTCTTGGCGTTGCCCGCTTCGTCCAATTCGTAATTCCAGGACGACCGGTCATACTGGCCGCTGCCCTGGTCATAGCCCGAGAACAGGCCCTCATCGAAACCAAAGCCGTCCTTGATGATGAAAGAGGCGTTGGTATAGGCCTTGACGTAATCCCATTGGATCTTGCCGTTATTGACCAGCCAGTTGATGACACCGCCCAGAAACACGATGTCCGATCCGGCGCGGATGGGCACATAGGCATCGGCCACGGCGGCAGTGCGGTTGAAGCGGGGATCAACCACGATGATCCGCGCGCCCTTTTTCTTGGCCTCGATGGCCCAACGGAATCCGACCGGGTGGGCTTCCGCCGGATTGCCGCCCATCACCAGGATGAAATCGGCATTCTTGATATCGACCCAATTATTGGTCATGGCGCCACGGCCAAAGGTGGCGGCCAGGGCGGCCACGGTGGGGGCGTGGCAGACGCGGGCCTGGGCATCGGTGGCGATGATACCCAAGGAACGGATGAATTTCTGGCTCAGGATGCCGGTTTCGTTGGACGAAGCCGAAGCGGTCAGCATGCCGGTGCTGAGCCAGCGATTGACCGGAACACCGGCAGCATTGGTGTGGACCACATTGGCGTCGCGGTCGTCCTTCATGTGACGGACGACGCGGCTGATGGCTTCGTGCCAGGAAATGCGTTTCCATTCCCGCGACCCGGCTTCACGCACTTCGGGATATTTCAGCCGGTTGGGGCTGTGGACGAAATCCAGCAACCCGGCGCCCTTGGGGCACAGGGCGCCCCGGCTGACCGGATGATCCGGGTCACCTTCGATATGGATAATCTCGGCCTTGGCGTTCTTCGCGCCGTCGCCCAGGCTGTACATCAGCAGGCCGCAACCCACCGAACAATAGGTGCAGTTATTGCGGACTTCCCGCGCGCGGGACAGCTTGTACTGCCGCACCTCGGCCAGGGCGGTGGCCGGGGTCAGGCCCAGGGCCGCCATGCTGGTGGTGGAAAGCCCCGCCGCCGAAATCTTGAAAAACTGTCGCCGCGAAACCTGCATGATTCCTCCGCTCTGGTCTGATCCGCCGTGGAAAGGACGGGGGCGTTGCCTTGATGTCTGTCGCGGATAAAGGCAGGTTTCATGCCAAGCTGAAAAAGCCAGGGATTCCCCCGAATGGGTGGGAAAGACCGGGACATTTTGTCCAAACGGCTGGGACAAAATGTCGCAATCCCACTCGTGCGGATAGGGGCGGGGCGCCTGGAATTGGGGTGGGCGGGGGGGACGGCACGATTTTTGTAAATGCAATGGGGCTTGCGGATGGTCTTGCAGATGGAAACGGTCTGGGCCACATCTGCGGCAAAGGAGAACGCCCCATGACATCCCCCATTTCCCAAACTTCCCCCGTGATTCAAGATGCCATGGACGCCGCCGGACTGATTCCCGGCAAATCGCCCGAGCCGGTGCTGTTGCCTGATCCCGCATCGCTGTTCAGCCGCCGGGCCAAGCGTCTGCGCCACCTGTCCCAGGGGCATGGCATGGCCGGCTGGCTGGATTTCGTCGCCCAATTGGCCGATGCCCAGCATTCCTTATCCGCCCATTTGCCGTCTTCCATGGCGCCCGAAACCGCCTGGCCTGATTATCTGGCTGCCCTGGTCCGCCAGGCCCAGCCCTGGGCACCCGCCCAGGTGTGGCAAGCGGCTGATCTGGTGTTGGGCATGGATGGCGGTGCCCGTCAATCCTTGACCGACCGGCTGGTCAACGGCGCCCCGTTATCGTCCGATCTGGCCGCCGCCCCTTTGGTGATGGCCGCGCTGCAATTGGCCTGGACCAATCATGCCGCCGATCATGCCGCCGCCAGTCTGTCCGTGCCCGCCACTCAAGTCACCTGTCCGGTCTGTGGCGGCGCCCCGGTGGCCGGGGTGATCCATGTGGGCATGCAATCGGGCGGCTTGCGTTATCTGCATTGCGGTCTGTGTCATACCGCTTGGCATCATGTGCGGGCCACCTGCATTGCCTGTGGCGATACCAAGCATGTGACCCAAAGCATGATCGACGGCCAGGACGGCAGCGCGCGGGCGGAAGTGTGCGACGCCTGCAACAGCTATCTGAAACTGATCATGGCTGATAAGGCGCCGGGGTTTGATCCGGTGGCCGATGATCTGGCCTCTATCGCCCTGGATATCCTGGTGGGCGAGGAAGGTTATGCCCGGATCGGCATCAATCCGTTCCTGTTGCAAGCCGAGGAATAGAAATAGGAATAGGACTTTATGTCTCTCGCCGGGCGCCGCCTGATGGCGGTTTGGCCGCGCCCGCAATGGGCTTGGGGTTTGTTTATGTCCCTCGCCGGTCGGTGGCGTCTTGACACTGTTCGGTTCCCGCAGGATACCAGATCAGGGCCGGATCTTCCGTTGTTCCGGGGTATTGCCGAAGGACATCATCATGACCAATGCCGACGCTGTTAATGGGGCCTGTGACAATCCGGCCATGGTGGCGTTCATTGACGATCTGATGGCGCGCATGACCTTGGATGAAAAGCTGGGTCAGTTGAACCTGATCACCTCCAATCTTCCGCTGGAAGACGATAAGGCTGCCGATGTGCGGGCCGGTCGGGTCGGCGGCATGTTGGGCGGATTGGTGGATTGTGCCTTTGGCATCAACGGTTCCGACGGTTTGCGGCTGGTGCAGGAATTGGCGGTGCGGGATTCCCGTCTGGGCATTCCGCTGTTATTCGCCTATGACGTGATCCACGGCCATCAGACGGTGTTCCCCATTCCCCTGGCCTTGTCCTGTACCTGGAATATGGATCAGGTGCGGGCGGTGGCGCGTATCGCCGCGCGCGAGGCGACGGCCAGCGGGTTGAACTGGGTGTTTTCGCCCATGCTGGACATTGCCCGTGATCCCCGTTGGGGCCGCATCGCCGAAGGGTCGGGGGAAGACCCGTTCCTGGGGTCACGCATCGCCGAGGCCATGGTGCTTGGCCTGCAAGGAACCGATCTGGCCGATCCTGAAAGCGTGATGGCCTGCATCAAGCATTTCGTCGCCTATGGCGCGCCGGAAGGCGGGCGGGATTACAACAATGCGGATATGAGCCCGACCCGGCTGCACGATCTGTATCTGCCGCCGTTCCTGGCGGCGGTGGCTGCCGGGGCTGGATCGGCCATGATGTCGTTTTCCGCCCTGAACGGCATACCCTGTCATGCCGATGAGGATTTGCTGACCCGGTATTTGTCCGGCGTATTGAAAGTGTCGGATTTCAACGCCATCCAGGAAATGATCGCCCATGGTCTGGGGGACGAACAAGGCGGCATCAACCCGGATGACCCGCTGGAAACCATGGCGGAACGGTCGTTGCGTGCCGGGGTGCAGATGGACATGATGGCTCATGCCTATTTGCCCAAACTGGCCCGATCCCTGGAACAGGGGCGGGTGACCCAGGCCCAGATTGATGATGCCTGCCGGGCGGTCCTGGAGGCCAAATACAAATTGGGCCTGTTCGCCGATCCCTTCGCCCGTTTCGACCATGACCGCAACAGCCGGAATTTGTTGTTGCCCGAATACCGCCAGGCGGCGCGTCAGGCGGCGGCGGATGTCTGTGTGCTGTTAAAGAATGATGGCGGGGTGCTGCCGCTGGCCACGACGGGAACCAGCGTGGCCCTGATCGGGCCGCTGGCTGATGACCGCAAGAACATCCTGGGGCCGTGGAGCTTCCAAGGTGACAGCGGCACGGCTGTTTCGGTGCTGGACGGTCTGCGTGCCGTGGCCGGGCTGACCGTGCGCCATGCCAAGGGGGCGAATATCACCGAGGACCGCCGGATGGTGGAATTGTTGAATTTCGCCGGGGCCAAGGTCGATTTCGATCCCCGCACTCCGGCCGAGATGATGGCCGAGGCGGTGGCCCTGGCCCAGCAATCCGATGTGGTGGTGGCGGTGTTGGGTGAAGCGGCGGAAATGACCGGCGAAGCCGCCAGCCGAATGGATATCGGCATCCCGGACAATCAGCGCGACTTGCTGAAGGCCCTGCACGCCACCGGCAAGCCGGTGGTGCTGGTGACCATGAATGGCCGCCCGCTGACCCTGGCATGGGAAAGCGAAAACATTCCCGCCATTCTGGTGGGCTGGTTCGGCGGGCACGAAGCCGGGAACGGTATCGCCGATCTGTTGACCGGCGCCCAATCCCCCGCCGGGCGGTTGACCACATCCTGGCCGCGCCATGTGGGGCAGGTGCCGGTGGCGTATCTGCATGCCAATACCGGGCGCCCCGGCTGGGCGGATCAGGACCCGGGAAAATATACCACGCGCTGTTATCTGGATGGGGCATCCACCCCGCTTTATCCCTTTGGTTTCGGTTTGGGCTATACCAGCTTTGCCTATGGTCCGGTGCAAGCCGACAAGACCGCGCTGGTGGATGATGACGTGCTGACGGTGTCGGTCGCGATCCGCAATACCGGTGACCGGGCCGGGTCCGAGGTGGTGCAGATGTATGTCAGCGATCCGGTGGCCAGTCTGGTCCGGCCGGTGCGCATGCTGCGGGGATTCGAAAAGATCAGGTTGGAACCGGGGCAGGAACGGATCGTGTCGTTCCAGGTGACCACGCCGGATCTGGAATTCCATGATCAATCGTTGCGCAAGGTGTGGGAAGCCGGCCAGTTCATCATCGGCATTGGTCCCAATTGCGCCGATCTGCAAACGGTGACGGTGCAATGGGACAAGACCGCCTGATCCGGGCGATCTGATTGCTTGCACGGGCGGGAAATGGACACACATGAATGGGATGACGATGTCATCCCATTCTTTTTGGCACAAGGTCCGCACCACCATGGGGCGGGTTCCGTTCCTGCCCGATGCGGTGGCCGGGTGGTTCTGCCTGCGTGATCCCACGACCCCCTGGCGGGTTCGGATAGGTCTGGGCGGGGCCTTGGCATATTTCGTGGTGCCGCTGGATTTCATCCCCGACATTTTGGCCGGTCTGGGCTATGGCGATGATCTGGCGGTGGTGATGGGGGTGGTGCGTCTGGTATCCGGCCACATCACCGACGATCACCGCCGCCAAGCCCGACAAGCATTGACCGGGATGTCGCAATCCGCTGACGTCGTGCCCGGCGAGGGCCAAACCTAATCCAGCGCCCATTGCGGGCGCGGCCAAGCCGCCGTCAGGCGGCGCCCGGCGAGGGCCAAACACAAATAAACATCTAACAGGGTGCGGAAAAACTCCGCTTCGCGGCTGGGCGACCGCCCAGACCCGTTTGGAGGCGCAGCCTCCAAGCCTCCAGTTTCTTTTTCTTTCAAAGAGTTAGAAATCTGGAGGGTTCGGGAGGCTGTGCCTCTCGATCGGGGGATCGGGGGCAAATGCCCCCGAAAGAGGGTTTTTCCGCACCCTGTTAGGCGGCGCCCGGCGAGGGACAAACATAAATCCAGCGCCCATTGCGGGCGCGGCCAAGCCGCCATCAGGGCGGCGCCCGGCGAGGGACAAACAAACTTCAGCCCCTGACCAGGGGCTGAACCAGCATCCAGGCGCCGGTCAGGGCCAACATCACCGCGAAAGCCCGGCGCAGCACGGCTTCGGGCAGACGATGGGCCACCGACACCCCAGCGGCCACGGTCAGCATGCCGCCAGCGGCCAGGGGCGTTCCCAACAGCCAATTCACATGATGGTGACCGGCATAGGTGCCCAAAGCCACCACCGAACAGGGCGTCACCAAAGCCAGTCCCAGGGATTGGGCCATGCGCTGGCCCATACCGAACAGACGGGAAAACAACGGGGTGGACACCAGCCCCCCGCCCACTCCCAACAGCCCCATGCTCAGCCCCCCAGCCGATCCGACCAAGGGCAACAGGCGGCGGTCAGTCAGAATGGCGGCGGGGGCCTGGGCCTGGGCATGGGCGTCGCGGCGCAGCAGGCCGCTCATCCTGGCCGCCAGAATCAGCAGAAACACCGCGAAGATGGATCGCAACAGCGATTGATCCAGCCAATGGGCCAGTTGCGCCGCTCCCCAGGTGGCAATGCCACCGCCAATGGCGATCCCTGCAACTTCGGCCATGGGCACCGGGTTGTGACGCATATACCGCCACCAGGCGATCAGCAAATTCGGGGTCATCATCACCAGGGCCGTGCCTTGGGCGGTGGCCTGATCCTGGCCGAAAACCATGGTCAACATCGGGATGGCGATAATGCCCCCGCCAATGCCGAACATGCCGCCAGCAAACCCCAACGCGGCCCCCAGTAAGGCCAGAACGGACAGATGAAGCGGATCGACGAGGGGCATGACGGACATCCTGACTTTGGTATGCCCAGCATATTCCTGCCGTTAAACGTATCAATATCGACAAATTAACTGATATCGTGCGTTTTACGCATCAATGTTTCTCGATCCGTCACCGCCCCGATCATGACCACCGATCCGCTGGACCTGTCTTTTTTCGTTCAGTTGACCCGCCATTCCAGTCTGGCGGCGGCGGCACGGGCCATGAATATCAGCGCCCCGGCGGTCAGCCGCCGCCTGGCCCAATTGGAACAGCGCCTGGGCGTGCGCCTGTTGAACCGCACCACCCGCCGCCAAAGCCTGACCGCCGAGGGCGAGCGGTTCTTGCAGGAAGGCGGGCGTATCCTGAAAGAGCTGGAACAGCTTGAACACGACCTGACCGCCACCCGCGACACCCCCAGCGGCACCTTGCGCATCAATGCGGGGTTTGGCTTTGGCCGCCGCCACATGGCGCCGGTCATTTCCCAATTCCAGCGCCGTTATCCCCAGGTGGACGTGCTGTTGCACCTGACCGATCGGCCGCTGGATCTGGCCCAAAACGGCATGGATATGGGCATCCGGTTCGGGATCGAGGCGGATTCAGCCCTGATCGCCCGCAAAATCGCCGCCAACCGCCGCATCCTTTGCGCAGCCCCGTCCTATCTGGCCGACCGCCCGGCGCCATCCATCCCGGCAGACCTGGCGGGCCATGCCTGCATCACGTTGCGGGAAAACGACCAGCCTTTCGACATCTGGCCGTTATTATCCGCCGCCGAACGGCAAGATGTCCGCATCGGCGGCCCGCTTAGCACCAATCACGGCGAGGTGGCCATGGATTGGGCGGTGCGTGGCCATGGCATCTTGTTGCGGTCACAATGGGATGTGGCTCCCTATATCCGCTCGGGCGATCTGGTTCAGGTTCTTCCCGATTGGTCGGGGGTGGCCGCCGATATTTATGCGGTCTATTTGCAACGTCATCTGCTATCGGCCAAGGTCCGGGTGTTCCTGGACTTTCTGGCCGATCATTTCGCCGCTCACCGGGCCACGCCGGAATCCTGGTGACCCCCGGAATCCTGATGGCCAATTGACCTTCCCCCCCTGGCCGTCCTACTGTCCATCTTTTCCCTGACAATTGACGAGAATGACCATGTCCGATCTTGCCGACCTTGCCCGCAATGCCTCCGCCTGGCCGTTCCAGGAAGCCAAGGCCCTGCTGGACAAGCGGTTGAAAGGCAAGACCCCGGATAAGGGCTATGTGCTGTTTGAAACCGGCTATGGCCCGTCGGGTCTGCCCCATATCGGCACATTCGGCGAAGTGGCGCGCACCACCATGGTCCGCAATGCCTTCAAGACCATCGCCCCCCACATCCCCACCCGCCTGTTCGCCTTTTCCGACGATATGGACGGGCTGCGCAAGGTGCCCGACAACATCCCCAACAAGGATCTGGTGGCCAAGCATCTGGGCAAGCCATTGACCCAGGTGCCCGACCCGTTCGGCACCCATGAAAGCTTTGGCCATCACAATAATGCCCGGCTGCGGGCATTCCTGGACGAATTCGGTTTTGAGTACGAATTCCAATCGGCCACCGATTGGTACAAATCGGGCCGGTTCGACAAGGCGGCGCTGCGCATCCTGGAATGTTATGACGACGTGATCAGCGTCATCCTGCCCACCTTGGGGGAAGAACGGCGCCAGACCTATTCGCCCTTTTTGCCCATCTGCCCGGAAACCGGCATCGTCTTGCAGGTCCCGGTGGTGGAACGCGATGTGGCGGCCGGCACCATCGTCTACCGCCGCGAAGACGGCAAGCTGGTCGAAACCCCGGTCACCGGCGGCGCGGTCAAGATGCAGTGGAAGGCCGATTGGGCCATGCGCTGGTACGCCTTGGGCGTGGATTATGAAATGAGCGGCAAGGATCTGATTCCATCGGTGGAATTGTCGGGCCGCATCTGCCGCAATATCGGCGGTCATCCCCCCATGAACCTGACCTATGAACTGTTCTTGGATGATCAGGGACAAAAGATTTCCAAGTCCAAGGGCAACGGGCTGGCGGTCGAGGATTGGCTGAAATATGCGCCGCCCGAATCCCTGGCTTTGTTCATGTACCAAAAGCCCAAGGCGGCCAAGCGGCTGCATTTCGACGTGATTCCCCGCGCCGTGGATGAATATTTGACCTTCCTGGGCAAGTTCGACGCCGAGGAAGCGGCCAAGCAATTGGAAAACCCGGTCTGGCACATCCATTCCGGTAATCCGCCCAAGGAACAGACGCCCCTGTCCTTTTCCATCCTGCTTAATCTGGTCAGCGTCTGTAACACCCAGGACAAGGCGGTCCTGTGGGGGTTCATCCAGGGTTACGCCCCCGACGCCACCCCCGCCAACGCCCCCATTTTGGACCGTCTGGTGGATCGGGCGATCGCTTATTACGGCGATTTCGTCAAGCCGCATAAAAAGTACCGCAAGGCCAGCACCGACGAAGTTCAGGCATTCAGCGATCTGCGCGACGCCTTGGCCGCCCTGCCCGGCGACGCCCCGGCCGAGGATGTGCAAAGCGCCGTCTATGAAATCGGCAAGCGCGACGCCTTCCCCGATCTGAAGGCATGGTTCAAAAGCTGTTACGAAGTGCTGCTGGGCCAGGATCAGGGGCCGCGCATGGGCAGCTTTATCAAGCTTTACGGCATCCCCAACACCATCGCCCTGCTGGATCGGGCCGTGGCCGGGCAAGAGATGGAGCAAGCATGAACCAAGGCCGCCCGGTCCGGGAAGCACCGATCAGGGTCCTGTTCGTCTGCACCGGCAACATCTGCCGGTCCCCCACCGCCGAAGGCGTGTTCCGCGCCTTGACGGCGGCACGGGGGCTGGACGGATGGATACAAAGCGATTCCGCTGGCACCCACAGCTATCATGTGGGGGAACCGCCGGATTCCCGCTCGGCCCGGGCGGCCGCCAAACGCGGATATGACCTGAGCAGCCTGCGCGCCCGCAAGGTCAGCTCCCAGGACTTTCAGGATTTCGATCTGGTGCTGGCCATGGACCGTGGCCACCACCAAATCCTGTCCCATCTGTGCCCGCCGGACCAATCCCACCGTCTGCGTCTGTTCATGGATTTTGCCGCCGGCTGGGATGAACAGGACGTTCCCGATCCCTATTACGGCGAAGGCGACGGCTTCGAAACCGTGCTGAATATGATCGAGGACGGGGCCAACGGCCTGCTTGACCATCTGTCCGCCACGCGCGCCACCCCGTGATACGGCTGCATCCCGGTGATCGGAACCGATCACCGGCACCCCCAGCGCCGCGCGGGCTTGGTCGCGTATTTCGACCCGATGCGGTCGAAATACGCTCTAAAGGAAAGTTCCGACCTCGGGCCGACCTACCGACACAAGTCTGAGGATCGGCTCAACAGACGAGCCGCCCCACCCCGTCTTCCAGAAAGCGGGCGACCCGGCTGGATGCCGCCCCACCCCGGCCACTGGTGACCATGGATAGATTGACCACCCCCAGGGATGGCAGCCCATCCTCGACCGCACCGACCGTCACCGAGCCGCCCAGAAGATCGCGGGGCAAGGCACTAAGACCATGACCACCGGCCACTGCTTGGCATAGCCCCTCCAGACTGGGGGTGGTCACCGCGATGTGATGGCTCAGCCCCGCCTCGGTCAGGGCCGCCACCATGGCCCGCCGATACGCACAGCCATCGGGAAAGCAGACCAGCGAAAGACGGCCATTGGCCGAAGCGACGGATGGAAGCATGGGTGATGGATGGGCGGTGGCGGCCGTCACCCACACCATGGGCAAACTCATCAGGATCTTTCCGTGTCCGTCCGGGCCGTGGCTTTTATAGACCGCCACATCCAGATCACCGTCAAGGCAACGCTCGCGCAGTTGATCGGACACGTCGGTCTTGATCTCCAGGCTTACCCCGTCCATCCGCATTCTCACATCATCCAAGATGACAGAAAATCGGCTGTTCAGGAAATCGGCGGGTATTCCCAGACGCACTGGCCGCACCGCCGAAACGGGCGAAAGATCGCGCAAGGCATGATCATTCAGGCTGATCATCTGCCGGGCGTACCCCAACAGGTGCCGCCCATCATCGGTCAATTCGATGATGCGTCCCTGACGGCGGCGCAACAATTCCACCCCCACGACCTGTTCCAGCCGCCGAAGCCGAAGACTGACCGCCGATTGTGATCGCCCCAACAAATCCGCCGCCCGGGAAAAGCTTTGACTATCGACGATCGCGACAAAGGTGCGCAGTTCTTCCAAATCCAAATTAACGATCATCACCCATCCTTATCCATACCCGGTGATCGGAACCGATCACCGGCGCCCTCAGCGGCGGGCGGGTTTCTCCGAAACCCTTGCCTTCCGCGGCATAAGCCGCGCGGCCCCTTGGGCCTAACCAAATCCCTATGAGTTTCACTCACCG
>JAYSBF010000069.1:0-17486 GCA_041915545.1 Magnetospirillum sp. | reverse complement strand
CGCCAGGACCAAAGACGAACTCTGGGCCGCAATCGGTCGCGGCATCGATCTCCTCACCACCACAGACTGCCAGAACTATTTTGCTGCTGCCGGATACGACTGCAATTGAGCGGAAAATGCTCTAACTTCGTTCACCTCGATGCCGGCTCTCATAAGGGCATCAACCAACGATATCGAGTAATGCACATTGTCGCCGGATAGGTAGGTACCCACAACAAAGCGGCCAAGGTCGGAGCGGATTTTGGATGCCATTACCGATATCGTCTTTGCCTGATCTGGCGTAATTCTCTTGATGAGGGATGGTGGAGCCGGGAGTTCAAAAGGAACAAGAGGCTGATTGTTCCGCTCCTGAGCAAGACGAAGTCTTTTGTTTACGTCGTCGTAAGCGCTAAAGCTGGCGTAAATAAAGGCAACCGCGCAAAGCCAAAGCAGAATCCGTCGCCGTCCTTCCTTTGGAAACTTCGCGTCAACTTTTTCCCACCACTTTTTGGACAGGAAGAGTTCGATCACGAGAATGACTCCCGTGACCTGGACAAGCCATGCGGAGAGAACGTCCCGAAGGAAGTCCCATAGGCGAGCAATGGATGAAAGGTCGGCGTCCATGAACGGGACGCTACATCTTTTGCGTCAGCGCCCGCAACCGGAGACCACTTGGCATTGATCGGAGCCGAAGAATGGTGCTGCCCGGATGGCTTGGTGAGCTTGCTACATAATGCCGAAAAAATTGGCTGGGGGACTAGGATTCGAACCTAGACTGGCGGAGTCAGAGTCCGCTGTCCTACCGTTAGACGATCCCCCAACATGCCCATCGGGCTGCCGGAGCGGCGGTTGCCAAAGGCGTTCCGTCGCGAGAGGCGCACCTTATACACACTTACTTTTCCCTTGGAAAGGGGAAAAATGCATTTCCCCGTTTTTTATTGGCATTGGCCGTTGTGAGGGGCAGGAAGCAACGCTATGCTGCGGACCGCCAGCCAGAGGGGGTTAAATCGTCAGGATTTTTGTCATGACAGGCAGTGTGCGCCTATCTGTTCTTATCGTCGCCCGGAACGAGGAGCAGCGTTTGCCGTCCTGTCTGGACAGCGCCGCTTTCGCCGATGAAGTGGTGGTGGTTTTGGATCGGTCCACCGACGCATCCGCCCGCATCGCGCAAGAGCGTGGAGCGAAGGTGGTCGAAGGTGCTTGGCCGAATGAGGGCGAGCGGCGCAATTCCGCCATTGCCCAATGTTCAGGCGATTGGATACTGGAACTGGACGCGGACGAACATATCTCTCCAGCCTTGCGGGACGAATTGGCCCGGACCTTGCCCCAGGCTGCACCTGGTTACTTCGTGGTGCCCTTTCACAATCATTTCTGCGGCAAATTCGTTCGCCATGGCTGGGGGGCCTATAATGGCGTGCCGGCCAAATCCTGTCTGTTCGCCCGTGGGATGAAGCATTGGGGTAATGGCGCCGTCCACCCGCCCATCCGCCTGTCCGGGCCACGCCGGGACATGCAGGGTCATATTGACCATTATGTGGATGACAGCCTGTTCACCATGATGGAGCGGCTGAACTGGTATTCCACTGGTGCCGCCGCCGATTGTCTGGCCCGGGCCAAGATCCCATCGCGGCTAACCACTGCCCGACGTATCCCGTCGCGGTTTTTCCGCGTCTATATTCGCCGCCAGGGATGGCGCGAAGGATGGCGGGGGCTTGCCATTGCCATGTTTTCGGGGCTTTATCCCCTGCTGACCCATTTGAAAATTCTGGAAATCCAGTCCCGTGAGGAAAAGGCCAATGTTCAGTAAGAAGCTTGGATACAGTCAGGAAAAGCGGCCTTGGTCCTTGCGCCTTTACAACCGGATCATGCACAAATACCACTCGCATGATTTGAATTACGAGTTGCAGATCATCGCCCGGCAGGAATCCGCCCTGTATGTGAAGCAGCATATGACCCAAGCCAATATGTATCAGGGCCGTTGGCGTTTGCTGGAAGCCGCCATTGGGGAAGCCGCGCGCCAGGGGATGTATTTGGAATTCGGGGTGGAAAAAGGGGCCAGCGCCAATTTCACCGCCCGCCTGCTGCGCGATCGCGGCCAGGACAGCGTGGTCCACGCCTTTGACAGTTTCGAAGGTCTGCCCGGCGCCTGGACCGGCACGTTCGAAAAGGCTGGAAAATTTTCACTAAAAGGCCAATTGCCGCCGGTTCTGCCCAATGTGACCCTGCATAAAGGATGGTTTTCCGACACCATCCCCCCCTTCCTGGCTGGTCAAGATGGCAAGATTGCCCTGCTGCATGTGGATTGCGATCTGTACAGTTCGACCAAAGATATCTTTGCTGGTCTTGGGGATCGCATTGCCTCTGGCACGATTATCGTCTTTGACGAATATTTCAACTACCACAATTGGCAGGAACACGAATATCGCGCATGGCAGGAATTTGTGGCCGAACGCGGCCTGACCTATGTCTATCGCGGGTTCGCCGCCCGTGGCGGCCAAGTTTATGTTAAGGTGATCTGACGAATAAAGCTGATTTCGCTAAGAACCGGAATCGAAATTCAATGATTTAAAAACAATGTCTTGAGAGACGCCTTGTCGTGAGGCAGATGCCTGCGCCCGGAGAGGGAGCAAAGGAAAGTTCCGACCTTGGGTCGGAACTTTCTGAAACGAGTATCATACCAACGGCGGTAAGTTCTGACTTACGGCCGTTGGTTCTGCCGCCATTGCGGCGGCGGCCAAGCGGCTGGATGGCCGCGCCCGGCGAGGGTTGTACAACGGTCAATGAAATTGGCCGTTGGTATAAGCAAGCCCGGCAATTCTCTGAAATCTTATTCCTTGGCCCAGTCAGGTGCCTTGTCGGGAGTGGTGGTTTGCAGGGCCAGGGCGTGCAATTCGCCCCCCATCTTGCCTTGCAGGGCGCCATAAACCATCTGGTGCTGCTGGACCCGGCTTTTTCCCTGGAAGGCGGCGGACACCACCAGGGCGGAATAATGGTCACCGTCACCACGCAGATCTTCGATCAGCACCTTGGCATCGGGAAAAGCCTCCTTGATCATCTGTTCGATGACGTTGGCTTCCATGGGCATTGGGACATTCTCCTCAGTGAACTGTGGCGGGGCGGACGGCCTATTGTGCCCGCTTCGTTTTAGAACCGCATTAAAAGAAATCGGCTGACCAACTCACCAGGCCGATTCCAGTCAGAAGGCAAGCCCGTCGGTAATCCGTCGCTTTTCATATGTTCGCTCACGGGTTCGATGGCGGATCGTTGCCGCAATTCCCGCCCGGCCCGCTTGAACTGCTTGGCCGCATGCCTGCACCCGACGAGAGGCCAAAGGAAACTTCCGGCCTTGAGGTGGAACTTTCTGAAACAAGCGTCACCGCCCTGGGTCCGGCCGTGGCGCTGATGGCGATCCGCTCCATGCCCTTGAGCTTGAGGTTGTTCATGGGCGCCGGGATTCGTTCATGGGCACCGGGATTCCGGGCCGAAGCAACAGGGTAATTCCAACACGAACCATCTGATTTATACCAAATCCCGGTGAGTGAAACTCATAGGGATTTGGTTAGGCCCAAGGGGCCGCGCGGCTTACGCCGCTGAGGGCGCCGGCGATCGGTTCCGATCACCAGGATATGGTATGAGCGGTCAATAAATACAACCATTGATAATCGTCAATCCGGGTGGGGCCGTTGTCATTTTTATAGCCTATTTACATTCTGTCACATTCCGTTTCTCCCATTTGATCCAATTGTGCGTTAAATTGAATCGTCTGGATAGTCCGGGCTGATTTTTCACGCTTTGGAACGATGGGGGATATGACCGATGGCTGAGGACAGAAACGAATCCGACGTGCAGGAAAACGGCTCCGACGATCGTCAATTGCTGGATGATTTGACCGTCCTCAATCAGCCCATCGCCGCCGGTATCCAGGCTGCCGAAGCCCGGCAGGGATTGGACGAAGACCGTGGGGGCGGTCTGAACGAATTGGCGACCATCCACCAGGGCACCCCGATCATCTCTGACCGTGTGGTTCCGCTGGCCCAGGATACTGGCGCCGCCCTGCAATCGGATACGCCGGTACAATCGGACTCGGCCAACCCGACCCAGGCCCAGGACGCCATCGAAAACGCCCGCCCCAGTGACCCGGAAATGTGGACACGGGAAGAGCCGCTGGAATTTCAATCGGAATTGCAGCCGCAGGCAGCCCCCGCTGCCCCGGCCCCGTCGGCGGCTCCCGACGAAGCCTTGCCGCCCCAGCCTGCCGTGGAACTGCCCGCCGCCGCCCAAAGCACCGCGCGGAATGCCGCTGTTCAGACCGATGACGTGACCGTCCAGACCACGGCCGAGCAAACCACCACCACCACCACCACTCCGCCGGAAACGCCCTTGCCCATCGAAGGCGATGGCGTCACCTTCACCCCGGCCCCGGTGGTGGGAAATGAAGACAACGCCCTGCCGTTGAACCTGTCCTTCAATCTGATCGACGCCCGAGACCAATTGGGTACCGTGGTGATCGAAGGCGTACCCGACGGCTTCACCTTGAATCACGGTAGCCGGGCCGAAGACGGCAGTTGGGTTCTTCAGCCCGACGACATCGCCGGTCTGACCATCAGTGCCCCGGAAAATTACAGCGGATCGCTGCAACTCCAGGTCAGCGCCACCTCGGTCGAGGGCGGCAACATCTCCGGCACCACCACCATGCCGCTGGATGTCACTTTCATCGCCGTGGCCGATGCCCCGGATGTGGCGGCCAATCCGGCCCGCGGGGCGGAAGACACTTATTCTTCCCTGAACCTGTCCGCCGCCCTGACCGACACCGATGGGTCTGAATCCCTGACATCCTTCGTGATCGAAGGTGTGCCCGCGGGCACCAGCTTCGCCGTTTCCGACGGCCATGGCGGCGTGGTCACCGTCGGCACCGATCTGGGCAACGGCACCTGGTCCTTTGACGGTCCCGTTTTTGGCCAATTGCTGCTGCGCGGCCCGGCCGATTCCGATCAGGACATGGATCTGACGGTCAAGGTGACCTCGACCGAAGCCAGCAATGGCTCGGCCGCCACCACCACCATCGCGGTGCATGTGACCATCGACCCGGTCACCGATCAGCCCAGCATCACATTTCAGAACGCCCATGGCACTGAAGACAGCCGTATTGACCTGTCCTCGCTGTCGGCGGGCTGGGGTGATTCCCTTGACGGATCGGAAGTCCACACCGTCACCATCAGCGGCATTCCCGATGGCGCCACCTTGCGCCTGGGCGACACCGTCATCGCCGTGACCGGCGGCACCGCCACCTTGTCCGCCGATCAGGTGGCCGGGATTTCCGCCACTAATAAGCTGACCGTCCAGCCGCCCGCCGATTCGGATGTGGATTTCAGCCTGACCGCCACCGCCCATGCGGTGGACGGCACCTCGCCCGAACTGACCAGCAGCGCCACCATTACCGTGGTGGTGGACCCGGTCAGCGACACCCCGGTCCTGGTCGTTACCGGCGCGCGCGGCAATGAAGACAGCCGCGTTGATCTGTCCAGCAGCATTTCCGTGCAATGGGGCGATGCCATCGACGGGTCGGAAGCCCACACCATCACCATCAGCGGCATCCCCACTGGCGCCACCCTGCGCCTGGGTGATACCGAATTGACCGCCACCGGCGGTACGGTCACCCTGTCCAGCGATCAGTTGTCCAGCATTTCCGCCAGCAACAAGCTGACCATCCAGCCGCCCGCCGATTCGGATGTGGATTTCAACCTGAACGTGACCGCTACCGCCGTGGACGGCACCGCCGCCGGGGCCAGCGTCACCAAGGTTCTGAGCGTCACCGTGGACCCGGTCACCGACCAGCCCACCCTGACCATCGCCGACCATGTGACCGGCAATGAAGACACCCGCATCGACCTGTCCTCGCTGGGCGTGCAATGGGGTGACTATCTGGACGGATCGGAAGTCCACACCGTCACCATCAGCGGCGTTCCCTCCGGCGCCACCTTGCGCCTGGGCAGCACCACCATCACCGTGACCAACGGTACCGCCACCCTGACCGCTGCCCAGGTGTCCAGCAT
Source organism: Magnetospirillum sp. (assembly GCA_041915545.1). Lineage (GTDB taxonomy): Bacteria > Pseudomonadota > Alphaproteobacteria > Rhodospirillales > Magnetospirillaceae > Magnetospirillum. Next base: position 11,454 of record JAYSBF010000069.1, on the reverse strand, counting down.
CTCCGGCAGCAACAAGCTGACTATCCAACCGCCCACCAATTCGGATGCGGATTTCAGCCTGACCGCCACCGCCCATGCGGTGGACGGCACCTCGCCCGAACTGACCAGCAGCGCCAGCATCTCGGTGACGGTCAACCCGGTCACCGATCTGGCGGTCAAGGGGACCGGCTCCACCTGGAACCAGACCACCCAAGAAGACCATTCCATTTCGGTCACCCCGCAATTCAAGCTGGGCGACACTGACGGCTCCGAACATCTGACCGGCATTCAGATTGTCGTTTCCAACGCGGACAAGGCCGATGGCAGCTGGAGCTATAACGGCACCGAACTGACCTGGACCCAGCAAAGCGACGGGTCTTGGGTGGCCACCTTGCCGATGTCGGCGGCCACCGGATCGGACACCACCTCGTGGACGTTGAGCGGGGTGACCTTCAACCCCACCCATAATTCGTCCAATGACGTTTCCTATACCCTGAAAGTCACCACCCAGGACGGCACCGCCGCCCCGGCGACCGCGTCCCTGACCGGCACGGTAAAGGTGACCCCGCTGGTGGATACCCCGGACATGGTCGCCGGGAATGCGGTGGGCAATGAAGACAGCTATGTCCATCTGAATTTGGGCGCGGCGGTCACCGATACCAACAGCGAAGCGATCACCAGCTATGCGCTGGAAAATGTTCCGTCGCAATTCAGCTTCTATACCCTGGATTCCAACGGCCATTACGTCGCCGCCGGCAGCCATAACGGCACCACCTGGACCTTCAGCGCTGCCGAAATCGGCAATCTGTATGTCAAGGCCATTCAGGATTGGTCCGGCGATGCGGTTTCCCTGACCTTGAAGGTGGGGGTTACCGACACCGACGAAAATACGGCGTCCCTGACCGATAGCCGAACCTTCACCAAGGATTTCACCGTCACCATCAACCCGGTTTCCGATGCCCCCGATCTGGTGGTCCGCGATGCCTGGGGCAATGAAGACACGGTCATCCCGCTGCACATCCGCGCGACGGAAACCGATGTGGACGGCTCGGAAACCCTGTCCCTGACCATTTCCAACGTGCCCACCGGGGCCAAGTTCTATCAAAACGGTGTCGAGGTCGGCACCAATAACGGCGATGGGACCTGGAGCTTTGATCATTCGGTCCTGGACGCCATTGCCGCTGGCCAGACCTTGGGCATCCAGCCGCCCCATGACAGCAATGTGGATTTCAGCCTGTCCCTGGCCCTGGCATCCCAGGATGGCAGCGCCGCCCCGGCCATCACCACGGGCACCATCGACGTCACCGTGCACGGCGTGGCCGACCAGCCTGCCAATCTGCCCAATACCCTGACCGCCAGCGGTGTTGAAGACACCAATCACAATCTGGTCAATCTGGGTCTGGGTCAGTTGCATCTGTCCGATACCGATGGGTCGGAAAGCCTGTCGGTGGTCATTTACGGCATTCCCGACGGCATGCGCCTGTCCATGGATGCTGGCTATGAAACCAGTCTGGTTTACGCTGGCAACGGCAAATGGCGGGTGGATGCCGACGCGCTGGAACACGTCAATGTTCTGACCCCCACCAATTACGGCGGCGCCTTCACGCTGAAGACCGATATCGTGGTTACGGAAAATGACGGGAATTCCCGCGTTGACTCCCGCGATTTGGTCGTCGACGTGGCCCGCGTCTCGGACCCTGCTTCCATTTCCGTCTCGGCTTCGGGTGTCGAGGATCAGGTCGGCGGCGTTCCTCTGAACATCGCCTTGGGAATCACCGACACCACCACCGGCGCCGAAACCATCACCAGCGTCACCCTGACCGGCCTGGGGGCCAAGGGCCTGTCCCTGACCGGCCCGGCGGGGTCCTTCACCTATGACGCCGATAGCGACACCTATACCCTGACCAGCACCAGCGGCTTGCACGTCACCGGCTTTGCCGAAGACTGGGCCGGTACGGTTTCGGGTCTGACCCTGTCGGTCACCACCCAAGACGGAACCAGCGCACCGCTGACCACCACCCAAGCCTTCTCGGTGACGGTCGATCCGGTGGCTGATGTGGCCATGTCCGGTGCGTCGTCCCATGTCGGCTATGCCGGTTCTCTGGCCGATATCGACGCGACCAGCAACATGGGCATCCATCTCAACATCGCGGCCTCGTCCCAGGATAATGACGGGTCGGAAAGCATCGACTATGTCATCTCCGGCGTGCCGGAAGGCGCGGTGATCCAGGGGGCGGTGAATCTGTATAACGGATCGTGGTATGTGCCCGGCGGCAATGTGGACTCTCTGGTCCTGAATGTGCCGGGACAGGCCGCCTCTTCCGTGGGTGGGCTGACCCTGACGGTTACCCCGGTTGTTCATGACGGCAGCAGCACCAATAGCAGCGTCAGCGATACCTTCACCGTGACCTGGCCGACCTCGGGCGGCGGCGGCGGCGGTGCCCCGGTGACCGTGCCGGTGGCGGCTGATGTGGTGATCACCCCGTCCCTGGCCAAGGGCAATGAAGACACCGCTATCGCCTTGAACCTGAACATCGCCACGGCCGGGCCGGAAGATGGCTTGGTCGCCGATGACGTCAGCGTGCTGCTGTATCTGCCCCAGGATTATAAGGTCAATGGCGCCATCTGGGTGGGTGGCGACACCAATGCCTGGCTGGTTCCCACCTCGTCCTTGTCTTCGGTGTCCATCACCCCGCCGGAAAACTTCTCGGGCCATATTTCGGTGGATTACAAGGTGGTCACCACCGAAACCGAATCGGGCGATTGGAAGCTGTCGGGTCCGTTTACCCAGACGGTGGAAGTGGTTGCGGTCACCGATGATTTCGGCCTGAGCGCGGGTGGGGCTGGCAAGGAAGACACCGCTATCGCCCTGAACCTGTCCCTGACCTTGGGTGACACGGACGGGTCCGAAGCGGTGCTTGGCGCCATTCTGATCTCGGGCGTGCCCAGCGGCGCCAGCCTGAGTGCCGGCACCAAGAACGCCGATGGCACATGGTCGGTGGCGTCCGCCGATCTGGGCGGCCTGACCCTGACCCCGCCCACCAATTGGGCCGGGACCCTGCATCTCAGCGCCCAGGCTTCGGTCCAGGATGGCACCGAAGGGGCGGTGATCACCAAGACCGTGTCCTTCAACGTGGCCGTGGATGCCGTGGCCGACGCCCCCAACCTGTCGGTGGCGGCGGTCAGCGGTACCAGCGAAGATCATGCGGTGGCTCTTAACATCGCGGCGTCCTTGAACGACACCGACGGGTCCGAAGTTCTGTCGGTGGTGGTCAGCGGCCTGCCCGAAGGGTCAACCCTGAGCAACGGCACCAATAACGGCGATGGCACCTGGACACTGAAGACCAGCGAGTTGTCTGGTCTGAAGTTTGTGCCGCCGACCAATTGGTCGGGGCCGGTGGACCTGACCATCACCGCCTATTCCACCGAAACCTCCAATGTGGATCAAGCATCCAGCATTCCGGTTCCCGTGCATTTCGATGTCACGCCCCAGGCCGACGCATCCTATGTGGACCCGCTGAACGCCACCACTACGGAAGATATCGGGGTTCAACTGTTCCTGAACGCCCGTGCCGAAGTGACCGGCGACGCGGCCACCGGCGTCACCGCCGAAGTGTTGACCGTCACCTTGGGCAGCGTTCCCACCGGCTCGACCTTCACGGATCACAATGGAAACGCCATCGGGACCGATTTGGGTAACGGCCAGTGGAAGTTCACCTCTGCGGAAGTGAGCGATCTGTGGTTCGCTCCCCCGGACAATGCCAAGGGTGAATTCACCCTGACCGCCACCTCGACCACCACCGACGGCACCAGCATCGCCCACGGCACCACGGAAAGCTTTACGGTGAGCGTGGCGGCTCAAACCGACGGCGTGGTGTTTGGGGCCGCCACCCCCGTCAGCGCCCATGAAGATCAGGCCGCGGCCTTGCCCTTCACCCTGACGCAATTGGATGGGTCGGAACACATCACCTCCATCGTCGTCTCTTCGACCATGGACGGGTTCACCCTGAACCACGGCACCCATAACAGCGATGGGACCTGGACGGTCACCGCCGATCAATTGAGCGGCTTGACCTGGCAGGCGGCTGGCAATGACAGCGGCGATGGCACCATTTCCATCGCTGTCACGTCCCAGGACGGCTCGGCCGCGCCTGTGACCAATGTTCAGACCGTCGGCGTCCATGTGGAAGCCGTGGCGGATACGCCCACCTTGTCCGCCCATGACGTGTCGGGGACCTGGGGCTTGCCCATCGCCCTGGACCTGTCGGCGGCAACCCCGGATTCGTCGGAAAGCCTGAGTGTGACCATCGCGGGCATGCCCAGCGATGCCACGCTGAGCGCTGGCACCCATAATGACGATGGCACCTGGACCCTGACCCAGGACCAGTTGACGGGTCTGACCCTGACCACCAAGGAAGGCGATGGCAGCGACTTCACCTTGACGGTCACCGCCACGTCCACGGAAGACAGCAATGGCGATCAGGCCAGCTTGACCAGCCATTTCGGCGTAACGGTCAATGCCCCCACCGCCATCAACGGCACCAGCGGCGATGATTTGCTGACCGGGACTCTGATCGGTGACACCATCAATGGCGGCGCCGGGAACGACACCATCTATGGCGGTGCCGGGAACGACGTCATCCATCCCGGTTCGGGCAACAATGTGGTGTATGGCGGCGAAGGTGACGATCTGTTCGCCTTCACCCATAGCGACTTTGCCAATCACACCGGCAGCGACACCTTGGCCGATTTCGTTTATGGCCAGGGTGGCAACGACACGGTGGATTTGTCGGGTGTCGGCATGTCGTTCGAACTTTACGTCAACGGCGTTCCGCAGGACATTCCCCACGACACGCACAGCTTTGACATCTCTGCGGGTGTTTCGGCGGAAATCCGCGTGCTGGATGGCAGCACCGATGGTGCGGTTATCCATTTGGATGGCATCGAAAAGGTGACGTTCTGATGTATGCTGGCCCCATGTCCTTCCCAGATGGGAAGGACATGGGGCCGTTTTATGTCTTGCGTATGGATGGCGGCAGGATAGGGAAAAGTTGGTGTGGCCCCGGCACGGGGCGCCCGCAGGCAAGAGGCCAGATGACAGATCGTCCGCGATCGAAAAAAGGGAGTGGGCTGTTTTGCAATTTTTTCGCCGGCTGACTGGTGACACCCGGACTGAATTCAAGGGGGAGATGGGAGCGCTGGGTCGCGCCCTGCATCCTGCCTATAACGCCCAGCTTCGTAAACTTTCCGGGATCAGCCGTTATTTTCCCGATTTGCTTGCCGCATCCATGGTCGTCAATTTGCTGGGTTTGGCCCTGCCCCTGACCTTGTTGCAGGTTTACGACCGCATTTTGCCCAATTCATCGTTGGATACCCTGGTAGCCTTGGTTCTGGGGGTGATGGGGGCACAGATATTGGAAGGCCTGTTGCGGGTCACCCGCTCGGCCATCACCAGTTGGACCAGCGCCCGTTTCGAGCACATGGCATCCAGCCGGGCTTTTAATTCCCTTCTGACTCAACCCACCGACGATTTCGAACGCAAGGGCACGGGTGCCCACGCGGAAACCCTGAATGCGATCCACGCGCTTAAGGATTTTTATTCAGGACAGGCTTATCTGTCGGTTTTCGATATTCCTTTTGCCCTGCTTTATTTTGCCTTGCTGATGATTTTCGGCGGGTGGATGGTTCTGGTTCCCCTGTCCCTGGCGCTGGCGTTCAGCCTGTCGGCGATCATGCTTGGCAAAAAGATGTACCTGGCCATGGCGAAACGCATGGCCAGCGATGACAGCCGGGTGAATTTCATCGTCGAGATTCTGTCCGGGATCGGCTCCATCAAGGCGCTGGCCATGGAAGAACAGATGCGCCGCCGGTATGAGCGTCTGCTGGATAACAGCGCCCAGGCCGAATTCCATGTGGCGGAACTGTCGGCCAAGGCCGGGTCCCTGGCTTTGCTTTATTCCCATTTGTCCACCATTTTGGTGGTATCGGTGGGTGCCATCATGGTTATTGACGGCGACATGACCACCGGTGTTCTGGCCGCGTGTTCGCTGCTGGCGGGGCGTTGCGTTCAGCCCATGCAGGCGGCGTTGGATCGTTGGACCAGATTTCAGACTGCCCGGCTGGCCGAAGAGCGTCTGGGACAGCTTATTTATGAAGATCAGGAACGCCCGGCCCGGCCTGTCTTGCCGACGGTGGAAGGCCGCATTCGCCTGGAGAACCTGACCCTGGCCTTCGGTCCCGCCCCCCTGCTGGAGGGGGTGAGCGTCGATATCAAGGCCGGTGAAATGATCGGCATCAATGGCGAAAACGGATCGGGGAAATCGTCGGTTCTGGGGCTGATCAGCGGTTCGATCCCGCCCACTGACGGTCGTATTCTGCTGGACGATTATGTGCTGTCTGATTACGACCCCATTTCGATCCGCCGCCAGGTGGCCTATATCCCCCAGCGCCCGGAATTGTTCCGTGGCACCATTTTGGAAAACCTGACCCTCTTCGATCCCACCCGGACGGATGAGGCTAAGGAAATCGCGCATAAATTGGGGATCGACCGGGTGGCGGCCCGTCTGCCCCTGGGATACGAAACCGTCGTGGGTGAAGGCGCCCAAGACGCGCTGCCCCGTGGTATCCGCCAGTTGTTGGTGATCGCCCAGGCATTGGTTCACCGCCCCCGTGTCGTCTTGTTCGACGAAGCCAATTCGGCGGTGGACGGGGCTGGTGACCAAGCCCTGCGCAATCTGCTTGAGGAATTGAAGGGCAGTTGCACCATCATTTTGGTGACGCCGCGCCCATCCTTGCTCAATTTGGCGGACCGCCAGTTCAAACTGGCCAACAGCCAATTACTGGACACCAGCCAGGTGGCCTCGCTGCCCCATGCGGTAGCCCCCGAACCGGTGACCAGCGTTACCCCCAACACCCCCCCGGCCCCCCAGCCTGCCGACACACCACCCGTGGCCCCGCTTCAATCTGCGGCCAATACCAATGTGCTGGCCGCACCGCCCCCCATGGAAACCGGTCGCAAAAGCACCAACACCGACTTTTTGCGCGAAATCGAAAACGGCTCGCCCTTTGGCCGGTGCCTGCTGCCTTTGCTGCAAGCATTGAAATGGACTGGCGACATGCGCCATCTGGCCGAAGCGCTGCCCCATTTCGAAAACTCACTGGATACGGTGTCATTCCGCAATGTGATGGCCAATTTAGGCTTCGGCTCGTCGGAAATGCCGATCCATGGGGAATTGCTGGATCATCGCCTGCTGCCCTGTCTGTTTGTCGGGCTGGATGGCCTTCCCATGGTTTTGGAAGAAGCCGCCAATGGCGATCTTTTGGCCCGCCGGACCAATGAAGACGACGCTGGTGTGGTGGATGACCATTCCCTGTGGGGAAACGCCTATTTCTTCGCCATCGAGGAAGATGCCAATCCCCTTCCCCAGACAGCGGGACCGCAAACGGGCTGGTTCAAAAAGATCCTGGGCCGTTTCCACACCCTGATCTGGTCGGTCCTGGCCCAAAGTCTGATCATCAACGTGTTATCGCTGGGTGTGCCGCTATTCACCATGTCGGTCTATGACAAGGTGGTGGCCTCGGGCGAGGTGGGGATGCTGGTGTCTTTTCTGGCCGGTATCCTGATCGTTATCGCTGCCGATGAAATGCTGCGGGAATTACGGTCCAAGGCGACCGGTTATGTGGGATCGCGCGTCGGCTATATTGTATCCAGCACCGTTTTCGAACGGACGTTGCTGTTGCCTCTGCCCCTGACCGAACGGGCCAGCATCGGCAGCCAATTGGCCCGCTTCAAGGACCTGGAAAGCTTCCGCGACTTCTTCGGCGGTGGCGCGGCCACGGTGCTGTTGGATCTGCCTTTTGTTTTCATTTATCTGATCGTGCTGACCATGTTGGGGGGGCCGGTGGCTCTGGTTCCCGTGGCGGCACTGATCATCTTTGCCGTTCTGGTGGTGGCGCTGATGCCCATTATCCGCCGCCGTATCGCCGCTGCCGGTCGGGCATCCACCCGCCGTAACGAATTCCTGATTGAATCGCTGCTGAAAATGCGGTCGCTGCATTCAGCCGCCATCGAGCCGGTGTGGCGCGCCCGTTTCCGCAGTTTCGCCGCCACCGCCGCCATGTCCAGCAGCGAGACATCGGTGGTGTCGGGCATGTTGGCCACAGTTTCGCAATCCCTGGTCATTTTGTCGGGATTGGCCACCATGGCGGTTGGGGTGACCCAGGTGATGGCGGGTAATATGACCGCTGGTGCGCTGATCGCTTCGATGATGGTGGTCTGGCGCGTCCTGGCCCCCATTCAGACCGGTTTTTCCACCGTGGCCCGGCTGGAACAGACCAGATCATCCATCCGTCAGTTGGAAACCCTGGTGGGCTTCCGCTCGGAACGGGACGGACGTGCGGGCGGCAGCGGCGGATTGTTGCAATTGCGCGGCGCCGTGGCATTTTCCCGCGTGTCGCTGCGTTACAGCAACGATGCCGACCCGGCCTTGTTGGGGGTCAGCTTCCAGGCTCAGCCTGGGGATGTGGTCGCCATCGTCGGTGCCGACGGCGCGGGCAAATCCACCTTGCTGAAGGTCCTGACCGGCCTTTACATGCCCCAGGCGGGCAACGTCACCATCGACGATCTGGACATCCGCCAGATGGACCCGATCGAATTGCGCAAAGCCATTGGCTATGCACCGCAAATTCCGCAGCTTTTCTTCGGTACCATCGCCCAGAACCTGCGTCTCGCCCATCCGACCGCATCGGATGCCGAATTGCGCTGGGCCTTGGAAGCCGCCGGTATCTGGGAAGAAGTCAGCGGGCTGGAACGCGGCATCAACACCCGCGTGGGCGATTCGCGCACCAACCGCATGTCCCCCAGCTTGGCCCAGGGGATTTCCCTGGCCCGTGCCTATCTGAAGAAAAGCCCGATTCTGCTGCTGGACGAGCCGGTGACCGGCCTGGATTTCGAAGGCGACCGCCGCTTCCGTTTGTTTATCGAATCCATGCGGGGCAAGGCCACCATCTTGATGGTCACCCACCGCCCCAGCCATCTGGGTCTGGCGGATCAGATCATCGTTTTGGAAAATGGCGCGGTGCGCATTGCCGGACCGGCGGCGGAAGTTCGGGGTAAATTGGCCACACGATAATCCCGCCATCCGGCCCCTGGAATTCATGGCCGGGATTTCGGCGGCGGAAGCGTAAGAATGTAGCCAGACTGCGCGGTGCGTGAGGTGCGCAATGATCGGTTTCGGTCACTGCGTCTTGGTATGGATGGTGATGTCATAATCACCCTTTTTGGGATGGGATGGGACCGTGACCCTGTTTGAAGTAATGCCCGTCTTAGGCAGTCTGCAAAGCCTGATGGCCGTGGCCTATCTTGCCGCCCGGCGCAGCACCAGTCTGGCCCGCGCCCTGGCCGGGGTCATTTTGTTCGGGGCCTTTGCCTTCAGCCAATTCGAATCATCGGCCAGTGTGCTGCAATTGGGCTTGCCCCCTGATTTCGTCATTCTGGGCTGGCTGTCCTGGGCCTTCATCCCCCCGCTGGCGGCTGTTTTTGGCCGCTGTGTTTGTGGTTTGCCCATTCATGGTATCCGACCCTTGGTGGTTCTGCTGCCTATTCCGGCTTTGGTTCTGGGGGGATTATCCCATTACCTGCCCGCCTCTTGCCTGATGGACCGTCCTTGCGTCGGCGTCGCGCAATTGGATGCCATGTGGGGCATGGCGGCAGCGGCCATTTGTGGCATTGCCCTGATTCGCCCGTTGCTGGCTAATAAAAAGGGTGTCTGTGAGCGCCCCCTGGGCAACAGCCGTTTTATCCTGGCATCATTGATGGCTTCGATCCTGCTGTTACGGGTGGTGATCGAAGGGGCCATGCTGACCGGGACCGACGTGGCCGGCGGTACGGCAGCCGGGGCAAGCGCCCTGGCGGTTCTGGCCCTGACCGTGGCCACCGTTCTGATCATCCGCCTGTACCCCGAAGTGGAAGACAACGCCCGGGTGCAAAGCGAATCCGACATCATCAACCGCTATCGCCGCCACCTGGCCCAGGCGGTGGTGTTCGAGGAAGGCGGCATCGGCCCGCTGTTGCGCGGCACGGTGCTGACCACCATCCTGACCGTCCTGGCCCTGATCGCCTGGAGCAGCGTGACCCCGGTGACGGAAAGCGCCTCGACCCTGGGATCGGTCATTCCATCCAGCAACATCCGCCTGATCCAACATCTGGAAGGCGGCATTGTGTCCGAGGTGCTGGTCCGCGAAGGCCAGTTGGTCGAGGCCGGCACCGTGCTGATGCGGCTGGACCCGGCTCAGGCCAATTCGGAACTGGAGCAGCTCAAGGCCCGTGAATCCGGTCTGGAACTGAAAGCCGAGCGTCTGCGCGCCTTTGCCGCCGGTCGCGCCCCGGAATTCGAAATACAGAAAAACTCCTCTACCTTGGCCCAGGATCAAGGCAACATCTTCGACGCCCAAAGCAAGGCCCGCGAAACCGCGGGTCAAGTGATCGACCGCCAGATTGATCAACGCAAGGCCGATATCGAGCTGTTCGAACGTCAGATCGCCAGCATCCGCCCGCAGATCACCTTGCTGGGCAAGGAAGTCGCCATCCGCGAGGAATTGCAGAAAAAAGGCCTGACCTCGCAGGTGACTTATCTGAACACCATGCGTGAGTATGAACGGCTCAAGGGCGAGTTGGCCCGCTTGCAAGGCCAACTCAAGACCGCCCAGGAAGCATTGGGCGAAGCCACCACCCGCAGGGTGGACATGGACAGCAAACTGACCCAGGACGCCCTGAATGAAATGGGGTCGGTCACCAGCGAATTGGCCCAATTGCGCGAAGCCCGGCTGAAATTGGAAGACCGGGTCAACCGTCTGGAAATCTTGGCCCCCGTGCGTGGACTGATCCAGGAATTAGCGGTGACCAGCCCCGGCACCGTCATCCAGCAAGGCGGTCTGGTGACCAAGATCGTGCCGGTGGATGACGTCCTGATGGTGGAAAACCAGATCATGCCCCGCGATATCGGCCATGTGCGCCCCGGCCAACCGGTGCGGGTGAAGATCACCAGCTATGATTTCGCCCGTTTCGGTGCTGTCGAAGGAACATTGGTGCAGGTATCCCCCTCGACCTTCCTCGATGAAAAGAAAAATCCCTATTACAAGGGATTGGTGGCCCTGGCCAAAGCCCAGGTGGGCGATGATCCCGGCCGCAATCAAATCCTGCCTGGCATGACCGCCCAGGTGGACGTGATCACTGGGGAAAAGACCATCCTGCAATACCTGCTGAAACCGCTTTACGTGGCGGCGGCCCAGGCATTCCGCGAACGCTAGAGCATTTTTCGATCAGATACGATCATGCCGGAAAACGCGATCAGCCTGCGCGGCGTTTAGAGCGGATTTCGACCACACCGGGTCGAAATCCGCGACCAAGCCCGCGCGGCGCTTGAGCGGCCCCGGCACGGGGCGGCCACAGGCAAGAATAAGAGCTGATTTCGATTG
>JAYSBF010000068.1:0-17516 GCA_041915545.1 Magnetospirillum sp. | reverse complement strand
AATGGGCTTGGGGTTATGTTTGTCCCTCGCCGGGCGCAATCCTGCGGATTGCTTGGCCGCGCCCGCAATGGGCGCTGGAGCTGATCGCCTTTCCCACCCGACCTCATTCGAGTGGAAAAGCTTCTAACGCAATCGGCTGGGGGGAAAATGAGCCGTCAGGGTGCTGCCCACCCCTACTTGACTGTCAACCGTCAGCCGTCCGTCATGCAATTCCACGAAGCGGCTGCACAGGGGCAGCCCCAGGCCCGTGCTTTCACGCGAATAAAGCCGGGCTTGTTCGCTATCCACCTGGCCGAACGGTTCCAGGACCCGCGCCAGATGCTCCGGGGCGATGCCAATCCCGGTATCTTGCACCCATAACCGCAGCCAGCCATCTTCGTCCACATGGGTCCCCAAGGTCACCCGCCCACCGGTCGGGGTGAATTTGATGGCGTTGGATAGCAGGTTCAGCAGCAATTGATGGATAAGCCGGGTATCCCCCCACAATCGCGGCAAGGCGGGGGCGATGCTGGTATCCAGGCCCAGCCCGGCCTTGCCAGCCCGTTCCGCCACCAATTGCAGGCTTTGCAGGGCCAGCGTCCCCAGATCAATCAATTCCTCGCGCAGATCAAGCCGCCCGGCTTCGACCTTGCTGAGATCCAGCACTTCGTTGATCAGCGACAGCAGATGCCGACCCGATGTGTGAATATCGCCCGCATATTCCAGGTAACGGCGATCCCCCATGGGACCCCAGGCTTCCAACATCAGCATTTCGGAAAAGCCGATAATGGCATTCAGCGGCGTGCGCAATTCGTGGGACAGATTGGCGACGAAATCGGATTTGGCCTTGCTGGCGGCCTGAGCCTTGTACTCCGCCTCGCGGAAGGGTGTGATGTTATGGTGCAGAACCAAGGCCCCGCCCGCATCAGACCGCAAGGGCACGAATTGGGCCAAATACCACGCTTCGCCCCAGGACCCGATGGCCCGGTATTGGTGGGCCGCATGGGGGCACTGACCAGTCAGCACCCGATCCAGGGCGGCATCCAGAACCACCTGATCGACGGGATCAAGCAGGGCCGAGGCTGCCTCGAAATCGTGCCAAGCCTTGCTGGCCGCCAACAATTCCCCCCCCGGCCCGAACAGGGCCGCCCGTGCCGGCAGGCACTCCAGAAAAGCGGCCAACAAATCGGGGGACAACGGCACGGGAGGGTCCTGTCACAATGAAAGCTACACTGCTTTCCCTACCATAAAATCGACGCAATGTATAAAATTTAGGGCTATTTGCCGGATGGTAGCGAAATGGATACGGGCGCCCACAGCACATGATCAATGCTGGGCGCCCCGGTGATCAGCATGATCAGCCGATCCAGGCCCAAGGCAATGCCCGCGCATTCAGGCATCCCCGACCGCAAGGCGGCCAGGAAGTCGTCATCAACGGGATAGCGCTGACCGTATAGGGTTTCCTTCAAATCCATATCGGCATGGAAGCGTCGGCTTTGTTCGTCCGCGTCGGTCAATTCGCCAAAGGCATTACACAGTTCCACCCCCAGGGCATAGGCTTCGAAGCGTTCGGCCACCCGCGGGTCCTGGGGGTCGGGCCGGGCCAGAGCCGCCATGGAAACCGGGTATGAATGCAAGATTGTAGGCACGCCCATGCCCAGATGGGGTTCGATGAATTCCAGCATGATGCGGAAAAAGATATCGTCCCAACGGTCAGTCTCGGACACCCACAACCCCAGCCGCCGGGCCTGGGCGGCAATCAGGTCGCGATCGGGGGATTGCGGATCGGGGGCGGTGGCCAGAACATCCATGCCGCAATAATCCTGGAATGCCTGCGCCACCGACAGCCGCCGCCAGGGCTGGAACGGATCGCAGGACAGGCCATCGCGGGACAGATGGCCAACCCCCACCGCCTGGGCGGCGGCCCGCACCAAGGCTTCGGTTTCGTCCATCAGCTCTGCCAATTGTCCGGGGGCGCGATACCATTCCAGCATGGTGAATTCGGGGTGGTGGGTGGGCGAGATTTCGCCGTTTCGGAAAACGCGGGCAATCTGGAAAATCCGGTCCATGCCGCCAGCCAGCAACTTTTTCATGGTGAATTCGGGGCTGGTATGCAGGAAAAGCGCATGGCCCACCCCCCCCCATGGATCGTCCAAGGTGGTGGCGAATGCCTTCAAATGCGGTTCAAGTCCCGGAGAAACCTGCAAACAGGGGGTTTCCACCTCGTCGAAATCCCGGCTGGCGAAAAATTCCCGGATGGCCGCGATGATGCGCTGCCGCTGTTTCAGACTGTCCCGCCGACTTGCCAACACGTCCGGGCGCCACCATTCTTTGCCTGTCGTCATCTTCGTCCCTATGCTGTGCCGCCCCTGAACCCCAATCCGGGCCAGATCCTGCCGATGTCCAGTAAAACCGAACCGTTTCCCGTTCGCCGCCGCCCCTTGCACACTGCCGCCGATTTGCTGGCCTGGGGGCTGATCACCCCGGATCAGCACCAGATGGTGGACCGGGTGGCCCAGGCGACCCAAGTGGCGGTGACCCCGCATATCGCCGATCTGATCGACCCCGCTGATCCCCAAGACCCCATCGCCCGGCAGTTCATTCCCCAGGCGGCGGAACTGGTCACCACCAGCGAGGAACGGGCCGACCCCATCGGGGACGAGGCTTACAGCCCGGTGAAGGGCATTGTCCACCGCTATCCCGACCGGGTATTGCTGAAACCCATCATGGTCTGCCCGGTTTATTGCCGGTTCTGCTTTCGGCGCGAGGCCGTGGGCGATGCCGATGGCAGTCTGAGCGAAGACGAATTGAACCGGGCGCTGTCTTATGTCCACGCCCGGCCGGACATCCGGGAAATCGTGGTCACCGGCGGCGATCCGCTGATGCTGCCACCCCCGCGTCTGGCGGCGCTGGTGGCCCGCATCGCCCGTATCCCCCATGTGGAGGTCTTGCGCTTTCACAGCCGCATCCCCGTGGCCGATCCCGACCGCATAACCCTGTCACTGGCCCAGGCATTGCGCCCGCCCGCCGGGGCGGAACTGGCGGTGTGGGTGTCAATTCACGCCAACCACCCCCGCGAAATTTCCCCCCCGGCCCGGATGGCCCTGGCCCGGCTGGCGGATGCCGGTTTGCCCCTGGTGTCGCAAACCGTGCTGTTGCGCGGGATCAACGATAATGCCGACACGCTGGAATCCCTGTTCCGCGCCCTGGTGCGCAACCGGGTCCGCCCCTATTACTTGCACCATCCCGATCTGGCCCGCGGCACGGCCCATTTCCGCCTGACCATCGCCGAAGGCCAGGCGATCATGCGGGCCTTGCGTGGTCGGCTGACCGGCATCGCCCAGCCGACTTATGTGCTGGATATCCCCGGCGGCGCAGGCAAGGTGCCGGTGGGACCGGTCTGGTGGGACGGCGAAGCCGGATTGGTGACTGACAGCCATGGCGGGGTTCACCCCTATCCGCCGCCGGGCTGCTGATATATAAAATTATTCTTATTCAAATGAACCAGCGAGGAATCATGCCCGCAGACATCGTTATCGTCGATCCCGCCACCGTGGACCAATGGCTAAAGGATGGCCAAGCCCTGGTGGTGGATGTGCGTGAAGACCATGAACGCGCCGTTCAATCCATCGCCGGTACGGTCGGGCTGCCGCTGTCACGGTTCGACCTGTCCAAACTGCCCCCCCTGGATGGCCGTCATCTGGTGTTTCATTGTCAAGCGGGCATCCGGTGCCAATCCGCGTCGGAAATGGCCTATCTGTCAGGATTTCGCGGCCGCATCCACCGTCTGGCCGGTGGGCTGAACGGATGGGCACAAGCGGGTTTGCCGGTTCAATCCGGTCAGGGCGGCTGACTTTTTAGCGGTATGGCCGGTCATGATCATGCTATGACCGTCTCCCTATCGGGTTGATGGATTACATCGTGCGCACATGGTCCAAATGGGGGGCATTGCTGGCCCTGTCGGCGGCGTTGTCGGCAGTGCTGGACTTTGCCGGATTACCGGCGGCCCTGCTGCTGGGGCCAATGATCGGCGGCATGGTTTTCGGTCTGCGCGGCGCCACCATGCGGGTGCCGCGCGTGGCCTTTATCGGCGCCCAATCCATTATCGGCTGTCTGGTGGCCCGGTCGTTGACCGCATCCATCCTGACCACCATGGTCCATGACTGGCCGGCCATGCTGGCGGCGGTGCTGTCATCGGTGGCGGCGGGCGGTCTGGTGGGCTGGGGGCTGATGAAGGCGGGCACCCTGCCCGGCACCACCGCCGCCTGGGGATCATCTCCGGGGGCGGCGGCGGCCATGGTGGCCATGGCCCAGGAAGCCGGGGCCGATGCCCGGCTGGTGGCCTTTATGCAATATCTGCGGGTGATCGTGGTGGTGATGGGCGCCGCCTTGGTATCCCGCCTGGTCCTGGGCGGCCAACCAATCCCGTTAAGCGCCCATGCATCGGTGCATTGGTGGGACCTGCCGCCGCTTTTGCCCTTTATCGGCACCCTGGCGGTGGCTGGGATCGGGGCCGTGGCGGGACGGAAGCTGAAGGTCCCGGCCGGCGCCATGGTTGTCCCCATGATCACCGGCGCCGTCCTTCACGGCGGCGGCTGGCTGGACATCACCTTGCCGCCCTGGCTACTGGCGGTGGCCTATAGTGGGCTGGGGTGGTATATCGGCCTGACCTTTGACCGGGCGGTGGTTCTGCACGCCATCCGCGCCGTGCCGGTCTTGCTGTTATCCACCTTGTCCCTGATCGGGTTATGCGGCCTGTCGGCCTGGCTGCTGACCCTGGCCTTGCATACCGATCCGCTGACCGCTTATCTGGCCACCTCGCCCGGCGGGCTGGATTCGGTGGCCATCATCGCCGTGGGCAGCGGGGCCGATATTTCCCTGGTCCTGGCGGTGCAGACCATCCGCCTATTCGTGGTCATCCTGGCCTGCCCGTGGATCGCCCGGCTGTTGTCGCGCATGGGGCGACCGCGCAGCACCTGAAGTCGGCGGATGCCCATTATTTGACCACCAAAATCTTGTGCCCTTATTTTGTGCTGAAATGTCAATCGCCCTTCCCCTGCCTTGAGCCATAGTTATCCATGCCGTCCGTCATGGCGGCATGGATAAAGGGTTTGGGTATGGCGGTGTATCACAGCATTCTGGGCGGCCATCGGCACCGCTTCAACGATCTGAAGACGGTGTTGGCCAATGCCTCGCCCCGACGATCGGGGGATGAACTGGCCGGGCTGGCCGCCGATAGCGATGAACGCCGGGTGGCCGCGCGCATGGCGCTGGCGGATATCCCGCTGCGGACATTCCTGGAAGACCTGTGCATTCCTTATGAGCAAGACGAGGTGACGCGGCTGATCATCGACGGCCACGACCCCCACGCCTTTGCCCCGGTATCTCACATGACCGTGGGGCAGTTCCGCGACTGGCTGTTATCCTATGCCGCCGATGGCGCGACCCTGGCCCGGCTGGCCCCCGGACTGACCCCGGAAATGGTGGCCGCCGTCAGCAAGCTGATGCGCAATGCCGATTTGATCCAGGTGGCGGCCAAGGTGCGGGTAGTCACCGCCTTTCGCAACACGATCGGTCTGCCGGGGCGGCTGTCCAGCCGGTTGCAGCCCAATCACCCCACCGACGACCCGGCGGGCATCGCCGCATCCACCTTGGACGGCCTGCTGTTCGGCATGGGCGATGCGGTGATCGGCATCAACCCGGCCACCGATAATCTGGATGCCCTGACCACGCTGCTGGACATGTTGGAAGCGGCGCGGCTGAAATTCGACATCCCCACCCAAACCTGCGTACTGGCCCATGTGACCACCTCGATCCAGGCGGCCGAGCGTGGGGCACCGCTGGATTTGGTATTCCAGTCCATTGCCGGGACCGAAGCCGCCAATGCCGGTTTCGGCGTCAGCTTGAAGGTGCTGGCCGAAGCCCAAGAGGCGGCCCGGTCCCTGAAGCGCGGAACCGTGGGCAACAACGTCATGTATTTCGAAACCGGCCAGGGCGCGGCCCTGTCCGCCGGCGCCCATCACGGCATGGATCAACAGACGGTGGAAACCCGCGCCTATGCGGTGGCCCGCGCCTTCGATCCCTTGCTGGTCAATACGGTGGTCGGCTTTATCGGGCCGGAATATCTGTATGATTCCAAGCAGATCATCCGCGCCGGGCTGGAAGATCATTGCTGCGCCAAATTGCTGGGCCTGCCCATGGGCGTGGACGTTTGCTACACCAATCACGCCGAAGCCGACCAGGACGACATGGACACGCTGTCCATGCTGCTGGCCAATGCCGGGGTCAGCTTCATGATCGGGGTGCCCGGCGCCGATGACGTGATGCTGAACTATCAAAGCCTTAGCTATCACGACATTCTGGGCGTGCGCCATCTGCTGGGCCTGCGCCCCGCCCCCGAATTCGAAGCCTGGCTGGACCGCATGGGTTTGATGGATGGGGATGGGCGGGTACCGCCCCTGCCCGATCAGTCCCAGCCGGTCCGCCACTTGCTGGCGGGGGCGTAAGATCATGGCCGACACCCCCACCACCGCCCCATCCCCCGCCCCCACATCCGCATCCGATCCGTGGGCGCGCCTGCGCACCGCCACCCGCGCCCGTATCGGCCTGGGGCGCAGTGGTGACGGCCTGCCCACCACGGCTTTGCTGGATTTTCAATTCGCCCACGCCTGCGCCCGCGACGCCGTGCATGGGCAGGTGGATTTCGACGCCATGGCCGCCCGGCTGGCCCCGCTTCCCACCATCCGGGTAAAAAGCGCGGCCCCCGACCGCGCCACCTATTTGCGCCGCCCCGATCTGGGCCGCCAACTGGCCCCGGACAGCGCCGCCAGCCTGAGCGCCGGACAATGGGACATGGCGATCGTGATCGCCGATGGCCTGTCTTCGGCGGCGGTGGAAAATCATGCGGCCCCCACGGTCCAGGCCATTCTGGCCCGGCTGCCCGGCTGGCGCATCGCCCCGGTGGTGCTGGCATCCCAGGCCCGCGTGGCCTTGGGCGATCATGTGGGGCAATTGCTGGGCGCGGCCATGACCGTGCTGCTGGTGGGGGAACGGCCCGGATTGTCGGTGGCCGATTCCTTGGGGATTTACCTGACATACGGCCCAAAAATGGGCCGCCGCGACAGCGAACGCAACTGTATTTCCAACATCCATGCCCATGGACTGTCCCCGGACGGGGCGGCGGCCAAGCTGTGCTGGCTGGCCACCGAATCCCGCCGCCGGGGTCTAAGCGGCATTGATCTAAAAGACGAAGCCCCGGCACTGCCGTCCGGGGCGGGGGATCTAAAAGACGAAGCCCCGGCACTGCCGTCCGGGGCGGGGGAAACGCACACCACATTGGAACGCCACTTCTGACGCCAAAGGAACGAACAAGATGTCCGAAACCGACAAGCCGGCTTTGAAAAAAAGCCTGACCGGCCTGCACCTGTGGGGCATCGCCGTGGGTCTGGTGATTTCCGGGGAATATTTCGGCTGGAGCTATGGCTGGGCCACCGCCGGAACCCTGGGCTTCCTGGTGACCACCATTCTGATCGCCGCCATGTACACCACCTTTATCTTCAGCTTTACCGAACTGACCACCGCCATCCCCCATGCCGGTGGCCCGTTCGCTTATTCCTATCGGGCGTTTGGCCCCCTGGGCGGCTTTGTCGCCGGTTTCGCCACTTTGATCGAATTCGTCTTTGCCCCGCCGGCCATCGCCCTGGCCATCGGGTCCTATCTGAATATCCAATTCCCCAGCCTGGACCCCAAGGTCGCGGCGGTTGGGGCCTATATCGTCTTCATGGGGCTGAACATCGCGGGCGTCACCATCGCCGCCACCTTTGAACTGTTCGTCACCGTGCTGGCCATCATCGAATTGCTGGTGTTCATGGGGGTGGTCACCCCCGGTTTCGATTGGGCCAATTTCACCTTGAACGGCTGGTCCGGCCAGAACAGCTTCAGCCTGGATGCACTGGGCGGCGTGTTCGCGGCCATTCCCTTTGCCATCTGGTTCTTCCTGGCCATCGAAGGCGCCGCCATGGCCGCCGAAGAAACCAAGAACCCCACCCGCACCGTTCCCGCCGCCTATATCGCCGGTATCCTGACCCTGGTGGTTTTGGCCTTCGGCACCATGATCTTCGCTGGCGCCGTGGGGGATTGGACCAAGCTGAGCAACATCAACGACCCCCTGCCCCAGGCCATGAAGGCAGTGGTGGGCGAAAGCTCGGGCTGGTTGCACATGCTGGTGTGGATTGGCCTGTTCGGCCTGATCGCGTCGTTCCACGGCATCATCATGGGCTATTCCCGCCAGATTTTCGCCCTGTCCCGCGCGGGCTTCCTGCCGCCGGTCTTCGCCACCGTTCACCCCACCCGCAAGACCCCGCATTGGGCCATCATCGCCGGGGGTGTCATCGGCATCGCCGCTATCTTCTCGGATGAGCTGATTTCCATCGGCGGCTTGCCCCTGACCGCCAACATCGTCACCATGTCGGTGTTCGGCGCCATCGTGATGTACATCATGAGCATGGCATCGCTGTTCCGCCTGCGCAGCACCGAAGCCGGGCTGGACCGCCCGTTCAAGGCGCCGTTCTATCCGGTGTTTCCGGCCATCGCCCTGGGCATGGCGCTGGTGGCGCTGGTGACCATGATCTACTTCAACCTGCTGGTCTTCGGTCTGTTCGTCGCCTTGTTCGCCTTGGCCTTCATCTTCTACAAGACCACCGCCCATCTGCGGCACGGGGCCAAGACCGATGACCTGCTGGGCAAGACCGATGGCGTGCTGGATCTGGCCGTCACCGAAGCCCGGACCATGGTTGACTGATACCATAACCCGGTGATCGGAACCGATCACCGGCGCCCTCAGCGGCGGGCGGGTTTCTCCGAGACCCTTGCCTTCCGCGGCATAAGCCGCGCGGCCCCCTGGGCCTAACCAAATCCCTATGAGTTTCACTCACCGGGATTTGGTATGATCCGCGACGTGACCGGCGTGTATTAATATTGCAAAGTTCGTGGGGCGGGCCGCACAATCAGCGGCCCGCCCCTGACCGCATGAGGCGCCCCATGACCCAGCTTCACCGCAAACCCCGCCATCAAGACAGTGACGGCCGCCAACGCAATATCCTGGCCGCCGCCGCGTCAGGCGTGGCTCAGTTCATCACCGCATCCGGCGCCGATGCCGAAAGCGTGTTCGTCGCCGCCGGGGTGGATGAACGGGATTTGGGCAATCCCAAGGTCGCGCTGGACCTGGGGGATTACGTGTCCATGTTCGAACTGGCATCCCAAGCCACCGGCAACGGCAATTTCGGCCTGGATTTCGGACAGAAATACCGGCCCGAAATGCTGGGCCTGATTGGCGAAATCGCCATCGCCGCCCCCACGCTGGGGGCGGCGGTGGACCATCTGGCCCGGCTTTTCCCCTTTCACCAACAGGCCACCGAAACCCGGATGAGCCGGGATGAAAGCGGGCTGCTGCGACTGGAATACCGCATTCTGGACGGGTCCATCGTCCTGCGCCGCCAGGATGCCGAACTGACCATGGGCATGTTCGCCAACGTATTCCGCCATTGCCTGGGCCACGACTGGACCCCGGACGAGGTGCATTTCGAACATCCCCGCCCCGAACAATGGCAACAGCACGAACAGGCTTTCGATGCCCAGGTGCATTTCGGCCAGCGCACCAACGCCCTGATTTTCCGTGATCGCTTCCTGGACCGGCGCATGCCCAGGGGCGACATGGCCCGGCTGGACCGGCTGCAAGGTGAATTGCGCAAGGTCGCCCCATCTTGCGGCACCCCCACTTTTTGGGACCGGGTCCGGGGCGAAATCCGCTCGCGTCTGCCCGATGGCTATCCCCATGTGGAAGACGTGGCCCAAGCCCTGGGATTGGCCCGCTGGACGTTTCAGCGGCGGCTGGCCGAAACCGGACACAGCTTTTCCGACGCGGTGGAAGCGGTGCGCCGTGATCTGGCCGGGCTGTATCTGGGCCAGCTTCACGTCCCCCTGGCCGATATCGCCCAATTGCTGGGCTATTCCGAACCCAGCGCCTTTAACCGCGCCTTTGCCCGCTGGCACGGCGTGCCGCCGGGCAAGGCGCGCGGCGCGCGCCTGCCCCCCGCCGGAACGGTTTAACTACAGCTTTTCGCTGGCCTGATCATGTTGTAAGAGTTGCGGCCTAAACGGCCTGAACGGCCCAACGATCCAGGAAAGCGCGGCGATATGATGGATTACAATCGGGACGCCCACGATATTTACCGGCAATCCTTTGCCATTATCCGGGCCGAGGCCAATCTGGCCCGCATCCCCCCCGATCTGGAAAAGGTGGCGGTGCGCGTGGCCCATGCCTGCGGCATGCCCGACATCGTGGATGATCTGATGTTTTCCCACGGGGCCGGTGACGCCGGCCGGGCTGCCCTGGCCGCCGGTGCCCCCATCTTGTGCGATTCCCGCATGGTGGCCGAAGGGATCACCCGGTCGCGTTTCGCCGCCGGCAATCAGATTGTCTGTACCCTGAATGACCCGTCCGTGCCGGATTTGGCGAAAAAGGCGGGCAATACCCGGTCGGCGGTGGCGCTGGAATTATGGCGCCCGATCATGGAAGGGGCGGTGGTGGCCATCGGCAACGCGCCCACATCCTTGTTCTATCTGTTGGACATGCTGGATCAGGGGGCGCCCAAGCCCGCTCTGATCCTGGGGTTCCCGGTGGGGTATGTGGGCGCCGCCGAATCCAAGGATGAATTGGCCGCCAACAGCCGGGGCGTTCCCTTCATCGCGGTCAAGGGCCGCCGGGGCGGCAGCGCCATGGCGGTCGCCGCCTTGAACGCCTTGGGCACGGAGCACGAGTGAATGGGGCAGACACGAGGACGTTTGTTCGGTCTGGGCGTGGGTCCGGGTGACCCGGAACTGATTACCGTCAAGGCCGTGCGGCTGCTGCGCCAGTCGCCGGTGGTGGCCTATATGGCCGCCAAGGGAAAAAAGGGCAATGCTCTGACCATTGTGGAAGAGTATCTGTCGCCGGAACAGACCTTGCTGCCCCTGATCTATCCGGTGACCACGGAAAAGCTGCCGCCGCCTTTTTGCTATGAAACGGCGCTGCGGGATTTTTACGACCAATCGGCGGAAGAGGTGGCCGCCCATCTGGACCAGGGCCGCGACGTCGCCGCCATTTGCGAGGGCGATCCCTTTTTCTATGGATCGTTCATGTATCTGCACGACCGGCTGGCCCAGCGCTATGACACCGTGGTGGTGCCGGGCGTGTGTTCCATGCTGGCCTGCGCCTCGGTGGTGGGGGCACCGCTGGTTTACCGCAACCAGACCCTGACCGTGCTGTCCGGGGTTTTGGATGCGCCGGAACTGACCCGGCGGCTGGCCAATACCGAAGCGGCGGCGGTCATGAAACTGGGCACCAATTTCGCCAAGGTGCGGGGCGTCATCCAGGATTTGGGATTGATGGACCGCGCCCTTTACGTGGAACGGGCCAGCATGACCAACCAGCGGCTGGTCCCCCTGGCCGAAGTGGCGCCCGAAACCGTGCCTTATTTCTCCATGATCCTGGTGCCGGGGCCAAAATGGGTGGCTTGACCGCCCAAACCGGCAGCGCCCCCGCCATCGTCATCCTGGGCCAAGGCAGTCTGGACGTGGCGCGGCAAATCCAAGCCGCCTGCCCCGGCGCGGTCATCCACGGACTGGCCGGGCGGGTCCAGGGGGCTGATTGCACCTATGACGGCTTTGGCCCCTGGGTGCGCGATCTTTATGCCCGCGACGTGCCCATCATCGTCATGTGCGCCACCGGCATCATCATCCGCGCCCTGGCCCCGCTGCTTCAGGACAAACGGGTGGAACCCCCGGTTCTGGTGGTGGCCGAAGATGGATCGGCGGTGGTTCCCCTGCTGGGGGGCTTGCGCGGGGTCAACAGCCTGGCCCGGACCGTGGGCCAAGCCCTGGACACCCGCCCGGCCATCACCACCACCGGCGAAGTGCGGTTCAATCTGGCGCTGGAAAACCCGCCCCCCGGCTATGTGCTGCGCAATCCCGCCGATGGCAAGAAATTCATGTCCGATCTGCTGGCCGGGGCCAGCGTCCGGGTGGTGGGAGATGCCCCCTGGCTGGCCCAATCCCGCCTGCCGGTAACCGATGCCGGACCATTGGTGATCCGGGTGGACGTGGCCGATGCCGATCCGGCAGACGGCGAATTGATCTATCACCCCCGTCAGGTGGTTCTGGCCTGCGCCCCCCATGTCGCCGATGCGGAATTGAACATCCGGGATGCCCTGGCCCAATGGACCATCAGCCCGCAATCGGTGGCGGCCCTGCTGGTGCCGGAAAGTCTGGCCGGACGCGACGATGTGCGACGCGCACAGGATTGGCTGGGCTGTCCACTGCGGCTGATGGGGATGGATGACCCGGCAACCATGCTGGCCCAGGCGGTTGACGGCCCGGCCTGTCACTTCGGTGCCGTGGCCCAGGCCCAGGCGGCAACCCCGGATGCGGTGCGGCTGCCCGGACATGCACGGGGCCGACTGGCGGTAGTCGGGTTGGGACCGGGGGCGGCGGATTGGGCCACCCCGGCCCTGCGCGAGGAATTGCGCCGCGCCACCCACATTCTGGGCTATGACACCTATGTCCGCATGGCCGGGCCGTTCCGCCCCGACCAGATCGTAGTGCCATCGGATAACCGCGAAGAATTGGCCCGCGCGGCCCAGGCATTTGATCTGGCCGCCCAGGGCGCCCAGGTGGTGATGGTGTCGTCAGGCGATCCGGGCATTTTCGCCATGGCGGCGGCAGTCCTGGAGGCATTGGACGGCGCCGCCGATCCCCGCTGGGCCGGTGTGGATCTGGTGATCCAGCCGGGAATTTCCGCAGCCCAAGGGGCCGCAGCCCGCATGGGCGCCCCGCTGGGCCATGATTTCTGCATCATCTCGCTATCCGATAATCTGAAGCCCTGGGATGTGATCCTGGACCGGCTGGACCATGCGGCGGCGGCGGATTTGGTCATCGCCCTTTACAACCCCGTTTCCAAGGCCCGGCCCTGGCAATTGGGCCAGGCCCTGGACCGGGTCCGCACCCGCCATGCCCCCGATACATTGGTAATCCTGGGCCGCGATGTCGGTCGCCCGGCAGAGCGGCTGACCCTGACCAGCCTGGGGGAACTGACCCCCGATCAGGTGGATATGCGGACAGTGGTTATCATCGGATCGTCGACCACCCGTGCCTTCCCGCGGGCCAATGGTGGGTCCTGGGTCTATACCCCCCGTTGGTATGGGGTAGGGGGTAGTCAAGGGCGCGGCCGCTCCTATACCGAAGAGACGCTGATTTCATCGAACTGACTGTTGCAGCGCAACATAAGGCGGTGCACTCTTACGTCCAGGTCCCGGACCCCGCCGGGAACCTGGACGCTGGCGCCCCACTGACATCTGATCGGCCCCGGCGATTTCCAGGCGATTTTCCAGACGGAAGGTATGCCAAATGGATAGCCATCACCTGCATGAAATTCGCACCCTGTCCGAGTTTCTGGAAGCCGAGGCTTTGGGACTTCCCTTCGACCGCGAGCGCGCCCGCGAGTTGGTCCATACCCTGTCCCAGCATCACCCCAATATCGGCAATTCGCTGCGGCTGATTTCCGACCGTCTGTCCAACGACAGCCGCGCCTGACCGGTTCTCCGTGCAGTCATGCGTTTAGGCTGCGGAAAAATCCTCTTTCGGGGGGGGGCATTTGCCCAGCCGCGAAGCGGAGTTTTTCCGCAGCCTATTATACCATATCCCGGTGATCGGAACCAATCACCGGCGCCCTGGGCGGCCGGGCGCATTCCTCTGGAATGCTTGCCTTCCGCGGAATAAGCCGCGCGGGCTGGTCGCTTGTCCTATGCGGATTGCCGTTCCAGCAGATCGCCATAGTGACGACGGGCAACATCCGGGTGCGAGCGCAACCGGCCTTTCAGGTAATTTTCGCCCACATTGTAATAAAGCGGATTGTCCGGGTCCTGTTCCGGCCCCCGCGCTGCCGCTTTCAACTCGGGCGGCAGGGGCAGAACGGAAATGCGCGAATCCAGTGCCGCCCCCAGGAAAAACGCGATGGACAGCCGATCGGTCCGGGCGGCGGGCGAGACGACTTGGTGCACATTGGCGCGGAAATAGCCATCAGATGCCAATTCCAGCAATTCCGCCACATTGACCACGAATGTCCCCGGAACCGGCGGAATATCCACCCAGCCTTGGGCGGTTTCCACCTGCAAGCCGCCTTGATCGGTCTGAAGCACAAAGGTCAGGAATCCGCTATCCTTATGCGGTCCCACCCCTTGGCGATCCTCGCCATCGGCCCGACCGGGATAGCGGATGATCTTCAAATGCTGATTGGGGGCCTGGGCCAGGATAGGGGCAAAGGCATCGTCCGGCTGTCCCAAGGCCACGGCCAGGGCACGGGCCAGGGTTTGCGCCGCCTGGGTCAGTTCCGCCTGAAGACGCAGCAAGGCCGGGCGTAATTCCGGCAAGGATGCGGGCCATTGATTGGGGCCTTGCAGCCGCCGCCAGGGCGGATCATCCCCCCCGACCGCCAAAACCGGACGTTCGGCGCCGATATCCAGTTGTTCCCGCCAATCGGCCCGCCCACGGGTGCGTTCCCATCCCGTGCGGGTATAGCCACGGAAATGGGGCGAATGCACCATGTCCACCGCCAGTTTATCGTCTTCGGGCAGATCGAAGAACCGGCGGGAGAGATCATGCAGACTGTCTATCAAATCCGGGTCCACCCCATGACCGGCCAAATAAAAGCCCCCGACATCGTGGGCCGCACGCCGCAATCCGGCGATGAAACCAGCGCGGGCGGGGGCTGATCCGGTGAAATGGCGCAGATCCAAAATGGGAATGTCCGTCATGATCGCTCCTATCGGGCAAGGTCAGGAATGATGTCGCCAGCCATCGCGCCAACGGGCCAGCCGGTCCAGGGCAAGGCGCAGCGAATCCGGTTTCTTGGCGAAACAGAACCGCACATGGTCACGCACGTCGCGTTCGGCATAAAAACTGCTGACCGGCACGGCGGTCACACCGGCTTGCACGGTCAAACGCTGGCAAAAATCCAGATCGCCGCCGCCATTATCCAAACCGTCGATGGACACGCAGACGAAATAGGTGCCGGGGCAATCGCGCACGTCGAACCCCAGATCACGCAAGCCCCCCACCAGCAGATCGCGGCGGTCTTGCAAGGTTTGCTTCAACCCGTCGAAATAGCCGTCATCCAGCCCCAAACCATGGGCCACCGCCACTTGCAACATGGGCGGGGAGGTAAAGGTTTGAAACTGATGGGCGCGGGCCACCGGGGCCAACAGGACCGGATCGGCGGTGACATAACCCACCTTCCAGCCGGTGACGGAAAAAGTCTTGCCCGCAGACCCGATGCGCAGGCAACGGTGCCGCGCCTGGGGCAGGCTCATCAACGGGCGATGGACACGTCCGTCATAGGTGATGTGTTCATAGACTTCATCACAGACGGCGATCAGCCCATGACGCTCCAGCAAATCGGCCAGAAACTCCAATTCGTCATCGCTGAAAATCTTGCCGATGGGATTCATCGGGGTATTGATGACGATCAGTCGTGTCCGTGGGGTAATGGCGTCGATGATACGCTGGCGCGGTAAATCCCAATGGGGCGGCTCCAAGCGGATGGGCACCACCACCCCGCCGGCACGGGCAATGGCCACGCCGTAACTGTCATAGGCGGGCTGAAACACGATCACTTCATCGCCGGGATCAAGCAGGGCCAAAAAGCAATCGGCCAAGGCTTCGGTGGCGCCCGACGTCACCAGGACCTCGCTTTGCCAATCCACCTCGATCCCCCAGAACCGCCGGTTGGCCGCAGCCACGGCCTGACGCAGCGCGGGCAGCCCCATCATGGGCGGATATTGGTGCGGGCCGTCGGCCAGGGCACGGGCAGCGGCCTGCAACACCGGCTCCGGCTCCATCCCCTCGGGGAAACCCTGGCCCAGATTGATGGCCTGATGGTCGGTGGCCAGACGCGACATGGTTTCAAAAATCGACGTGCCGCAATCGCCATAAACCCGATTCATTCCGCTTTCCTCCGTCGTCTGATGATTGCCGGGGGCGCCACCGCCGTCAATCTATAAAATACTAGATTTTGGTAGTTTATTTTCCCATCAGATTATGTACTATACTCACCCAGATTTGCGAGGAACTCTGTCATGCGGGCCGCCCACCCTGCCCTTTATGCCCTGGTGCTGCTTGTGGCCGTTCTTGGATCGGTCGCGCTGATCACCACGTCACGGGCTACCCCCCGGTTTCCCCTGGACGGTCTGCCGGTCGGCGGCGATTTTTCCGACCCCTTGCGCCACGTTTTCGTGGCCAGCGGCAATCACCCCCAAATCGCGGTGATCGACGCGGGCAGCCGGGATGTGGTTGGCAAATTGGATGCCACCTTGATCCCCCAGCAGATGGAGGCATCGGGCACCCTGCCCCGCCTGATCGTCAGCGACGGAGAAAGCCCACGGGTGGCGATCATTGATCTGACCAATGGCCAAACATCATCGGTCCCCCTGGAATTCACGCCCAGCCGCCTGATCCTGGCCCCGGATGGCGACGTGGCGGCGGCGGTCAATGCCCCATCGGGACAGGTGGCGCTGATTGATCTGGCCCATGCCACGCTGGCACAATCCCTGTCCGCCCCGCCGGGATTTGGCGATCTGCTGTTCGGTGCCGATGGCCGCCATCTGTATCTGGCCCGGCCCGATGGCGGCATCGCCGTTCTGGACCGTGACAATCCCGGCGTTACCGGCCATATCCCCACCGACCGCCCGGTGGCCAGACTGACCAAATCCCCCACCTCGCGCCTGGGCTTTGCCCGGACCGACCAGGGGGGCATCGACGTGGTGGATCTGAAAGCGGCCACGGTCGCCGCCCGGTTGGAGGGCAACCCCGGCATCACCGCCATTTTCCCCAGTTCCACCGGCTTGACCCTGATCGTTCCCGATGAAGGCCGAGCCAAGGTTTCGCTGCTATCCGCCTCTACCTTGACCGCCAAGGCCGAATTGGACGGGGCGCCAGGCATGGGCAATGTTTATGTGGGCTGGTTCGATCAGGTGGCATTCATCCCCCGCACCGACCATCCCGGCCTGCTGGCCTATGACCAGGAAAAACTGACCCGTCTGGCCGATATTCCCCTGCCCGCCCCGCCGGGCCGGGGCACGGTCAGCCCCGATGGCAATTTCGTGTTCCTGCCCCTGCCCAATACGGGCAAGGTGGTGGTGGTTGACGCCCGAACCCGATCGCTGGCCGGACAAATCAGCCTGGGCGGGGTTCCGGCCATGGCGGTCATGCGCAGGACCTTCGGCATCTGCCACTAGCTGTCATGTCTCGACAGGTTATTGACGGGAATCCTTGAGATCGGGGTCTTACCCTTGAGGCCGAAATGCGGCCGATGGTGATTGTGGTGGTTGAGGAAGCCGGGCAAGGCTGCGGCTCGTTCATCGGACTTCGCGTAGGGCTTGGCATAGGCCCATTCGCGTAAAGAAGTCTGGACGAAGCGTTCGGCCTTGCCGTTGGTTTTTGGGGTATAG
>JAYSBF010000067.1:0-17562 GCA_041915545.1 Magnetospirillum sp. | reverse complement strand
AACCGCCGCCCATTCCCTGTGCGAGATCACCGATGCGGGCTATGTGGTCCACGCCCTGGTCTGCCGCACCATGGCCCTGCGCTATGCCGATGACCGCAGCCAGGAATTGATGCAGGCGGGTTTGGATACGCTGAGACAATTTTTCTGGGATGCGGATGATGCCCGCACCCATCCGAAACTCGCCCCCCTGCTTCCCCATGCCCATAAAGCCAGCGAAATGCCGGATCAGATGGCGGAGACGGTGCCGAAAGCGGCACTGGCCAGTGGATTGGGGGACTATTACCAAGCCGCCGGCCTCTACCCCGCCGCCCGGGCGTTGCACCAACAGGCGCTGGACGTCTGCCACCGCCTTCTTGGCCCCGACCATCCCGACACCCTGACCAGCATGAACAATCTGGCCTCAACGCTGCGTGCTCAGGGTGACTTGGTCGGCGCCCGCGCGTTGCAGCAACAGGTGGTGGATGCACGCAGCAGTATTCTTGGCCCCGACCATCCCGACACCCTGACCAGCATGAACAATCTGGCCTCAACGCTGCAAGCCCAGGGTGACCTGCCCGCCGCCCGGGCGTTGCACCAACAGGAGTTGGACGCCTGCCGCCGTATTCTTGGCCCCGACCATCCCGACACCCTGACCAGCATGAACAATCTGGCCTCAACGCTGCGTGCTCAGGGTGACTTGGTCGGCGCCCGCGCGTTGCAGCAACAGGTGGTGGATGCACGCAGCCGCATCCTTGGTCCCGATCACCCCGACACCCTGACCTCGGCACTGATGTTGGCGCAATACCTAGCCTTGTCAGGGGATCTGACGCAGGCCGCGGAATTGGCGGATCAGGCGGCGCGGGGGCTGGCGCTGAAGCTTGGTCCCGATCATCCCCATACACGCATGGCCCAGGAGGTTCTGGCGACGCTGCGTGCGAGAGCCGGGTGATTGCGTGGGGAATGCCCCCGTGGGGCAGGGCGCGGCCACCCGGCCGCTTGGCCGCCGCCGCAATGGCGGCAGAACCAACGGCCGCAAGTCAGAACTTATACCATATCCCGGTGATCGGAACTGATCACCGGCGCCCTGGGCGGCGGGCGGGTTTCTCCGAAACCCTTGCCTTCCGCGGCGTAAGCCGTGCGGCCCCTTGGGCCTAACCAAATCCCTATGAGTTTCACTCACCGGGATTTGGTATTACGGCCGTTGGTATCACACCGCTTCGGCATCGGTTTCGCCGGTGCGGATGCGCAGGGCGCTGCCCACATCGGCGATGAAAATCTTGCCATCGCCCATTTTGCCGGTGCGGGCGGCGGTCATCAGGGTTTCCACCACCTGATCGGCCTGTTCGGCGGCGACCACCAATTCGATTTTTGCCTTGTGGACGAAATGGGCGACATATTCGGCGCCGCGATAGATTTCGGTCTGTCCTTTTTGCCGACCAAAGCCCTTGCATTCGGTGACGGTCAGGCCCTGGACCCCGATGGCGGTCAAGGCGTCGCGCACTTCATCCAATTTGAAGGGCTTGATGATGGCGATGATATATTTCATGGAAATGCCTCGGCGACGGAACTGCGCCCTGAACGGGCGGCTTTTGAATGTTCCGGGGACTACGCAAGTCCCGTGCCGAATGATCAGGCGGTTCGCGCGATCGCGCTGATCGGGCCGTGATCTCCGGTTCTTTTTACAAGATCAAAGGGGGTGTGGGGCATGGCCCCGCATGGGTGCGGGCAATCGCCCGCCTGGGGATGGGGGGGGCACGGGGCGGCAGGGTGACCGGAATGGCCTGTCTGTTGGGCAATGGGGACGTGGTTGCCCAACAGACAGGCAGTGTCTGTATCTGCGTTCCGGTGCCGGTCAGGCCGCCTGTCCCACATCCAGGGCATAGCCTGCGGCGCGGACGGTGCGGATCAGATCGTTTTCGTTTTCGCCGTTCAGCGCTTTGCGCAGGCGGCGGATATGCACGTCCACGGTCCGGGGTTCCACATAGATATCCGGCCCCCACACGGCGTTCAGCAATTCCTCGCGGCTGAACACATTGCCGGGATGCTGCAAAAAGAACTGCAACAGCCGGAATTCGGTGGGGCCAAGATGGACCGGGCGATCGCCACGGGTGACCCGGTGGGCCGACAGATCCATGTTGATATCGGCGTAATTCAGCATGCCCTTTTGCGGCAGGGGCTGAACCCGGCGCAGCATGGCGCGGATGCGGGCCATCAATTCGGGCAGGCTGAACGGCTTGGTCAGGTAATCATCGGCCCCGGTGTTCAGGCCCCTGATCTTGTCGCTTTCCTCGCCGCGTGCGGTCAGCATGATGATGGGCAATTCGCGGGTATTGGGTTTGCGGCGCAATTGGCGGCAGACTTCGATACCCGACAGGCTGGGCAGCATCCAGTCCAGCACCACCAGATCGGGCTTGCGTTCAGACACCATGGTCAAGGCTTCTTCGCCATCGCCCGCTTCGCAGACGCGATAGCCTTCCTTTTCCAGGTTATAGCGCAACATGGTGACCAGGGCGGCTTCGTCCTCGACCACCATGATCAACGGCTTTGTGCTCATGGGTTTTTACCTTCCTGCCGTTCAGTCGGTTTCCGGGCCGGCGCCCTTGGGCCGGTTGCCCTGAAGCGGGGTTCCCACCACCAGGAAATGCAGGGTTTCCGCGACATTGGTGGCATGGTCGCCGATGCGTTCGATATTCTTTGCCATGAACATCAAATGGGTGCAGGCGGTGATGGTGCGGGGATCTTCCATCATATAGGTGATCAATTCGCGGAACAGGCCGGTGTACATGTCGTCCACCTCTTCATCCCGGTTCCACACCTTGATGGCTTTTTCCACGTCGCGTTCGATATAGGCGTCCAGCACGTCTTTCAGGATTTCCTGGACCAGCCGGGCCAGATGCAGCACGGCGGATACGGGTTTGACGGCGGGAAGCTGGTTCAGCACCAGGGCGCGTTTGGCGACATTGGCGGCATAATCGGCAACCCGTTCCAGTTCGGAACTGATCTTGAGGGCGGCGACGATATGGCGCAAATCGGCGGCCACCGGCTGGCGCAGGGCCAGCAGACGGACGGTGAAGGACTGGATTTCCTGTTCCAGTTCGTCCACGCGGGAATCGCCGGCCACCACGCGGGCGGCCAGATCGCTGTCACGTTTGGCCAATGCCTGCAAGGCGGCGGTGAACTGGGCTTCGGCCATTCCGCCCATGCGGGCGATGATATTGGTCAGATGCGCCAGTTCTTCATCATAGGATTTGACGGTGTGCTCGCTCATGGATCGAAGCTTTCGGCTCGGTCATGGGGGCAGCGCGGGGACCCTTGCGCCCCCCCTGGTGGCCCAGGGGGGGCGGCATCGGTCAGCCGAAGCGGCCGGTGATATAACCCTGGGTCAGGGGATGTTGGGGATTGGTGAAGATCTGTTCGGTGTCACCCACTTCGACCAATTCACCCAAATGGAAAAAGGCGGTGCGCTGGGACACACGGGCCGCCTGTTGCATGGAATGGGTGACGATGACGATGGTGAAGTTTTCCCGCAATTCGTCGATCAGCTCTTCCACCTTAGCGGTGGCGATGGGGTCCAGGGCCGAACAGGGTTCGTCCATCAGGATCACTTCGGGGCTGACGGCGATGGCGCGGGCGATGCACAGACGCTGTTGCTGGCCGCCGGACAGACCGGTGCCCGGTTCGTTCAGACGGTCTTTCACCTCGGTCAGCAGACCGGCCTTTTCCAGGCTGGTCATGACGATTTCATCCATCTCGGTCTGGTCCTTGGCCATACCGTGAATGCGCGGGCCATAGGCCACGTTGTCATAGATGGATTTGGGGAAGGGATTGGGCTTTTGAAACACCATGCCGACGCGGGCGCGCAATTGCACCACGTCAACACGGCGGTCATAGACGTCATCGCCATCCAGGGTCAGCGACCCGACCACACGGGCGTTTTCAATCAGATCGTTCATGCGGTTGATGCAGCGCAGGAACGTGGATTTGCCACAGCCCGACGGCCCGATCAGGGCGGTCACTTCATTGGGGCGAATGTCCAGGTTGACGTGCTTCAGCGCGTGTTTTTCGCCGTAATAGACGTTGACGTCGCGGGCGGACACCTTGGACAGGCGGCGTTCGGCGTCCTGCGCCGGGGAAGCCTGGGGAACGGTGGCGGTAGCGGTAGCGGTTTGCATGTGCCTGTCTTCCTTACCAACGGCGTTCGAATTTCTTGCGGAGCACGATAGCGGCCATGTTCATGGCAGCCAGGAACAGCAGCAGAATGATAATGGCGGCCGAGGTCTTTTCGACAAAGGCGCGTTCCAGGCTGTTGGCCCACAAATAGACCTGCACCGGCAAGACGGTGGAGGACGAGAAGGGATCAGCCGGGATGTCCACCACGAAGGCGACCATGCCGATCATCAAAAGCGGCGCCGATTCACCCAACGCACGGGCCATGCCCAGGATGGTGCCGGTCAGGATGCCGGGCAGGGCCAGGGGCAACACATGGTCGGTGACCATTTGCAGCTTGGATGCGCCCATGCCCAGGGCGGCTTCGCGGATGGATGGCGGCACCGCCTTGAGCGAGGCGCGGGCGGCGATGATGATGGTGGGCAGGGTCATCAGGGTCAGCACCAGACCACCCACCGCCGGGGCGGATCGTGGCAGGCCGAACACGTTCAGGAACACCGCCAGACCCAGCAGACCGAACACGATGGACGGAACGGCGGCCAGATTGTTGATGTTCACTTCGATCAGATCGGTAAAGCGGTTCTTGGGCGCGAATTCTTCCAGATACACCGCCGTGGCCACCCCCAGGGGGAAAGACAGCAACAAGGTGACCAGGATGGAATAGAACGACCCGACCACCGCACCCCAGATCCCGGCCTGGGTGGGATCGCGGGAATCGCCCGCCACGAAAAAGCGGGTGTTCAGGTGATAGCCCAGATCACCGGCATCGCTTAGGGTCTTGATCCAGCCCAATTGCGATTCGGTCACCCGTGCCCCTTCCTGGGCGGGATCGCGGGGCAAAAAGCCCTTTTGCGTCATATCGACGAAATCGGCGGCGGGCACGGTCACCTTGCGGCTGGTGTTCAGCAAGGTGGGGTCCGACAGCAGCATGTCACGCAGCACGTCACCAGCAGCCGGGGACAGCAGCGACGCCAATTGCCGTTGCGGCCCGCGTCCGGTCACGTCGGGGAAGCGCGCCCAGATGGCGGCCTTGATCAGCCCCTGGTAATCGGCCCCGGTCAGGGCGTCATGCCCGGCATTGGCGGGGACACCCAGGATCGAGGGGTCAAAGGTGACGTTCAGTTCCACCTTGGTTTGGATGAAGGCTGAGGCGCCACGATGGATGATACTGCCCAGCAGCACCACCAGGAAGCCCAAGGCGATGGCGATAGCCGCCATGCCCATGAAGCGGAAGCGGCGTTCCGCCGCATAGCGCCGCTTGAGCCGGTTCGCCACCACTTTGGTGGGGGCGGCGGACGTCTGTTCGACCATCTCAGTCATATTGCTCCCTGTACTTGCGCACCACATGAAGGGCGATGATGTTGAGGGCCAGGGTGACGCAGAACAGCACCAGACCCAGGGCAAAGGCCGCCAGCGTCTTGGGGCTGTCGAATTCCGAGTCGCCCACCAAAAGGGTGACGATCTGCACGGTGACGGTGGTCACCGCTTCAAAGGGATTGGCGGTCAGATTGGCGGACAGACCGGCCGCCATCACCACGATCATGGTTTCACCGATGGCCCGGCTGACCGCCAGCAGCACGCCGCCGACAATGCCCGGCAGGGCGGCGGGCAGCACCACCTTGACGATGGTTTCCGACCGGGTGGCCCCCAGACCGTAAGATCCTTCGCGCAGCGAATTGGGAACAGCGGTGATGATGTCGTCCGACAGGGACGACACGAAGGGGATGATCATGATCCCCATGACCAGACCAGCCACCAGCGCGCTTTCCGAAGCGATGTCCAGGCCCACGGCCTGGCTGAAATCGCGGATCACCGGCCCCACCACCTGAATGGCGAAAAAGCCGAAGACCACGGTGGGAACACCGGCCAGCACTTCCAGCAGCGGCTTGACCACCGCGCGGAAACGCGGCGCCGAATATTCGGCCATGTACACGGCGGACAGCAGGCCCAAGGGAACGGCCACCACCATGGAAATCAGCGAAATCAGCGCGGTGCCGGCAAACAGGGGAACGGCGCCGAACGCGCCGGTGCCGGCGATCTGATCGGATCGCATGGCCATCTGCGGCGACCAGGACAGGCCGAACAGGAATTCGCCCAGCGGCACCATGTGGAAAAAACGCAGCGATTCGAACAGCAGCGACAGCACGATGCCGACAGTGGTGAAAATGGCCACGGTGGAACAAATCACCAGAAAGGCCGACACCACCTTTTCCACCTGATTGCGGGCGCGCAGATCGGACCGGATCAGGCGTCTGGCCCAGGCCAGTCCCCCGACCGCCAGCGACAGCGACACCACCGCCAGGGCGGCGAACAATGTTGCCTGCAATTCCATGTAATGCCGGGCCGCCTGAGCCACCGCCGGGGTGGAGGCATGCATGCCCGACCGGGCCACGTTGCGGACTTCGTTATACAGAAGCTCGCGGCGGTCGGCGCCCAGATCCTGGATGTCCGCGGGCAGGCTGGCCATGACCAGATGATGCAGAATGGATGGCTCCAGCGCCAACCAGCCGCAAATCACCAGCAGGGCCGGCAGACCGCACCACAGCGCCACGTAAAAACCGTGATAGCTGGGCAGGGAATGCAGGATGCGGGGGTTGCCGCCAGCCGAGGCCAAAGCTTTGCTGCGCCCCAGCCGATAGGCAATGGAGGTAAGCAACAGCAAAACGACCGTCAGGGTAAGCAGTTGCATGAGGGAGGTCTTCCTTGGCGGAACGCGGGACAGACGATGCCCCGGCGCTGTCATGGATCAGGGGAAATTAATCTGGGGTATGCATAAAAAAATGGCCGCCCCCCGCAATGGGGGGCGGCCGACAGGATTACATCTTGAGTTGGGTCAACTCGGCGGCCTTTTGGGCCCATTCCTTGCGTTCGGCGTCGGGCATGGCGATCAGGCCCTTATCCGACAGATAGCCGGTCTTGCCCCAAGCCTTGTCCGAGGTGAACTCGGCCAGGAATTCCTTGATGCCGGGGATCTGACCCACATGTTCCTTCTTCACATAGATCCACAGCGGGCGGGACACCGGATAGCTGCCATCGGCGACGCTGTCATAGGTGGCCACCTTGCCATCGACCGTGGCGCCCTGGACCTTGTCGTTGTTTTCTTCCAGGTAGGAATAGCCGAAGATGCCGACCGCGGTGGTGGTGGACAGCAGCTTTTGCAGGGTCACGTTGTAAGAGTCGGACACTTCAATCCAAGCGCCGTCTTCACGCACGGCCTGGCAGGCCTTCTTCTTGGCGTCCTTGTCCAGGGCCTTGATTTCCGGCTGTTCGTCACAGGCCGGGTCCATGACCAGTTCCACCAGGGCGTCGCGGGTCCCGTGATTGGGGGCGGGGCCGAAGATGGTGATGGGCATATCGGGCAGCGAGCCGTCGATATCGCTCCACTTCTTATAGGGGTTGGCGACCAGCTTGCCACCCACCGGCACGTCCTTGGCGATGGCGCGGTAGATCTGTTCGCGGGTCAGCTTCAGGGCCGGGCCCTTCTTGGAATTGGCGAAGACGATGCCGTCATAGCCAACCTTCAATTCGACCACGCCGGCCACGCCATTCTTGGCGCACATGTCCACTTCGGACTTGGTGATACGGCGGGACGCGTTGGTGACATCGGGGAAATCGACGCCGACGCCCGAGCAGAACAGGCGCATGCCGCCGCCGGTGCCGGTGCTTTCCACCACAGGGGTCTTGAACTTGCTGGACTTGCCGAACTGTTCGGCGACAGCGGTCGCGAACGGATAGACGGTGGACGAGCCGACGATGCGGATCTGGTCGCGCGCCTGCGCGGCACCGGCAAAGGCGACGCTCGCCAGGGCGATGGCCGCGACGGCCAGGGTCTTTTTCATGGAACCTCCAAAGGGTCGGGCAAGAAAGCGGCGAAATCGGGGGTGATTTCGGCAGGCGCTACTCTATCGGCGCTGTGTTACAGCTCCGCGACTCCAGTGTTAAAGTTTTATGACAAAGCCCATGACCGGGGATGTGAAATTTTGAAGAAAGCGGCGGAAAACCTGGGTTTTTCCTTAAGGGAATGCTCCTAACCGATTGTGACACTGTCATAATCGGCGGATTATTCCCATGGCGGAATGGGGGGATCAGCCGCCGCGCAAGGCGCGGATGTTCCCGGCGTAATCAGCGGTTTTGAACACTGCCGATCCGGCGACCAAGGCCGTGGCCCCGGCGGCGATCACCGCCTGGGCATTGTCCTGGGTCACGCCGCCATCCACTTCCAGATCAATGGGGCGATCCCCGATCATCTTGCGGATGCGGGCGATTTTGTCCAGTTGCACCGGGATGAAACTTTGTCCGCCGAACCCTGGATTGACGCTCATCACCAAAATCAGGTCCAGGCGGTCCATCACGTATTCCAGCACGCTTTCCGGCGTGGACGGGTTCAGGGACAATCCGGCCTTTTTGCCCAAGGATTTGATCATCTGAAGCGACCGGTCGATATGGCGGTCGGCTTCGGCGTGAACGGTGATGATATCGGCCCCGGCCTGGGCATAGGACTCGATATAGGGTTGGGCCGGGTCGATCATCAAATGCACGTCGAACGGTTTATCCGTCCAGGAACGGATGGATTTGATCACCGGCGGGCCGAAGGTCAGGTTGGGAACGAAATGGCCGTCCATGACGTCGATATGCACCCAATCGCATCCGGCTTTGTCGATGGCCTGCACCTCGTCGCCCAGGCGGGCGAAATCGGCGGACAGAATGGACGGGGCGATTTTCACGGTCATGGGCGGCATTCCACAAAGACATTCGGCCAGGGATGTCCGCGCGGGCGCGTCATCCCTGGCCGGAGAGAGGGGGGGATCAGACGATCTTGGGGTCCAGGCTGCCCTTGGCGTAGCGGTTGCCCATCTCTTCCAGGCCCACCACCTTGATCTTGGACGCCTGACCGGCGGCGCCAAAGGCTTCATAACGGGCCTTGCAGATGCCGATCATGCCGGCCATGGACGCCTTGTTGTAGTCGCGGGGGTCGAACTTCTTGGGTTCGTCATGGAAGAACTTGCGCAAGGAACCGGTCACCGCCATGCGCAGATCGGTATCAATGTTGATCTTGCGCACGCCATGCTTGATGGCTTCAACGATTTCCGGCACCGGCACGCCATAGGTCTGCCCCAGATCGCCGCCGTAATTGTTGATGATCTCCAGCCAATCCTGGGGAACCGAGCTGGAACCATGCATCACCAGATGGGTGTTGGGGATGCGGGCGTGGATTTCCTTGACCCGGCTGATAGCCAGCACGTCGCCGGTCGGCGGACGGGTGAATTTATAGGCGCCGTGACTGGTGCCGATGGCGATGGCCAGGGCATCCACCTTGGTTTCATTGACGAAACGGGCGGCTTCGTCCGGGTCGGTCAGCAGCTTGGAATGATCCAGCTTGCCTTCGGCGCCCACGCCGTCTTCTTCCCCGGCCATGCCGGTTTCCAACGATCCCAGGCAGCCCAATTCGCCTTCCACCGACACGCCGCAGGAATGGGCCATCTTGACCACGGCGGCGGTGGTGGTGACGTTGTAATCCCAATCGGACGGGGTCTTGCCGTCGTCACGCAGGCTGCCATCCATCATCACCGACGAAAAACCCGACTGAATGGCGCGGGCGCAGACGGCGGGGCTGGTGCCATGGTCCTGATGCATGCACAGGGGCAGATCGGGGAACGCTTCCAGCGCGCCCAGGATCAGGTGGCGCAAAAAGGGTTCGCCCGCATATTTGCGCGCCCCGGCGGACGCCTGCAGGATGACCGGGCTGTCGGTGGCAGCGGCGGCTTCCATGATCGCCTTGACCTGCTCAAGGTTGTTCACGTTGAAGGCGGGAATACCGTAACCGTTTTCCGCCGCATGATCCAAAAGCTGACGCAAGGACACCAAAGGCATGCCGAATCTCCCTAAATTCTCTTGTTCAAATGCCGGACCAACTGGTGTCGGTCCGGTTTTTTAAAAGGTTCCCCGCGATTACACGCGGGCCAGGGCCGCATCGGCCACCGCCTGGGCGGTGATGCCGAAATGGCGGTAAAGCTGGTCGGCAGGGGCCGAGGCGCCAAAGCCGGTCATGCCGACCACCGCGCCGTCCAGGCCAACATAGCGTTCCCAGCCAAAGGTGCCCAGGGCTTCCACCGCCACGCGGACAGTTCCTTGACCCAGGACCTGATCACGATACTCCTTGGGCTGGCGGTCGAACAATTCCCAGCAAGGCATGGATACCACCGCAGCGGCGATACCCTTTTCGGCCAGGATAGACCGTGCGTCCAGGGCCAGCGACACTTCGGACCCGGTGGCCAGGATGGTCACCGCGCGGGGGCCGCCTTCGGCTTCGGCCAACACGTAAGCGCCCTTGGCCGTCAGGTTGTCGGCGGTATGGGCGGTGCGCAAGGTCGGCAAATTCTGGCGCGACAGGGCCAGGGCGCTGGGACCGTCGGCATTGTCCAGGGCCGCTTCATAGGCTTCGGCGGTTTCCACCACGTCGGCGGGGCGGAAGACCAGCACATTGGGGGTGGCGCGCAGGGCGGCCAGGGTTTCAATGGGCTGATGGGTGGGGCCGTCTTCGCCCAGACCGATGGAATCGTGGGTCAGCACATACAGCACGCGCTGGCCCATCATGGCGCTCATGCGCAAAGCGGGCCACAGATAATTGGCGAAAATCAGGAAGGTGCCGCCATAGGGGATGAAGCCGCCATGCAGGGCCAGCCCGTTCATGGCCGCCGCCATGCCATGTTCGCGGATACCGTAATGAATGTACCGCCCGGCATAATCACCGGGGCGCACCGATGGCGAACAGGCCTTGGTGTTGGTCAGGTTGGAATGGGTCAGGTCAGCCGATCCGCCGATCATTTCCGGGATGGCGGCGGTCAGGACCTCCAGCACGTCCTGGCTGGCCTTGCGGGTGGCCAGCTTGGGCTGGGTTTCCGACATCTTGGCCTTGAACGCGATCAGGGCATCACGCCAGCCAGCGGGCAGGGTGCCCGCCTGGGTGCGCAGGAAATCGTCGCGGGTGGCGGCGTCCAGCTGGGCGAAACGGCCTTCCCAGGCCAGACGGTCAGCCTGGCCACGGCTGCCAGCGGTGCGCCAGGCGGCCAAAACATGATCGGGAACGGCGAAGGGTTCGGCCGGCCAGGATACCGCATCGCGGGCCGCCTTGATTTCATCGGCGCCCAAGGGGGCACCATGAATTTTTTCCGAACCGGATTTGGTGGGGGCGCCCTTGCCGATGATGGTGCGGCAGGCGATCAGGGTGGGGCGATCCGACTGCTTGGCCGATTGAATGGCGGCGGCGATGGCATCATGGTCATGGCCGTCACAGGCCAAGGTGTTCCAGCCGCAGGCGGCGAAGCGGGCGCGCTGGTCGTCAGAGGTGGACAGGGCGGTATCGCCGTCGATGCAAATGTGATTGTCGTCCCACAGCACGATCAGCTTGGCCAGTTTCAGATGGCCGGCCAGGGTGATGGCTTCCTGGCTGATCCCTTCCATCAGGCAGCCGTCACCGGCGATGACATAGGTGTAATGGTCCACCACATCCTTGCCATGGCGGGCGGCCAGCATGGCTTCGGCCAGGGCGAAACCCACCGAATTGGCGATACCCTGACCCAGGGGGCCGGTGGTGGTTTCGGCCATGGCCACATGGCCGTATTCCGGGTGACCGGCGGTGCGATAGCCCAATTGGCGGAAATTCTTGATCTGGTCCAGATCAAGATCGTCATAACCGGTCAGATAGCCCAGGGCGTAAAGCAACATGGACCCATGGCCCGCCGACAGGATGAACCGGTCACGGTCGGCCCAGCGTGGGGCCTTGGCATCGAATTTCAGAAAGCGGGTATAAAGGACCGCCGCCACGTCGGCCATGCCCAGCGGCATGCCCGGATGCCCGGATTTGGCCTTTTCAATGGCATCCATGGCAAGAAAACGGATGGCATTGGCCATTTCCGCCGGGGTGGCTTGGGGCTTGGTGGCGCTCATGGGCTGATCCTTTGGGTCGGCAAGGCTGTGGATGACATGAAACGGGCATGCGGGACGGGAAGCTGCCCCAGCGGGGCCGCAAGAGTCAATGCTCCAAAGCGTGTCATCGCCATGTATACCGCCCAAGGCGCCGGTTCAGCGTCCCTCGCGTCCCTTCAGGTAAAAGGCCACGGCCTGGGCGCGGTTTCCCACCCCCAGTTTGTCGTACAGGTTTTTCAGATGGAATTTCACCGTGTTAAGCGAAATATCCAACTGGCTGGCCATTTGCTGATTGGTCAGACCGCCCGCCAGGGCCGCCAGCAATTCCCGCTCGCGCGGGGTCAGCCCCGCCAGCGGATCGGCGGCCAGGCTGGACACGTCGATAAAGGGAAACACCATGCGTCCGGCGGCCACCGCCTGGATGGTATCCAGCAATTGTTCCGGCGCCTCGCGCTTGGAACAAAAGCCAGCGGCGCCCAATGTCATGGCCTGACGGGGCACATCCGAATTGGAGCTGCCGGTATAGACGATGATGCGCGGCGTATCCGCCCGGTTGCGCAGGGATTGCAGCACACCGCGGCCATCGCATCCGGGCATTTCCCAGCCGATGACGCCGACATCGAACTGCACCTTGTCCGCCGCTTCCAAGAACCGTTCGCCGTCGGGGGTCACCGCCACCAGACAGAATCGTTCATCGCCGGCGAACAGCTTGATCAGGCTGTTTTGCAGCAGGGGGTTTTTTTCAGCGATCACGATGGCGATCGGTTTGGTCTGTTGGACGACCATATTATTGTTCCTTACCCGGATCACAAATGTCCGGGACCTGATTGTTCCGACGCCGGTATCCCCGCGTCCGCGAATAGCCTCGCCCTCGTGGAAACGTCCGACCCTTGCACCTGACGCACAATCAGATCTGTTTCCACACGTCAATGAATGGGGGGCATGTCTGGGAATCACACCCGTAATGACGGCCCCAGCCCACCCGATAGGCTGTCATCATACTCGGCTTCGCGTCCGGCGCAAAGCTAAAGTGTGGGATTTGACCTACCCTTGGGCGTTGTTTCATCAAAAACGCACTGCCCGAAAGGACGGGGCGGGGTCAGCGGCCTAAAATAGCGGGGACCAAGTGGCGGAAGTCATCAATGACCAGTTGCGCCCCCATTTCATGGGGCGAGGTCTTGGTGTAGCCGAACGACACCAGGATGCAGGGCACCCCGGCCTCGCGTGCGGCCAGGGCGTCATTGATGGAATCGCCCACCATCACCGTCTGATCCGCCGCCAGCCCCAGGCGGTTCAGCACCGTATTGATATGGACCGGGTCGGGTTTCAGCGCGGGGGTGTCATCGCCGCCGACGACGACGGCGAAATACTGGTCCAGATTCAGGCCCTTCAGGACCTCGCGGGTGCTGGCGCTGGATTTGTTGGTGCAGACAGCCAGAACCAGCCCGGCATTCTTCAAGGTGGCCAGGGTGTCGGTGACGCCGGGGAAGATGGTGGTGTGGACCACGGGATGGGCCTGGTAGTAACGGTGAAATTCCGCCAGATGGGGGGGCAGCCCATCATCGGGAATGCCGCCGCAGGCGGCGAAGGCGCGTTCCAGCAAAACCTTGGCGCCATTGCCGACCATGTGTTCGACCTGGGTGTCGTCCAACTCCGGGCGTCCGCACGCGGCCAGCACATGGTTGACGGCCTTGGCCATGTCAGGCAACGAATTGACCAAGGTGCCGTCCAGGTCGAAAATAACAGCGCGTTTCACCTGATTCATTGAAATGTTCCGCAATAAAGATTGACTGGCCCCCGTCCGGTCTTTGTGGCACTTTCCCGCCCGGCCCGCAACAGCTTGGGCCTGTCTTTATTAAGCCATAAGATTGGTTTCCCATGGCCCTGACGCAGCCGTCTTCTCCATCGAAACTTGCCGTGATCGTCCTGGCCGCAGGCATGGGCACCCGAATGAAATCGGCTTTGCCCAAGGTCATGCATCCTCTGGCCGGTCGGCCCATGATCGCCCATCTGATGGCGACGGTGGCCCAATTATCCCCCGACCGGGTGGTGGTGGTGGTGGGACCGGACATGGACCCGGTGGTCCGCACGGTCGCCCCGGCCCAATGCGTGGTGCAGGCGGATCGCCTGGGCACCGCCCATGCGGTGGCTCAGGCCAGGGCATTGTTGGATGGGTTCGATGGCGATGTGCTGGTGCTGTACGGCGATACCCCGCTGATTTCCACCGATACCCTGGCGCGCCTGCTGGACGAACGCCGGGGCGGCGATGATCCGGCGGTGGTGGTGCTGGGGTTCCGGCCGGAAGATTCCGGGGCCTATGGCCGCTTGGTGGTGGGACCGGACGGGTTGAACGCCATCGTGGAATTCAAGGATGCCACGCCCGAACAGCAGGCCATCGGTCTGTGCAATTCCGGGGTCATGGCGGTGGATGGCCGCAGGCTGTGGGCGCTGCTGGACCGGGTGGGCAATGCCAATGCCAAGGGCGAATATTATCTGACTGATCTGGTCGCCCTGGCCCGCGCCGAAGGCCGTCATTGTGCCGTGGTGCTGGGCGGCGAGGAAGAATTGCTGGGTATCAATTCCCGTGCTGAACTGGCGACGGCCGAGGCGGTGGTGCAACAGGGATTGCGCCAGC
The DNA here is from genome assembly GCA_041915545.1 of Magnetospirillum sp. Taxonomy (GTDB): domain Bacteria; phylum Pseudomonadota; class Alphaproteobacteria; order Rhodospirillales; family Magnetospirillaceae; genus Magnetospirillum. The sequence goes on along the minus strand of JAYSBF010000067.1, from coordinate 2,855 downwards.
GGGCCATGGATGGCGGCGCCACCCTGATCGGGCCGGAAACCGTGTGGTTTTCCTGGGATACCCGGCTGGGCCGCGATGTGGTGGTGTGGCCCCATGTGGTGTTCGGTCCCGGCGTCACCATTGGCGATGGGGTGGAGATCAAGGGATTCTGCCATTTCGAATCCTGCCAAGTGGGCGATGGCGCCCAATTGGGTCCATATGCTCGGCTGCGTCCCGGCGCCCGGCTGGGCGACAATGTTCACATCGGCAATTTCGTCGAGATTAAAAAGGCCACGGTGGAAAACGGGGCCAAGGTCAATCACCTCAGCTATATCGGCGATGCGCGGGTTGGTGCGCGGGCCAATGTGGGGGCGGGAACCATCACCTGCAATTATGACGGCTTCAACAAGGATTTCACCGATATCGGCCAGGATGCCTTCATCGGGTCCAACACCGCCTTGGTGGCGCCGGTTCGGGTGGGTGACGGCGCCATTATCGGGGCCGGGTCGGTGATCACCAAAACGGTTGGTGATGGTGCCCTGGCGGTGGCGCGGGGGGCACAGATGGAACTGGCCGGTTGGGCCGAACGGTTCCGCGAACGGGCGCGCGCCCGGAAAATGGCTGACAAGGCCACGTCGTAAAATTCGTAAGGCATAGGAGCAAACGGCATGTGCGGCATCGTCGGGATTATCGGCCATGGCGACGTGGCCCCGCTTCTGGTGGATGGCCTGCGGCGGCTGGAATATCGCGGGTATGATTCCGCCGGTATCGCCACCTTGGTTGACGGTCAGATCGACCGGCGGCGGGCGGAAGGCAAGTTGGCGCGGCTGGAAGATTTGCTGCGCGCCCATCCATTGCCCGGCCATATCGGCATCGGCCATACACGCTGGGCCACCCACGGCGTTCCCAATGAACGCAACGCCCATCCCCATGCCACCAGCCGGGTGGCGGTGGTCCATAACGGCATCATCGAAAATTTCGCCGAACTGAAGGCGGAATTGACCGCCGCCGGGCAGGTGTTTGAAAGCGACACCGATTCCGAAGCGGTCGTTCAGTTGATTGATTTCCATCTGAAGCAGGGCAAAACGCCCGAAGATGCCACCGCCCAGGCATTGGCCCGGTTGCAGGGGGCGTTTGCCTTGGGAATTCTGTTCGCCGGTCATGACAGCATGCTGGTGGCCGCCCGCCAGGGCAGCCCTTTGGCCATCGGGTATGGCCAGGATGAAATGTTCCTGGGCAGCGACGCCCTGGCCCTGGCGCCCTTGACCCAGAAAATCAGCTATCTGGAAGATGGCGATTGGGCGGTGCTGACCCCCACGGGCGCCACCATCCGCGACCGTGACGGACGGTTGGTGAACCGCGAGGTGCGGCTGACCCAATTATCCGGCGCCCTGATCGGCAAGGGCCAGCATCGCCATTACATGCTGAAGGAAATTTATGAACAGCCCCAGGTGATCGGGGATACCCTGAACACCATGCTGAACCCGGCTGACCGCACCATCACCATGCCGCAATTGGCGGTGGATCTGGCCCAGGTGCAGCGTGTGACCATGGTGGCTTGCGGCACGTCCTATTACGCGGCTCTGGTGGCCAAATACTGGATCGAAACTCTGGCCCGCCTGGGTGTGGATGTGGATGTGGCGTCGGAATTCCGCTATCGCACTCCCCCCATGACTCCCGGCGGCTTGTCGGTGTTCATCTCGCAATCGGGCGAAACCGCCGATACCTTGGCGGCGTTGCGGTATTGCCGCGATCAGGGCCAGCACATCCTGTCCTTGGTCAACGCTCCCGAAAGCACCATCGCCCGTGAATCGGACGTGGTGTTGCTGACCCAGGCCGGGCCGGAAATCGGCGTGGCCTCGACCAAGGCATTCACCACCCAATTGACCGTTCTGGCCTGTCTGGCCATCACCTTGGCCAAGGCCAGGGGCTATCTGGATGATGCGGGCGAAGCCCGGCTGGCCCAGGCATTGGCAGAGGTGCCCGCCCGCGTGGCCGATGTGCTGCGCAATGAAGACCCGTTGCGCCAGATCGCCGAAAGCATCGCCCAAGCCCGCGATGTGCTGTATCTGGGGCGCGGCACCGGCTATCCCATCGCCTTGGAAGGGGCGCTGAAGCTGAAGGAAGTCAGCTATATCCACGCGGAAGGCTACGCCTCTGGCGAGTTGAAACACGGCCCCATCGCCCTGATCGACGACAGCGTGCCGGTGATCGTGGTTTGCCCGTCAGATTCCTTGTACGAAAAAACCGCGTCGAATGTGCAAGAAGTGGTGGCGCGCGGCGGCAAGGTCATCTTCCTGTCCGACCGCTTGGGGCTGGACCGTCTGGCCACCAAGCCATTGGCAACGGTGGAACTGCCCGCCGCCGATCCCTTTGTCGCCCCCATTCTGTACGCCATCCCGGTCCAGCTTTTGGCCTATCATGTGGCAGTGGCCAAGGGAACCGACGTGGATCAGCCCAGGAATTTGGCGAAAAGCGTCACGGTGGAATAGGTCCAAGCGCGCCAAGGCGCCCGCTGTGTGGTGACGAAATAGTCTCATACCGGACGAAATAGTTTCATACTGAGCCGGGCTTGCACTTGTGGTTGAGGTCGGCCTATCCTCGTGAGGGATGGGCCGACTGGCCAGAGGTGCGCCCATGGCGCGGCGGAAGTATTCCGTGGATGAGGCATTGATCGCCCGCTACCTGAAGGAAGGTCGCGGGACAGGCTTTGGCGCCGATTACAAACCCTGGCTCAAAATCTACGATGCGGAACCTGTCAATGAAAATACGACACTTTGACGGCGGATTTAGGCAGCATTTTTCTGTGTCGGTGGGTTGATCCAGACAGCTTTGGGCGGGGCCGGAGACCGGGGCGGTTTTCGGACGAAGCGCTG
>JAYSBF010000066.1:0-17754 GCA_041915545.1 Magnetospirillum sp. | reverse complement strand
CTTCAAGGGCCACCTTCGACTTGAACTCGGCCGAATACCGTTTCCGTGTAACCTTACCCATTTTCCCGTCCTTCCTCAGGTCGGGATTAGCTTATCACTCTGTCCGATTTTCCGGGGCCACCTCATATAATCCCCTACAGCCATCTGGGCGGATAAAAAGAAAAGCCCTGAAGGTTTCCCTTCAGGGCTTTTCCGTCTCGACGCGAAGGCGAGGAGATTACTGCGCCAGAACGCTGACGGCGCGGCGGTTCTGTGCCCAGGCGGCTTCGTTCGAACCGATCGCTTCCGGCCGTTCCTTGCCGTAGGTGGTGGTGCTCAGGCGGTTGGCCGAGATCCCTTGGGCCACCAGGTATTCCCGCGCGGATTGCGCGCGACGGTCGCCCAGAGCCAAGTTGTATTCGCGGGTGCCGCGTTCGTCGGCATGGCCTTCGATACGCAGGGCAAAGGTGGGATAGCGGCGAAGGAAAGCCGCCTGACGATCCAAAATCTGCTTGGCTTCGCCCGACAGGCTGACGCTGTCGGTGCCGAAATGGACGCGGTCACCAACGCTGGTCTGAAATTCGCGCTGGGCCTGAGCCAGACGTTCAGCTTCGGACAGCACGCCCTGACCCACCGGGCCACGCGGCTGTTGCGAGCCGTAATTGGAACCCGAGCCGGTCCCCGAGACGTTGCCCGATTGCTGCGGATCATCCGAGCAAGCCGAAATGGCCAGAGCAGCCGCCAGGGCGGTGAACGAAACGACGATGCGACGCATGATTGTATGTCCCCTAGAAGGTGGTCTTCTCACGGTCAGCTTGGCCGGGGAAGATGGCGACAGTATGAGAAAACGGCCTCTCACGCTGGAGAGGCCGTTTCACTAGCACGATTCGCCCGGTCAGCCCAGGTTCTTTTCGACGAAATCCCAGTTGATCAGATGATCAAGGATCGCCTGGACAAAGTCGATGCGACGGTTCTGATAGTCCAGATAATAAGCGTGTTCCCACACATCCACGGTCAGCAGGGCGGTCTGCCCATGCGCCAGCGGCAGGTCAGCATTGCCTGTCTTGGTGATCTTCAGCTTGCCGCCATCCAGGACCAGCCAGGCCCAGCCGGACCCGAATTGGGTGGTGGCCGCCGAGCGGAAGTCTTCGATGAACTTGTCAAAGCTGCCCAGATCGGCTTCGATCTTGGCCAGCAGCTTGCCCGACGGCTTGCCGCCACCGTTCTTCTTCAGGCCGTTCCAGAAGAAGGTGTGGTTCCACACCTGGGCGGCATTGTTGAAAATGCCTTGCTTGGCGGGCAAATCCTTCGCCGCTTCCAGAATGATCTCTTCCAGCGACTTGCTGGCGAGGGGGGTGTCCTTGATCAGGCCGTTCAGATTGGTGACATAGGCGGCGTGATGCTTGCCATAGTGAAATTCCAGCGTCTGGGCCGAGATATGCGGCTCAAGTGCGGATTTGTCATAGGGCAGCGGGGGAAGCTCGAAAGCCATTTTCGCCTCTTTCCAGTCAGGTTGTTGAGGATTTTGGAAAATGTCTAAACCGATAGACAACATAGGCAATGGGAACGCCGATGTGAAGTCCGAAAAGCGTCATTTCTGAAAGGAAAGATCGTCGCACCCGGTGGCCAGCCGGGCGGCGGCCAGCCCGGACCTGATGGCGGTTTCCATGGTACACGGCCAGGGCGAGGCCAGCCAATCGCCTGCCAGGAACATGTCCGGGCGATATGTTTGGGGTGGGGGGCGCAACCGCACCATGGCAGGGGAATGGGTCAGGGTTGCCCGCTTTTCCTTGACGATGCGATAGCGGGGCAGGGTGGCGGGGTCAAGGCGCAATGGGCGGGCGATATCGCCCCAAAGCTGGGCGGCGATCTGATTGGCCGGCAAATCGACCAGCCGTCCCGCCGCTGAAACCGTGACCGAGATCACATCGTCCCGACAGAAAACCCATTGGGCGGTCCCCCCGGTCAGACCCATCATATCCGCCCCGCCGGGAAGGGTCACGGTCTGGTCCAGGCGGAAATGGCCGTTGATGATGGCCTGGGTGCTGAACGGTCCCAGGCCGGGGATCAGGGATGACACGGCCCAAGGCGGCAAGGCCAGGATGATCCTGTCGCCCGGCAGCAGCGGAACCCGCCAGCCGTCACTGAACCGCAGGCAATCATCATCCACCGCATCCAATCGGCGGCCCATGTGCAAATGCGCCCCGTGACTGGCCAAGGTGGCGATGGCGGGGGCGGAAAAGGCCGTGGACAATCCCCTGCGTGCCAGCCAGGGCCGCCCTGCCGACGGGTCGGCTGCCATCATGGTCCAGATCAGGCGGGCGAACATACGGGCCGATGCCTGGCTGGCCGGGGTGTTCATCATGGATTCGCACAAAGGCTCCCACACGGTTTCAAACGACCGGCTGCGGCCCAGGCGGTTTTCCACGGTCTGGTTGGGGCCGATCCAGGGAAAGCCCAGTGCCCGGATGGTTTCCCACACTCCCGATGGCAGGCGGTCGGGTGACACCATCCGGTAGTCACCGCTGCCAAGATCCAAGAGGGGAAAAGGTGATTTGGCCGGGCTAAGCGCGCTCATGCCGCCGATGGCGGTGGCGAAATCCAGGGCATGCCGGTTGACGCCCAGCAGGACATGACTGCCATTGTCGATACGCCGATCCAGGACGCCGCACCGAAATGACCGGCACCGCCCCCCAGCCTGGGGCGCGGCATCATAAAGATGGATACGCCAGCCGGCGCGGACCCCCGCCACCGCTGCCGCCAAACCGGCCAGACCGGCCCCGACCACATGCAGATTTCCCACCATTGGGGGACCTGAAATCCGTTAAGGGCGGGCCATGGCGGATGCCATGGCCGCACTGTGCAGTGTCAACCATAACCGCCCCAGATCGGTAACCCAAGGCAGAAAGGCGGGCCCGGCTTCCCGTCCTTGTTCCAACTGCTTCAACTGACCGCCATAAATGGCCATCATCGCCAGGGCTGGCCACAAGCCTTTATGGCCGATACGGCGCAATTCGGTTTCAGCCTGACGAAAACGGGTCCGCGCCAGATCAGCCAGGGCATTCCAGGCCAATCTGTAATGAGGATCAGCCAGAACCGCTTGGGGGGTGCGGGGCTGGATACCTGCGAAATCCAACGCCTCCTGGGGCAGGTAAAGCCGTCCCATCCCGGCATCCTCGGCCACATCGCGCAGGATATTGGTCAATTGCAGGGCCTCGCCCAAAAGCAGGGCAAAGGCGTCGGCGTCGGCGCGGCCGAAAATCCGTACCGATAGCAACCCCACCGATCCGGCCACCCGCCGGCAATAAAGCTGCAATTCATCCAGCCCCGGCGCCACCGAAGGGCCGTCAATGTCCATGGCCATGCCGTCAACCAGGGTTGACAGTTCGGCCACGGGCAAAGCGAAAGCTGCGATGACGGGTTGCAGGGCGCGTAAACAGGGATGGTCAGGGCGCCCGTGAGGCAGGGTGGCCAGATCAGTGCGGATCAGGTCCAGGGCTGCCCGGCGTTCCGCCGGACTGCGTTCCCCCGCATCGGCGATGTCATCCACCACCCGGCAATAGCCATAAAGGGCGAACATGGCCGCACGTCGATGCTGCGGCAACAGCCGCATGGCCCAGTAAAAAGAAGACGACCGCCCTTCGCTCATGTCTTCGGGCGCCAGCCGCGACGCAGCCCGGCCAGCATGGCCCGGAAATATTGGGTCGGCGACAAGCGGACGTGACCGGCCAAAGGATCGCGGACCCGCAGCAAGGCCGACAGTTTTTCCGCCACTGCCAGCGTGGCGGCGGCTTCACATCGCAACCGACGTCCATTGATCAGTGACAGCAAAGGGCGGGCAGTGTCCAACAGGCTGTCCACATGATCCAGGACCTGATCAATGATCAGGCGCAAATCGGGACAGCTTTGTGGGGCGGTCAGGCTGTCATTGCCCAATCCGGCCATTAGCAGCCAGTCACGGGGGATGTAAACCCGCCCCAATGTGCGGCAGTCATCGGCACAATCCTGGACGTGGTTGAGCACCTGCAAGGCCGCGCACAGAGCATCGGATGCGGGAAAAGCCTGGGCGGATTCGCCGTTCAATTCCAAGAGGAACCGTCCGACCGGCGCGGCGGAAAACCGGCAATAGGTCATCAGATCGGCCCAGTCCCGGCAATGATCCACCACCGCATCGCGGCGGAATGCCTGAAGCAGTTGCGCGGCATGGCCTAACAGAATATCGTCGCCATCCACGGCCGCGCGCAGGGATTCCGCCTGCGTCGTATCCTGACCAACACCAGGGCGGCCCTGTAGCGCCCGTTCCAGACCGTCCAAAAGCATCAGCTTCTGTTCAGCGCCCAGGTTGGGATCGTCGGCCACGTCGTCGGCCATGCGGGCGAAATGGTAAAACGCCATGATCTGGCGTCGGGTGCCCGCAGGAAAAAACAGCGAGGCCACCGGAAAATTCTCATCCCTGGCGGTTTTGCCAGCGGCGGGAAAAGGCGAGGGGATGATCGCAGTGCGAGGCAAGGACCGCTCCCATTTGTGCGATGCAAAAAGGTCGTTAAAATATGCCATGGAAAAGCCTTAAGCGTATAGGGGATTTCCTGTAGATGTCGTCCACCCCCCTGTTATCCCCAGTGGCAGAGACGGTGCGCCGTCATGACCGCGACCGTTTTGCTACCGCAATGTTTGCTCCGCCCCCTCACCGCGAGGCGGTGATGGTGCTCTATGCGTTTAATTTGGAAATAGCCCGCATCCGCGAAAACGTCCATGAAGCCATGGCAGGCATGATCAGGCTGCAATGGTGGCGTGATGTGGTGTCGCTGATGCGGAATGAAGAGGCGGACCCCAATCCCGTGGCAGGCCCATTGGTGCGGATGATCAAGGAAAATCATATTCCCGCCGATTTACTGCATTCCATCCTTGATGCGCGGGAACAGGATTTGTCGGCGGCGGCGCCACCGGATTTGGCCGCTTTGGACCGTTATGCCGAAGACAGCGCGGGGGCCTTGTCCGAATTGGTGCTGATTGCCTTGGGGGGACGCAGCGCCGATGAACGCCGGGCCGCCCGGCTGGTCGGGACCGCCTATGGTCTGGTCGGCGGGTTGCGCGCCTTGGCCTTCCATCTGTCAATCGGCAGGGTGACACTGCCCGCTGATTTGCTGCTGAAGGCCGGAAGCTCCGCCGATCAATTGGCAGCGGGGCGGGCGCCGCTTCCGGCCATCGCCCAAGTGGCCCAGACCATCGGGGATCTCGCGGCCCAGCATTTGATTCAGGCCCGGAACATTCGGGTTTCCCGGCCATTACTGGCCGCTGTGCTGCCTGCCGGCCTTGCCGATGGCCATCTCAACGTGCTGAAACGGCAGGGGTGGAACCCCTTCGACGGCGATGTCGTTCGCCCGCGTCCGCGTCCGATCCGCTTGGCCTTCAATATGGTGCGCGGGCGGTTTTAGCAGGGTGCGGAAAAACCCTCTTTCGGTGGCATTTGCCCCCGATCCCCTAATCGAGAGGCACAGCCTCCCGAACCCTCCAGATTTATAACTCTTTGAAAGAAAAAGAAACTAGAGGCTTGGAGGCTGCGCCTCCAAACGGGTCTGGGCGGTCGCCCAGCCGCGAAGCGGAGTTTTTCCGCACCCTGTTAGTACCATGCGGTGCAAGGGGCATACTCATCCAAGACCTTGCATTTTGTTGAAACGGATTATAATGTCCACCATTCGTTCTTACTGATGGATTTCCTGATCATGATTGGTTTCCCCCTGCTTCGATGGGTGGCGCCAGTGGTATTGCCTTTGGCCCTGGCCGGATGCGGTGTTCCCGATCTGGTGGCGCACGGGGTCAAAAGCTGGGAACGGGATCAACCCCAATCCCAGTCCCAGCCGGGCAATACCGCCAACCCGAACCGGGCACCTGTGGGGCAATATCAGTCCCAGGCCCCGCAACAGCCTGCTTATCAGCAGGACCCGGCCCCGGCCACCTCTCCCGCACCGGTCCAACGTGAATCGGTCAGCGTCGAGCCGCTGAAATAGGGGCGTGCCCGTATTACCCGGTGGCGCCCCAGCGGGTGCGGATGGTGTCACGTTCCAGCATCAGCCATTGCAGGGCCAGAACGGCCATGGCGTTGTTGATGCGTCCATCCTTGACCATGGCATAGGCGTCATCGGTGGGCAGGGTGAAAACCCGGATATCTTCGTTTTCACTGGCCAGGCCGTGCAGGCCGGAAATGGTGCTGGCGTCGATACGGGCGCAATACAGGCGGCAGGTTTCAGACGATCCCCCGGCGGTGACCAGATAGGCCCCGACCTCGATCATGTCGCTGGGGGCGGCGCCTGCTTCTTCCGCCGTTTCCCGCCGCGCCACGTCGTCGGGATGTTCGCCGTCTTCGATGATGCCCGCCACGCATTCCATCAGCCAGGGATACCAGCCAGCGGCCAGGGCACCGATGCGGAATTGTTCGATCATGGCCACCTGATCACGGTCGGGATCGTATAGCAGCACCACCACCGCATGACCGCGTTCAAACACTTCGCGCATGACATCGCCGGTCCAGCCACCGGCGAAGGTACGATGGCGCACCACCCAGCGGTCAACCTGGAAATATCCTTTGAAGGCCGTATCCTTACGGATGATCTTCACATCGTCGGGGGCGAAGCGTTTGGTCATGGCTTGTCCTAGATCAATAGCCGACAAACGTGCCGGCGGCGCCGATGAACACGGTGAACAGGCCCAGGATCAGATTGATGCCCACCACCTTGCGCACGGTGGCCTGGGCCAGCGCAGCCTGGGCCATGTCATTTCGCGCCACGGCCTGTTTGAAGCGGGCAAAGGGAACGAAATACAGGAACACGAACAAGGCTGCCATGATCAGCCCGGTCACCTGCATGATGTCGATATGCAGGTTGCCGCCGGTGATCCCGCCGCGATAGCCGGTCAGCAGCACGCCATAGCCGGTGGTCAGCAAGACCAGAACCGCCGCCCAAACCCAGGCGAAAAAGCGCGGCAGAACCCGCGACCACAGATGCAGACGTTCCAGCGGTTCCAGATGGCTGGCGGCGGGGCGCAGCACCATATGGGCGAAGAACATGCCGCCCACCCAGACCAGGGCAGCCACGGTGTGCAGCGCGATTGAAAGCGCGAAGGCGTAGTCCATGATTGATCCTAGAATTCCAGCCGGGTGGCGATCTCGTCGGCCAGGGCCTTGATTTCCTTGGTGGCAGTATGGCGTGGATTGCTTTCCGCCACGCCTTTGCCTTCCATGATCGACGCGGCAAAGGCCACGCGGTTGCCCAAGACGGTATCGGCCACCGGAATATCGGCTTCGATGATTTTCTTGCGCACCGCATCCACCAGCTTGCCCTTGGGCGGGGTGCGGTTGAACACCACCAGGGCGGTGGATTTTTCCTTGCGCGCCATATCCAGTGTCGGCTGGGTGGCCCACAGATCCATGGGCGATGGCTGCATGGGCACCATGATCAGATCGGCGGCACGCACAGCGATGCGCACATCGGTTTCCGCATGGGGCGGGCTGTCCACCAAGATAATATCGGCATCGCGTTTCATGCGGTCCAATTCGGTGGTCAAGCGCCAGCCCGATGCCTGGACAAAGGAAATTCCCGCGCCATCGGCATCCACCAGGGATTTGCGGACTTCGTACCACATGGACAATGACCCTTGGGGGTCGATGTCGATCAACCCGACCTTTTTCCCCTGGCGGGCATAGGTGACCGCCAATTGGGCTGCCATGGTGGTTTTCCCCGCACCGCCCTTTTGTTGGGCGATGGTGACGATCTTGGCCGACATTGTCGCTTTCCCCATCAGCGTGGCCGCCCCTCGCGTCCGGGCGGCGGGTGCAAAGGCTATCGGGTTCCGGTCATTTTGCAATAGGCAATGGAATGTCCGATCACTTCTTCACCGGCGTCCCGTCGCACCCGACCCCCCAGGTCATGATTGTTTCCTCGCCCATGGGGCAGATGCCATCAAAACGGAAGCCCGGAATTTCCCGCTGTGCCTGGGCGGGAACGGTGAAGTCCTGATTACCGCGAAAGACGACGCAGGGATATTGTCCGATCACGGAAGACAAGCCCATGCGCTGGTTCCACCGCATTACCCCATGCGCCCACCATGTGTGGTCGTTGGTGAACCAGGTGTATTCATCGGCGGGGAATAAAGGCGCCAGTTTGGATGAATAGCGGGCTGCCGCATTCATATCGCCTCGTTGCAAGGCATAAGACGGTGCCGATGCGGCATCGAAATAAACCCGCGCGCATCCCGGATAGCGGGTTTTCAGGTCGATGGCGGTTTGTTCGGCGGTCCATCCGGCCAATTCGGCATTTTGTGCCCACATTTGGGGGATGGCGGTCACCGCCAGGATCAGGCCGATTCCGGTCCAAACCCGGCCATGAATCCCGCTTCCCAGCACTGGGCGCGACAGTGACCATAAACAGGCCATGGCCGGGGCCGACAACAGCAAGGGGGGGATCATGTAATGGGGGGCCGGTTGCTTGGCCACCGCCAGGACGGTCACGATCTGGGCAATGATGATGCCCAGCAGCAGGCGGGCATGACGGTCCTGAGCCATCAATCCCCGGCGGCGCAGGCGGAAATAGGCGGCCAATTGGGCCAAGGACAGCAGCAGGACCGCCGAAAGGATCAGCTTTGACGAAAACAGCTTAAGGATGGTGCGGGGGTAACGCTGGGGGTCGATGACCGTTTGCGCCCCATCGCCATAAGCCCCCGATCCCATGACCAGGCGTCCGATCCAATCCACCCAGATCGGCCAGGACGGAATGGCCGGAGCAATGAATACCGCCAAGGCCAGCGTGCCAGCCCCCAGATAGGCCAGCCATCCCCGGCGATCCAGCAGCAGAAAGGGAATGATCCCCAAGATGACGAAATGGATTTTGCAGGCCACGCCAAAGGCGACCACTACCCCGGCCAAGGCGGCCCAGCGGCGGGATGGGGATTTTTCCGTGCTGACCACCAGCGGCATCAGCACGGCGATCAGCAGACTGACGGCGATGATGATGGCTGGTTCCGGTTTTGGATGCAGGGCGAATTTGGGAATCAGCCGTGACAGAAACGGCGCCGATTGGGCCAAAAGCGCCGGAGCCAGCATGCCGGTGGCCAGGAAGATGGAACGCCCCATCCCCCACAGGGCCAAGGTTACCAGCCCATAGATGACGCTGGTGGCCACCATCAAATAATATTCCGGGTCGGCCAACACCCGGTCCACCACCTGAGCGGCGGGCAGGGTGGGGTGGCACAGGCGGATGGCCAGGGCCACCATGGTCTGTACGGGAACGCCGGGATGGGAAACATCGGTGGGGGGTAGCCCTTCCACCAGGCGCAGGCCATTCAGCAGGTAATAATAATCCGGGTCCAGATTAAAGCTTTGCCAGAATGGCAGGCTGGAATGCCGCATGACCAGCAGCACGGCCAGAAACGCTAATGGCAACAGCCAAAGTACCCATGACCTGTTGATCACGATGGATCATCCTGATCGTCTGTATCGTCGATCCGCGCCCTGGACTGATCCTTGCGACGGGACAGATTAGCGCGCAATGCCTGGGCCTGCCGTTCGCGCCGCATGTCGGCGGCGGTTTTTCTGGCGGGTTTGGCGGCGGTGGTGTCCTGGGCGGTGCCGGGGCCAGGCTGTTGGTTGTCTTGATCGCTCATGGCCCGGCATTTTGTGAAAAACCACCGTCAGGTCAAGCGTTACAGCCAGCCAGCCGCCGCCTGATCCAGGTCGTGGCCGTGGCGCAGGGCCTCGCGCAATTGGGATAAACGGTTGTCGTAATCGGCCAGGGCTTGGCAAAATCCCCGTTCGCGGTCGGTGGTTTCGATCACATCCGCGATCATGCCGCCCCGGATGACCAGCCGACGGTCACCGGACAGGGCCAGCAGCGGGTCATGGGTGGATAACAGGACGATCTTGCCTTTTTCCACGAACAGCTTCAGTGCGCGGGTACGGTCCACCCCGGCATTTTCGATTTCGTCGATCAGCACCACCGGCTTGGGGCTAAGATAGGCGGCATCGGCGATCATCAGGGCGCGGGATTGCCCCCCGCTTAACTGGGTCAGCGGAGTGGTCGCGGAAAACGGTTCCCCGGCCATGCTGATGGCCGCATCCATCACGCGCGCCACGGCATCATCGCAATCATCCAGCAACCGGCTTTCCGCATGCAGGTGCAGGAAATCAGCCACACACAGATCCATGACGAAGTTCATGTTCTGAGTGATCTGGGCGACGATCTTGCCTTCGCCGGAAAACCGCATATCCGGGTGGGGGGGCTGCCCGTCGATCAGAACAATGCGGCGGGTTGGGGTATCCCCCTGGGCCAGACATTCGATATCCCCCAGCAATCGGCTTTTCCCCGATCCGGTCGGACCGACAATGCACACCACTTGTCCAGGCAGCAATGTCAGGTCAAAGCGTTCCGGGGTGCCATCCTTGCCCTGGCCACGTTTGATATCCAGCCGCGATAACCGGCCATCCCCCTGACGTCCGGCCTGGGCCGACAGGTAATTGCCCAGGCTGTCACGCAGGCTTTCCAAGGTCCAGGCACTGGTTTCCCGGTCGTCCCAGGGCAGGGCGGCCCAATATTCGTCCAGATTGCTCTGGTCGGCAGGAGGCGGCAAGCCCATATCCACAAAAAAACGGTGGCATTGGGGATTGGTCAGCATGATCGGATCAGGCATTGGCCACCTCGTCGATACGGATCTTGCGGATTACGCCGTTTTGGAATTCCGCGCCGATCTTGGTCTGACCGAAACAATAGGAACAGACCGAGGACGGCACCGAAAATCGCAGTGATCCGCCAGCCAGTGCGGCATTGTCGGGGGCATCGCGCCACAGGCGGCTGATTTCCCAAGCCCCCTGGCCGGTAATGCCATTGACGAACAAAATGCGGGCCTTGGCATTGACCTGGCGGACGCGGAAGGCAAAGACCTCGCGCTCGGCCTGACTGACGATGTCGCCCTTGGTGATGATCACCAGATCAGCGGTTTTCAGCATGGGGCCGACTTTGCGCGGGGTGTCGATGCCTGACAGGTTGTCCAGCACGCATACCGCCAGGACCCCTTTGATATGGGGGGCGCAGCGATTGCACAGCCCGGCCGATTCGCTGACCATCAGTTCCAATCCACGCGCTTGGCCCCATTGAACGCAATCTTCAATATTGGTGATGAAGAAGTGATCTGGACAGTAACTGCCGGACAGGCCGGTCAGGGCAGGAATGCCCTGGGCTTCGTAAAGCTGTTTGTCCGCGCTGGTCAGGCAGTCGAATTTGACCACCCCCACCGTCATGCCATCCTGAGCCAGCAATCCCAGGGCTTTCAAAGTCACGGCGGTCTTGCCTGCCGATGGCGGGCCGGCGACGGTGATCAGCTTCATGACGGGTATCCTTTTCTGTCTGCCTGGCCCTGTGCCAATGCCTGGGCAAGCTGCATGCGGCGGGCGGGCATGGTGCCGCTGCGGGCCTGATCCCATCCGATCCAGCGCAGGGGGCCGGGGATGACATCGGTTGATCGGGTGGTGATGACGCCCACCCCCGTCATGATTCGGTGCCATTCATCCCCCAGCAGAAAATCGCGCACCCGCAGGGCATGAGGGCCGGGATCGGGGCGCATCATCAGGGTCATGGGGGTGCAATAGGCGCCGTCTTCGGGCCAGACGACCCGGACCCGGCTGGGATGGATGTTGTTTTGGGTCCAGAACCGGGGCATGACGTAAACTGCCGCCCCATCGGGATTGTCGGTGCCACAGGCCCGTGCCATCTTGGCCCCGCCCCAAAAGGCACGGGCATTCCGGCCCAGTGCGGTCAGGCCATCCAGACCAAAATCATGGGCGATGTTGAAGGCCAAGACCTGGGCGATTTCGCCGCCGCTGGCATTGACGATCAGGTCATCCCGCCAAAGAGGGCTTAGCAAATCTTCCCAGCGGCGGGGCAGGGGGCGACCATTCAGGCGGGGCAGGTCAACCAGGATCAGCCAGCAGCCGATGCCGTAAACCATGGACAGCCCCAAAGGGTCGGAAAAATGCTCCAGCCCGGTGGGTAAGGGGGGCTGGTCCTGCCGGGCAAGGGCGCCGGTCCTGATCCAGCGATCAACGAAATCGGGATCGTTCATCCGTCCCAATCCCATGCAGGCAATCAGATGGGGCAGATCGTCGGTGGTTCGGGCATGGCGGAAACTGCCATATAATTCGGAACTGATCAGGGGGGGCGCGTACCATTGTGCGTTGCTATCCCGGAACATGGCATGCAGGCGGCGGCGCAATTCCCGTTGCAACGGCGGAATGGTGTGACCGTAAAAATCCAACTTGCGGCGGATGCCCATGGTTTCTTCGGGAAAAACCGGTTCTTCGTCGAAGCAAGACGGCACCGCGGTCATGGTGCGGCCTCGGGGGACAAGATGGCGGCCAAATCATCGTCGCTGGGGCTGATCCCGTAAAAAGTTTGAAAGAAAGACCGGGTTTCCGCAGTCATGTCATGGACCATGCGGTCGGGGTACAAAATGCCGACCAGCCATAGCGCCCCCATGGCCCGCAAATAGGATGGCGGACGATCGAACCAGTTGAAGGGCAGGGCCGGGACCGCATGAACCCGGCCATCACGCACCGCCTTCAATGTGCTCCAGCGCGGATCGGTGCGGAAATCGCGGGCGGTGGCAGGCAAGCGGGTGATGATCACATCCGGGTCCAGCGATAACAGCATTTCCGGGTTAACCGTGGGGGTCGAGGTCATCTGATTGCCTGTGACGCATTGCAGCGCGTTAACCCCACCGGCCAGGGTGATGATTTCGGCTCGGTTGGCGCTGTCGCATTGGCTATGCAGCCCATCAGGGGATTCCGCGTAATAGACCCGCACGCGCTGGGATCGTGGGATGGCATCAATCAATTTGCCAAGACGGAATTGGGCGTTTTCCAGCCAACTGGCCAGCCTTTCCCCACGTTCCGCCCGGCCCAGGACCGCCCCCAGGGCGCGGAAGGTCGCCGGATATTCCGCTAGCCTTTCCCCTTGCATGGCAAAAGAGGGAATGCCCAACGGGGCCATTTCGGCCCGCAATTGCTGGGCCAGTCCCGAACCGGCCAGACCAATGGTCAAATCTGGGGCGGCGGCCAGTACTTTTTCCGGGTTCATCCGCTGCGGGCCGTTGACCTCCATCATGGGTAAGCCCGCCATGACTGGTGGCAACAGCCGATCCAGTTGAGGGGTGTGGCTGTAATACACCCCAACCAGCAGGTCCGGGGCCAAGGCGGCCATGACCGCGACCGCCGAGGATGCCGAGGCATAAACCTTTCCCACATGATCCGGGATAGTGACGGTTTCACCGCTCATATCAACCCATTGCGCTGCCTGTGCTGTTTGGTGGGGAGACTGATACAGCAGGGCCGCCAGGGTAATGACAGCAGGCACAAAACCGCACCTTGATCGCCGGAAACCGGGAAAACGGACCATTGATTACTCCCATGCTGCGCAGCCACTTCGCTATAGCAAAATGAATATATAGCAAACTGTCAAGGCGTTTCGGCGGGCGCGTGCTTATCCGCGGCATGGGATGCATTGATGATAATGGCTATCTTGTAACGAAGGTTATATTTAAAATAATAATATTATATATTTGTAAGTTTATATGCACTTCCTTCAAAGTATCTGCCTGTGCATGCGAAAATGTCAGCGCACAACGTCGCTGCATATTTAACGCACTAATTTTATTGACTGCGTTACGGTGGTGTGGCCTACGTCCCCCCCTTTTCTTTGTGGGAATAAGGCGGCATAATCCGGGCCTTTCCGGTAAAGGCCAAGGATCAGGTCATGCATATTGAAACTGTGGGGCATGCTGTCTTTTTGCTGTCGGATACGGACGGCACCCCTATCATGGCCAGTGATCCCTGGCTGGTCGGGTCGTGCTATTGGCGGTCGTGGTGGATGGTCAATTATCCCTCTGCCTCCGACATGGGGCGTATCGCCAAATGCCGCTATCTGTACCTGACCCACGAACATGCGGACCATCTGCATCCTCCATCCTTGCGCAAGCTGGCGGAATTGGTGGGCGATGGGAAACGCCCTGAAATCCTGCTGCCGGATTTCCTGGTCATGGAAATGGAGGGGTATTTAGCGGCACAGGGCTGGGTTGTCCGCCGTTTACCCAACCGGGAATGGGTGCAGTTGGAACCTGGCTTGCGGGTGATGGCACTGCCAACCTGGAACAATGATTCCATCTTGCTGGTGGACACTCCCGAAGCCCTGATCCTGAATTTCAACGACGCCAAGCCGCCGCGTGAACAGATGGAAGCCATTGGCCATCTGCGTCAGACCTTGGGCAAGTTCAGTGTCGTGCTGCGGTCCCATTCCCCCGCAGGGCCATCCAACAGCTATTTCCGCGATGGACAGCGGATCGAGGCGGGCATCGCCAATCGCATGCAATCCATCCGCAATGTCTGCCATCGTACCGGGGCCGATATGTTCCAGCCTTTTGCCAGTCAGGTGGTCTTGCGCCGTCCTGATACGGTTTGGGCCAATGATTACCGTCTGGGCTATTCCATTTTGGAACAGAATTGGACGGATATGGGCAAAACACAGTTATTAGCTCCGTTCAGCAAGATTGATCTGGCCACCCGTCAGGTGAGCAGCGTTCGGCCCGATGATTATGACCCCAAGGATAATGAGCGGACCCGCCAGTTGATCGACGATCACATGGCCGCCAATACCCAGGCGCACTGGACCGATCAGGACCATGACCGTCTGGAGGGGCAATTCCGGTCGATCCGCTGGTTCTTGCGCTATATCCTGCCCAAGGGCTTTTCCATTGATGCCGACGGCACCAAGATGTTTTGGAATCCCAAGACTTCCCGGCTGGAGCGCGGCGGCAGCGGCGGCAATCTGACCTTGCGCCTGCCGCTCTTACCGCTCAAGGAAGCCACAGAATTCGGTCATGTGGGGGATCTGTCCATTCCCATGTTCACCGAAATTCATTTGGATGGCACAACCACCAAGCATACGGGCGATGTGTTCTTCATGCTGCTGATCCTGCGGGATTACGGTTACTTGGGCAGCATCGGCAAGACCATACGCTGGGCGTGGTGGGCCTGGGGGGTTTTGCGGGGGGCGAAAAAACCGTTGCCGGTGCCGCGTCAGGCATAATCCCCCCTTGGGGGTATCCGACTAGCCGCCATCATGCTTTGCCAATCCCCCGGAATGACGAAATTTATCATTCCGGGGGATTGCATCTTGCCCAATGTGACGATCCTTGGCACAACCGTTATGGCATTATTGCTATCTTGCCATCGGATGTGAGCAGGGGGCGGTATGAGCAGTTTTGACACGGATCGTCGCAGCGTGGCCCGTCAGGGGCCGTCGGTTCTGGTCTTGGGCATGGATGAACTGTCATCGGCCATCGCACGGCAAATGTTGCTGGCAGGGGCGGCGGTGGCCATTCACCAGGAAACCCCGCCCAATTGCCTGCGTCGCCGCATGTCCTTTGCCGATGCCTGGCATGATGGGTCCGCCCTGTTGGAAGGGGTCGAGGCACGCAAGGCCGATGGTGCCCTGGATTTTGCCCGTGGCATGAAAAGCCGTCTGTACATTCCAGTGGTCAAGGCCGGGCTGGACCGGGTGGCTGGACGCTGGCCCTGGTCCGCCCTGATTGATGCCCGTCCACAGACGGACCGGCCCGGCGGCGTGCCGGATAATGGCGCGGAACTGACCATCGGCGTGGGGCCGGGCTTTCGTGCCGGGCGCGATGGCGAGGTGGATGTGGTGATTGATAGTGGACGGCGCGATCCGGGGGCGGTCATCCGCGATGGGGCCATGCCGGTGCGCGATGGCGATGAGTTATGGGAAAACGGCACAGTGATCCAATCCCCCGGCAGCGGGCTGTTCCAAGCCAGCCTGCCGATCGGGATCAAGGTGGCGGCTGGGGACCTGTTGGGCTGGATGGGGGCCTTGCCGGTCTTGGCCCCCCATGACGGGCAGATCCGGGGATTGGCCCATGATGGCGCCCTGGTGGTGGAAGGGGCAGCCCTGGCGGAATTGGTGCCCTTGCCCGGTGCCCGGATCGACGGCGTCCCCGATCGGTTGCGGGCCATCGCCCGTGCGGTGGCCCTGGCCGTGGACATGCATTGGAATGGCCATTCCCCGGTTGCCTTTGACGGGTTTGCTTGACATCCTGCCCTCGCTTTCCCGGTGATGGCAAAGGGGGCAGCGGAGAGAGGGTATGAAAAAGACATTTCTGGACTGGTCGGCCTATGACACTTATGGCATGGGGGATGCGTTTTCCGGGGTGCCGCTGACCGGGGGGAATTATGCCAAAGCCGTCGCGGTCTGCATGCATAATCGCGAATGCCAGCGCACCGGCAAGGGGGTGATGTGCCCCAGCTACCGCATTACGGGCGACGTGGCCCATTCCACTGAAGCAAGGGTGGCGTCATTCAAGGCGGCGCTGAACGGCGATCTGGGCGACAATCCGTTTATCAGCCAATCCCTGGCCGACAGCATGGATTTGTGCGTGTCCTGCAAGGGCTGTAAAAAGGAATGTCCGTCCGCCGTGGACATGACCTTGATCAAAACCGAATATCTGGCCCAGCGCAACGAGGTGGCCGGGGTGCCGTTGCGGTCGCGCCTGTTCGGCGGTTTGCCTGCCTGGATTGGACATTACCGTCATCCGGTCCGCTGGGCGGTGCAACTGCGCAACCGCTCCACCTTGTTGGCCAAGATGGCGGAACGGGGATTGGGCATTTCCGCCCGCCGCCCCATTCCGCCGCCAGCGGCCCAGCCCTTTGTTCCCCGCCGCCCCATGGTCCAGCCCACGCGGGGGGCGGTTTATTTGTTCGTGGATACCTTTGCCCACCATTTCGAACCGGATGTCGCCCACGCCGCCACGGCGGTGCTGGAAGCCTGCGGCTACGAGGTTCGGGTGCTTCGCCCCGATCCAGCGGATGCCGATGCCGACCGTCCCTTGTGCTGCGGCCGCACCTATCTGTCCACCGGCATGGTGGAGCATGCCCGGCGCGAAGCCCAGCGGGTGATGGCGGCCCTGAAACCGGCCTTGGCGCATTCCACCCCGGTCATTGGCCTGGAGCCGTCCTGTCTGCTGGCCCTGCGTGACGAATTCTATAGCCTGAGCCTGGGGGCCGAGGTGGGGCAATTGGGCAAGATCGCCTTTTTGTTCGAAGAATTCCTGGCCCGCGAGGTTCAGCGCGGCCTGACGTTGCCGCTGAAATCCCGCAATGGCGCCAAGGCGTTGGTGCATGGCCACTGCCATCAAAAGGCATTTGGGGCCATGCGGTCCATGCGGAAGGTGCTGGCGCTTATTCCCGATTTCAATTTCGAACTGATCGACGCCAGTTGTTGCGGCATGGCCGGTGGTTTCGGGCTGGAAGCCGAACATTATGATGTATCGCAGCAAATGGGGGAATTGGCCCTGTTGCCGGCGGTGCGGGCGGCATCCGCAGATACGGCCATCATCGCCGACGGTTTCTCTTGCCGCCATCAGATCGAGGATGGAAGCGGGCGCAAGCCGGTGCATATCGCCCAAATTCTACGGGATGCGTTGGATCATTCCGCGATTGCCGCCCTGCATCCCGCTTATCCCCAGCCGCATTGATAATCAGCGATAAAGCCCGCGTGGTATTTGAGCGGGCCATGGAACAGGGCATCGACAGGCGAGAGACACAACCGGTCATGTGTGGACGGCCCCTGCGTTGCAAGGAGAATCCGACGTGATCACGCCCCGGTCGGGTGCAGTCATGTGTCCGGCCTGTTTGCGCGGCCACTTGACCGCTGGCCATGATGTGAT
>JAYSBF010000065.1:0-18002 GCA_041915545.1 Magnetospirillum sp. | reverse complement strand
CGCCGGGCCAGGCGGCGGCGAAGCGGCGGGTGTATTCTTCGGCCAGCAGGGTCTTGCCCATGCCGCCCAGCCCACGCAGCAAGGTGGAGCCATCGCCCGGCGCGGTGCCGGCGGTGGTGGGGGCCAAAAGCACCGATCCGGCGGCCAGCCCGTCATGCACCTGCCAGATTTCCGCCCGCCGTCCGACGAAATTTTGGGCGCCGCCATTGGGCGGCAGGCCGATCCAGGTCTGATCGGCGGCGGGTTGGATAATCTGGCCAAAGGATGTGGTGACCGCCGCCACCCGTGCCTTGATCCTGACGGCCAGCGCCGCCAAATCCGCCACTTGGTCCTTGTCCGCGAAACAAAGAGTGCGCAGGGATTGCGGTTGGATATGGTCGGCCCCATCCACGGGGTTGACCACCAAAATACGATCCGGCCCACCGGTGACAAAGGCCGATGCCAATTCCCAATCACAGGCGCGGCGCTGGGTATAGGCCGGGCTGTACCAGGCCAACATCAGCTTGGAATGGGCCAGCCCGTCCCTGATCCCCCGCTGAATGTCAGAGAACGTCTCGGTCTGTTGGCTGTAACGCCAGAAAGTGACGCCCGCTGTGGTTAATGCCTGTTCAAGTTGGTCAATTTCGGCGCTATCCGTCCCGGAATAGCTGATGAAAATGTCGAACTGGCAATCCATCATCGGTCCCCCGCGCAACTAATGACGATGTTTCGACGTGATCAGGCGGTGACTTGAAAAACTGCCGGGCGGCATTTTTGGGCCAGGTAATCGGTCAGGGCCGGGCCGGGCATGGGGCGGGCCAGCAGGAACCCTTGGGCGCGGTCACAGCCCAGGGCGGACAGGGCTTGCCATTGTTCGGCGGTTTCGATGCCGGGGACGACCACGATCATGTGCAGCCCATGGGCCACGGTGACGATGGCCGATGCGATTTCCATGTCGTCTTGGGATTTGGTGACGTTGCGCACGAAATCCTGGGCCACCTTCAGCACATTGGCCGACAATCGCCGCAAAAATGGGAAAGAGGAATAGCCCGCGCCGAATTCTTCGATCCCCAGCCGCACGCCCAGGGCGGCCATGCGGGCGAAAAGGCGGTCCAGGGCCAGACCGTCTTCGATCACCGCCTGTTCCTGCACTTCCAACACCAGGGCCGAGGGGGGCAGGTGGTTTGTTTCCAGGGCTTGGGCGATGTCTTGCAGCAATTGCGGATCACGCAATTGCGTGCCCGTCAGGTTCAGGTGCAGCGCCAGATCGGCGGCCTGACCCTGGCGCCAGCGGGCCAGATCGGCACAGGCGGTGGACAGAACCCATCGCCCGATGGTCGGCATCAGCCCGGCTTCGACGGCCAAATCCAGGAATTGGCCGGGAAAAACCAAGCCCACATCCGGGTGTTGCCACCGCAACAGGGCTTCGGCGGCCACCACCCGGCCCGTGGTCACGTCGAAGATGGGTTGATAGTGCAAGATGAATTGCTGCTGTTCCACCGCCTGGGCCAGGGCGTTTTCCATGGACAGGCGTTCGAATGCCTGGGCATTGACCGCTTCGGAATGGAATTGGCAGCAATTGCGGCCCATATGCTTGGCCCGGTACATGGCGCCGTCGGCCAGACTGATCAGGGTATCCGTATCCCCGGCATCGGTGGGGTAAAGGGCGATGCCGATGGATGAACTGATCTTGGCCGGGCTGCCGCCCAGGTCAAAGGGTTCGGACAGCAGATGCAATATCTTGTTGGAAACGGCGGCGGCGTCGCGCGGGTCCTGCAAATCTTCCAAGATGATGGTGAATTCATCCCCGGCCAGCCGGGCCACGGTGTCACCCTGGCGGGTGCAGGACACCATGCGTTCCGACACCTGTTGCAGCAACAGATCGCCAGCCAAATGGCCCAGCGTGTCGTTGACCTGTTTGAAATGGTCAAGATCCAGGAACATCAGCGCCACCTGATTCCCGGTGCGGTGGGCGCGGGCGACGGCGCGGCTTAGGCGTTCATGGAACAGGACCCGGTTGGGCAGGCGAGTCAGGGGGTCGTGATTGGCCTGATAGGACAGGCGTTCTTCCAATTGCTTGCGCGACGTGATGTCGCTGATCACCGAAACATAATGGGTGATCTGCCCCAGCGGATTGCGCACGGCGGCGATGGTTTGCCAACTGGCGAACATTTCCCCCGATTTGCGCCGGTCCCAGATTTCCCCCTGCCACTTGCTGTTATCGCGCAATTCGTCGCGCATCTGGCAATAGAATTCGTCGCCATGGCGGCCCGATGACAAAACCTGCGGGGTGTGGCCCAGCACGTCCTGGGCCGTATATCCGGTGATTTCGCTGAAGGCCGGGTTGACGTGGACGATGTGATGGTAGGCATCGGTGATGAACAGGCCATCGCCGGAATTTTCAAACACCGTCGCCGACAGGCGCATATGTTCTTCCAGCCGCTTGCGTTCGGTCACGTCTTCGATCAGGGCGACGGCATAGCGCATCTGCCCGCCTTCGCGGACGGCGGTTGCGGTCATGCGGCCCCAGACCACCGCCCCCGATTTGGTCAGATAGCGGCGGGTCAGGTCGTGGCTGTCGGCCCGGCCATCGCGCATATCCTGATAAATGGCGGAAATCAGCGGGGCATCGTCGGGGTGCGAGATGCTGGCCACGGTCAGGCCGCGCAATTCGGCCTCGGTATAGCCCAGCATGGTGCAAAAGGCGGGGTTGGCTTCGGCGAAGCGGCCATCCGGTTCGGTCAAGGTCACGCCCACGCCGGCATTTTCGAACACGGCGCGGAACCGGGCTTCCGACCGCCGCAACGCCTGCCCAACGCGAGAGCGTTCCATGGCATAGCCCACCGCCCGGCGGACCAGATCACCGCTGCCCTGGCCCTTGACCAGATAATCCTGTGCCCCCTGGCGCAAGGCGGCCAGGGCCAGGACCTGATCATCCGTGCCGGTCAGAACCGCCACCGGCACCAGGGGATGGGCGGCCCGCAGGCGGGCCAGGGTGTCCAGGCCAAAGGAATCGGGCAAGGACAAATCCAGCAACACCATATCCACCGGGGTATCGCTGAGCGCCTGCAACCCCTGGGCCAAGGTGGCGGCGGACAGCACCCGGAACGGGGTGGCGGGGTCTTCCTTCAGGTAATATTCCACCAGCCGGGCGTCACCGGGGTTGTCTTCGACCACCAAGACGGTGGGAAGGGTGATGCTGTCCTGTGGCAGGGTGGGGGACATCGGGACCTCAATGGGGCGGCAGTGTCACCACCGAGCACCAATATTCCTCGATCGAGCGGACCACGGTGATGAAGCGGTCCAGATCCACCGGCTTGGTGATGTAACAATTGGCGTGCAGATCATAGCTGCGCACAATGTCCTGTTCCGCCTGGGATGTGGTCAGCACCACCACGGGGATGCGGCGCAATTCCGGGTCGGCCTTCATTTCCGCCAGAACCTGACGGCCATCCTTGCGCGGCAGGTTCAGATCCAGCAACACCAGATCGGGGCGGGGCGAATCGGCGAACGTCCCTTGGCGGCGCAGATAATCCATGGCCTCGACCCCATCGACCACCACTTGCAACCGGCTGTCCATGCGGCCTTCCTTCAGGGCTTCCTGGGCCAGGCGGGCATCGCCGGGATTATCTTCGACCAAAAGAATGTCGAAAGTTTCGGTCATGGGGCGCAAACTCACGAGGCGGGCTCCTGATATACAGGCAGGGGTTGCCATTCCCCGGACTATACTTGGCTTGTCCCCAATTGGGAATGTCCTTATCGAACATTGTACCTATACGAACGTACTTGGAACGTGAAACATCAGATGCATATTCGTCGCCAAATTCCGGCGGCTCCCATTATGGATCGTGGGATGACGCGTTCGCGGGTGCGAGATTTTTGTGGACAGAACAGCTAATAGTTTATATATTCTAAAGTATGAGGTTTTGGGCGTTCTGCGCGATCAAAGGGGTGCCACCAATAGGAAAGCCCCTGCTCGCGAGCAGGGGCTTTTGACGGGCTTGTGCCCGATTTCGGTGACTTGGGACCGATCAGCCCGTTTTGGTTTTACAGATCAAGCATGGACATCATGCCCTCGCGCAGGGCGGCAGATGCGGTGTCGACGATGGCGCGGTTCTTTTCCAATTGGGGAATGTATGCGCGGTCGGAAATCTGGATATGGTTGATCAACCATGTGACCAGATAATCCACCAATCCCTGCAAGTTGATCAGCTTTGGATCCACGGACATCACCTGGATCAAGGTGGCGATCAGTGACGTGAATTTCTTGTGATCACCGCCGTGACGCACGCGGGCACTGTATCCCGCCAGCAGCATCAATGCTTCTTCCCGCCGGAAATGCTGGTCCGCATAATCATTCAGGGCGTCAACCGCCAGTGAAATGTCTGAAAATTGCACGTCGGTCCCGATCATGCTTTCCAGATTATTGATCATCCCCACCAAGAATTTGTGGTCATCGTCCAAAATTTCGAACCCGACCGACAAACTGTCATCCCAAACGACCATGTCCCTCTCCCCTTACAAGGAATTATTTTTGATGTAGGAACTGGCCAGGGGCCGCGCACTGCTGGGCGTGTCCGCAGGGGTTCCCAAGACCCGCCCGCTGAGCAGGGAAAAACCCGCCGCGCTGGCCAATTGGAAATCCGACACGGCGTCCACGTCCCAGACATAGCAGGACAGGCCAAGATCATTGCATTTCCGGGCAAATCCCGATGCGATGACATAGGTTGCCCGCCGCCCCAGCCCGCTTTGCAGCACATGGGCCATGTTCAGGCCGATCTGTTTGACCCCCAGCACCTTCAGATTGGAAACCAACGGGGATTCGGGGGAAATGCGCACCATCACTTCGCGGCTGCTATTGGCGAACAGGGATAACAGGTTCTTCATGAACCGGTCTTCCACATCGTCATCCACATCCACCAATTCGATCATCAGATGCTTGCGCAAATTCGCCTGTTTCAGCGCGTTTTCCAAGGTGCGGTAGAATTTGTCCGACGCGAAGGATTGAGCGCTGAGGGTCAGGATGAAAGACGGCATGGTGCCGTCGATGCGGGCGGCCTGTTCACGCAAATCTTCCAGCATGCGGGCGTGCAGATCGCCCCATAACGGATCGGCGGTGCCGCCGAACAGCACATGCTTGCCGAAATAGGTCATGCCGTTGCGCACCCGCCGGGCGGAAATGCGGAAGGCGTTGATCATCTGCTGGCGGGTGCTGAAAATATGGTCGTATTGGATGGTGATCTTGGACAGGGCCGCGCGCGGATCTTCGTCATCCGCATTGGCGGCAGTCGGCGGACGCACCGATGCGGGCACCTTTTCCGCCGGGTTGGTGCTGGCGGCACGGGTCAGGCGGATGGGGTTCGCCACCTCGCCCACCAGATTTTCCCCGTATTTCCCGGATTCGAAATCATCGCCCAGCAATTTGCGGCAGATGTTTTCGGCGATGGATCTGGTCTTTACCGCCCCTGACGGCATATCAAGGCTGGGATAGACCAAGTAAAAATTGTTTCCATCACGCCGATGGATGCTTTCACCTTTGGCTAATTGCCCACGGATCAGCGTTTCAACAATGAAGATGACTTTTTTATTGACTGCCGGCCACCGCAGGCCAAAGGCAGCCTGGATGGGGTCCATGCTGATGATCTGGGTTTGCCCATCAACGATTATTGCATTCCGGTCCATGACCTGCCTGGCGTGTTCAGCCGTCATTCCCTTGCCCCCTCGCCCGGCGGGGATGTCCGGCTGTTTCCGACATCGCCGCCCCGGCTTTCCCGGCCCTACCCCAATGCGCGGTTTTCTTTGTACCGCGCACTCCATTAGCTGTAATGAAAACTATACAACTGCACCAAACAGTTCAAGCGGTTAGAATTGGTATAATTTTACGTGAAACAGCAATAAACCCATTTTATTGTTGTCACCCCACCAAATGGTCATAGGCGGGAAAGCTGCTGATACGTAAATCGTTTAAGGGTGCCCCCACGGTAAAGTGATAAAGAACCTGCCAGGCCGGATCATCGGCGGTCAGTCCCAGCGTCGCCAATACATCGCCATCAAAGAAACAGCCGATGCCGGTTCCTGCCAGCCCGGCGGCGGTGGCTTCCAAATACAGGATTTGTCCCATCAATCCGGCTTCCCACATCAGGGGACGGTATCCCCATTGCCCGGCCTGATCCAAGGCGCGGGCGAAATCGCCGATCATGGCCAGACTGAACGCGCCATGCCCGGCAATGGATTGCAGACAGGACAGGCGCGAGGAATTGGTTTTTTCATCGCCCAGCCGCAACCGCCACAGGGGCAGGGGGCAATCGTCCACCGCCGTCCAGACAAAGCCGGGATCGCAGGCCGCGCGCAAGGCATCCAGCCGATCGGGATCGCGGATCAGGGCGTAAAGTCCGCTATCCAGCCCCTCGACCCGATGCACGAAGACAAAGGCGTGGGTCCGGGCGGTCCATGGCCACATGGTCCAGGGCGCCCAGTCGTTTCGGGGTAATAACCGCGACAGCATGCGGAAAAAGCCATCGCGCCCCAGCCCGGTCTGATTGTCCATGCGCTGGGCGCTGCGGCGGGCGCGGATGACCGTTCCGGTGGGGTGGGTGGCGGCGGCCAGATCGGGCAGATGATCCCATTGCCCGGCAATGATCGGCATGGGCTGGGCCGCCTGTCCGGGACGATGGGTGTGGGCTTGGGCGAACTCCACCGCGGGCCAGCGGTCCGGGTCGGCGCTTAACCGGTTGCCCTGTCCGTGCCATTGCCCGGAACCGACGGACACAAGCGGCTGTTCGTCCACGGATTGGGGGGCAATGGCCATCAGCACATCGGGGTCTTCGGTTTCAAACCGGGCGAAGGCATCGGGCCGGTCCAGCCCCAGCAGCCGGGACAATTGCCCGTCATCCGTCCGGGTCCACAGGCTGACCCGCCACCCCAGGCAGCCGGCGGCATAAGCCACCGCCCCCAGGGCATGGCCCACATCCAATTGACAATAGCGGAAGGCCCGTTCGCCGTATTTCCATGCCTCGCGCCAGGGAATGGAGGACAGGGCCATCAGGAACCCGCCCGGCGGCAAGGCGCATGGCGCCGCCGCCAGCGTACAGCGTTCCTCCAGCCCGTGCCGATAGGGGCTGTAATGATGTACGGCCCAATGATCGGCCACTCCGGCCAGGGGCGGCAGGATGACCCATCCCTCCGTCGGATGCAGATTGCCGCTGGATGGGTTGTTGCGCAACGCCCACCGTGATCCCGGCACCTCTTTCCACGCCGACAATCCCAATGCCAGTTCCAGGAACAGCCCCAGATTTTCCGCTGAAAGCGGCTGAACCGCCGCCCCATCCAATTGGGCAAAGGCCGGAGTCGGATGATCAGGCCCGGCCAGGGGCAGGCCATGGCATGGCGCCCCGTCGAACCGGCGGAACGGATCGGGCTGGGAATCCCAATCCAGGAAGGCCGGGCCTTGGGCGTAATGCTGGGGGGCGTGGGCGGTGCGGCGGTGATAGGCGAACATGTCGGCAAGCAATGTCGCGAAATTCATATTTCCCTTCTCCCCCGATCTGGCCAATAATGCCGCCCGTCGGATGATTTGATCCGTTGGGTCAGCTTGTGCCGAGACTGTGACGCTCAACGCCGCGCGGGCTTACCAGCCGCCCGAGCGGGCCGTATCAAAGCCCGAGTGGATCTGGTCAAAGCCCGAGTGGATCAGGTCAAAGCCCGACCGGTATACCCCACAGTAGCAGATCCCAGGGCGCCCGTCCGCACGACCCCAGCGCCCGCCCGGCAAAAGGAGGGCAGCAGGCATGGCCTTGGTGGACGTCATCCATCACAAGATGCTGGGCCGGATGATCCGGCTGACCCTGCCCGGCGGCGCCGTTCTGGATCTGATGGTGGCCGAAGCGTCGTCTTTGTCCCGCGCCCTGCTGGCCGTGGCCGAGGGCCGTAGCCGGGAAAACCAGATTTACCTGAGCCCCATGGCCAGCGATGGCGAATTTTTTGCCACTGTGGCTGAAACCGGCATGACCGTGGGCGATTATCTGATGCCGTGGGCGCAGGTGGTGGAATTAGGCAACGCCCTGGCCGATGCCATTACCCCGTGATCATCGGTTCCGCGGGAGTATCGGCATATGGATCACGAATTTTGCCCCGCGATCCGCAGGCTGTAAATCCACTTGGCCGCCATGGGCCTGAACCAGGCTGCGGACGATGGACAGACCCAGCCCGGTGCCGCCTTGTTTGCGGGCGGTGGTGAAGAACGGGGTGAAAATACGGTCCAGATTGGCCGGGGAAATGCCGGGTCCGTCATCGGCCACCGTCAGCACCGCCTGGTCGTCCCGACGGTCCAGGGTCACGGTGATGGTTACCCCGGCCCCGCCATGACGGCGGGCATTGTCCAGCAGGGGCGACACCACCGCATCCACCACATCGCCGCCCATGGGGATGGTCACGGTTTCATCCAGGATTTCCACCCGGACATCGTCGCCGGCAAAGCCCCGTACAATGGCGGCGGGGGCACAGTGTTCGCCCCCCACGGGGGCCATGTCGGCACGGGCCAGATCCAGCAGGCGGCGGACCAGCCGGGTCAGGCGGCTGGCTTCGGCGTCCAGATTGGCTAGGAACCGGGTCCGGTCCGCCAGATCCATCTGATCCAAATGATCGCGCAGCAATTCCACCGTGCCGGAAATGGTCGCCAGCGGTGTTTTGAATTCGTGGGACACATGGGCGGCGAAATCGCGGATATAATCAGCCCGTTGTTCCAAGGTGACGGCCATGCGTCCCAGGGCTTGGGACAATTCCGCCACTTCGCGCAGGGCAGGGCGGCCCATGGTATCCATGCGGCCCATGGTATCCATGCTGCCCCTGGCGTCATGCTTGCCTTGGGCAATCTGTTTGGCCCACTGGGTCACCTCCCGCAATGGTCTGGCGATGATCAGCATCCCCACCAGGGACAACCCCACCGCCACCGCCAATAAGGCCAAGGCCAGCCCGGCCAGCGGTCCGCTTTTGGCGGCCAAGGCATCGGCCATCCCCACAGGCGTGCGCGACGCCACCACCACCCCGGCCACCCGCCCGCCGTCAATGACCGGCAGGGCCACGAAAACCCTGGCCACACTGCCGCGCCACAGGCTGGAAAAGGCTCCGGGGGCCGGGCCGTTGCCCCGCCGCCGCAACAGGCTGACCGGCTCGCCCGTCAAGGCGCGGGCCACGTCGTCCCGGTTGGCCAGGGATTGCCCCAACTCTTCCCCGGTGGTGGCGACCACGATCCCGTGGCGATCCAGTACCCGCATCCCGGCCAGGGTTTCCAACTGCACGTCGCGCAGCACGGCATTCAAGGGTTGACCCACCGCCACCGCCACCGGATCGGCAGGATGGTCCGGCGTCCGGCCATCGGGCGGCGGGTCCAAAATGGGGGTGTCGGCCAAATCCAGGCTGGCGGTGCGCGGCAGCCATGGTTGATCGAAACCGGGGGTGCTGATCCATCGGTCATCCACCGGCGGCCCCGGCACCTGGCCGCCGCCCCGGCGCCAGCCATCCCGATAGACCGCCGCCACCGTGGCCGCCTGGGCCAGCAATTCGGCTTCGGTCTGGCGGACCAGGGCGCTGTCATACAGGCGCAGGCCCCATAATCCCCCCACCGGCAAGACCAGCAGGGCCAAATTCATCCCCAGCAGCACCGTTCCCACCGATGGCCGCCACCCGGTCATGCGCAGGCCGACAGTTTGTAGCCCAGGCCATGCACGGTTTCCACCGGCGCCCCGCCCACCGCCTGGAACTTGGCCCGGACTCGCCGCACATGGCTGTCGATGGTGCGGTCGCTGACATAGTGATCCAGGGCATAGGCGCCATCCATCAGCCCGTCGCGGGTGAACACCTTGCCCGGACGCCGGGCCAAGGTGCGCAGGATGGAAAATTCGGTGACGGTCAACACCACTTCCGCCCCATCCCAGAAGGCCCGGAAACCGTCCAGATCCAATGTCAGCCGCCCCCGGACCAACCGCCCGTCATCGGCGGATGGCGCGGCTGTCGGCATATCGGCGGTGCGGCGCAGCACTGCCTTGACCCTGGCCACCAATTCGCGGGGGGAAAAGGGTTTGCCCACATAATCGTCGCCGCCCAGTTCCAGCCCCAACACCCGGTCGATTTCGTCGTCGCGGGATGACAGGAAAACAATGGGAACCCGGCTGTGGCGCCGCAACTGGCGGCAGACTTCCGTGCCATCCATTTCCGGCATCATGATGTCCAAGATGATCAGGTCCGGGCGCAGGCTGGCGGCCATGTCCAATGCCTGGACACCGTTTTCCGCCTCGGCCACCGCCAATCCTTCCCGCGTCAGGGCGAAACGCAGCATGTCGCGGATGTGGGGATCGTCATCAACCAACAAGATCGTGGGCATGGTGGGACTGTAGCGGTTTCCGGCGGGCGGCGGAACCGTCTGCACCAAATTTGCACGGAAATTTCCCAATCCATGCACCGGCCCGTCATTCCGCCGCAACCCCGCGGGTCCAGCTTGTTCCCCGGACAAGCAAAGGATCTGCCCCATGCCCCACACCCCGTTTTTCCGTCTGCGCGTGGTCTTGGCCACCTTGGCCCCCGGCGCCGATTGCGCCGGGATCGCCCGGCATTTCGCCTTGCCCTATCCCCAGGTGATGTTTTGGCAAGCGGAGTTTTGCCATTGGGTCAGCCATCTCAGCCGACGGGGGCAGGTATGAACCGCTCCATTCCCCCGCTTCTGCTCGATCCGGTTGTCATCACCGCCATGGGGCGGGGCGGCTGGAACAAATCTGGACAGGAACGCACGCCATGAATCACACCATCATTCGCCGCTATCTTCTCAATATCGTGTTTTTCCTGACGGGTTTGGGGTTGCTGGCCTGGGGGGCGGCATTGTACCAGCCCTATTTGGCCGGGCTGCGCCGGATCGGGGTCATCATGCTGCCGATGACCCTGGTGATCGGGTTCTTTTGGCTGCTGGGGTATCGGCGCTATCTGCTGGCCGCCTTGTGGGCGGCGGGTCTGGTGGTCACTTTGGCCGCCCAGGCGGATTATCAGCGTATCCGTCAATCGGTTCTGGCCGATTCCGCCCCTTCCATGGCCATGCTGGGCCGTCATTTCGTCATCGGCTATCGTCAGGTGGATCAGATCAAGCCGTTGGCGGCTAAGGGATTGATCGGCGGCATCTTTATCACCCGGCGCAATCTTGGCCCGCGTCTGGCAGCAGAAATCGCCGAACTTCAGGAGTTGCGCCGCGCCCATGGGTTGCCGCCCTTGATGGTCGCCGCCGACCAGGAAGGCGGTATCGTCTCGAACCTGTCGCCATTGCTGCCCGCCATGGCGCCATTGTCCGATCTGGCCGCCATGCCTGCCAGCGATTACAGTGATGCTGCCCGCCGCTATGGCTATTTGCAGGGGCGGGGGATGGCGTCACTGGGGATCACCGCCAATTTTTCCCCCGTGTTGGATTTGAAACGGGATCGGTTGCGCTGGGACCGCAACAGCCTGATTTCCCGCCGGGCCATCGACGATGATCCCCGCGTGGTGGCGGATATCGCCCGCGCCTATGGCCAGGGATTGATCAGCGCGGGCATCACCCCCACCGCCAAACATTTTCCCGGCCTGGGCCGGGTACGGGGCGACACCCATCATGTGCGGACCCGCATCACGGCCACGGCTGCCGAATTGGAAGCCAGCGATTGGCTGCCTTTCCGCGAGATGCTGACGGACGGCAAGACCCAATTGATGGTCGGCCATACCATTATCGACGCCATTGATCCCGCCAGCCCGGCATCAGGGTCGGCGCTGGTGATCAATGGCCTGATCCGCCAGAAATGGGGCTTTGACGGGCTGGTGCTGACCGACGATCTGACCATGCCGTCCATCCACCGCCATGGGTTTTGCAAGGCCGTGGTCGCCGGGTTGAATGCCGGGGCTGATCTGCTGCTGATCACCTATGACGGCGACCAGCTTTACCGTGCCCTGGATTGTGCCCGCAGCGCATGGAGGAACGGACGCCTGAACCGGGACATGGTGAAAGCCAGTGAAAGACGGCTGGCCTGGTGACACTGCCCGTCTTTTGGTCAGCCCCGTTTCTTGCAGTCCAGCACCCAGATGTCATAAACGGGGTGTTCGATGGCTGACAGGGCCGGGCTGGATGCGAACATCCAGCCACGGAAAATGCTTTGGGCGGCTTCGCCTTGTTTCAGTTCCCACACATCCAGGAACGCGGCGCTTTCGGGGTTTTCTTCGGGGCGACGTTTCTTGCAGGCACGGACGATGATTTCCAACGTGCCGAAATGCACGGGCTCGCCCACCGGGGCCTCGATGGTCTGGATTTTGGCGCTGACCTTATCCAAACCTTCCAGAATGGCGGTGTCCAAGGACAGTTCCTGTGCTTGGGCCGGGGCGGTCAGGCCCGCCCCCCCGGCGATTCCCAAGGACACGGCCAGGGCGAAAAAAACGGCGCGTTTCATGGCTTGTCATCCGGCCCCGGCGGCTTGGGCGGCGGGGCGTCGGATGTGGCCAGGAAGATCAGTTCACCCACCATTTCCTCGATGGATTTATAATCCTTGGTCTTGGTGATGGCGCCGCCATCCTGGATACGGTCATTGGAATGGCCGGGGAACAGTTTTACGAACTTCCCGCCCAACAGACCGTCCGTGGCCACGGTGGCCACGGTGTCCAGGGGCAGGCGGTAATCGGGGCCGATGGTCAGAGTGACTACCGCTTCAAAGGTCTGGGGGTCCAGACGGCTGGCCGACACGGTTCCCACCTTGATGCCGTTGATACGGACATCCGACCCCATATCCAGGCCGCCCACACTGGCGAATCGGGCGGTGATGCCATAGCCCTGGACCTGCTTGAAATCGGCATGACGGTAGGCAAATGCCAGGAACAGGCCGGCAGCCCCCAGAACCACACCGCCCATGACCGTCTCGATCAGATTGCGTCCCATATATCTTTGGCCTTTGGATCAGTTGGTCCCGGAGGAAACGGGCTGGCCGCCGTGATTCGCGGCGGAACCGGCGGCGCGTCGGGCCTTGCCCTGCTGGATGATCATATCCAGCAATTCCTCGATCACCATGGCATCCTGGGTATAGGGGATGTCATCGCCGGGCTTCAGCATACGGTCGTCGCCACCGGGGCGCAATTCAATGTATTTGGCGCCTAACAGCCCGTCGGTCTGGATGGCCGCCACCGTGTCCAAGGTCAGTTCCACCCCATTGGCCACCCGCAAGGTGACTTGGGCGCGGAAATGGTCGTCCAATTCCTGGGCGATCACCTTGCCCACCGGCACGCCGGCCACCCGCACGGCACTGCCCGGCCCGATTCCGTCCATGCGGTTGAAGCGGGCGGTCAACACGTACCCGTCCGTGGTCTTGGCCCGTTGTTCGGGGCCATCTTCCTTGCCATAGACCAGGACCAGCAGGATCGCCGCCACGAACACCACCACCGCGCCGATGATGGTGTCGCGATATCCACCCTTGGTGTAAGCGATCTTGGCGGGTGGTTTGACGCCGGAATCCTTGGCGTCCGAAGTTCCGACCATCAGGGCCGCCATGCCTCGTAATCACCGGCGGCCCGTTCGCGATGGCCGCCACGGGCTGGATGGCCTGGGGGCAGATAGGCCCCGGTGCTGCCGGTATGATTGCTTTCGTGCGGGCGCTGCCAGACTTGGCGCGGCACATCGGTCAACGGCATGGGCGCAGTGTAATGCAGCCAGGCATGCCATTCCGGCGGAACCGCCGATGCTTCGACCGGACCGTTGAAGACCACCCAGCGCTTGGCGCGGCGGTTCTTGGGGGCGCCGCGTTCGTTGTAATAGCGGTTGCCGTTGCTGTCGGTTCCGGCCAATTGGCCCTTGGCCCAGGTGTAGAAAAGGGTGCCGATGGTGGTCATTGGGTTCTTGCCTCCGTCTGGGCGGGGACTATGACAAAACCCAAGGCCAGCGTCCAGACCCGAGCACGGCCGCCATTCTCCGTCCCTTATTTTTTCCGTCTATATGATGTGTATACCCATAAAAATTTTCACAAAACCTAGTTTCGCATCTGCGCACAAATTTGCTTGCGGGCGTCGCCGCATTGTCATAGCGTGTGGCCCTGCCAGCGGAAATGCACAACATGTTGTGTTGCTCGGGGATGGAAGAAGCCGGGGATGGCTTCCGTTCCACCAGCCCGCGAATGGCGGCTCGCACATATTGCAGAATGAGGGGACCCATGCGCGTTCGGCGTCATTTCACCCGGTCGGGACAGTCGGCTTATGCTGGCATCGGCTTTCGGTCATCCAGCAGCGAAATCCGCAATCCCGACGGATCGGTGGTGTTTTCCGCCAACGACATCCAGGTCCCGGACGACTGGTCGCAAGTGGCCTGCGACGTCCTGGCGCAAAAATATTTCCGCAAGGCCGGGGTTCCCGCCCGGCTGAAGGCTGTTGCCGAAGATGGTGTTCCCGCTTGGCTGCAACGTCATCAGCCGGATCAGGATGCCCTGGCCCAATTGCCGGAAGCGGATCGCTTTATCGGTGAAACCAGCGCCACCCAGGTTTTCGACCGTCTGGCCGGCACCTGGACCTATTGGGGATGGAAAGGCGGCTATTTCGACGGCGAGGATGACGCGCTGGCTTTCCGCGATGAAATGGCCCACATGTTGGCCATCCAGATGGGCGCGCCCAATTCCCCCCAATGGTTCAATACCGGTCTTCACTGGGCGTATGGCATCGACGGCCCCGGCCAAGGTCACCATTACGTGGATTACCGCACCGGCGAATTGACGCGCTCGCAAAGCGCCTATGAACATCCCCAGCCCCATGCCTGCTTCATTCAGTCCATTGACGATGATCTGGTCAATGATGGCGGCATCATGGATCTGTGGGTGCGCGAAGCCCGGCTGTTCAAATACGGTTCCGGCACCGGCACCAATTTTTCGCGCCTGCGCGGACAGGGCGAGCGGCTGTCGGGCGGCGGCAAATCGTCGGGGCTGATGAGTTTTCTGAAAATCGGCGACCGCGCGGCCGGGGCGATCAAATCGGGCGGCACCACCCGCCGCGCCGCCAAGATGGTGGTGGTGGATGTGGACCATCCCGATATCGAGGAATTCATCAACTGGAAAGTCCGGGAAGAACAAAAGGTCGCGGCCCTGGTGGCCGGATCGCGCCTGGCCCAGCGGCATTTGTCGGCGGTGATGGATGCCTGCCAGGCCGGGGACGGCGCCGCTGGCGATGACCGTTTTGACCCCAAGCGCAACAAGGCATTGAAAAAAGCCATCATTGGTGCCCGTGGCGCGCTTTTGCCGGAAAATTATATCCAGCGTGTTATTCAGTTCGCCCGTCAGGGTTACGACGCCATCGAGTTTCCGGTCTTCGATACCGATTGGGATTCCGAAGCCTATCTGACCGTCGCGGGCCAGAATTCCAACAACACGGTCCGGGTCACCGATGACTTCCTGAAAGCGGTGGATCAAGACCAGGATTGGGTGTTGCGTTACCGGACCAGCGGCGCGGTGAAAAAGACCCTGAAGGCGCGTGATTTGTGGGAACAGATCGGCGAAGCCGCCTGGGCCTGCGCCGATCCGGGCATTCAGTTCGATACCACCATCAATGACTGGCACACCTGCCCGGAATCGGGGCGTATCAATGCGTCCAATCCCTGTTCCGAATATATGTTCCTGGACGATACCGCCTGTAATCTGGCGTCTTTGAACCTGATGCGATTCCGGCTTCAGGACGGGTCCTTTGATGTGGACGGTTTCCGCCATGCCACCCGACTGTGGACCATGGTGTTGGAAATCTCGGTGTTGATGGCCCAGTTCCCATCGGCGCGCATCGCCGAATTGTCCTATGATTTCCGCACCTTGGGTCTGGGTTATGCCAATGTGGGCGGCTTGCTGATGGCATCGGGGCTGTCTTATGACAGCGATCAGGGGCGGGCCTTGATCGGGGCGATTACTGCTTTGATGACCGGGGAATCCTATGTCACCTCGGCGGAAATGGCCGCCCAGCTTGGTCCGTTCGCCGGCTATGCCAAAAACCGTGACCACATGTTGCGGGTCATCCGCAACCATCGCCGTGCCGCCCATGGGGTGGTGGCCGGGTATGAAGGGCTGCACACCGCCCCGGTTCCCATGGATGCCGCCAATTGCCCCGATCCCCGTCTGGTGAATGCCGCCCGCGCCGCCTGGGACAATGCCTTGGAATTGGGCCAGGAACACGGGTTCCGCAACGCCCAGGCCACGGTGGTCGCTCCCACCGGCACGATCGGTCTGGTGATGGATTGCGACACCACCGGCATCGAACCGGATTTTGCCCTGGTGAAGTTCAAGAAACTGGCTGGCGGCGGCTATTTCAAGATCATCAACCGCATGGTTCCCGAAGCCTTGCGCACCTTGGGCTATGGCGAAAGCGACATTCAGGAAATCATCCGCTATGCGGTGGGCCACGCCACCTTGGCCGATGCCCCCGGCGTCAACCATGCGGCATTGCGGGCCAAGGGATTTGACGACGCGGCCTTGGAGAAGGTGGAACAGGCGTTGGAAAGCGCCTTTGACATCAAATTCGTCTTTAACAAATACACTCTGGGTGATGATTTCTGCGCCACCACCTTGGGTGTTCCCCAGGACAAGCTGGCCGATCCGTCTTTTGACCTGCTGGCTTTTCTTGGTTTCGACCGCGCAGCCATCGACGCCGCCAACACTTATTGCTGCGGTGCCATGACGGTGGAAGGCGCCCCCTTCCTGAAGCCCGAACATCTGGCGGTCTTCGATTGCGCCAATGCTTGCGGCAAGCTGGGCACCCGTTTCCTGTCGGTGGAAAGCCATATCCGTATGATGGCCGCCGCCCAGCCCTTTATCTCGGGTGCCATTTCCAAGACTATCAATATGGCCAACAGCGCTTTGGTAGAGGATTGCAAATCCGCCTATCTGCTGTCGTGGCGGCTGGGGTTGAAGGCCAACGCCCTGTACCGCGACGGATCGAAACTGTCCCAACCCCTTCAGGCCGCGTTGCTGGACGATGCCGGGGCCTTGGATGGCGATCTGGCCGACGCCCCCAGCATGGTGGCCAAAACCGAAATCGTCGCCGAACGCATCGTTGAACGGGTGATCACCGCCGCCCGCCGGTCCAAGCTTCCCGACCGCCGCAAGGGCTATACCCAAAAAGCCATTGTCGGCGGGCACAAGGTTTATTTGCGCACGGGCGAATACGATAACGGCAAGTTGGGCGAAATCTTTATCGACATGCACAAGGAAGGCGCCGCCTTCCGCGCCATGATGAACAATTTCGCCATCGCTGTTTCCATCGGCCTGCAATATGGGGTGCCGTTGGAAGAATTCGTCGAAGCCTTCATTTTTACCCGCTTTGAACCCCAAGGCATGGTGGAAGGCAATGACACCATCAAGATGTCCACCTCGATCCTGGATTATATTTTCCGGGAATTGGCCATCAGCTATCTGGGCCGCAACGAACTGGCCCATGTGGAACCCGCCGATTTGACCCCCGATACCGTGGGCCGCGGCATGGCGCAAAGCCAAGTGCCCGCATCCACCGCCCAATTGGTGGACCGGGTGGCGTCAAAGGGCTATGTGCGCTCGAAATTGGTGGTGATGCAAACCGCCCCCGCCGCCGATGCGGGCGGTACCCAACAGCAATCCGCCGCACAGCCTACCGTGGCGCTTAGCGTGGATACCGAAACCCTGATCCAGGAATTCGATGCCCGCGCCGAACAAATCCGCGCGGCCCGTATGAAGGGATATGAAGGCGATGCCTGCCCCGAATGCGGAAACTTCACCTTGGTCCGTAACGGAACCTGCCTGAAATGCGACACCTGCGGATCGACCACGGGATGTTCGTGATCGGTTCCGATCACCGGGATATGGCATAACACCAACGGCCAATTTCATTGACCGTTGTCCAGCCCTCGCCGGGCGCGGAAAAACCCTCTTTCGGGGGCATTTGCCCCCGATCCCCCAATCGAGAGGCACAGCCTCCCGAACCCTCCAGATTTCTAACTCTTTGAAAGAAAAAGAAACTGGAGGCTTGGAGGCTGCGCCTCC
>JAYSBF010000064.1:0-18167 GCA_041915545.1 Magnetospirillum sp. | reverse complement strand
CGATCTTCATCACGTCATCGAGTTCCAGGTCTTCCACCGAACCGGCCTTGGCGGCCAGGTGCAGCACGGTGTCCTGCAGCTTGGTGTTCAGGATCAGACGGGTGGAGTCAGCCTTGGGGTCGCAGCCGACGATCAGAATCTTCTGATCCATTTCGACCAAAGCGGCCAGGGTGTTCTGGGAGGTGGTGGACTTGCCGATACCACCCTTGCCGTAGAAAGCGATCTGACGAGGCATACCTATCTCCATTCAGTAAACATGTCTTGCGGAAATCGGGCCGGAGGCCATTCACGGTGATTCCTGCACTGCAAATCAGCAATGCAACGGTCGTGCCAATTTCATGGGCGGGCAAAATGGCGGTTTGCCGTGGGCGGGTGTGTCGGAAACGGGAAAAGCCAGCGTACGAATACGTACATTTCGTGGGGTTATGCCGCCACATCCCGGATTTTTGTCCGTAATGCGACGTGGCGGCGCGACGCGACATCTGGGCTGTGGGGCGGCAATCAGGCGGAAACGCTGCCTTCGTGTTCCTGTGCCGTGTCTTCATCGGTTCGGATTTGAACCAGTTCGATCCGATGTCCATCGGGATCTTCGATAAAGGCGACAATGGTGTCGCCATGCTTTTGTGAGCGGGGCGGGCGGGGCATGGGGACGCCTTCCGCCGCCAGATGATCGCACAAGGCGGTGATGCCGCGGACGCCGATGGCAATATGGCCAAAGCTGTTGCCGTGGCTGATCGGCTCGTCCCCGCTCCAATTAAATACCAATTCGATCTGCATGCGGGTGGGGGTGTCGCCATACCCCAGATAGGCCTGGGTGAACTGATTCTTTTTATGGTCACGCATCTCCAGCACCTGCATGCCCAAAAGCCGGGTGTAGAAATCAATGGCGCGATCCATGTCGCTGACCCGCAGCATGGCATGCATCAGGTGAAAGCTGTCGGCGCTCATGATGGTTCGTTCCTTTTTGTGCGAATGCGAAAATCAGGCGTGAAGGCCAGAACGTGTGGGTGGTACGGGAAAAACCCGCAAATCAGTTATATCATTTCGGCTATATCTGATTTGCAATAATGAAACATCTCACTCCCAACCTCTATATCGCAACCATCGTGCCATCATGGCGCCGGCATCTGCGGCGGATGAGCCGGAGGCAATTTCCCATCACACTGTAATATATGATTAAATTTTTCATTCCAGGCGGTCGCACCGGAATGAACAAATTTTATCAAAATGTACCGTTGTGAACTTTAGCTATATATTGCCGTATGGATATGTTGAATCAGGCCGTATTCCGCCATTTTTCATCGATTTCAAAGTGCCACCCCCGCATTGCCGACATGGCACGATCCAGGCCGATCCATGAAAAAATGGCTGAATTCTGCCATTTCTAAAAGTTGGCACGCTTCATGCTTTACCATTCTCAAACCGATTTGTACCACCGCTGCAACCGCCTTTGGCCAAGGTAAGAGAAAATTGGTCAGAGAATATGCAAGGAGATACGCAAGATGCCTATGGTACTGCTGAAGTGTGATAAGGACATACCGGAACGCGAAAAGCACATTTATTTGAAGGCGCCGGACGAAGACACCCGTGAATTCCTGCCTTTATCCAATGCGGCGACAATTCCAGGTACTTTGTCTGAACGTGGCTGCGCTTTCTGCGGTGCCAAGCTGGTTATCGGCGGTGTTCTGAAGGACACCATTCAGATGATCCACGGCCCCATCGGCTGCGCCTATGACACCTGGCACACCAAGCGCTATCCTTCCGATAACGGTCATTTCCAGATGAAGTATGTCTGGTCGACCGACATGAAGGAAAGCCACATCGTGTTCGGCGGCGAAAAGCGCCTGGAAAAGAGCTGCCATGAAGCTTTCGACCAGATGCCCGACGTCAAGCGCATGATCATCTATACCACCTGTCCGACCGCGCTGATCGGCGACGACATCAAGGCGGTGGCCAAGCGGGTGATGGCTGATCGTCCCGACGTGGACATCTTCACCGTGGAATGCCCCGGTTTCTCGGGTGTGTCCCAGTCCAAGGGGCACCACGTTCTGAACATCGGCTGGATCGACGAAAAGGTCGGCAATGTCGAGCCGGAAATCACCAGCCCCTATACCATTAATTTCATCGGCGATTTCAATATCCAAGGCGATTCCCAACTGTTGCAGACCTATTGGGATCGTCTGGGTATTCAGGTTATTGCCCACTTCACCGGCAACGCCAATTACGACGATCTGCGCGGTATGCATCGTGCTCAGTTGAACGTGGTGAACTGCGCCCGGTCTTCGGGCTATATCGCCAACGAACTGAAGAAGCGTTACGGCATTCCCCGTCTGGATATCGACAGCTGGGGCTTCAACTACATGGCCGAAGGCATCCGCAAGATTTGCGCCTTCTTCGGGATCGAAGAAAAGGGCGAAGCCCTGATCGCCGAGGAATATGCCAAGTGGAAGCCGAAGCTGGATTGGTACAAGGAACGCCTGAAGGGCACCAAGATGGCCATCTGGACCGGCGGCCCGCGCCTGTGGCACTGGACCAAGTCGGTGGAAGACGATCTGGGCGTCGAAGTGGTGGCCATGGCCTCCAAATTCGGCCACGAAGAAGACTTTGAAAAGGTCATCGCCCGTGGTCGCGAAGGCACCTATTACATCGATGACGGCAACGAGCTGGAATTTTTTGAAATCATCGATCTGGTCAAGCCTGACGTGATCTTCACCGGCGCCCGAGTGGGTGAATTGGTGAAGAAGCTGCACATCCCCTATGTCAACGGCCACGCCTATCACAACGGCCCCTATATGGGCTTTGAAGGCTTCGTCAATCTGGCCCGCGATATGTACAACGCCGTCCACAATCCCCTGTGGAAGCTGGCCGCCCACGACATTCGCGGCGGTGCCAATGCCCAGTTGAAGGAGGCCGCAGAATGAGCGCCAAGGGTGACGATCTCTACGCCTATGTCCAGGAACGCTGCCTGTGGCAATTCGCCTCGCGCACTTGGGACCGTACCGCCAATCTTGACGGCGTTCTGGGCATGGGGCTTGACCTTCTGACCGGCAAGCCGGTCAAGGCGGAAACCCCGGATGAGCGTCTGTTCTATGCGGATGCGGTGGTCATGGTCGCGGATTTCAAGACCCGCTTCCCTTGGCTGGCGGAAACCAAGCCCGAGGAACTTCAGTCCCTGATCCAGGAACTGAAGGAACGGTTGGTGGAAATCACCATCACCAAGTCCAAGAACCGGGAACTGAACCACCAGCTCTACTAAGAGCCGAAGCAAGGACCGTCCGCGCCGCCTTTGTCTGGCGCGGACGGTATCCCCCCAGATCATCGAGAGGAATTTGTCATGGGCTGCGAAGTCACTTCCAAGGATCGCGCCGGGATTATCAATCCCATGTACGACTGCCAGCCGGCGGGTGCGCAATATGCCGGTATCGGGATCAAGGACAGCATTCCGTTGGTCCACGGCGGCCAGGGTTGCTCCATGTTCGTCCGTTTGCTGTTCGCCCAGCATTTCAAGGAAAACTTCGACATCGCTTCGACATCGCTGCACGAGGAATCGGCGGTGTTCGGCGGGACCGGCCGTGTGGAAGAAGGCGTGATGGTGCTGGCTCGCCGTTACCCCAACCTGCGGGTGATCCCGATCATCACCACCTGCTCGTCCGAAGTTATCGGTGACGATATCGAAGGCACCATCAATGTCTGCACCCGGGCCCTGAAAAAGGAATTCCCCGACCGCAAGATTCATCTGGTGCCGGTGCATACCCCGTCGTTCAAGGGCAGCCAAGTTTCCGGCTATAACGAATGCGTGGTGTCCACCGTCAAGACCATCGCCAAGAAGACGTCGGAAGAAACCACCGGCAAGCTGAATGTCTTCCCCGGCTGGGTCAACCCTGGTGATCTGGTGCTGCTGAAGCAATACGTGAAGGAAATGGGCATTGATGCCACGTTCTTCATGGATACTGAAGATTTCGACTCGCCCATGCTGCCCGACAAATCCGTCCATACCCATGGCCGGACCACCGTGGAAGACATCCAGGCCAGCGCCAATGCCGTTGGTTCCATCGCCCTGTCCCGCTATGAAGGGGCCGATGCCGCCAATTATCTGCGCGATGAATTCGGCGTTCCCGCCGTTATCGGATCGACCGCCTATGGCATCAAGAACACCGATCAATTCCTGGCCAATCTGTCCCAATTGACCGGCAAGCCGATCCCCGATTCCTTGGTTCACGAACGCGGCGTGGCCCTGGATGCCCTGGCCGATCTGGCCCACATGTTCTTCGCCAACAAGAAGGTCGCCATTTTCGGTCATCCCGATCTGGTGATCGGTCTGGCCCAGTTCTGCATGGAAGTGGAATTGGAACCGGTCCTGTTGTTGCTGGGCGATGACAATAATCGCTACAAGAAGGACCCGCGCATCCTGGAGATGAAGAAGACGGTGGAACACGATATGGAAATCGTGTGCAACGCCGATCTGTGGGAACTGGAACGCCGTATCCAGAACAAGGAAATCGAAGTCGATCTGATCATGGGCCATTCCAAGGGCCGCTATATCTCCATCGACCACAACATTCCCATGGTTCGCGTTGGCTTCCCCACCTTCGACCGCGCCGGTCTTTATCGCCATCCCACCGTTGGGTACAAGGGCGCCATGGAATTGGGCGAAGCCATCGCCAACGCCATGTTTGCCCACATGGAATACAACAAGAACCGCGAATGGCTGTTGAACGTCTGGTAAGGCGAGACACAGTTCACTGATGCCAGAGCCCGCCCGGAAGCCAATTCGGGCGGGCCAGTGCGCGGAAAAATATTGATTTCGTGGGAAGCGATACAATGGATTTGCTGCAAAAGGCCCTGTCCGATTTTTCCATGCAACTGGGAAACCGTCTGTATCGCCCCGAATATCGCCAGATCGAACTTTACACAAAACGTAAGAACCTGCCTTTTGCCGCTCCCACGGCGGAGGGAGAAGAGCCGGTCCATGGCGTTCTGGGGGCCGTAACCGCCTTTAACCTGTTGGAATGCCATCTTCAGTCATCCGATCCGACGCTTGAAGACAAAAAGACATGGCAGCGTTATTTGTCATTGCCACGCAGGACAAATATTGAAAAGCTTGTAGCCGAGGTCTATCGGATACTGCGTATCGTCCGTGCCGCTTTTATTCACCCGCATGGGGGGATTGAAAGTAAGGATGGAGTTATTCGCATCGGCGGCCCTATCAATGGCTGTTCCCTGTCGTTGAATATCAGCCAAGTCGGTTTGGACCTGCTGCAATCCTTTGTCGTTCATTATTTGGAATCCTTCCGCCACCCCTATCCTGATGCGTATGTGGAAGCACTGTTATTGCAGTATTTTGTTGATATCGTCGCGGAAATAAAAAAATTCGCCGATGAAGATCGGGTACTTTACCAATTCAGACACAAATTCAGATTTAATCGCCATTTCCGATTTGATTGCGACAATCCAAAATATGACGAAAAAGATGGCTACATCACCATCGAAATCGGCGGAATGTATGAGGATAAGCGCGTTTTTCCGATAGATTTTTTTGTCATTGTTGACAATCTTCTGCACATCATTCCAGTGGAAGTACTGGATGGCAATAAAATCGCCCATGCCGATTTGCCCCAATGGCGGGCCAAGCTGACCAATGGCACCGATCTGCCCCCCCATTTCCGCACTCGTTTTGGCCGTGAAGTCATGGTGGTTGGACTGCCCATGACGTGATCGGTGCGAAAAGTTACGCCCGGCGAGGGACATACATAAACCCAGCGCCCATTGCGGGCGCTTATACCGGCCGCCCGTTGAAATGATCCGTTCGGCGGTCGGCCAGCCCGCGCGGCGTTGAGCGTCACCGTCTCGGCCTGAACTGACCCAACGGGGTCAGTTCATTGGCCGGGCGGTATTAAAAGGATTTCGTTTCCACAGGAGAAACAACATGGCTGAAATCGGACACGTTAAGATTGCCATCACCACCAACAGCCTGATCCAGGTGGATGTGGATTTCGCCAAGGCACGGCAAGTGGTGTTCTATGACGTCAGCTATGATTCCTCTAGTTTTCTGGATTGCGCCCAGTTCGCCGCGCCCAAGCGGGGCGAAGGCGGTAAGCGGGGCAGCGGTTGCAGCGGCGGCGGCGGTCCCGAAGGTAATGATGCCCAATCCGGTGACCCCATTGCCCGCAAGCTGGAAGCCTTGGCCGAATGTGATGTGGTGTTCACCACCGGTCTGTCCGATCTGGCGGCGGT
This sequence comes from Magnetospirillum sp., assembly GCA_041915545.1. Classification (GTDB taxonomy): domain Bacteria; phylum Pseudomonadota; class Alphaproteobacteria; order Rhodospirillales; family Magnetospirillaceae; genus Magnetospirillum. The sequence continues at coordinate 11,933 of JAYSBF010000064.1, read as the reverse complement.
GCACATGAAGCGCATGAACATCTTCCCGGTGAAGATGGAAAAGCCCCGCGATATCGACGAAGTGATCGAAAAACTTCAGTCCATGATGAATAATAACCCACCCCTGTGGCTGCGGAAGGCCCTGGGATATGGCCGCCGGAATGCGGCATTCCTGGTTGGTCCCGACGAATCTGACTTGGCCGCCGCCGCTAATTAATGTGTCCCTCGCCGGGCGCAATCCGGTGGATTGCTTGGCCGCGGCCTCATACCAAATCCCGGTGAGTGAAACTCATGGGGATTTGGTTAGGCCCAAGGGGCCGCGCGGCTTATGCCGCGGAAGGCAAGGGTTTCGGAGAAACCCGCCCGCCGCTGAGGGCGCCGGTGATCGGTTCCGATCACCGGGATATGGTATAATAGGGGGCAAAAAACTCCGCCTCGCGGTTGGGCTCTCGCCCAAACCCAATTGGAGACACAGCCTCCAAACCTCCAGTTTTGTTGATTATCGATAAAATGGACGGAAAAACGACTTTTCCGCAGCCTGTTCCCGCACGCTGCTTCAGCGGGGTTCAGTGTGGCTTGGGATGTTGGCTCATGCGGGCATTCATGGCCGATTGCAAGGCGTTGTCGATCAGATAAGCATAAAGATAATCGCCGCCATCTTCGATCACTGAAATATCGGCGCCGTTTTTGTTCCAGCGGGCCAGATGACGGTGGCGCAGCGATGGTGCGCCAAAGGCATGGTCGAAATAGTCGGCCAGGGCGTCAATGGATTGCTTAGGCTGCTTCAGCACCAATTGCACCATGCGCGGAGTTCCCGACCGATCCGGGAAAAATTTCCCCCAAATTTCGGTGGGCTGCCCCGCCAATTGCGGGCGGTACAAATGCCAGTCATCCCCCTGCCCCTGGTACAGGCCGCACCGTGCGGCCCCCATGGCGGCAACCCCCTTGGGCAGCAGCAATTGGCGGGGATCAATACTGTCTGGACGGTCGGAATCGCTGGAACAGATGGCGCGGGCGCCATCGGGCCAAGCGGTCTGCCGGAACTCATCCAGGCTGATGCCGGGATGGGTCGCGGCCAGATCGAAACCGGTATCGGCGACCGGGTCCCCGGCCTGGGCGGGCATCGCCAGCAATGCGGCCAGACAGGCCAGGATCAAGGGATTCTGAGCAAGGAACGGGGTCTTCATGATCGCCCTATCATACGCTCTTTGCCCCTGTGCGTCACCTCTTGCCCGCATTTTTCAGTTTTTCCAATCCCCGCCCATCGGCCCCCGACGGCAATGGGGCGTCGGGATGGTGGGTCCAGGCATCAATGTCATCCCAGACCTGACGGGCATTCAGATCGCGCATCAGCATGTGAAAGCCATTGGGGTACAATGCCAGGGTTTGGCCATGCCCCAGCCGGGGCAACCGGGCGGTGGCGGCCAGGACCGGATCGGCGGGAACCACTTCATCCCGGTCGCCATACAACACCAAGGCGGGCCGGGTCAGGGTGGGCAAGCGGTCCTGGGCCAAATCCATCAGATCCACCAATCCCTTGATAGCGTCCACCCGCGTTCCCTTGATGACCAGCGGATCGACGGACAGCTTGCGCAACATGTCGATATTATCCGATGGCTGAATGTTCAATCCCCGCCCGGTCAAGGTCCATCCCGGCGCCAGATGGTAACTGGCCCACAGGGCCACGCGCTGGATCAATCCCATACTGGACCGGCCCCATACAGCCGGGGCGGACAGGATCACACCTTGGATGGCAGGCAGGGGGCGGTTACTGGTGGCGGTGACGATAACCACCGCCCCGCCCATGCTTTCCCCCAACAGATACAGGGGCAGCCCAGGGTGACGGTCGGCGACCAAGGCGGCGGCGGCGGCCAAATCGTCGGCCATGGTTTCGGCGCTGGACCAGATACCCGGTCGAGGCGCGGCGCCAAATCCCCGCTGATCATAGGCATAGGATTGAATGCTCTGGGTAGCCAGATAAGTCCCGATATCATCGAAGAAATTGGAATAATCATTCATGCCGTGCACGGCCAGGATCACCGCCCTGGGCGCATCGGTGGGCGTCCAGGCCCGCAACGGCAAGGAAATGCCATCGGCGGTGGTCCAATGATCGCCGGACCAGGTGGGAATGCCGACCGCCGGACCGGGCATTTGATAGGTGGGGGCGCAGCCCGATGCCAACAGGGCCATGGCTGCGGCCATGGCGCGCAGACGCCCCCGCATGCGTCAGGCCCCCGACCGGGTCAGTTGCAGGAAGATGTCTTCCAGATCGCTTTCTTCGGTGGACAGGTCGCGGATGACGGCGCCCGTCCCGGTCAGCGCCGCCAAAATGGCCGAGATGGGGGTGGTGGAAGGGGTATAGCGCAGGGCCAGACGGCCATCGGCGCGCAGATCGGGCGACAACCCGGCCAACAGAGATGGCAAGGGATCGGGGATGCGGTCCAGGGCCAGCACCAGGGTCTTGGCATCCACGCGGGCCAGCAGGCTGCGGGTGTCGTCGCAGGCCACCACCTGACCATGATTGATGATGGCGATGCGGTCGCACAATTCCTGGGCTTCTTCCAGGTAATGGGTGGTCAGGACGATGGTGACGCCCTGGGCATTCAATTGGCGGATATGCCCCCACAGTGATTGGCGCAACTCGATATCCACCCCGGCGGTGGGTTCGTCCAGCACCAGGATGGGCGGGGTGTGCACCATGGCCTTGGCCACCAGCAACCGGCGGCGCATACCGCCCGACAGGGTCCGGGCATAGGCGTCGGCCTTGTCGGCCAATCCCACCGCCGCCAGAATATCCCCGGTCCGGCGCTGGGATTTGGGCACCCCATACATGCCCGCCTGCACCTCCAGCACCTCACGGGGGGTGAAGAACGGGTCCAGGTTCAATTCCTGGGGCACGATTCCGATGGCGGCCTTGGCCCCACGGGGATCGGTGTCGATATCGCGGTCCCAGATGCGCACCTGCCCGGCGCTTTTACGCACCAGCCCGGCCATGATGTTGATCATGGTGCTTTTCCCGGCGCCATTCGGCCCCAGCAGGCCAAAGAACGACCCCCGCGGGATGGACAGGGATACCCCGTTCAGGGCGGTTTTTTGCGTGTCGCCCTTGCCGTAAGTCTTGCACAGCCCGTCGATACGGATGGCATGATCGGGCAAGGCGGCGGTGGATTGATGAGAGAGTGTTTGAACCATGGCCATCAATGGGTATCATCCGCTGGTTTCAACGGTCAACGGATGATATCGGTCATGTCTGTCGCCACTGCCAGCCCCCTGCCCAAGATCGAAGCCCAAGTGGTGGAAAGCGCCACCGTCGCCTGTGACGGCGGCAATGGTCCCGCCGGGCACCCCCGCGTCTATCTGAGCTTCGGCGACGGACGCGAGGTTACCTGCCCCTATTGTTCGCGGCTGTACCGTCTGGCCGACGGCGTCAGCGCGCACGGGCACTGATCAGGTGTCTCAATCCCGTCACGTTTATCTGGTGGATGGCTCGGGCTTCATTTTCCGCGCCTTCCATGGTTTGCCCATGATGACCCGGCCCGATGGCGTGCCGGTCAACGCGGTCTATGGTTTCGCCACCATGCTGATGAAGCTGGTCAGCGAAACCAAGGCCGCCCATGTGGCGGTGATCTTCGATGCGGCGCGCAAGACCTTCCGCAGCGATATCTATCCCGCCTACAAGGCCCACCGCCCCCCGCCGCCCGAGGAATTGATCCCGCAATTCCCCCTGGTGCGCGAGGCGGCGCGGGCGTTCAACCTGCCTTCGGTCGAATTGGAAGGCTATGAAGCCGACGATCTGATCGCCACCTATGCCACTCAGGCCGTGGCCCAGGGCCACCGGGTGACCATCGTGTCATCGGATAAGGATCTGATGCAGTTGGTGGGGCCGGGCGTGGATATGCTGGACCCGCTGAAGAACCGGGCCATCGGTCCCGAACAGGTGATGGAAAAATTCGGCGTCCCCCCCGACAAGGTGGTGGACGTGCAGGCCCTGTGCGGCGATCCAACCGATAACGTGCCGGGCGTTCCCGGCATCGGCATCAAGACCGCCGCCCAATTGATCACCGAATATGGTGATCTGGACACGCTGCTGGAACGGGCGGGGGGCATCAAGCAACCCAAGCGCCGCGAAACCTTGCTGGCCAATGCCGATATGGCCCGGATCAGCCGCGATCTGGTGCGCCTGTGCCGCGAGGCGCCGGTGCCCGAACCCCTGGACAGCTTTGTCCTGACCCCGCCCGACCCCGCCATATTGGGGGATTTTTTGCGGCAAATGGGGTTCAAAAGCATTCTGGCCCGGCTGACATCCCCCCAAGCCGCGCTGCCCGCCCGCCCACCCGCTGCCCGTGATGCCATTCACGCGGGCCAATCCGTGGGTGCGCCGCCGGTTGCCGCCGGGGAAGACGGCGTTCTGGCCGGGCTGTGCCAGGCTCAGGCGCACTATGATCTGGTGCTGGATGTGGCGGAACTGGACCGCTGGATTGCCCATGCCCGCATGGCCGGGGTGGTGGCGGTCGATACGGAAACCACATCCCTGGACCCCCAGCAATGCGATCTGGTAGGGGTGTCGCTGGCGGTGGCGCCGGGACGGGCCTGCTATATCCCGGTGCGCCACGATGCCGGCCCGGCCCAGGGATCGTTGCTGGACGCCCCGGCCGATGCGGCGGTGCCGCTTATTCCGCGCCAGACCATCCTGGATCGTCTGGCCCCGCTTTTCGCCGATCCGGCGGTGCTGAAAGTCGGGCACAACATCAAATACGATCTATCCGTGCTGGCCCGCGCCGGGCTGGATGTGGCGCCGCTGGATGACACCATGCTGATGTCCTATGTGCTGGATGGCGGCAGCCACGGCCATGGGCTTGATGAATTGTGTTCACGCCATTTCCAACACCAGACCATCGCTTTTTCCGATGTGTGCGGCAGCGGCAAATCACAGATCACCTTTGACCGGGTGCCGCTGGACAAGGCCAGGGATTACGCGGCGGAAGACGCCGATTTCTGCCTGCGCCTGCATGTGTGGCTGCGGTCGCGCCTGCTGGCGGACCGCATGGTGACGGTCTACGAAACCCTGGAGCGTCCCTTGTCGGCAGTCGCCGCCCGCATGGAACAGGACGGCATTTTGGTGGATGCGGCGGCGTTGCGGACATTGTCCGGCGAATTCGGTCAACGCATGGCCGAATTGGAAAGCGGCATCCATCAATTGGCCGGGCACGAGTTCAATGTCGGATCGCCCCAGCAATTGGGCAAGGTCCTGTTCGAGGAAATGGGCCTGCCCGGCGGCAAGAAAACCAAGACCGGCCAATGGGCCACCGGCGCCGATGCGTTGGAGGAACTGGCGGCCCAGGGCCATGACCTGCCCGCCCGCCTGCTGGATTGGCGGCAATTGTCCAAGCTGAAAAGCACCTATACCGATGCGCTGGTCGCCCAGATCAACCCCCGGACCGGGCGGGTGCATACCAGTTATTCCCTGGCGGCGACCACCACCGGGCGGCTGTCATCATCGGACCCCAATCTGCAAAACATCCCCATCCGTACCGAGGAAGGCCGCAAGATCCGTCAGGCATTCGTGGCGCCGCCGGGCCATTGCCTGCTATCCGCCGACTATTCCCAGATCGAATTGCGGCTGGTCGCCCATGTGGCGGGGATCGAGGGGCTGAAGCAGGCGTTCCATGATGGCGCCGATATTCACGCCATCACCGCATCCCAGGTCTTCGGCGTGCCGGTGGCGGGCATGGACCCGATGATCCGCCGTCGGGCCAAGGCCATTAATTTCGGCATCATCTATGGCATTTCCGCCTTTGGTCTGGCCCGCCAATTGGGGATCGGCAATGGCGAAGCCAAAGCCTATATCGACGCCTATTTCGCCCGCTTCCCCGAAATCCGCACCTATATGGAACAGGCCAAGGAAGAAGCCCGCACCCATGGCTTTGTCCGCACCTTGTTCGGACGCAAGGTCTATACCCCCGGCATTAGCGATAAAAGCGCGCCCATGCGGGCTTTTGCCGAACGGGCGGCCATTAACGGTCCCATCCAGGGCGGAGCCGCCGATATCATCAAGCGGGCCATGATCCGCCTGCCCGCCGCCCTGGTCCGGGCGGGATTGTCGGCTCGTATGCTGTTGCAGGTCCATGACGAACTGGTGTTCGAACTGCCTGCCGATCAGGCCGACGCCACCGCCGCCTTGGTCAAACAGGAAATGGAAGCCGCCGCCCGGCTGGATGTGCCGCTGGTGGCGGAAACCGGCCTGGGACAATCCTGGGATCAAGCTCACTGACCCGACGCGGATACCCCCGTCCCCCTGAATTCAGGGGGGCGGGCAATGCCCCGGACACTTCGCCTTGCAGCGTTATAGAATTCGACGCCATATCGCTAATGTTACTTTGTTCGGGCATATATGTTGACCACATAACGCAACCGGCATAGTATACAAACATTCATCTGGCATAAGTATTCGCGCCGCAAGAACGGAGAGATTCAATGAAACTCAGCGCCCGTAACAACCTGAAAGGCAAGGTTGTCGAAATCATCAAGGGTCAGGTGACCGCCAAGGTCAAGATTGATGTGGCTGGCCAATTCATCACCTCTTTGGTGTCTTTGGATGCCGTCGCCGATCTCGACCTGAAGCTTGGCGATGAAGTCTCTGCCATCATCAAGTCTACCGAGGTAATGCTGGGCAAGTAATCATCGTGGAATTCCCACAAGCCCCGGCTCTGGATACAGGCCGGGGCTTGTTATTTGGGCCGGAAAGATGGTTATATGATACGCCTATATATCGTGGAGAGCAGGCGTGTCCGAAGATAAGGTCGAAGCATTTCTGTCCCTGCGCCGTGATGGCCGGTCCCTGGTTGGACGCGACCGGATCGATTTGTTGGAAGCAGTGGAAACCCATGGCAGCATCACCAAAGCCGCCAAGGCTGTCGGCCTGAGCTATAAGGCCGCCTGGGATGCGCTGAACACCGTCAACAACCTGCTGCCCAAACCGGCCATTGTCGGCCAGACCGGCGGTCGTCACGGTGGCGGCGCCGCCGTCACCGACCAGGGCAAGGCACTGATCGCATCCTTTCGCCTGCTGGAAGAACGCTTGGCCCGCGTCACCGAAGCCCTGACCAGCGACGCCACCAAGGACAATGGCAGCGCCCCCGATCCCCTGACCCTGCTGTGGAGCCTGGGGATGAAGACCAGCGCCCGCAATGTTTTTCATTGCGAGGTCGAGGATGTGGACAGCAGTTCGGTCAATGCCAAGGTCAAGCTGCGCCTGACCCCCACCAATTCCCTGACCGCGGTGATCACCCGTGAAAGCGTCCAGGATTTGGATATTCAGGTGGGACGGCGAGTGGTCGCCCTGGTCAAATCATCCTTCGTGGTCATCGCATCCTGCGGCGACCCCATGCGGCTTTCCGCCCGCAACCAAGTGCGCGGCACCGTCATCAATCGGGAAGACGGACCGGTGAACACCGAAATCACTCTGGATATCGGCGACGGCAAGACCATCAGCGCCGTCATCACCCACGAAGCTGCCGAGGAACTGGCCTTGAAGGAAGGCGATGACGCCCTGGCCCTGTTCAAGGCATCCCACGTCATTCTGGCCGTGGATTAGACCTTTTTTCACTCGAACAATACCAACGGCCAATTTCATTGGCCGTTGTCCAGCCCTCGCCGGGCGCGGCCATCCGGTCGCTTGGCCGCCGCCGAACGGATCATTTCAAAGGGCGGCCGGTATCAGAGCTGATTTCGATTGATCGAAATCAGCTCTGAGGCTGCGGCATTTCAACACGTCCAAAACCGGAAAAAGCGAGGTAACCAAAATGATGGTTGCCCCCTTCTTCCTCGCCCTCATATAGTTAGCCTGCTAACTATTAACTGGCTATGGACATTGCCGACCATGCCCACGCTTTCATCTCCCGCCGACACCACGCCATTGTCGGACATGACAACCCAGCGCCGCGATCTTGGCCTGACCATGATCCGGCTGGTTCGGCGGTGGCGTGGGGCCATGGATGACGAATTGCGCAAATTCGGTCTGACATCGGCCACGTGGCGCCCTCTGTATCATCTGGGCCGTCTGGGGGAAGGCGTGCGCGCCACCGATCTGGCCGAAGCCCTGGAGGTCGAGCCGCCATCCATGGTCCGCCTGCTGGACCGGCTGGAAAAAGGCGGGTTCATCACCCGTGGCGATTCGCCCGATGACCGCCGCTGCAAGATTATCCAGATGACCGAAAAAGGCCGGGAAGTGCAGCGCCGCACCGTCGAGGCGGGATTGCGGGTGGGGGCGGCCCTGACCGCCCGCATCAGCGATCAGGAAATCATGATCTGCATGGATGTGTTCACCCGCATCGCCGAAGATTGCACCCGCTTGGCACAAGACCAGACGGCAGAGCGGGATGACCAGCCATGATGCGTGCATCCCTGCTGCCCCGCCCCCGTTCTCTGTCTCTTCCGAAGCTGGGCATCGACTGGCCCGGCCGCCTGGGTCATGTCAACATTGCCTGGGCGGATGTCTTTCGCCTGCCTGCCGGTTGGCCCCATGCCCTGCGAACCCTGACTGCCGCTCTGCTGGCTTTGTTCCTGGCCTATGTGCTGGAATTGGATAACCCCCAATCGGCGGCGGTCACCGTTCTGATTGTCGCCCATCCGGTTCACGGCATGGTGCTGAACAAAAGCCTGTACCGTTTTGGCGGCACCGTCATCGGTGGGGTGGTGGCGGTGGTATTGATGGGACTGTTCGCCCAAAGCCCGGAAATGTTCCTGTTCGGCCTGGGCATATGGATGGCGATTTGCACGGCGGCTTCGACCCTGTTGCGTAATTATCGGTCCTATGGCGCGGTCCTGGCTGGCTATACGGTGGTGCTGATCGCCATGCCGGCCGTGGACAATCCCGATGCGTTGTACCATCTGGCGGCCAGCCGGGTCGCGGTGATCGCCCTGGGCATCACCTGTTCGGGCTGGGTCGCCTCGCTATTGACCGCGCGCGGGGCGGAAAAGCGTCTTCATGTCCAATTCCGCCAATTAACCGGCGATCTCAGCCGTTTTGCCACCCAATCCCTGACCGACCGCCCCCCGGCCCTGGCCCCCGCCCGCCGCCGGTTGGCCGCCGAGATTTCCGCCCTGGACAGTCAAGTGGAATTCGCCGCCACCGAAGATGGCCAGACCGGCCGTCTGTCCGACGATCTGCGCGCCGCCATCATCGCCATGTTCGGCGTGCTGACCGCCGCATCATCCCTGAACGGCGCCCTGGACCGGCTGACAGAGTCGGCGCATGACCGGCTGGCCCCCTGGCGGCGGCGCATGGAAGATTTGCTGGATGCGGTGACCGTCGCCGCCCTGGCCGCCCCCACAGATCCGGCCCGGCTGGACCGCATCACCGCCCTGTGCGACGACCTTAAGGATTTTCGCCGCCACTTGGAAAACGGGCTGGTAGTGAACGATCTGCCCATCCTGTCCGCCCAGGATCAGATGTGCGAGGTGCTGGATGGCCTGATCCTGATGCTGGACGGGTTGGCAGCCCTGGTATCCGGCCAACCCGGAACCCGTCCCCAGGGTCGGATCATGGGCCGGGCCTGGTTTCATGCCGACCCCAAGGGCGCGGCCCTGAACGCTGTGCGGGTGGCGGTGGCTGTGTGGATCGCCGGATTCATCTGGCTGGAAACCGCTTGGCCGCTGGGTTGGGCCATGTTGGCCATGATCGTTCCCAATGCCGGGTTGCTGGCCATGCGCGACCGCCCTGCCCGCGATGCCCTGGTGATGGCCGGCGGCGTGGCACTGTCCACGGTGCTGGCCTGGCTGTACCTGCTGTTCATCCTGCCCGCCATTGACGGCTTCCCCTTATTGGCCATCAGCCTGTCACCGGTGCTGTTCAGCGCCGCGTTGCTGATGATCAATCCCCGACTGGTCTTTGTCGGGGTGGGGCTGGGGGTGTTTTTCCTGACCTTGCTGACCCCCACCAACCCCATGGTCTATGACCCGTCATTCTTTCTCAACAATGCCCTGGCCACCTGCGGCGGTGCGGTCATCACCGCCGGAATTTACCGCATGATCCCGCCCATGGACCCCCGCCGTCAGGTGCGCGACCTGATCCAGGCCATTCGCCACGATTTGCTGATCCTGCTGCGGGCCACGGGAAAACAGGTGTCGCGTCATGCCTGGGAAACCCGCATGCATGATCGGCTGCTGCGGCTGGGCGGACGGCTGCGCGCTGCCGAACTCAATCGCGGCGCCACCATGCGCGGCGGCTTCGCGGCCCTGCGCATTGGCCGGGAAATCATGAAGATCCGTGGACTAATGGCTCCGGTAACCGTTTCCGGCCCCCGGCTGCTGGTCCTGGAAGCCGAAGCCGCCATCGGCCCGGCCCGTGCCGCCCTGGTCCAGATGAACCCCCGCCGCACGGTCGCCATCGTGCGCGAAGCGGCCCAGCGCCTGCAATATCTGGCCCAAGATCAATCGGAACAACAGCATCAGGCCCAGGCGGCGGCCATGGCCCGCGCCGCTGCCAGCCTGTTTGAAATCGCCCTGCTGACCGGCCGTTACCGCCGGTTCCTGGCCCCCGGACAGACGGGCGCGGAGATCGTCCCATGATGACCGAAATCGACGTTGGCGGCGTCTACATTCCGCCCTTCCTGCTGCACCTGATCGAAGCGGGTGTGGCTTTCCTGCTGTGCCGCTGGATTTTGGCCCGGCTGCGTCTGCTGGGACTGGTCTGGCATCCGGCCCTGTTCGAACTGGCCGTCTATGTGGGGGTCTTGTCCTCCGTCGTCATGCTGCAATAACCCCGTTTTGGAACACTGATCATGTTTTCGCTGGTCAAGCTTCTTCGTGTGGTCATCACCCTGACCGCCGTGGCCGTCGCCACCATCCTGGTCCTGGCCTTGTGGCACCGTTACATGCTGGCCCCCTGGACCCGTGATGGCCGCGTCCGGGCCGAAGTGGTCGCCCTGGCCCCGGAAGTGGGCGGCACCGTGGCCCAGGTCAAAGTCACGGACAACCAGTTCGTCCATAAAGGCGATATTCTGTTCGTCATCGACCCGGAACGGTTCCGGCTGGCCGTGGCCCAGGCCCAGGCCGCCCTGGACATGCGGCGCCAGGATTTACGGGTGTCCCAGGCCAAGGCGGAACGGCGCGCCCATCTGTCGGAATTCGCCGTTTCCGCCGAAGAACGCGAACAAAGCCGTGGCACCGCCGGCAGCGCTCAGGCCAATGTGGATGAGGCCCAGGCCACGCTGAACCTGGCCCGTCTGAATTTGGACCGCACGGTCATCCGCTCGCCGGCCAATGGCTATGTCACCAATCTGCGCCTCAGGGTGGGGGATTATCTGTCAGCGGGCCAGGCAGCGGTGTCGGTGGTGGACAGCGATTCCTTTTGGATGGTCGGCTATTTCGAAGAAACCAAGTTGGGCCAAATTCACGAAGGCGATCAGGTCACCATTTCCCTGATGGGATACGACCAACCCATGATCGGCCATGTGGACAGCATCGCCCGCGGCATCGCCGATACCAATGGGGAAAGTGCCGGCAAGGGATTAAGCAACGTCAACCCGGTCTTCACCTGGGTCCGTCTGGCCCAACGCATCCCCATTCATATCCGTCTGTCCGCCCTACCCCCAGGCGTGATCCTGGCTGCGGGCATGACCGGCACCGTTCATGTGGGCGAACCGGCCACCTTTTCCGGTGATATCCGGTTCGCCCTGGGACTCTTGGCACGGCTTTGGGAGTGATCTTATGAAAGTTCCGACCCAAGGTCGGAACTTTCCTTTAGCAGGATGCGGAAAAACCCTCTTTCGAACGGGTCTGGGCGGTCGCCCAGCCGCGAAGCGGAGTTTTTCCGCACCCTGTTAGCCCCTCGCCGGGCGCAATCCTGCGGATTGCTTGGCCGCGCCCGCAATGGGCTTGGGGTTATGTTTGTCCCTCGCCGGGCGCAATCCTGCGGATTGCTTGGCCGCGCCCGCAATGGGCTTGGGGTTATG
>JAYSBF010000063.1:0-18195 GCA_041915545.1 Magnetospirillum sp. | reverse complement strand
GGCTTGGGATATTTGTGTCCCTCGCCGGGCGGGGGCTTTCGCCCCCTTGGCCGCGCCCGCAATGGGCTTGGGATATTTGTGTCCCTCGCCGGGCGGGGGGTTACCAGGGTCTGGTCTTGTTTTTGCGGGGGGTTTTTTTGGCTTTTGTCGGTCCGCCGGGTTTGCGGCCCGGTGGTTTGGTGCCGCGTCCCAGACCACGGGGGATATGCCCGGCCCGTCCGCGCGGGCTGCCTTGGCCGTCTGCCCTGTTCCCGCCATCCACAGTCCCGCCATCCAGGTGAAAAACCATGGACCCGGTCAGGGTGTTGGCTTCGTGCAAGATGACGGTCAGGGTTTGGCCCAGTTGGAATGCCCGGCGGCTGCGCCGTCCCACCAGGGAATGGCTGGCCTCGTCATGGTCGTAATAATCACCGGGCAGGGTGGCAATGGGGATGATGCCGTCGGCGCCGGTTTCCAGCAAGGTGACGAACAGGCCGAACCGGGTGACGCCGGAAATCTTGGCGGCAAAGGTGGCCCCCACCCGATCGGACAAAAAGGCGGTGACGTAACGGTCCACCGCTTCGCGTTCCGCCGCCGCCGCCCGGCGTTCGGTGATGGAAATATGTTCGCCCCATTCGGGATATTGGGCCATGGCGCCATCGGGTAATCCGCCATCGCCCAATCCCAGCCCCGAAACCAGACCGCGATGGACCAAAAGATCCGCATAGCGGCGGATTGGCGAGGTGAAATGGGCATAACGCGCCAATCCCAGACCAAAATGGCCCAGATTTTCCGGCGAGTACACCGCCTGGGCCTGGGATCGCAGGATGACTTCGTTCACCAAGGTTTCGTTGGGGGTGTCCTTGACCTTGGCCAGGATCTGGTTGAACTGGGCCGGGCGCAGCACTTGCCCCTTGGCCAGGGATAAATCCATGGAGGACAGGAAATCCCGCAGCGCTTCCAGTTTTTCCATTCCCGGCTGGTCGTGCACCCGGTACATGCATGGCTGACGCCGCTTTTCCAATTCCTCGGCTGCCGCCACATTGGCGGCGATCATGAAGTCTTCGATCAGGCGATGGCTGTCGAAACGGGGGCGGGGGTTGATGCCCAGCACTTTGCCGTCGGGGGAAATGTCCACCTTGCGTTCGGGCAAATCCAGTTCCAGCACGCCGCGCCGCGCCCGTTCCGCCTGGAACGCCGCCCAGGCGCCATAAAGCGGGGTGATGACGCTGTCCACCAGCGGGCCGGTCAGGTCGTCGGGCTGGCCGTCGCGGGCGCGTTGTGCCTGGGTATAGGTCAGCCGCGCCGCCGACCGCATCAGTCCGCGCACGAACTTATGGCGCAGCTTGTTGCCGTCCTTGTCCAGCCAGATATGAACGGCCAGACAGCCCCGATCCTCGGCTGGACGCAATGAACACCAGCCATTGGACAGGGCTTCGGGCAGCATGGGGACCACCCGGTCGGGAAAATAGACCGAATTGCCGCGCTTGAACGCCTCGCGGTCCAGGGCGTCGCCGGGGCGCACATACCAGGACACATCGGCGATGGCCACCAGACAATGCCAGCCCCCGGCATTGGCCGGGTCGGGATCGGCTTCGGCCCAGACGGCATCATCGAAATCGCGGGCATCCTCGCCATCAATGGTCACCAGGGGGATGGGGCGCAGGTCGGTGCGCGCACCCAAGGGGACCGGACCGGCTTCATCGGCCTGCTGTACGGCATCGGCGGGGAATTCAAAGGGAATGTCGTTGGCATGAATGGCCACCAGCGACACGGATTTTGGCGCACCCATGGCGCCCAGCCGTTCCTTGACCGCCACCTGGCGCAATCCGTACAGCCGACCGGGCAACAGATCGCACAAGACCAGCTCGCCATCCTCCGCCCCGGCATTTTCGCCCTTGGGCACCATGTAATCGGCCTTTTCCCTGCGCGAGGTGGGGCGCAGCCGTCCCGATCCGTCGGGATTGGCTTCGTATACCCCCAGCACGCGGGCGCGGGCTTCGCCCACCAGGCGGATGGGCTTGGCTTCGTACATGTCGTCGCGGATGCGGCGCAATTTGGCCAGCACCCGATCGCCCACACCGGCCACCACCTCGCCCCGGCGCCAGGGGGCCAGGAAAATACGCGGCGGGCGGCCGTCATGTTCCCAGGCGACGGGGCGGCCCACCAATTCGCCATCGGTATCGGTGCCGGTGATTTCCACCACCCCCACTTCGGGCAAGGCGCCGGGACGGCTGAAGCGGCGGCGGTGGCCGCGTTCCAGATCGCCGTCTATTTCCAATTCCTTCAAAATGGCTTTCAGGGTGATTTTATCGGCGCCCTTCAGATTGAAGGCGCGGGCCAGTTCCCGTTTTCCCAAAGGGACAGGCTGGGACCGGATATAGTCCAGAACCTGCTGTTTGGTGGGAAGGGGGACGATTTTCTTGGTGCGGGGGGGCTTGATCATGCCCAAAGGTAGGGCGGCGCCGTGGCGCGGGCAAGCCTATGTTTCGTGACCATGATCCGGCGGCACTTCTGCGCCGCCATGCGGTGACAATGGCCATCCCCGATTTTCGGGGCGGGTGTGCGGAATGATCAGGCTGCGCGCACGGTCGAAATGAAATCATCCACTTCGTGACTTAATTGCGAGGAATGGTGAGCCAGGTCATTGGCGGCGCCCAGAACCTGGGTGGCGGCGGCGCCGGTTTCGCTGGCCGACACTTTCACCCCGCCGATGATCCCCGAAACTTCGCGGGCGCGGGTGGCGGCCTGTTGAATATTCCTGGCGATGTCGCCGGATGCCACCGATTGCTGGTCCACCGCCTGGGCAATGGCCGCCGCCACATGGCTGATGCCGTCGATACTGCCGGCGATACGGCTGATGGAATTGACCATGCGCTGGCTGACCGCCTGAACGGCGGCGATCTGGGATGCGATTTCGTCAGTGGCCTGGGCGGTTTGGGTCGCCAGGGATTTGACTTCGCCCGCCACCACGGCAAACCCCTTGCCGGCTTCGCCCGCGCGGGCGGCTTCGATGGTGGCATTCAGGGCCAGCAGGTTGGTTTGGCTGGCAATGTCATTGATCAGGCTGATGATCTGGCCGATCCGGGCGGCATTGTCGGACAATTCGCGCACGCAATCCTGGGCCGCGTCGGTTTCCATCACCGCCGTCTGCGACGCAGCGGCGGCCTGATCCACCTGGCGGGCGATTTCGCCGATGGATGCGGTCAATTCCTCGGCAGCGGTGGCGATACCTTGCACATTGGCATCGGCTTGGGTGGTGGCAAAGGCCACGGTTCCAGCCTGTTGGGTGGTTTCCAGGGCGGTGTTGCTCATCAATCCGGCGGTGGATTGCATTTGCGACGCGGCGGCGGAAACCGACTGCACCACCTGGCGCACGGATTGTTCAAAGGATGATGCCATGTCCATCATGGCCTGACGGCGTTCCTGGCGGGCGTGGTTTTCTGCGTCGCGGGCCAGAGCTTCCAGTCGGCGGCTATGCACCATGGCATCTTTGAAGACCTGCATGGCCCGAGCGATGGTTCCCACCTCGTCGCCCCGGTCACGATGGGCGATGTCGGTGCTGGTGTCGCCTTGGGCCAGACGTTGCAGGGCGCCGATCACGGTTTGAATGGGCCGGGTAACCCCATGGGTGGCGATGCTCAGGCCCAGCAAAACTCCCAACACCAGACCGAACAAGGCGGTGCCGCCCAGGGCCAGCCGCATATTGTCGAAGGTGGCGCCCGCATCCTGGGCCAGGGTGTCGTGGCGGGATTCGGCGGCGGCGACAAAGGCATTCATCTGGTCGCGCAAGCGGTTGGAGGTATCCCGCCCGGCCATGGCCTGAGTGAACAGGGCTTGCTGGCCGTCGGTCATGACCACGCTGTCCTGGACCTTATGGGCGATGGCCACGGTGCGGGCCACCTGATCCAGATAGCCTTTCCATGCGTCTGCTGCGCTGGTCAGCGCGCGGATCTGATCGTCATCGGCATGGGCCATGGCCAAGCGGGTGCGATCCTGCAACCGCGCGGTGGTGGTGGCGATGCTGCGTTCCGCATCGGTGATGTTATCAGCGGACGGGTCGGCGGCGATGCGCATTTCGGCCCGGTTCAGCGATGCGATATCCATGCCGATGCCCGCCCCCAGCATCATTTCCGTGGCGGCGGTCTTCATGGCGTCGGCGGATTGGTTAAGGCGGGCCAGGGCGATGATGCCCATGAAGGCGGTGGCCCCCATCAGCACGCCCATGATGGCCACCACCAGATAAATTTTGGTGCTTATCCTGATGTTCGACAGTGTCATTGGGAAAGTCTCCTTCCCGGTTCCGTTTGGGACCGGCCTTCCCCTTTGAACTATGGCAACAGTGGAATCCTGCGGAAGCGCGCTATGTATTTTTCATGGGTCAGGGCTGTTCGCCCAGATCCTGCAACCGGGCGCGGGCATCGGCCAAATCCTCGCCCATGGCCCGCATGGTGGTCAGGAATGACATAACCAGATTGTTCAACCCCGGCGGGGCGCGGTCCAGCATGTCGCGGATGGTGGCCTGTGACACCACCAGGCAGGTGGTGTCTTCCACTGCTTCGGCGGCGGCCATGCGGGTGGAATTGTCCATCAATGCCAATTCGCCGAAAATCTGGAACTGCTTGACCTGTCCCAAGGTGATGCGTCGGCCGTTGATCGTCTTGAAGATGCGGACCAATCCCTTTTGCACCAGATAGGCCTGATTGCCGGTTTCCCCCTCGCGGAAGATCACCGTGCCCTTGGCGAACGTCCGGCGTTCCGGCAGGCCGGTATTGGCCGATTGCGCCGTCTTGGCCGATTGCGCCGTCTTGGATTGATCACCCATCGTGCCCCCTTGTGCGGTCTGGTCATTCCAGTGGAAAAATCAGGTCGTGGTTCCACCCAGCAGAGTATACACGGGGCCTTCATTGTCCATGGGCATTCTTGTCCGGGGCTGCCCACAGGCGCGCCAGCGGCTTGACGGAGATGGTTCGGTCGGTCACCATGCCCTTTATGGATGATATGATACGCGAACTTTCGGCAAAAGATCGTCTCGACTGGATAAGGCTTATCCGCAGCGAGAATGTCGGACCACGCACGTTCCGCAAGTTGCTGGAACGCTTTGGCACTGCTGGCAAGGCGCTGGAGGCGTTGCCCGATCTGGCGCGCCGTGGCGGACGGGCCAAACCCATTGTCATTTGTCCCAAATCCGTGGCCGAAGCCGAGATGGAGGCCGCCCATCGTCTGGGTGCTCATCCTCTGGCCTGGGGCGAAGCCGCCTATCCCCATTGGCTGGCCGCCATCGACGATGCGCCGCCGATTTTGTATGCACGGGGCAATCCATCCTTGTTGGCCAAACCGGCTATCGCCATGGTGGGGGCGCGCAATGCATCGGTGAACGGGCGCAATCTGGCCCGGCGGCTGGCCATGGATTTGGGCCGCGCCGGTCTGGTGGTGGTATCCGGTCTGGCCCGTGGCATCGACACCGCCGCCCATGAAGGCGCCTTGGGCACCGGCACGGTGGCGGTGCTGGCCGGGGGGGTGGATGTGATTTATCCGCCGGAAAATGCCGGGCTTTACGATCAGGTGGTGTCCATGGGGGTGGCGGTGTCGGAAATGCCACCGGGAACACAGCCCCAGGCCAGCCATTTCCCCCGTCGCAACCGGATTATTTCCGGTCTGTCCCAAGGTGTGGTGGTGGTCGAGGCATCGTTGAAATCCGGGTCGCTGATCACTGCCCGCATGGCGGGGGAACAGGGCCGCGACGTTTTTGCCGTTCCCGGCAGTCCCCAGGACCCGCGATCCCACGGACCCAACGATCTGATCCGCCACGGCGCGGTGCTGACCGAAGGGGTGGATGATATTTTGCAAGTGCTGAATGCCCTGTCCCGTCAGCCCCTGGCGGATGGTGAAAAGCGCGGCTGGAGTGCCGCCGCCGCCGCTTCCGTGGATGAAAAAGACTTGGTCCGTGCCCGTGCCGTGATCATGGAAAGCCTGGGGGTTGCTCCGGTGACGGTTGACTTGCTGATCCGTGAATGCCAATTGTCTGCATCTCAGGTGTCTTTGGTCTTGCTGGAACTAGAGCTGGCCGGACGTCTGGAACGCCTTTCGGGCAATCAGGTTTCCCTGCTGTCAAGCGCCTGACCAGGGTTGCGTCGTTTTCTCCTTGCGCCATCGGGTCCGGATGAAGGTCGTCGTCGTCGAATCTCCCGCCAAAGCCAAGACTATCAACAAATATCTTGGTTCGGATTTCCACGTTCTGGCTTCCTATGGTCACATTCGTGACCTGCCGGCCAAGGATGGCAGCGTGCGGCCCGATGACGGCTTTGCCATGGATTGGGAAACCGATCCCAAATCGGAACGCCAGATCAAGGAAATCGCCAGCGCGGTCAAGGGCGCCGACAAACTGTTCCTGGCCACTGACCCGGATCGCGAAGGCGAAGCCATTTCCTGGCATGTGAAGCGGGTGTTGGAAGATCGCGGCGTCCTGAAGGGCAAGGACGTCAAGCGGGTGGTGTTCAACGAAATCACCAAGACCGCCGTGCTGGATGCCATGCGCAATCCCCGCGAAATCCACCAGGATCTGGTGGATGCCTATCTGGCCCGCCGCGCCTTGGATTATTTGGTGGGCTTCACCCTGTCGCCGGTTTTGTGGCGCAAATTGCCCGGCGCCAAATCGGCCGGGCGGGTGCAGTCGGTGGCGTTGCGGCTGGTCTGTGAACGCGAAACCGAAATCGAATCGTTCAAGACGCAGGAATATTGGTCCGTCGCCGCCGATTTCCTGACCCCGCGCGGCCAGTTGATCACCGCCCAATTGACCCATCTGAACGGGGTGAAGCTGGACAAATTCGCCCTGGCCACCGAAGCCGATGCGCAATCGGCCAAATTGGCCATCGAAGCCGCCGGGTTTCAGGTGGCGGGGGTGGAACGCAAGAAAGCCAAGCGCAATCCTTATGCGCCCTTCACCACCTCGACCTTGCAGCAGGAAGCCAGCCGCAAGCTGCATTTTTCCGCCAAACAGACCATGCAATTGGCCCAACGCCTGTATGAAGGCACCGATATCGGCGGCGAAACGGTGGGTCTGATCACCTATATGCGTACCGATGGCGTGCAGATGGCCGCCGAAGCCACTGCCGCCTGCCGCGATGTCATCGCCCGCGATTTCGGTCGCGACTACGTGCCGGCCTCGCCGCGCGTCTATAAGGTCAAGGCCAAGAACGCCCAGGAAGCCCACGAATGCATCCGGCCCACCGATCTGGCCCGCCGTCCCGATGACGTGGCCCGGTTCCTGGACCGTGACCAGCTTCGGCTTTACGATCTGATCTGGAAGCGGGCTATGGCGTCGCAAATGGCGTCGGCGGAACTGGATCAGGTCGTGGTTGATGTGGCCAGTCTGGACAGCCGGATCGTTTTCCGCGCCACCGGGTCGGTTGTAGTGTTCGACGGCTTCTTGAAGGTTTACCGCGAAGACCGGGACGATGCCCCCCAGCCGGGCGCGGATGATGATGACGGTGAACGGCTGTTGCCCGACGTGACCACGGGCGAGGATATGGCCCGCCAATCGGTCCGCCCGGAACAGCATTTCACCCAACCGCCGCCCCGCTATTCCGAAGCCAGTCTGGTCAAGAAGATGGAAGAGCTGGGCATTGGCCGTCCATCCACCTACGCCTCCATTCTGTCGGTGTTGCAGGACCGTCATTACGTGCGCCTGGATCAGCGTCGCTTCATCCCCGAGGATACGGGGCGGCTGGTCACCACGTTCCTGGAAAATTTCTTCAAGCGTTATGTGGAATATACCTTTACCGCCGATCTGGAAAACCAGTTGGACGACGTGTCCGGCGGTCGGATCGACTGGAAAAAGGTGTTGGAGGAGTTTTGGCGCGACTTTTCCGGTGCGGTGGACGGCACCAAGGAATTGCGCATCGGCGAGGTCATCGACGCCCTGGACGAAGCATTGGGGTCGCATTTTTTCCCCGATGACGGGTCGGGGCATGATCCCCGTCTGTGCCCCGGCTGCAATTCAGGTCGGCTGTCGCTGAAGCTGGGCAAGTTCGGGGCCTTTATTGGCTGTTCCAATTACCCGGAATGCCGGTTTACCCGGCGGCTTGCGGTGCAAGACGGCGATCAGGCGGCGGAAATGGCCGAAGGCCCCAAGGAATTGGGCCTGCATCCCGAAACCCAAGAGCCGGTTTCGCTGCGCAAGGGGCCTTATGGCTGGTATGTGCAATTGGGCGAAGGCGGGAAACCCAAGCGGGTGTCGCTGTATCGCGGCCTGGAACCCAATGATGTGACCTTGGACATCGCCTTGAAGCTGCTGGCCCTGCCGCGCGAGGTGGGGATTCACCCGGAAACCCAGAAAAAGATTTCCGCCGGTGTCGGTCGGTTCGGGCCGTATCTGTTGCATGATGGCGGCTATAAATCCCTGGGCAAGGATGACGATGTGCTGTCCATCGGCATGAACCGGGCGATGGAAGTGCTGGCCCAGGCCAAGGGTAAGGGCGGCAAGGCGGCCCAGCCCCTGCGGACCTTGGGCGAGCATGAGGGCAAGCCGGTCACCGTGCATGAAGGCCGGTATGGCCCTTATGTGTCCTGTGACGGCGTACACGCCACCTTGCCCAAGGAGGTGACCCCCGATCAGGTGGATTTGGCCCAGGCGGTGGAACTGATCGCGGCCCGTGCGGCCAAGGCCCCGGCCAAGAAACCAGCCCGGCGCACCGCCAAGGCCAAGGCGGCCGAAGACGGGGCCGAGGCTCCGGCCAAGAAGGCCCCGGCGAAAAAGGCCCCGGCCAAGAAAGCCAGTACGGCCAAGTCGGCGGATTCCGCCAAAGCCCCGGCGAAAAAGGCCGCAGCCAAAAAAACCACGAAAAAAACCACCGCCGAAGAGTGATCCCGGCCACCCTTTGACTTGACTGGTTGGCAGGTCCCCAGCCGCCATTGCGGCGGCGGCCAAGGGCGCCAAGGCGCCCGCCCGGCGAGGGACAAATAACCCCAGCCGCCATTGCGGCGGCGGCCAAGGGCGCGGCAGCGCCCGCCCGGCGAGGGGCAAAATAACCCCAGCCGCCATTGCGGCGGCGGCCAAGGGCGCCAAGGCGCCCGCCCGGCGAGGGGCAATACAACCAAAGGTTGGTGTTATGGATCGCGCTGGGGTTTCCCGGCAAAGCGCCAAGCGTCAGGGGATGGCGTGCAATGACTGTACAAAAGTATCCACCACGCCACGGATAGTCCCGCATTGACGGCCCAATCCCTCCGCCGCGCCGCGCACGCGGGTGGCGGCATCCAAGGTGGCGGCACTGCCCTGGCGCAACGTCCCCATGCTGGCCGACACATCCGCGGTTCCATGGGCAGCATGCTGGGCGCTGCGGGTGATTTCGGCGGTTGCCGCCGCCTGCTGTTCCGCCGCTGCCGCCACGGTCGAGGTAATTCCATTCACCTCGGCGATGGTGTGGGCGATATCGCGGATCGCCCCTACGGTGCTGTCCGTGGCCGAGCGGATATCCTGGATTTGACCGGTGATGCTTTGCGTGACCTGCGATGTCTGGTGCGCCAGGGTTTTCACCTCGGCTGCCACCACAGCGAACCCCTTGCCCGCCTCGCCCGCGCGCGCGGCCTCGATGGTGGCGTTAAGGGCCAGCAAATCGGTCTGATGGGCGATCATGTAAATGGTCGAAGCCATTTCCCCGATATTGGCCACCACATGAGCCAGCTTTTCCACCTTGGCGTCAGTATCCTCCAACTCGCGGGTGGCACGATGGACCACATCGGCGCTGCCGCGCACCTGCTGGGACACCTCGGCGATGGAGGTCGCCAATTCTTCGGTGGCCGCCGCCACGGTGTCCACCGCCTGCGAGGTCTTTTCCACCCCCCCGGCGGCACGATCCGATGCATCCGACGTCACCGACGCCGATGCGGACATTTCACGGGCGGTGGACAGCAAATCCCCCGCCGCCAACGCCAATTCATCCAATTGCGTGGTCAAACCGCCCTGGAATTGATCGACCAGGGCCGAAATGGCTTCCGCCCGCCGCAATTGCCGTGCGGTTTGAGTGTGCTGTTCCTCTTCCAACCGCCGCGCGGTTTGCATGCTGTCCTTGAAGGTTCCCAGGGCCGCCGCCATGGCCCCCACCTCGTCCTTGCGGTCTTGATCGGGGACCGCCGTATCCAACTGGCCCAGGGCCAGCACGGTCATGGTTCCGGTCAACCGGCTGATGGGCCTGACGATCTGGCGCGAAATCAGCAAAGCGGCGATGATGCCGGCCACGGAAACCAAGGCAGCCACCGCCATCAGCCGCCGCCCCGAATCCCGCCCGGCCTCGCGCACGTTGGCCACCGACGCGGCCCGGATTTCCCCCTGGGCGGTAACCAAGGCATCCAAGGAATCGCGCAACTTGCCGAATTGATTATCCGCATCTCCCATCATGATCACGCCATAGGCGGCATCGCTTCGCCCGATATCAACCGCCAGCATGGCGGCATCCTCATACGCTTTGAAAATCGCCGGTAATTGCGGCTGCCCGATTGCCGCCGCCGATCCCATCACCGGCCCCAGCCGGGCCTTGACCGCCTGCAATTCCGCCCCCAATTGGGCTGCGGAGCGGTCACGCTTGTTGTTGTCGTTTTCGTTGACCGCCGCCGACATCAAGGCGAACAGATGCGCATGGAACAAAGCCACCGCATCTTGCAATTCCAATCCGGCCTGAACGTCGCGGTAAATGACCCGGTCCAGGGTGGACAGACGTTCCTCGACCCCTTGGGCGTTGATCACCGCCATGCCCGCCACCATCACCAAGGCGGTGATGGCCACCAATGGAGCCAATAAGACTTTCACACCAAGCGGCAGATCGCGGAACCTCATGGATTGGACAACCTTCTTCAGCCTGATGATGGGCAAGGCGCCGCCATCCGCCCCGATGGCGGCGGCCTTATCAATTTCCTATTCGTGAAACCGGTCTTATACCAACCGGCCAATGACTTGACCGGTTGTGCTCTCCCTCGCCGGGCGGGCGCCTTGGCGCCCTTGGCCGCCGCCGCAATGGCGGCTGGGGACCTGCCAACCAGTCAAGTCAAAGGGTGGCCGGTCTTATTTGTAATAGCCCGATCCGCAGACGTATTTGTCATGCACCCGCTCGGAATAGATGGCCTTGGGTTCGACCTTCTTGGTCAGCGGATTGGGCCATTTATATTCCACCCAGCCCTTGCCCTCGGCCTTGACCTTGTCGAAAATCAGCACGTTGACAGCCACGCCGTCCGGGTCCTTGAACCCCACCACATTCTTGCCGCGCAGGGCGGGATTGCCGCCATGGGCGGCGTTGATGCCGTCCAAGCCGTGGCAGAAAATGTACAATTCCCCCTGGACCCAGGGGCCGCTGGTGTCACTGAAAGCGGCGAATGCCTGTTCTTCCCCCACCTGATCCACATAGGCCACCGCCTTCTTGACAAAGGCCACCACCTCATCCGCCTTGGGGCCGGTCTGGGCCATGGCCGCCCCGGACAGGGCCGATGAAAAGGCTACGGACATCGTGCCGACAGCCAGCATGGACCGAAACAAGGATTTCATGGTCGTTTCCCCGTGTTTTGAATGAACCAAGCAAGTGATGGAAAGGATTGGACGTCAGCCCCAGCTATCGCCGGAAAGCGCACGATCCACCAGCGACGCCAGATAAACCGGGGTTTCCAGCATGGAATAATGCCCGGCATCGTGAATGGCGGCGATTTGAAGCCGGGGATACCAAGCGCGGAATTTGGGTTCAACCGCCGCTTTCCCATAAAACGGAATGTCCTGATCGCCGCAGATCACTGAAATGGGAATGGGACAACCCTGGGCACGGGCTGAAAAATCATTGCCGGTGAACATGGCCATATAACCGCGCATGGCCTGGGGTGACGCCCGGCGAATTACCGCCAGCTTGCGATCCAACCACGGCGTCCCATACCGATTGCCGGTCCGCACCCGAATGGCATTGCGCGCGGCGTCGTCATCGGTGATCACCGCATCCAGCTTGGCCAGACCGGCGGCATCGGTTTTGAATCCGCTGGCGGGAACCGGGGAAATCGCCACCACGCTTTTCACCCGGTCCGGCATGACGGTCATCAGATATTGGGCGATCATCCCGGACATGGAATGCCCCACCACATGGAAACGCCGATGCCCCAGGCGATCCATCAACGCCCCCACATCCGCAGCCGCTTCCTCAAGGCTGTAATCCCCAGTCATTTGCCGGGACAACCCATAGCCGCGCAGATCGGCAAAGACATAGCTGAAGCGCGAAACCGACAAATAGGGCAAGGCCGGATCGTAATTGGAGTGATCACCCAGCCATTCATGCAAAACCACCACGGGTTCCGGGCCGTCACCCACCACCACATGCCCGATCGTTTGCCCGTCCTCCGCCCGTGCCCGAGCCGAAGAACATGCCGACAAGCCCAGCGATGCCGCCCCCAAAGCCGACAAGCCAGCCAGAAGATGACGCCGATTCATGATCATGATCATTTCCCCGCTTTATCTGAGTGAGGAAATGATGAAGAGGGAAATCCCATCCGTGAAATGAGTTATCAGACCGTCATTATATATGGCGGCTATATTGAAATTTGATCACTTTCAATCCAGCATCCACGCGGCATCATAAAACCAAGGCGGAATGCTTGGGATTTATCCCCTCTCTCGCCCTTTGCCTGTCACGGCATAAGCCGCGCGGGCTTGGTCGCGTATTTCGACCTGATGCGGTCGAAATGCGCTCTAACAGGGTGCGGAAAAACTCCGCTTCGCGGCTGGGCGACCGCCCAGACCCGTTTGGAGGCGCAGCCTCCAAGCCTCCAGTTTCTTTTTATTTCAAAGAGTTAGAAATCTGGAGGGTTCGGGAGGCTGTGCCTCTCGATTGGGGGATCGGGGGCAAATGCCCCCGAAAGAGGGTTTTTCCGCACCCTGCTAATCAAATCCCCATGAGTTTCACTCACCGGGTTTCGCTATTCCCCCACGATACGGACATGGCATCGCCGCCGATGTCGAATGTATGAGAGTTTTTACAATTGCAGCCGAGAGTTCGATCAAGGAAGCCAAAACAATACTTCTTTGTAAAATCGCTGGCCCAACAGCATACAAAAAATAAACTTATGTCGTTGCGACGCACAAGGCGCTTAAATACAATAAACAATGACGTCAGAGAGAATAATTACCTGGCATCTGACGACACCATCCACCACAAGAGATGGAGGGAGACATGCTTTCATTCCTTAACAATATCTCCATTAAGAACAAAATTATCGCGTCTTCATCCATGCAAATTGCAGGGCTAATTGCCGTAGCCGCAATAATGATCAGCTTTTATACATCTAATATGAATGAAAATATCAACCTCTCACACCTGACGAATTTAGCCATTTCAATCCGGTCATCTGTTGATAATTTACAGCAAGAGCGCGGAACATCAGCAATTTTTATTGCCAGCAATGGTACGAAATTTCAGGACAGAATGGGCAGCCGACGCGACACGACTGACGCATCCATTGCCAGATTACAATCCTCTATTTCAGAAACATTGGAACGCGGCAATAGTCGGCCAGAAACCATGACCCGGCTGCGGACAGCCCAGGCTCAGATCGGCGTGCTTCAATCCTTGCGGGCATCGGTGGACAAAAAGCAGTTGGATTTGCCAAGTTTGCTGGCGGAATACAGCAAGCTGGTCGCATCCTTGCTGGATTGCATGAGCACGTTTCCCGCCGAAGCCAGCGATGAAACGACGGAATTGCAAATCACCTCGCTGCTGCATTTGCAATATGGCAAGGAATATGCGGGCCAGGAGCGGGCCTTGGCGGGAACCGGATTGGCGAGAGGCGCCTTTGACGCCGATCTGATTGCCCGGTTGACCGACAGAGTGGCGCGGCAGCATGCGGCCTTTGACTCAGTGCAATGGTTCGCATCCGAAGAAATCCGCCAAAAATTGCGGCAGGTCATGGCGGGACAGGCATGGCAACGTGTCGATGCGGCCCGAAGCAGCATCATGCAGGCCCACGCCGCTGGCACGCCGCCTCAATTGGCCGTCGATCTTTGGTTCGATACCGCCAGCCAGCGCATCGACCAATTGCGCGAGGTGGAAGATGCCATGTCCGCCGAACTGAAAAACCGGGCGGATCAGCAATATGACAATGCCCGCCGCAACCTGATCATTGTGGTCACGGTGGTTCTGCTGTTGTCCACCGCAAGCATCGCCCTGTCCATGGTGGTTGGCAGATCCATCCATCGGCCCTTGGATAGTCTGACCGAGTGCATCGCCGCCCTGGCCAACGGAAATGTGGATTTTCATGTGTCCGATACCCAGCGCGGCGATGAAATCGGGGCCATGTCGCGGGCATTGGAAATCTTCAGGGACAACAAGATCCAGGCCGACCGTCTGGAACGCCAGCAGCAGCAGGAACAGGAACGGCAAAAACAGCGCCAAATCCGGCTGGAAGATTATACCCGCCGGTTCGAAAACAGCATCAGCGACATCCTGACCGCCGTAGGGGTGGCGACCAGCACCATGCGCGAATCCGCCCAGACCATGACCGGCAATGCCGAAGAAACCACCCGACAATCCCAAGTCGTCCTGGATGCCGCCACCCAAACCACCGGCAATGTGGATGCGGTGGCCGCCGCAGCCGAACAATTATCCGTCTCGATCCAGGAAATCAGCACCCAGATCAGCCATTCCGGCAGCATCACCGATGCGGCGGTGGCGGAATCGCGGCGGACTGACCTGGTGGTGGAAGGATTGACCGGATCGGCCCGCCGCATCGGGGAAATCGTCGGCATGATCGGCGGCATCGCCAGCCAAACCAATCTGTTGGCCCTGAACGCCACCATCGAAGCCGCCCGCGCGGGCGAGGCGGGAAAGGGCTTTGCCGTGGTGGCGGGCGAGGTCAAGACCCTGGCGACCCAAACCGGCAAGGCCACCGAGGATATCACCGACCAAATCACCGCCGTGCAGAAGCACAGCACCGATACGGCCCGCGCCATTGAAAACATCGCCGAAACCATCAGCAGCCTGCAACAGACCGCCGCAGCCATCGCGGCTGCGGTGGAACAACAGCGGGCCGCCACCCATGAAATCGCCCGAAGCGTTCAGTTTTCAGCCGATGGAACCCGGCAAGTCACCCACTCCATGTTTGGTGTCACCGAAGCCGCACGCTCGACCGGCCAAGTGGCGGAAACAGTCCGGCTGTCCGCCGACACGCTGGCCCATGAATCGGACACCCTGCGCCAAACCGTGGAACAGTTCCTGTCCGACGTAAAAGCCGCGTGATCCTGACATGACCCAAATCCCGGTGATCGGAACCGATCGCCGGGATTTGGCACGCCCCCCTGATTGCCTTTGGACTGGACGAAACGGCGCGGACACGCCACCCTTTGGGCGATTATCCGCGAAAGATGACTGATGGCCGAATTCGCCCTGTTGACCCAGGCCCGCGCCCTTGACGCCACGGGGCAGACGGAAACCGCCCTGGCCCTGTGTCAGGCTTTTTTGGAATTAGAGCCGGATCACCAGGATGCCGTGCATCTGGCGGCGGTTTTGGCCTGCCGGTCGGGACGGCTTGAGGATGGGATTGCCCTGACCGTCCGGGCATTGACCCTGGCCCCTCAACACCCGGATCTGTGGCAATTGATGGGGGATGCGCAGCAACTGACCGGCCAAGCCGCCGCTGCCGCGCTGTCCTTCCGTCAGGCATTGACCCACGGCCAGATGCGAATGCCCGCCGCATGGATCGCCGTCTTGTGGTCGAAACTGGGGATTGCACTGGCCAATACCGGGGAATGGGATGCCGCACTGGCCGCCCATGACGCCGCCATCCATCACGCCCCGCACGAGGCGCAGGCTTATTTCAACCGCGCCCTGGCCAAGGACGAATTGGGCCGATCAGCCGATGCCGCCGCCGATTACGCCGCCGCCATTGGCCTGGACCCCGGACAGGCTGGTTTCTTCCTGAACTACGCCAATGTGCTGCTGGATCTGGACCGTCTGGACGACGCCGAACAGGCCAGCGCCCAAGCCATGGCCCTGACCCCCGAAAATCCCCTGGCCCACATGGCCCATGGGCTGGTGATGGAACGGCTGAACCGGCTGGAGGAGGCCCGGGCCGATCATGCCTATGCCATCAGCCTGGACCCCGGCAATGCCGATGCCTGGCTGAATTTGGGGAATGTGCATTATGCCCGTGGCGATTTTGACAAGGCGCTGGCGGTGTTCGACCATACGGTGACCCTGGTGCCTGACCGGGCCTCGGCCCACAGCAACCGGGCCATGGCCTTGCTGGCCCTGCGCCAACCGGATCAGGCCCTGGCCGCCCATGAACAGGCCGTGGCCGCCGCCCCCCAGGACCCCACCGCCAATTTTGGCCTGGCCCTGTGTCGGCTGACCCTGGGACAATGGCGGGAAGGCTGGCGCGGCTATGAATGGCGCCACGCGGTTCCCGCCTTGCGCCTGCCCCCCCTGCCCGATGGCCTGCCCCGCTGGAACGGGGGGGCGTGTGACGGGCGGCATTTGGTGGTGCATCTGGAACAAGGCTTTGGCGACGCGCTGCAATTCGTCCGCTTCGTTCCGGTACTGGCCGATCGTGGGGCCACTGTCACCGTGATGTCCCCGCCCGCCCTGCTGCGCCTGTTGCGCCAATGCCTGCCGCCATCCATTCACATCCTGCCCACCGGCGCCCCCCTGCCTGCCGCCGATGATCAGGTCGCCGCCATGAGCCTGCCTTGGCTGTTGGACATACCCGACCCGGCCCACATGCCCCAGCCCCCTTACGTGACCGCTGATCCCGCCCTGACCGCCGGATGGCACGACCGTTTGGGACCGGATGGGCATCGTCTGCGGGTGGGGCTGGTCTGGTCCGGCAATCCCAAACACCGCCGCGATGCCAGCCGCTCCATCGACCCGGCCCCCCTGTTTCAGGCTTTGTCCCGGCCCCAATTCCAGCTTTTCAGCCTGCAAAAAGCCATTCGCCCCGACCACGCCCCCATCCTGGCCTCGTGCTGCGATCAGGTGACCGATCTGGCGCCCTTGCTGGACGATTTCGCGGATACCGCCGCCGTCCTGGCCAATCTGGATGTTCTGGTTTCAGTGGATACCGCCACCTTGCATCTGGCCGGAGCCATGGGATTACCGGCCCTGGGGCTGATCGCCCATGACAATGATTGGCGGTGGATGCTGGACCGCGGCGACAGCCCTTGGTATCCCAGTCTGACCCTGATCCGCCAACCCGGCTTTCGCCGCTGGGACATGGTTGCGGTCATGGACCACCTGCTGTCCATGGCGGAAAGGAAAAACGGATGTCCCAACTGATCATCCAGCAACTACCCGCGCTGAACGACAATTACATTTATGTGCTGCACGACCCGGAAAGCGGCGAAACCGCCGCCGTGGACCCCGGACAAGCCCAGCCGGTGCACGCCATGCTGGCCCGGATGGGCTGGCGGCTAAGCCATATTCTGGTCACCCATCACCATGGCGACCATACCGGCGGCATTCCCGATCTGGTGGCGGAAACCGGGGCCAAGGTGGTGGGGGCGCGGGCCGATCTGCCCCGTATCCCCAATCTGACCATGGCGGTGAATGATGGCGACAGCTTTTTGCTGGGGCACAGCCCGGTCATGGTGATGGCCGTGCCGGGACATACCAGCGGCCACATCGCCTTTCATCTGCCCAGCCCAGGCGCGGTTTTTTGCGGCGACACCCTGTTTTCCCTGGGCTGCGGCCGCCTGTTCGAAGGAACCGCCGAACAGATGTGGGCATCCTTGTGCCGCCTGCGCGACCTGCCCGATGCCACCTTGGTCTATTGCGCCCACGAATATACCGCCGCCAATGGCCGTTTCGCCCGCGTCACCGAACGCAACAACCCGGATCTGGCCCAGCGCATCGCCCAAGTGGCGGCCTTGACCCAGGCGGGCAAGCCCACCATTCCCACCACCATCGCCCAGGAACGGGCCACCAATCCATTTCTGCGCGCCGACCATCCTGCCCTGGCCCAGGCGGTGGGCATGGATGCAGGCGCCGACCCGGCGGCGGTCTTCGCCGAAATCAGGCGGCGCAAGGACGTGTTCTGATACCGGTTCCACACGCCGGAAACTCATGCAACCGGGATCGTACCAACCGGCCAATGAATTGATGGGGTGGACGGCCCCTGCTCATCGGCGTCGCAATGCGCCAAGATGGTGGTTGTCGAAACACACCATTCGAGGGGGCCGTCCATGACCGAGATTAGCACGATTGG
>JAYSBF010000062.1:0-18639 GCA_041915545.1 Magnetospirillum sp. | reverse complement strand
AAATATCCCAAGCCCATTGCGGGCGCGGCCAAGGGGGCGAAAGCCCCCGCCCGGCGAGGGACACAAATATCCCAAGCCCATTGCGGGCGCGGCCAAGGGGGCGAAAGCCCCCGCCCGGCGAGGGACACAAATATCCCAAGCCCATTGCGGGCGCGGCCAAGGGGGCGAAAGCCCCCGCCCGGCGAGGGACACAAATATCCCAAGCCCATTGCGGGCGCGGCCAAGGGGGCGAAAGCCCCCGCCCGGCGAGGGACATAAACAAACCCATTTATTTCCGGCCAAAGCCGGAAATAAATGTAAGACTATGGTGACATGCCACATAACGCTGGTATCCCGGCCACTTTTTCGGGCATGATCTTGTGGCGGGGCATGAAATATTACCGTGGGTGACGCAGTGAAACAGCACATCCTGCCACGCTGGGGACTATCCCTCCTGATGCTGGTCGCCGGCTCGTGCGCTCCTGTCAGCCAGGGGGGGCATGGCACCAGTTCATTACCCTATGACACGGCCGAGGTGGAACGCACCATCGCTTTTGGCTACAACGCCATTGTCGAACGCAATTTGACCCGCGTTGACGCATCCGCGGTTGCCCTGGACGGCATGGGTGGGCTGGCTGGCATCGACCCGGCGGTGGCCGTCACCCAATTGGATGGCCGCATTTTGCTGAACACCGATGGCCGCATGGTGGCCGAATACCCGGCCCCCGCCCGCAATGATGTGAAGGGCTGGGCCAGATTGACTGTCACCGTGGCCCTGGACGCCCGCGCCGCCTCGCCCGCTTTGCACGATGCCGACCCGGAACGCATCTATGAAGCGGTGTTCGATTCGGTCTTGTCCCATTTGGATGTGTTTTCCCGCTATGCCGGGGCCAAGGAAGCCCGCGAACACCGGGCCAGCCGCAACGGCTTTGGCGGCGTGGGCATAAAGTTCGATCTGGCCGAAAACCAGCCGGTGGTCACCGAGGTGATGCCCGATTCCCCAGCGGCCAGGGCTGGCATGCAAAAGGGCGATTACATCACCCGGATCGACGGCGAGTCCATGACCGGCCTGGATCGGGACGAAATTTCCCGCCATTTGCGCGGCCCCATTTCATCGGCGATATCCATCAGCCTGCGCCGGGGGTTCAAACCCATCGAGGTGTCGCTGTACCGCGCCCTGATCGTGCCCCCCACCGTCACCGCCAATCTGGTGGACGGTATCGCCGAATTTCGGGTCAGCAGCTTTAATCAGAACACCGCATCCTCGTTGCGCCATGAACTGGAAGAACTGGCCGCCCGCCACCATGGCCCCTTAAAGGGTGTGGTCCTGGATTTGCGCGGCAATCCCGGCGGCTTGCTGGATCAGGGTGTGGCTTTGGCGGATCTGTTCATCAAGGACGGCCCCATTTTGTCCACCCGCGGCCGCCATCCCCTGGCCAGCCAATATTACGACGCACGGGAAGGCGATGTGGGCGAAAGCCTGCCGGTGGTGGTGGTGGTGGATGGCAAATCCGCATCCGCCGCCGAAATCGTCGCCGCCGCGCTCCAGGATTCCGGCCGCGCCGTGGTGGTGGGCACCAATTCCTATGGCAAAGGCACGGTGCAAACCGTGATCCGTCTGCCCAATGACGGCGAAATCACCCTGACGTGGTCCCGCTTCCACAGCCCGGCGGGCTATGCCCTGCATGGGCTGGGGGTTCTGCCCACCTTGTGCACGGCTGGCGATGGCGTCAGCACCACCGGCGTCCTGAACGCCCTGGAACAGTCCCCCATGGGCAGCCAGGCCCCCATCACCACCAATCTGACCCTGTGGCGCCATGCCGCCCTGGACGATACCGACCTGCGCACCAAATTGCGGGCCACCTGCCCCGCCGCCGCCCATCCTGACAGCCGCATGGAAATGGAAGTGGCCGAACGGCTGCTGGGGGACCGCATCCGTTATTTCCAAGCCCTGGCCCTGTCATCGCCCACCCCGTTGGGCGAACAATCCGCCGATGTCAATGTGCGCCTGCCCCGTTTAGAATCTTCCCCTTGACATCCTGCGGAATCACTGTATTTTCCGCCGCCTGACTTTCACGCAAGCGCAGCGTGATTTCCACGCTCAGCGCGCAGAATTTGGGATTTTCGCCATGGCCAAGCCCGCCACTATCCTCATCAAGCTGGTTAGCTCCGCCGATACGGGCTATTTCTACGTGGCGAAGAAAAACCCGCGTAAGACCACTGAAAAGCTGAAGTTCCGCAAGTACGACCCCGTCGTGCGCAAGCATGTGGAATTCAACGAAGCGAAGATCAAGTAATCTTCCTTCCGCTTTTCCAAAGCGTTTCAAACGCCCGCTGCCCCATGGCCAGCGGGCGTTTTGTGCTGCGTGCCAGCCAGATACCGATCAAGTTATTGGCCGGGACGGTGACGCCCAAACGCCGCGCGGGCTGGCCGACCGCCGAACGGATCATTTCAAAGGGCGGCCGGTATGATATGGCTGCCGGCACGGCACACGTCCGATGAAACGCATGCCGTGCCGGACCCATCTTGGGATCACACGGTGAAGTACTTCGCCTGGGGATGAAGGGTGACGATGGCGCTGGTGCTTTGCTCCGGTTCCAACTGGAATTCATCGGACAAGGTCACACCGATCCGGTCGGCCCCCAGCAGGGCCAACAACTGCTTTTGGTCTTCCACATTGGGACAGGCGGGATAACCAAAGCTGAAGCGCGAACCGCGATAGTCCTGTTTCAGCAGCTTGTCCATCTGGGCGGCATCCTCGGCGGCAAAGCCCAGTTCGGCGCGGATGCGCTTATGGACATATTCCGCCGCCGCTTCGGCCATTTCCACCGACAGGCCATGCAGGTACAGATAATCCTGATAGTGATTGGCCTGGAACCATTCCTGAGCCACTTCGGTGGCGTGGCGCCCCATGGTGACCACCTGCAAGGCGATGACGTCGCGCTGGCCGCTTTCCACCGGACGGAAGAAATCGGCGATACACAGACCGCCATCCTTGGCCTGACGGGGAAAGGCGAAGCGGGCGCATTCGGTGGTGCCGTCCTGCTCGAACAGGACCACGGAATCCCCATCCGCCGCAGCGGCCCAATAACCGTACACCGCCTGGCCTTGCAGGATGTTTTCCTGTTCGCAGCGCTTCAGCATGTTCATGGCCAGCGGGCGCAATTCCTTGGCGGCCCAAGCCTTGAACTCATCAATGCTGCGGCCTTGCTTCTTATAGCCCCAATGGAATTGGTACAGCATGGTATCGTTCAGGAACGGCACCAGATTTTGCAAGGCCAGCTTTTCAATCACCCGCGCCCCCCAGAATGGCGGCGTCGGCACGGCCACGTCCTTGTGCAATTCGGCCCGGCGCAGATTGACTTCATCCCAATCCACCGGACGGGTGGCACTGGCTTCGGTCGGCTGGCCCAGGCGCTTGCTATTGCCGGTGGGGTTGGCGGCGCGGGCGCTGACATGGCTGTCAAACCCGCCTCCGGCCACCTTGGCCATCAGATCCAGACCGTCAAAAGCATCGCGGGCATAAGCCACCCGGCCCGAACCATAGGCAACGCGGCAATCTTCCTCCACATATTTGCGGGTCAGGGCGGCCCCACCCAACAAGACCGGCACATCCAGCCCTTCGCGGGTCATTTCTTCCAGGTTTTCGCGCATGATCACCGTGGATTTGACCAACAGCCCGGACATGCCCACCGCATCGGCCTTGTATTCGCGGGCGGCCTTGATGATTTCGCCCACGGGCTGCTTGATCCCGATATTGACCACGCGATAGCCGTTATTGGTCAGGATGATATCCACCAAATTCTTGCCGATATCGTGGACGTCGCCCTTGACCGTGGCCAGAACGATGGTGGCCTTGGCCGATCCGTCGCTTTTTTCCATATGCGGTTCCAGGAAGGCCACGGCGGTCTTCATGGTTTCCGCGGATTGCAGCACGAAGGGCAATTGCATTTTGCCCGAACCGAACAATTCGCCCACCACCTTCATGCCGTCCAACAGCAAATCGTTGATGATGGACAGCGGTTTCCAGCCTTCGGCCATGGCCTGGGCCAGATCGTTTTCCAGCCCGGTGCGATCGCCATCGACGATGCGTTGTTTCAGCCGGTCTTCCACCTTGGCCGGCAATTCCTTTTTCATGTCGGCGGCCTTGCGGTCACCGAACAGGGCGATGAACGCCTGAAGTGGATCATAGCCATCGGCCCGGCGGTCAAAGATCAGATCCTCGGCCACCTTCACCTCGTCCGGGGCCAGGGTGTGCAACGGCACGATCTTGGACACATGGACGATGGCGGCGGTCATGCCCCGGCGCACTGCGTGGTCGTTGAACACCGAATTCAACACCTGCCGCGCCGCCGGCTTCAGACCAAAGGAAATATTGGACAGCCCCAGCACGATCCCGCATTCGGGCAGTTCCTTGGAAATGCGTTCGATGGCATCCAAGGTGGACACGCCCAAGGTGCGGTCATCCTCGTTCCCGGTGCAGATGGTAAAGGTCAACGGATCGAACAACAGATCGCTGGCGGGCAGGCCATGCTTGACCACGGCGAAATCATACAGGCGATGGGCGATCTTCAGCTTGGTTTCGGTGTCCTTGGCCATGCCCACTTCGTCGATGGTCAGGGCCACCACCGCCGCGCCGAATTTGCGGGCCAGCTTCAACCGGGCTTCGGCCTCGGCCTCGCCATTTTCGAAGTTGATGGAATTCAGGATGGCCTTGCCGCCATACAGCTTCAAGGCCGCTTCCAGCACCGGCAATTCGGTGGAATCCAGCACCAGGGGCGTGGTCACCGACCCGCGCAGACGACTGACCACTTCGGTCATGTCGCGGATTTCATCACGCCCGACAAAGGCCGTGCACACATCCAAGGTGTGGCTGCCTTCCTTGACCTGTTCGCGGGCCATGGCAACGATGCCGTCCCAGTTTTCCGCGTCCTGAAGGTCGCGGAACTTCTTGGACCCGTTGGCATTGCAGCGCTCGCCGATGGACAGGAATGCATTTTCCTGCTTCAGCGCCACCTGGCTGTACAGCGACGCCACCGCAGGCACCCAATGCACCGACCGCTTGGCCGGGGCCGGGCGATAGCCGTTGCCCGTGCGCACCAGCATGGCATTGGTGGCGGCGATGTGGTCGGGGGTGGTGCCGCAGCAGCCGCCGATCAGATTGACCCCCATGCCGATGAAGCGTTCATGCCACACCGCCAATTCTTCCGGCAGCAAGGGATAGCGGGTCTGGCCATCCACCAGTTCCGGCAAACCGGCATTGGGCTGCAAGGACAGCTTGCCCGTCCAGTTTTCCGCCAGCCAGCGCACATGCTCCAGCATTTCCTGGGGACCGGCGGCGCAGTTCATGCCCAGGGATTGCACCCCCAGGGAATGAATGACGGTGGCGGCAGCGGCGATATCGGCCCCCACCAGCATGGTGCCGGTGGTTTCCACCGTCACCTGCACCAGAATGGGCACATCCTTGCCCGCCTGGGCCATGGCCAGCTTGCAGCCATTGACCGCCGCCTTGATCTGCAACGGATCTTGGCAGGTTTCCACCAAAAAGGCCGAAGCCCCGCCGGCAATCAGCCCCGCCGCCTGGATGTGATAGCCCGATTCCAGCGTGTCGTAATCCACATGGCCCAGGCTGGGCAGCTTGGTCCCCGGCCCGATGGCCCCCAGGACAAAGCGGGTGCGGCCATCGGCCTTGAACTCGTCCGCGGCTTCCCAGGCCAGTTCCACCGCCCGCTTGTTCAATTCGAACGCCCGGTCGGCGATGCCAAATTCGCCCAAGGTGATGGGGCTGCCGCCGAAGGTGTTGGTTTCCACCATATCCGCACCCGCCCGGAAATAGCGGCTGTGGATCGAGCGGATCACATCGGGACGTGATGCCGACAGAATTTCGGTGCAGTTTTCCAGACCTTGGAAATCGGTTTCGACCGACAGGTTCATGGCCTGAACCAGGGCGCCGGTACCCCCGTCGCACAACAAAACCCGGTCGTTCAAATGATCAAGCAAAGTGGTCATCGGGGGCCTCGGTCAAAGGGGGGCTGGGGTCGAAACGCGGGGGCGTACCCCCAGAATATGGCTGATGGCAAAAGCCAGATCAGCCCGGTTCAAGGTATAGATATGAAAGTCGGACACGCCATCGGCGGCCAGCAGACGGCATTGTTCGGCGGCCACGGTGGCCGCCACCAGCCGCCGGGTTTCCGGGTCGTCATCCAGGCCATCGAACAATTCGGCCATCCAGCCCGGAACCGACGTGCCGCAGGCGGTGGAGAATTTGGTCACCTGGGCGAAATTGGTCACCGGCAGAATACCCGGCAAAATGGGAATGGTGATCCCCGCCGCCACCGCTCGGTCACGGAACCGGCGATAGATGTCCACATCGAAGAAATATTGGGTGATGGCCCGGTTGGCGCCGGCATCTTGCTTGCGCTTCAGATTGTCCAGGTCGAACTGGGCCGACGGGGCGTCGGGATGACCTTCGGGATAAGCGGCCACCGAAATATCGAAATCGGCGATGCGCTTCAGGCCCGCCACCAGATCGACCGCATAATCATAGCCACCCGGAGTGGGCCGATACGGCCCGCTGCCTTCGGGGGCATCGCCGCGCAAGGCGACAATGTGGCGGATACCTTCATCCCAATACCGATGGGCGATGGCATCCACCTCGTCCTGCTGATGCCCGACGCAGGTCAGATGAGCCGCAGGCTTCATATGGGTTTCACGGGCGATGCGGACCACCGTGTCATGGGTGCGTTCGCGGGTGCTGCCGCCAGCGCCATAGGTCACCGAGACAAAGCTGGGATGAAGCGGCGCCAGGCGCTGCACGCAATCCCACAGATTTTCCGCCATCTTTTCCGTCTTGGGCGGAAAAAATTCAAACGACATGCGGATCGGCTGGCCCGGAACGGGACGGCCCAGACCCTGACTGAGTCCGGTGGGGGGCTGGCTCACGATGTGGCTCCTGTCAGTTCCTTGGGATCTTGGGATGGGGGCGAAAAATCAGTGCTGGGGCGGACGGCTCGCCACAGCATCACAGTCAAGGGATCACCGGCCAAGGCGCGGATGCCATCGGGAACCAGACCGGCCCGGCGGAACCATCCATCCACTTCAGCATCGCTGAACCCTAATCGGCGGTGGGCATGCCGATCACGCAGATCTTCTTGGCTATGGGGGGCGAAATCCACCACCACCAGCCGTCCGCCGGGACGCAGGACGCGCGCCGCCTCGGCCACCACCGCCGCCGGATCGGCGGCATAGTGCAGCACTTGATAAATGGTCACCGCATCGGCGGAATCGGCGCCAAGCGGCAATTGGGTGATATCCCCCTGGCGCACCATGCAATGGCGCAACCCGGCCCGTTCCAGATTGGCACGGGCCACCGACAGCATTTCACGCGACAGGTCAATGCCGATGCCCTGGTCAATGTGGGGGGCCATGATTTCCAACACCCGACCGGTGCCGGTCCCCATATCCACCAGATCATGAATGACAGGCCCCGACAGCAAATCCATCAAGGTCCGTTCCACCACCATGTCATCGGCATGCAAGCGGCGCATGCTGTCCCATTGGGCGGCATTCTGGGTGAAATAATCCTGGGCACGGGCGGCACGGGCGGCACGAACACCCTCAAGACGTTGGCGGTCCAGCGCCAGAACCGGATCGTCCGGGGGCAGCAAATCCAGCAGATGGCGCGCCAGCACCGCGCCATTGCCCCGACCGGCAACGCGGTAAAACACCCACGCCCCTTCGGGGAAGCGGTCCAGCAGGCCGGCATCGCACATCAGTTTCAGATGGCGCGAGACGCGGGGCTGGCTTTGCCCCAAAATCTGGGTGATCTCGGTCACCGCCAAATCACCCAGGTCCAGCAGTGCCAGCAGACGAAGCCGGGTCGGCTCTGCCGCCGCCCGCAACTGTGCCAGAACCTCTTCCACCGTCACACCGCTCACTCACTGCCGCGCCTTTAAAAACATATAAACATATCTTTATGCCTTTCAAAAGCGTTTCCTCCACCCTTCACCCGCAAGAACCGTGATACTTTGGCAACACTCTGACCGTTCGCCCTAAGGCTGCATTTTCTGCCTACTGGTGTTTCTGGGCCGACTGTGTTACCTGGGAAGACCATAGATGCATCCGAGGCTGGGGGGGAGTCTCGCCCGGGTGCGGGTCCCATAAGCAAGAATCAAGGTTAAGAAGCGAATGCAGCCCGTCACAACCCGCCTTGCCACCCGCTTCGCCGCGTCTTTGTTCGCCATTGCCATGGTGACCGGATGCGCTACCCCGCCGCCCGCCGATGACAAAGAAGCCGTCGCCGAATTCGAGCAGGTCAATGACCCGCTGGAACCCATGAACCGCGTTGTCTTCGACTTCAACCAGGCGATCGACAAGGTGTTGCTGAAGCCGCTGGCCCAGGGCTATCGCGCCACCGTGCCCGCTTTTGGCCGCGACCGTGTGCGTGACGTGCTGAACAATCTGCGTTCGCCCATCATCTTCGCCAATGATGTGCTTCAGGGCCAGCCCGACCGGGCCATGCAAACCCTGATGCGCTTTGCCTTCAATTCCAGCTTCGGCATTGGCGGTCTGTTCGATGTGGCTGCCGAAGGCGGCCTGCCGTACCATGACGAAGATTTCGGCCAAACCTTCGCCGTGTGGGGCGTGGGCGAAGGCCCCTATGTGGTGCTGCCCATCCTGGGGCCGTCCAACCCGCGTGACACCACCGGCATGGCGGTGGAGTGGCTGGCCGATCCCTTCGACATGTGGATGGATCACGAAGGCCAGGATTGGGCCATCTGGACCCGCGCTGGCGTCGCTGGCGTGGACAAGCGCGAAAGCCTGCTGGATACCCTGGACGAAGTGGAACGCGGTTCGCTGGACTATTACTCCGCCATGCGGTCCCTGTACCGTCAGCGGCGCGATGTGGAAATCAAGAACGGCAATGATGGCAAGGCTGGTGCCAAGCCCACTCCGGGCATGAATCTCAGCGCCGCGCCATCGCCCGCATCGCCCTTCGCCGGTGCCGATATCGGCGGCAGCGGCGTTGCCGGGGGGAAATAAGCCCATGACCGCCGGACAGATGGAACTGGGTCGGCGGGGGTTTTTAGGATTATTGACGGCGGGCCTGGGCATTCTTGCCCAGGCCCGTTCCGTTTTGGCCCTGACCGCCCCCGATGCTGGCACTTTCATCCAAAGCGTGGCCAATACCGCCATGACCCAGATGACGGCGGCGAATTTGTCCGATGACCAGCGCGCCCAGAATTTCCGCGACTTAATGACCAACACGTTCGACCTGACGGAAATCGGGCGCATGGTCCTGGGGCGGCATTGGCGTCTGGCGACGGTCGAGCAGCAACAGGAATTCCTGACCTTGTTCGAGGAAATCCAGGTCTATACCTGGAGCAAGCGGTTCAAGGACTATTCCGGCGAAACCCTGGATATCGCCCGCAGCATTCCCGATGGCGACGATAATTGGCTGGTGGAATCCCAGATCCGCCGCAAAGCCATGGACCCCATCAATGTGGCATGGCGTGTCCACAAAGCGGGTGAGCAATTCAGGATTTTGGACATCAAGGTCGAAGGCGCCAGCATGGCCCTGACCTACCGGTCCGAATATGGCTCGGTCCTACAGGGAAATGGCGGCAAGATCGATTCGCTGTTGGCCGCCATGAGAACCAAGGCGAGCCAGTTGCGCGGCCTGTGACCGCAAGAGGCTTGGCAGCCCCCCCCCAGCGGCCATTGCGGCCGGCGAGGGACAAACATAAATCCCAAGCCCGTTGCGGGCGCGGCCAAGCAATCCACAGGATTGCGCCCGGCGAGGGACAAACAGAAATCCCAAGCCCATTGCGGGCGCGGCCAAGCAATCCACAGGATTGCGCCCGGCGAGGGACAAATAATCCAGGACCATCATGCGTTTAATCAAACGCATGATGGTCCGATCGGATCAGGGACGACCGATACAGGAATAGGCAAAACCGGCGCCACGCATTTCCGCCGGGTCCCAGACGTTACGCAGATCGACCACCACCGGCTGGGCCAGCAGGGACTTGACCCGGCTTAAATTCAAAGCGCGGAATTCATTCCATTCGGTCACGATCGCCAGGCAATGGGCGCCCTCCATGGTGGCATAGGGATCGTCCACATAGTCGATGCCGTCCAACAGCTTTTTGGCCTCTTCCATGCCTTCGGGGTCGAAGGCGCGGATGGTGGCACCAGCCTTGACCAAGGCGGGGATGATATCCAGGGACGGGCTGTCCCGCATATCATCGGTATTGGGCTTGAACGTCAGCCCCAGCACGGCGATGGTCTTGCCCGCCACCGATCCACCACAGGCGGCGATGATTTTGTCGGCCATCTTTTTCTTGCGTTCATCATTGACCGCCACCACGGTTTCGACCACCCGGATGGGGGCGCCGAAATCACGGGCGGTCTTGACCAGGGCCAACGTATCCTTGGGGAAGCACGACCCGCCATAGCCGGGACCGGCATGCAGGAACTTCTTGCCGATACGACCGTCCAGACCGATACCCTTGGCCACATCATGCACGTTGGCGCCGACCTTTTCGCACAGATCAGCGATTTCGTTGATAAAGGTGATCTTGGTCGCCAGGAAGGTGTTGCCAGCGTATTTGATCAGTTCCGACGTGCGGCGCGAGGTAAAGACGATGGGCGTTTCGATCAGATACAGCACGCGGTAAAGCTGCTTCATCACCGCGCGGGCCTGG
The DNA here is from genome assembly GCA_041915545.1 of Magnetospirillum sp. Classification (GTDB taxonomy): domain Bacteria; phylum Pseudomonadota; class Alphaproteobacteria; order Rhodospirillales; family Magnetospirillaceae; genus Magnetospirillum. The sequence continues at coordinate 7,953 of JAYSBF010000062.1, read as the reverse complement.
TCGGATTCGGTTCCGATCACCACCCGGTCGGGGCGCATGAAATCATTGATGGCCGACCCTTCCCGCAGGAATTCCGGGTTGGACACCACGTCGAACTGCGCATCCGGGCGCCGCTTCTTGATGATGTTTTCCACTTCGTCGCCGGTTCCCACCGGCACGGTGGATTTGGTCACCACCACGGTATAGCCGGTCATGGCGTCGGCGATCTCTTCAGCCGCCGCATAGACATAAGACAGATCGGCGTGGCCGTCGCCACGGCGCGACGGAGTGCCCACGGCAATGAACACCGCATCGGCACCGGCCACCGCTTCCTTCAGATCGGTGGTAAAGGACAGGCGGCCCGCCTTGACGTTATCGGCCACCAGATCATCCAAGCCCGGTTCATAAATGGGCATGATGTTCTGCTTCAGCCGTTCGATCTTGCCCGCGTCCTTGTCCACGCAGACCACATCAATGCCAAATTCAGAAAAACAGGTTCCCGACACCAAACCCACATAGCCGGTGCCGATCATGGCGATGCGCATCGCGCTTTATCCTTTTCCTGCCTGACGCAAATCAGAATTTGAACTGGCTCAACGCCTCGCGGGCGGCGGCACCGATATCATCGCGTTCCAAGGCAAAGGCAACATTGGCTTCCAACCACCCCACCTTGTCACCGCAGTCAAAGCGCTTGCCTTCGAAGCGCAGGCCATGGAACGGCACCATGCCGATGGTCTGGGCGATGGCATCGGTCAACTGGATTTCGCCACCGGCGCCCTTTTCCTTTTTATCCAGCAATTCGAACACCGCCGGATGCAGGATGTAGCGACCGATGATGGACAAGGTGGACGGGGCGACCGCCGGTTCGGGCTTTTCCACCAGACCCTTGGCGCGGGCGATCCGGCCATTATCCACGTCCACATCCAAGATACCGTAGCGCTTGGTGTGTTCGCGCGGCACATCGGTCACCGCCACCACGTGGCCGCCCACTTCGGTATGAACGGCAGCCATCTGCTTCAGGCAGGGGGTCTTGGCCAGGATCAGATCGTCCGGCAGCAACACGGCAAAGGGCTCATCCTCGACCAGATCGCGGGCGCACCACACGGCATGACCCAACCCCAGGGGTTCTTGCTGGCGGGTATAGGAAATCTGGCCGGATTTGGGCATCCAACTGGTCACGGCTTCCACCAGATCCAGCTTGCCACGTTCCTTCAAGGTCCGTTCCAGATCGGGGGCGTGGTCGAAATGGTCTTCCAACGCGGTCTTGCCACGGCCGGTGACGAAGATGAAATGCTCGATCCCGGCGGCGGCGGCTTCCTCCACCGCATATTGGATCAACGGCTTGTCCACAACTGGCAGCATTTCCTTGGGCATGGCCTTGGTAGCGGGCAGAAACCTGGTACCCATGCCGCCAACCGGAAAAACCGCCTTGCGCACGCGACGAGCCATCGGAAACACTCCTTGATAAAAATGACTGCACCCCTTTTGGGGTCAGGCGGATGTTTTGCCATGGCCGCGCGACAGACGCAACCCGGCCCGCAGACCCTGGGGGCAACAAGCACACATCCGGCATGTGTCTTTTTTAAGATTACCCCCTGGGCAACACCATCCGCACCTCTAACCCGCCTTCGGGCCGGTTGGACAGCACGATATCTCCGCCATGGGCACGGGCGGCGGCGCGGGCCACCGACAGCCCCAGTCCCGTGCCGCCGGTTTCCCGGTTGCGGCTGGCTTCCAATCGGAAAAAAGGAGCGAAAACCCGTTCGAACTGATCGGCGGGAATGCCGGGGCCGTCATCCAGGACCAGGATGACCACCTGCCCGCCCTGATCCTGCAACCGCGCGATGACCGTGCCGTTTCCGTATTTGCGGGCATTATCCAGCAAATTGGCCATGGCCCGCTTCAGCGCCATGGGCCGGGCGTCCATGACCAATTGATCGGGGCCGTCATAGTGGGCGCCAAAATCGTCGGCCAGCCCATCCACCAGGGCCGCCAGATCCACCGGGCGGCGGTCTTCGCGGGCGGCATCGTCGCGGGCAAAGGCCAAGGTGGCGGCGATCATCCGTTCCATTTCATCCAGATCGGCCAACATCTTCGCCCGCTCGACCTCGTCCTCGACGAATTCGGCGCGCAGACGCATGCGGGTGATCGGGGTGCGCAGATCGTGGCTGATAGCCGCCAGCATTTGGGTCCGGTCCTGGACAAAGCGGCGGATACGGCCCTGCATCACGTTAAAGGCATGGGCGGCCTGCCGAACCTCGCGCGGGCCGTCCTCGGCCATGGGGGGGGCGGCCACATCCACCCCCAGACGCTCCGCCGCTTTGGTAAAGCCGGCAAAGGGGCGCGCCGCCCAGCGAACCGCCCACAGGGCCGCCGCCATCACCAGCACCAGGGCCGACAGCAGCGGCACCATGAACCGCACCTGCCACAATGGCTCGCCCCGATCCATGGGGGCAGCCACATTCAGCCAGCTTTGATCGGCCAATTGCACCGAAATCCGCAGAACCGGGCCGTAGATCAGCAAAGCCCCCGGCGGCAATCCCATGCTGTGACGGTCGCGCTTACGTTCCCACCCGTCCCGATCGCGCCCCTCCCGATCCTTGGCGCCATCGTGGTCCATGTCATCCCGCCCCCGTTCGGATGGCGGCCCAAAGGCGGGGGGCGGTGGCAGGGAATCCGACACCCGCACCTCGCGGTCCTTGACCCGGTCCTGGATATAGCCGGCCACCTCGGCCGCAAAGCCCGATGGCATATCCCCTGGCCCCACCACCGGCATCATGCTCCACCCGGCGCGGAAACCGGGGGTATCCATGCTGTTCAAAGCGGCCCGGCGGTTGTCCGGGGAGATGCTGTCCAGCAGCAGGGCCAGGGCCGCCACCCGTTCCGCCGCATTCCGTCCGCCCAAGGCGGCCAGGGCGTGGCTGCGCTGATCATCAAAGCGATAGACCGTCCACCCCAGCACCAGCACCACCGCCGCCACCAGGACCAGGGCGGTCCGGCCCAAAATGGTATCGGGCAGCATCCGCCCCATCAGCCGCCGGGCGGTCATGTCCGGGTGACCTCGGGCGTGAACAGATAGCCGCCACCGCGCACGGTCTTGATCAATTGGGGGTCTTTCGCCTCGTCCTGAAGCTTGCGGCGCAGCCGACTGACCTGAATGTCGATGGACCGGTCAAACGGAACCGCCTGACGGCCGCGGGCATAATCCAGCAATTGATCCCGCGACAGCACCCGGCGGGGATGTTCGACAAAAGCCAGCAACAGATCGAATTCCCCCGCCGATAAGGTGACCACGACCCCGTCGGGGCTGATCAGATCGCGGGTCGAGGCATCCAGACACCAGCCCAGGAAGAAAAAACGCTCCCCCCCCGCCAGAACGCCGCCGGACGGCGCCGCCGATGGCGCCCCCCCATCGGACCGGCGCAGGACCGCCTTGATCCGGGCCAGCAATTCGCGGGGATTGAACGGTTTGGCCAGATAATCATCGGCCCCCATTTCCAAGCCCACAATGCGGTCGGTATCCTCCCCCATGGCCGTCAGCATGATGATCGGCAAGGCCGATCCCTGCCCCCGCAACCGACGGGTCAGGGCCAGCCCATCCTCGCCCGGCATCATCAGATCCAGAACCACCAGATCGACCGGCTCGCCATCTAGCACACGGGCCATTTGCTGCCCGTCCTGGGCCGTCGTCACACGCAGCCCATGCTTGGCCAGGAACCGGGCCAGCAATTCGCGGATTTCACGGTCGTCATCGACCACCAGGATGTGCGCTTGTGTTTCCATGATCGCAGTATAGCGCGCCCGCGCCCCCCCTGCCCCGGCGGAATGGTAACCAAGAGTAACAAAGCGATACCCTGCGTTACCCGATGACCAATATGGCGGTTACACAGCCATGGTGTTCTGTCCTCAGCAAACAAGACCGTCCCCCGGACGATCCGCCATCACAGGAGATCACCATGAAGACTGCCGCCAAATTCGCTTCCGCCGCCCTTTTGGCATTGTTGGCCGCCGGCACCGCCGTCCATGCCCAACAAACCCCAGCCACCGCCCCCGGCAGCGAAGCCCCGGCGCCCAAGCCGCTGACCCCAGCCCAGATCAAGGCCATCATCGAAGGCCGACTGGCCTGGGCCAATCCCGACATGAAGGTGGGACAGATCAGCGAAAAATCCAAGGATACCTATGAAGTGGAAATCCTGGGTGCCGATGGCCAAGTGACGGAACGCCCCATCGTGGATAAAGCCACAGCACTGCCCGCCGGTATCTTGGACCACCATCGCGGCCCCAAGGGCGGTCCCATGGCTGGCCCCATGGGCGGCCCCATGGGTGGGTTCGACTGCCGCCCCGGTGATGCCCATGGCCGTGGAGATGATCAGGGGCGCGGGCATATGGGGCGGGATCATGACCGCATGGGACCGGGCCTTATGGATGGCCGCCATACCGGTATCCAGCGGGACAAGCCGCTGACCACCGCCCAGGTCAAAGCCATCCTGGAAGGTCAGATCGCCTGGCGCGGCGAAGATGCCAAGGTGGGCAAGGTCACCGAAAAGGATGGGGATATCATCACCGCCGACGTGGTCAAATCCAATGGCGAGTTGATCCGCAAGATCGAGGTCAACCGCAAGACCGGCGCCGTCCGTCCGACGAGGGACAAATAATCCCAGCCGCCATTGCGGCGGCGGCCAAGGGCGCCAAGGCGCCCGCCATACAACCGCTCAATCCATTGGCCGGTTGGTATCATACTAAAGTGAACCTCATGGGGATTTGATTAGGCCCAAAGGGCCGCGCGGCTTATGCCACAGAAATTTGACAAAAAAAACCCCCGGCCAAAGGACCGGGGGTAAAGTCAAACAGGGAGGCTTCACGTCTAGGAGACGTGGAAAATTCAGTCCAGGCGGATATCGCGCAATCCAGCCCCGCTTTTTGATGTCTCTTACATGGTTGAAATATCATCATATTAAGTTCACTGTAGTCCCCGGCTAGTCCCCGAGATTGAGGGGGAGGATACGGTGAAGGAAGAACTGACGGCGATCAGGTTGCAGGCGATCAAGCCCCCGGCGACCGGGCGCCTGGATATCGGCGATGCCAAGCAGCCCGGCCTGATCCTGCGGGTGACCTATAACGGGGTCTATTCGTGGTGTGTCCGCTACTGCCCGAAGGGCGGCTCCCAGAAGCGGGCGACCATCGGCCAGTATCGCACCTCCCCCACCACCCCGCCGCTCGGGGATTCGATCTGTTGGAGCAGGAGGGGGAAGCCCGCCGGGTCGAGCTTGCCCGGCGGGAGGAAGAGGCGGCCCGCAGCCGAAGCCTGAACCGGGTGGTCGCCGAGTACATCGAAAAGCACGCCAAGGTGAATCAGCGGCGCTGGACGCTGACCGAACGCATGTTCGAGCAGCATGTCCTGCCCAAACTAGGCAACAAGCCCGTGGTCGATCTGCGCCGCGCCGACATCATCGAGTTGCTGGATGACCTTCAGCACAAGAAGGGGCTGGGCGCCCAGGTCAACCGTATCCATACGGCGCTGAAGGCCGCGCTCAACTTCGCCGTCGAACGGGAGTATCTGGACGCCAACCCCGCCGCCGCCGTGAAGAAGCAGTTCAAGGGTGAAGTGCCGCGCGAGCGCGTCCTCACCGACGATGAACTGAAGGCCATCTGGCAGGCCGCCGATTCCCTGAAGGAGCCGAGCCGAGGGCTGGTCAAGATGATGATTTTGACCAGCCAGCGCCGTGATGAGGTTCGTTGCCTGCCGTGGGCGGAACTGGATATGGAGGCCAGCCTGTGGACCCTGCCCGCCAGTCGCAACAAGGGCAAGCGCGAGCATGTGGTCCCCCTGTCCGATGAGGCGAAGGCGGTGCTGGAAGCACTGCCGAAATTGGGTGAGGGGTTTGTCTTCACCACCGGCGGTAAACGCCCCTATGCGGGCCAGAAGCGGCTCAAAGACATCCTCGACCGAGAAAGCAAGGTCACCGACTGGACCTTCCACGATATCCGCCGCACCGTCGCCAGCGGCCTTGCGTCATTACGCATCTCTCATGACGTCATCGGCCGGGTGCTGAACCACGCCAAAACCGACGTGACCGCACGGCACTATAATCGCTATGACTATCTTGAGGAGAAGGTGGCGGCTCTGACGGCCTGGGGCCGACACGTCATGACCGTGGCCGCCGACACCTCGGAGGGCGGCAAGGTTGTCGCGCTCAAGACCCGGCAGAAAGGCTCCCAGTAGAAAAATCGGCTTTTCTCATGGGAGGCTTCGGGCGAGGTCAGTCTCGGTCGGCCACCTTTGCTCGCCCACGCCTCCGGCAGTCCAGGAACAGCGCCTTGGCCTGTTCGTAAACACCGCGAGGCAGCATGCCGTATTCCCAACGAGTGGGCCGAGCACCCGGAACCGGCCGCAGGTCGTAGCCCGGCCAACTGAAACGGTTGATCTCATCGCAGACAATCCACGACCGTTCTCCATCAAGGCCAAGCTGGGCCTTGGCATCGGCGGGAATCTCGACCACCACAGACAGGTCGGCGGGTGGGGAATGGGTGATCGGCAGCACGAAGGTGATGATCTGGCCGGTGGCGGCATCCTTGTGGGCCAGCACCACGGCGGCGGGGCGATCCTTGCGGGCCTCGATCAGGCCACGTTCCTTTTCCTCGCGCCAAAGATAGGCATAGCGGATGACGGCGCCAACGCGGGGTGGGGGAATCGCCACAGTCGGTCAGAGGGTCAGGCGTTGTATTCGGCGGCTGCGATCAGCCGGGCGGTGTCGTCATCCACCTCATGGGCGGCGAGGGAATCCCGCTCCAGCCGCCGCAGCCGCTTGTACTCATCCACCGAAATCATGGTCACCACGTCGCGGCCATGGCGCTGGACCATGACCGGCTCGCGCAGAGCCATATCCACCATTTCGCCGAACCGCTTCTGGGCGTCCGAGGCAGAGATGATCCGGGTCATGGCAAGCTCCTTCATATACCGATTCTGATTTTACGCAAATTACGGAGTTTCCGCAATAGTGCGAAGGGCGGAACGGGAGCTGCAATCGAGCATTGAGTGCAAAAAGCCGAAATTGCACTGAGTATCCCGGTCGATCTGTGTGCCACAACTGTAGGGCCGCGACATCGGAGCCCGTACTGCGATATCGCCTCTCTTTTTCCTGGGAGGGTTACCTCGCGCCCCATGCATCGATTTCCGATAATATACCGATATCAATGGGTTACACTTCCATCCGCCTTGACAGCCCTAGTAATCAACGGTGACCCTTAGCAAGTTTTGATCTTGCGAGGACCATCATGGAACAGACCTACGGACAGCGGCTACGTGCCATCCGAGAGCACCTTAGAATGAACCAAAGGGAGTTTGGCGAACTGCTTGGCGGATTGGCTCAAAATCGAATGTCAGAATTAGAGAACTGTCCCGAGGATCGCGCATTTCCGCGTAAGCATATTCCTGTGATCCAGAAATGGGAGGAACATTTTCGGCAACTCCAAACACCTCGGCGGTTCCGGGATAGGGTATTTACCCCGTTGACTCCCTGGTACATAGGTACGCTGGCAATAGTGATGGTGTTGCTTGGTGCAGCTATTCAACTGGTGACGCGCACCGTAACAGATGCCTGGGACATACCAAGCTCTTTAGCCGAGCCGTCATCGCCCAAGGCTGAGGCTGGATTGGCGGCAGCGTTCGAGAAGTTTAGTCAAAGAAACGAGAAAGCCCGCTTCACCTGTCTGGAGATATACCATCTATCCAGGTTGTTCCGATCGAATTCGGACGATCTAATTAGAGATACGGGTCTGCGGACTGTCTGGGACATTCGGTGCCCTAAATTTGTAATGGCACTCCCGAACAATAACGATATCGAGACCCCTGTGTGCCAATGATCCTTGCAACACACTCCCAGTGTGGAGTTGAGTGAGCACGGATCAGAGGAAAGCGACCATGTCAGCGGAAAAGCCTTCGATTGCAGTTGGTGGGGATGATGCCGTGGCCTT